>NZ_JBRJHH010000001.1:0-725258 GCF_053628915.1 Pseudoalteromonas sp. MBR-15
AGACCACATCATTATAATGCTGGTTTAGCGCCGAATGAATCTGAGGTTAGATATCAAGATTCTAAAACTGTGGCCAAAATTAGTTGACCACTACACAATGTGTATTTTGCTAATTCCAACGTAAATAAAAACAGTTTTTCATTTCAGTAAAGCGAGTAGCTCATTGAAAGAAAATAAAGTCTCAGATAAGTGTTAGGTTTTGGTCCCTGGGTTGATCTAATATTATTGGTTAGGGTATTTATAAAGCTAGGTGATGAGATATGAAAAAAGCCGAACTTAGTTCGGCTTTGGTGTGGAATGTCAACTTCCTTCACTTACTTTTTGCGTCTGAACACAAAAGGTAATCCTAGTAGTAACCAAGCTAATGAACCTGAAGAATTTTTCTTCGTTTCAGGCTCAAGCTCTGGTTTTGACTTAGCAGGTTCAGCGATGTTTAACATGAAGCTAGTCGTGGCAAAATCTTCAGGGTTTGCACTGTCTGATACCATTATGGTGATTTCAGTTTCGCCCGCCCAACCTTGCTCAGGTGTAATAGTAACTTTGGCACCTGATTCATGATTATCAATACGTGCGCTGATGTGATCACCTGCAACGGTAATGATATTGGCATCGTTTTGCATGTCAGTGTATTCAACATTAATATCAAAGCTCATGTTGTCTGTCATTGTCATATTTTGCATTGGCTTTAACTGAATATTGTTTAAGCCATCAGAGGTAACTGTAAGCATAAATGAAGCGCTAGCCACGTCGTTGCTATTTGTTGCATCTGCAACCGAAACGGTCACTAAGGTGTCACCATACCAATTTTGTTCAGGTATGATGTCGACTAAAGCCCCAGAGGTATTGCCATCAATATTTGCTGTGACATGTTCACCGGTTACCGAAATCACTTTTTCGGTGCTATTTGTTGCAGAGAAAATAACCTCTAAACCTTCTAGTGCTGTGTTTTCGTCGATTGTTGCATCATTAAATTGCCCAATCTTGATATTGCCATTGCCAGCAAGCACTAAGGTTTCAGTGACTGTCTCAGAATTATCATATGCACTTGATACAGAGATAGTTTGGTCCTGACCTGATGCGCTATTATTAACAAGTGCTTTGAAATTAAGCTTTATAGTAGAGCGTTCAGGGCCCGAGTAATCACCACACACGAGAACATTTGGCGCAACAGTGTCATCGACATTGTTGTAAGCAAGTGTTTGTGCGATATAGCCTTCATTAGGTCCAAATGGGTTTAAGAAGCCATGATAACCTCGAGTTCCAATGGTGCCATTACCCTGTAATGATTCGTCAATGCGATCATAGCCAAATAAAATCTCATGTTGCCCTTCATCAAAATCAGGTTGTGATTTCATAATCATTTGAGTGCTATAAGAGCCGCTGGTCCATGTCCAAAAATCGAAAGCGTATGCGCCATTCCACTGCACAATGAGTTCGTTATTAATGGTATTTGCTACAAACAGACCATTAACTTTACCTGTCATAAAGTCGATACCTGGTGTGATTGAAGCGGCAGCATTCCATAGCGGTGCAACCATCGTTGTCGGGAACTGTAGGAATTCCATAGGGGTGTGTGTGTAGTTTTGATAGAAACTACCCGATGGCGATACAAAACCTGCTGGGTTAATCGTAAATACATCGTTATATTCGTTACCATAGAACGACATACCTTCTAAGCCTAGCTGCCAATACTCAACATAGAAGTCATTCCAAACGTTACCTTCAATCGCTGTTGGGTTATAGAAGTAATAGCTTAGGTCAAACCAATTCTTTTTGCTATCCCCATCGTCGTATGGCATCCGACACATCGCATTGTCTTCACTTGTTGACCAAATATATTGACGTGGTGTAAGCGCTTCAGAAGGCTGAATGCCACTGATGGTAATGGTATTGCCATCAATTTTTGTCATCTCAGCATACATGCCTTCTACATCAATACTTTCTTTTGATAGGTTCATTCCCGAAGGCAAAGTTGCAGTGAGTGTGAAATTACGATCGCTGAGAGTCATATTTGGCTGGGCTTCGATATAAAAGTCAACAACATCACCTGTCTTAACTTTATCTTGGCTTGCGCTCACATTAAAATCAGCACCTTGTCTTTCAAAACGCAGGCCCATAACACCTACATCACCTGGATTGCTAGCATCACGGCCCATTTCAAGTGTTGCAAAGTACACGTCGTGTTCTTTAGCATCGTCTAGCTGCCAGTTCATGTTTAGACGGTAACCGTCGATACCGTTGGCTTCTCCTTCGATATTGACGTTAACTGATTGATTGTTCTCCTCAGGTATAATGGCTAGGTTTGTTACCATTTCAACTGGTTTATCTAAACCACGCGGATTGTTTGGATCATACAAAGTATAGTTACCTACCATCGCCCAGTATTGGCCTGGCTCAGGGTTATCAATCGCACAATAATTATAATCATAAGTGAATGAATAGCAGATAGCTTCGTCTAACCATTGCACTTTTCCATCACCATTGATGTCTTTACCAATATCCATTGCAACTTCAGTAAAGATGGTGCGGTCTACAACCTCACTTATTTCAAAAATAACTCGTTTGGTACCTTCAGGAACTGTAAATGGAATGACCTCAATACCTTCAGAGTTTTCTACTGCTATTGGGTCTAAAATACCATTGTCAGTATGTGGAACTAAAGAATGGTAGCGAGCTTCACCTTTTGTTAAACCATTTATGCGAATATCTCCGACTTCTTTTGTATATAAAGCCGGTGTTACGACACTGCCTGTTTGGCGATGCATGACTGTATTTAGATTATTTGGTAGACCATCACCACCAAATTGTAAACGCATAGGTAGTTTTTGTATCGGCATCTGTGAGTTATCAGGCGTGATAGTAACCATACCTTCAAACAAAGCATCTTTAGTTGAATTTATTGGATTAGAAATATCTTTAACTGACGCTGTAAACATGACGCTGCGTACTTCGCCTTTTTTCAGAGTGAAGTGTGCTGGATGAGCTTTTAAGTCGAGTAATTCAAGACCATTGGCATCGTTCTCCATCATATCGATAGACCATGTACCATCTTCAGTTGCCCTAAATGTTCGAACCCAAGTGCAGTTGAACTCACAATTCATATTGAATAAGTAAGCATCATTTAATGCTGAAATATCGCCACCATTATTAGGGTTTGCAGCACGATAGTTCTCAGCCGTTTCATCCATAACTAGGCCTACTCTCGCGGCTTTTTCAACGTCAATAATACCGCTACCAAAGTCATCAATACCTGCTGGACCTGTTTCACCCCAATAGTTGATAGTTGATGTGCCACCATGCGCTGTTGTCATTAATGCTGATTGAATTTCAGCTGGAGTCCAATCCGGGTGTAATTGGGTTAAGAGTGCCATTGAGCCTGCGACATGAGGCGCAGCCATTGAAGTACCAGACAGCAGAGAGTAATCAGAAGTGAATGGTGACGTTGTAAATGGCTTATCATCAGCAAATGCGGCAAATACGTTAACACCAGGTGCCCCGACATTAGGGACCATTGAACCCGGTGTTGTGCGACTTGGCCCGCGTGATGAGAAGTCAGCCACAAAGTCAGCTGTTCCTTCACTTACGTCCATTGATGACGCTGAAATGGTTGCCATGTGGCCATTGCCACTTGCTAGCCAATTCACCAGTGAGTAGCCTGCATTCGAGTCAATTAAAATACTTGGAATTACGTAAGGGTCGGTTGGCATAACACTGTCTTCTGTGTAGTCGCCGTTGTATAGAACCATTGCGCCAGCTCCACCAGCTTTAACATTAACGGCTTTTTCTACTCGAGCAATAGTACCTCGTTTACAAACCACAATTTGATCGTCAGTGAATGTTCCTTCAGGGAATGGGCTGTTACAGTTTTCATCACCAAACATACTGGCTAACACTAAATTGCCTGTGAATGCTTCAGTAAAGCCTTTGCCAACAATATCTGTAGGTGGTGTTGTATCGCCACCACTCATAGCTTCAAGGCGTTTTTCGCTATAGGCAATTTCACGACCATGCGTCGTTGCTGCAACCGTTGTTACCCATGGTGATACATGGTCAATTACTTCCCAGCCACTGTTACCTGCTGCCAATGCCGCAGAAATACCTGCTTCACGCGCAGATAAAAAGGCCATTTCGACAGGATCTTCCCACGGTGAGCTTTCACCGCCACCAATTGAAAAGTTAATTACATCAACACCATCTTGGATTGCATCTTCTAGCGCAGCGATTAATGCTTCAGCTGGACAGCCTTGCCACTGTGCTGTTGGCGAGCTTTCAGTGCCAAATGAGCCGTCATTGGCAAAACAGGTTTGATATGAAATGATATTTGCGCGAGGCGCAACCCCCGAAATATGGCCAAAAATTAAATCTGTTGGGATACCATCTGATGTTTCTGCAAATTCAGAAATATGGTACGGCACATTGAATAATTCATTACCAGCCGCAGTCGATGCAGTATGTGAACCATGTCCCTGATAGTCTTCACCGTTTTCAGGGCGAACTGGGTGTTCAGGTGTTTCATACCACTCATATTCTGGTTGGTAAGCTGATGACCAATAAGTATCGGTAATCACATCATAAGAGCGAACACCAATCAGTTTATCGTTACATAACGATGCAAATTCTTCGACTTCACAGTCGCCATAAACACGACCGCGCGGGTTAGTATGTACATAGCCATCACCTGCTACTGACGCAAAGGAAGGGTGATCGGTATTTACACCCGTATCGATGATCCCCATGATCACACCTTCGCCTTTAGTGCTTAGCGTTTTATTATTAGCAAGTGGCCATACTTTATCTGCCTTAATGTGTTTAGGGCCGACATCCGTCATTAGTTGATAATTTTTAGACGCTTTAACACTGCGAACTCCATCAAGGGCTGCAACACGTTGCGCTTGTGCTTGAGTCATAACCATAGATGCGCCATTAAGTGCGAACTTATAGGTATGTTTAGGTTTTACTGTCTGACCAATAACCTGAGAAATTTGTGCAAGTTGGGTATGTTGTTTTTGTGCTAAGTAGTTGTTGTACTCAATGACTTGTGGATCACTTGTATTTATTTTATACGCATTTGGGTTTGCAAGTGTAACCGGCACTTTTGGCATAGAGCGCAGGTTCGTTGCTTTAAGCCCTGGTACTCGACCATCATAAGTACTGATTGGCTGATCCATGAATTCAACGATAAAGGTATGTTCACCTTGAATAGCGGGATCCCATGTAAATGGAACTTTGCTGGGGAGTGCACGATGAATATTGACATTAGCTGCAGGTGATGAAATCTCAACTTCACCTGTAAAACGATTACGTTTTTTTTCTCTCGCTTTACTACTTTCAACCATTTCTGGCGTGATTTTAACCTCTTTTAAAAAGTCAGGAATTTGTTTTGTTGTTTGTGAAGATGTCTGCGCTATGGTACTTGCCGCTAAGGTCGCAGTACACAAAGCAGCTGCTACTGATATAGCTATCTTGCTTTTATTATTCATTTTTTAGCTCCTAGTTTTATGTGTACCCAAATCAAAATGTAAATTTTAGGTAAATTCAACGAGGGCTATTAATGCATATTTGTTAAAAGATAATTGTCCAAGTTTGTGTAATTTTTTTTCAAAAAACAATGAATAGCTTGTTATTTAAGTCATTGAGGGGGAGGTGTGTAATTTTGTACAAAAAGACAAAGTTATATCGTGCTATTTTGGATTGTTATACCTTTTAATTGTATTGTTTTGAATAAATTATATTGTCAATCTGCTGATTGTCATAATGACAGTGTTGTTAATAATGTTAGGTTATTTTTAAAAAAACGCAGCAATAGGTATAATTAGTACTTAATTATTGCTTCGATGACAAAGTGATGAAGTAGCATATGATGAAGTTTAAACAAAGCATTCTGGTGATATTCATTGTGTTTTTTTTCATAGTGGGTTTGCCTATTCATGCTGATGATAGTTTTAGGGTTGAGACAGTTCCGGTAAATAGCTGGCAGCTGAGTGCAGCTATAGGCTATGGAGAAATTAGTTCACCGATAATAACGGATGATGATATTCATTTATTGGTGTTACCTGATATACGTTACTACGGAGACTATCTGTATATCGAAAATACGACTGTAGGTTGGAATCTGAAAGAGACACCGCGTTATGCCTTTGGTTTGGTATCTATGCTGAATATGGACGGCTTGTATTTTTCTCCAAAATACCGCTCATTAGCGGCTGCACTCTCTCCACCTCTTACTATTTCTGCACACCCTGATCCAGAGACTGATGTGAGCGATTCTGATGATGAAAAAAAAGATAGTAACGCTATTTTGGTTGAACAGGAACAGACAAAGCTTACCTATAATGCGGGATTTGCATGGCGATATTATGGTCCGATTGAGCTAAGAGTCGCGTTGTTGAAAGATGTTTCTGTGGGTCACAATGGTGAGGAATTGCATGCGCTTGCTAAAACTAATTATCAGTGGCAGCAATTGGCGTTAGAGTTTGAGATGGGTGCAACCTTTAAGTCATCAGAACTTGTCGACTACTATTATGGGATAGAATCTACGGATACAGAACAAGTAGGTTACGCACCTAAAAGCAGCATAAATGTTCATAGCCAACTACAATTAGCCTATCCATTATCAGCTCAAGCATGGTTAGTGGCAGCTTTTCGATATGAATATTTGGGAGCAGAGATACGACATAGTCCAATTGTTCATGATGTAGCGGTAAGATCCTATTTTTTAGGTGTTAAGTGGAGGTTTAAATGATTAAACCTGATATTTTTTTAGCTAGAGGCCTACTGTTTATAGTTCTGATTATCAGCTTTAAAGTCAGTGCAGAAAATACACCTCCTATAAAAACGTTTGTCATTAGACCTGCTACTTGCCTGACAGAAAAAGACACTAACTGCAAATCATCGTTTGTGTTTAGTTGGCAGTTAAATTACCCCACAGAAGTGTGTTTGTCTGAAAGAGACACAATGTTGGTGTGCAGTACCCAGCTCTCGTATTCCGAAGTACGGCAAATAAGTTTAGCGCAGAGTAGGCAATATAATTTAATCCCGACAGACTTTCCGAATATGAAAGAAACGCGTCATATTGAACTTCAAAGGCTTAATAAAGACGTGAGAATCGTTAACCGACGCGTTTGGAGTGTATTTTAAATGAAGTATAAAAATGCCCATGTACTCCTTATAGAAGATGATTTGCGGCTTGCGTCTTTTATCATTAGCTACCTACAAACAAATGGCCTTTTAGTGACGCATTTTAGCCGTACGGAGCATATGGATTTAGAGGCGCAATTACTCAATATTGATGTAGTCGTATGCGACATTATGTTGCCAGGTACTACTGGATTTAAGTTGCTAGAACAGGTTCGTATAAATTATGATGGACCTTTTATCTTTTTATCTGCATTGAGCAAAGATGAACATCAATTGCGTGGTTTTGAGCTAGGGGCGGATGACTACATCATCAAACCAATTAAACCAGAATTACTGTTAGCCCGAATTAATGCTGCCTTACAACGCAGTCATATACCACGTGTCGATAAGTCGCAAGAAGATATGCATCTTGGCAAACTCATTCTAAATAAAGCGACACGTCGCGTTGTGTTAATTGATGAGACTGTGCGTTTATCTCGTTATGAGTTCGATGTTTTATGGTTATTAGCATTGAATAAAAACAAAGCCTTATCGCGAGATTATCTCTACATCAACCTTACTGGAAAACCGCACGATGGGTTAGATAGAAAGATAGATGGCAGAATCAGTCGCTTGAGAAAGAAGATTAACTCTAAAGTAGATTTAGGATGCAAGATAAACACACTTTGGGGACAAGGTTACATGCTCGCTGTTGAGAAGGTTGATGCTTAGTTATTATAGCCGCTATGCGGTCGTGGTAATTGCATTGGTGTTTAGCTTTATATTATATGCAGACTATTGGTATCAACGTTATTCGCCAGTTCAAGTCCCTCATACTGAAGTGAATAGTATGATGCAAGCTTTATGTAAAGAGCACACATGTAAACAAGGCATGCAGCTTGCGAATGCGAGGGTTATGTCTTCAGACGAATTAGCCCTAACCCCCTCGATATTATCTCAACTTCGTGCAGGAGAAGTCATAGCAATGACTGGTGATCATGGTCATTACTATTACAGTGACTTACCCTCAACACCCTTTATATTGCGGCTTGGTCCTTATTCTATTCAACCTAAATTTATAAACTCTAGCTACACTATCGGCTTTTATATTTTGATGGGGATATTAATACTTGCAGGCTTCTATCCTTTGTTTAAAGAAATGAATAAGTTAAAAGGTGCCGCAGAGGTTTTTACACAAACAGGTGATATAAACTCTTTACCCACTTACAAAGGGCGCTTTTTTAAACCGGTGAATCATGCATTTTTTAATATGGTTAATCAATTAGCACGTTTAATGGCGTTACAAAAGGAGTTAGCTGATACCGTATCTCATGAGGTACGAACTCCCATTTCAAGGATCCGTTTTGCAATCGAAACACTCGCAAATAGCGATCCAAAAAAAATGGTTTCTGAAATAGAGTTAGATCTAGATGAGATGGAGTCTTTGGTTGAAGAATATCTTTCATTTTCATACTTAGATCATGAACAACCGCATATCGTAACAAAAGTGCATGATATTTCTTTCATTGCTGAAAAACTGGCAAGTTACTTTCAAAGCTTTACCGCGAAGAAGATTACGGTTGATTTCAATCATGTGCAAAAAGTTGAAGCATGTGTTGATGAGAAGCTTTTCACACGAGCGTTGAAAAACTTGATTGATAATGCCTGTAAGTACGCAAAAAATGAAGTGAATATACTATTCGAACAAACACCTTCATTACTTTATATTCATATCGATGATGATGGTGCAGGTGTTACAGAGCAAAAGATAGATAGTTTGTTTTTGCCTTATACCCAGTCGCAAGGTAAAAACGCTGCTGGCTGGGGACTGGGGCTGGCTATCACTCAGAAAATTATTACATTGCATGGGGGGGAAATAATTATTTCACATGCGACAACGCTTGGTGGAGCGCGATTTAGTATTTGTTTGAACAGATAGTTTGTGCGGTAAGGTTGACCCTAATTCAGAAGCTGTATTTACACAAAGCTGCACAGTTTATGATGTTTTTTTGTGCTTTAATATTTTTCAGTTCTAACTGGGGGAGCGCAAAAAAATGATAAAAATTACAGCTTTACTATGCATATTAGGCTTCGCTTTAGCATTTGCTTATGGACTTATTTTTGGAGGCAAAATATATGCTAAAGGTTATAAGGGGGAAGGTGAAATAAAAGGGCTTAATTCAAACAACGTTATAATGTATAACCAAGCTAATAAACGACGTTTTCAGCGACGAGATGCAAGCAATCTTTATAAGCAATGTATATCGACAAGTGAAAATGAATTTAAGCCAGAAAAGGGGTGTGTTGTGTGCAACAACTTAGCTAAATCAGAAGCAAAGCTTTGTATGCTCAAAACAATCAATTTTATAAATAATAGATCTAGACTTTAACGCTCACTCTTTATAACCGAGTTGTTTAAACTTTTATATCGCTCTGTTAGTTGCATTGTTATACAACTAAAAAGTTATCTATTAGGTAAGCCACAAAGTTTTAACCACCGTGAATAATGATTGATGGGTGCACGTAAGGCATTTTATTTATTCTCGCTGAGAGAGTGGCAAATAACATGCCTTACGTTAAACACGATTAAAAAAACATACCTTCAATACGCTCAATAAGCCAAAAACAGGCAAGGCTACCAATACCGTATGCCGCAAACGTAGCCGCGGGTTTTGGCACTTTAATAAGGTGCTTAGTAATGGCAACTGTGCCTAAAATAGCGGTAATGAAAAACAATTGGCCAAGCTCAACCCCTAAGTTAAAAAACAAGAGAGCTGCAGGCACATCGACTTGTGGTAAGCCAATGTCTTTTAGTGCTCCCGCAAAACCAAAGCCATGCAATAAACCAAATATAAATGCGACTAACCAAGGCCATTTTGTTGTTAGGCTGTGTTGATTGTGTCTAATACGTATTGATTCAGCTGCAATCAGTAAAATACTCAATGCGATGAGTGCCTCAACGGGAGGAGGTGGCAGTGATACATAACCAAATGTTGCTAAACCGAGCGTGATTGAATGTGCTAATGTAAACGCGGTGATTGTTTTAAATAACGTGACCCAGCCTCTAACAATTAACATCAATGCTGCAACAAATGCCAGGTGATCCCAGCCCTCTAAAATATGCTCAATTCCGAGTTTTGTATAAGAGGTGATGATTTGCCAAATACTGCCTTCGCTTGGAATCGAAAGCGTATTTTCATTCGGCTTCATTAATAAACTATATTGACTCCCGTTCAACAATTTTATGTTGATTAAAGTATCGATAGTGGTGCGGTTTAGGTTTTCAATTGTCAGTGTTGTTCCTGCAAGTTCTGTATCGGCAGTTAACCGATATTGAAACAATACAAATCCATTTATTACCATGTGATTCGGTAATGGAGAAAGTGAAAACTGAGGCTCGAAAACAGGGCGTATATTCTGCACTAAGTTATTGTTAGTGGGTACTTTCCAAAGTAAATTATACTCGTGTTCAGTCACTTGATTAATTTGTAAATACGCGGGGCGAATTTCATGTGCAAACCCTGAACTTCCCCATATTAATAGCAAGGTAAAACAAAATACTTTCATTCTCATAATGCGGCAAACTCTTGCTCTATTTCCGTCGGAATGGTGTCAGCTTCCAATCGAACGCGATACTTTTTAAGCAACGTTTCGAACATTTTTTGCTGTGATTCGATGACTGCATAGTATTTATACTGCTCTAAAACATAGTCTTTAATATCACTGAAAGGGGCTAAATGTTCGGGGGTATTATTGGCAATTTTAACGAGGTGCAAACCAAAACCAGACTCAATGGGCCCAACCCATTGCTCTGTTGGCTGCTTAGCGAGTTGCTCAACAAAGGTGCCTCCAAATGCATTCTTGAGGGTGTTTTCAGGCATGAGTGGCCAGTTGTTAGGCACTGAACGGCGATTCTCAAAACTGTTTAGTGTATTTGGATTTGCTATTAGCTGGGCGCGAATTTCACTCAGTTTTGGCTCTTGAGCCTCTTGTGGCGTTAATATAACTTGCTCAAACGCGAATGATTGCGCAATGGTAAACAGTTCTGGGCGAGCTTGATGAAACTCTTTAAGTTGTTGCTCAGAAGGGAGCTGCATTAAATTACTGAGATCGCTGGCAACTGCTTCCATTTTCTGTGCAAGTCGCGTACGAATTATTTCATCACTTTGATCAAGACCCATGGTTAACGCTTCACGGTAAAATACCTCTTTGCGAATATGTCGCTCAAGAATGGCAGCAATATCCTCATTCGAAGGTTCATGTTTCCACTGCGCTTTCCAAAGGGTTTTTAGGTGATCAAACTTAGCTTGATCGACCACTATTACATACTCATTGTTTTCTGATTCTTGCGAAGGTGCAAGGTAATTCCATGCTGCAAATAAGAGTGAGCCTAATACCAGAAAATGAGTAATAGGCTCTTTTAAAATACGTTTAATCATTAATTATACTTACTCTACTTCGTACCAAATAGGTGAGGCCCATGCGCGTTCTACAATTTGACGTTTTACATCATCTGGGTATTTAACACCGGCATTTATTTCGTCATATAACGTCCAACGTGCTGTTGGCAGTTGCAAAACACGCACATAATAAAATGCTTCTTGATTTGGGTCCCAGTCAGGGTCTGTCCATACTGACATAAGTTCAACAGCCCCTTTTACTTGATTGAATTCACCCGTTTTAAGATTTATAGGGGCATCAATAGGGGTAACACTTCCATCTGCTTTTAGGCGATCTCCCGAGGCTACAACGTCATAAACGTGGTCTTTCATCTCACCGTTTTCGTACCACCCTTTAATAATCTGGATACGATCTAAGTTTGGGCCAATAGGATCTTTGATTGCCCATACTAAAAACTCAGGGGCTTTTTTACCTTTGTAGTCGCCGCCCATCGGCACGCCCTTTTCATAACCATCTTTTACAAGGTCGGTGTAATTTTTGTAACTTTTATTGAACCCTTGGCCTGCAAAAAAACGGACTTTCATACGTGGGCCGCTGGTGGCAAAGGTTTCTTTTGCTTGCATTGAATCCCAAATCGCACTGCGCGTATTTGAATTAGCCCACACAGCAGTCAACGCGCCAGGACTGGAGTCTGCAATCAGCATTTCGCCTTCAAGCATTGCCTTAGAACGTACATCGGCTGTTTGGTCGGCATAGCCGTGACTACCGACAGCGTAATTGTCTTCTTCAACGTTACTTGGTGTGCCATTATGGCTGTCTGTTCCGCCAACAAACCCATATTTAAAAGGGTTAACTCCAAGCTCTGCATGATATTTAATGCCGCGTCCTAGTCCATAACGCACATAGTTTTCTTTTATGAACGCACGACCATTAAACTTTTGAATTGACACTGCATTTTCAAAGTCTGCAAATTCGTCATTGGGCCAAAAGTTGGGTATAACTTCTGAATTACCCTTAACTTGCATCATTTCTATGAGTGGCTCCATACTGGCCCGTTTTTCAGCATATTCTTTGTTTACGGGTACGCCTGAAAGACTTGCTTCAGCAAATAATAAGCCTTTCGATTCATTTGAGTTATGTGGTATTGCGAACACTTTTTTGCCACTGTCGCGTTGTGTTTGCATCCATGCCCATAGCTGCTCAGGATCGGCCCCTTCGTTTGATGAAAAAGGCATATCAGGGACATTGTTATCTCTAAAGAAAACATTGCGATGTTGGTTAGCCCCCCCAGGAGCAGATGTCCACTCGTAGGCATGTATGGTAGTGAATTTACCTGGTTGATAATGCTTTTCAGTGGCTTCTATATTTTTTTGCCATGTAGATTTAATGGCTTCTTGGCCTTGAAAAAATGCAGGGTGAGGTTCTCCACCGCCTGCTAATGGGGCTAATACGTACTTATTATAAAGTTTTAATGCCGTTTCTAAATCTGGAGCTTCACGAAAAGCAACGGCTATTTCGTGGTCGTAACCAGGTGCCCCTTCATTCATTAGGCTAAAGGCTTCTCCCATAAACTCTGAGTGATCTGTAACAGCAACAAAATCAAGTGGTCGTTTTATTTTGTGGAGACTGCCATTCACCATCATTTCTTCGCCTTTAGCAAAGCGATAGGCGTCATCAGGCGTTAGTCTATTACCCGCAATAAACGCATCCATAGACACACCTGTATGGACATGTTGCTCACCGAAGAACGCTTCTTTTAATGGGTAGACCTTGGCATTGTTAGGTTTTTGTTCGGCTTTTGCAGAAAAAGCTAACGGCAAAGAGCAGGCTAAAGCGATTGAAATAGTTGTAGATATAAGTGAAATCCGTGCACACATTTTGAGCACTCCTCGCAGTAAATGTGGTGATGTATATTTTTTGGATACTAACTGATTAAAAAATAGCAGGCTTTGTGTAGAAGAACCATCAAAAGCGGCTTTTTTTTGCACGATTAAGGAGTGCTGAACTTTTGTTTGATGAAGGAAATTATTTCTAAGTCGGTTGAATTAACAGTCATTACTGCAAATGATGAAGATAACGTTATAAAGGAGAAAACGTAAATCAAACGTTGCAATTAATGTTAAACCACTTAAGTATAGATAACAGTTTAGTTGGCCAAGCAGGCTTATCTGCGTTTTATAACATGTGATAAAAATTGAAAGGCGTATTACTTGAAAGAATTAGATGTACAGGAAGTTGGAATGCAAAATAAGCTATTAAAAATGAGCTTACTCTTTTTGATTGCAGTGCTTGGGCTCGTCAGTATTGATGTGTTGGCACATGGTGTAGATGACAACACCCGTGCATTTTTAGAGCAAAATCAGGGAATACAATTTGTCCCGTTTTTGTATATTGGTGCAAAACATATGATCACAGGCTATGACCATTTATTATTTTTAGTCGGTGTGACTTTCTTTTTATATCGCAGTAAAGATGTGTTGCTCTATGTGACGATGTTCACTCTTGGTCACAGTACGACGCTTTTGCTCGGTGTACTGGGTGATATTAACGTTAATGCTTACTTAATTGACGCGATTATCGGTTTTTCTGTTATTTACAAAGGGTTTGATAACCTAGGTGGGTTTAAACGCTGCTTTAACTGGCAACCCAATACAAAAGCAGCGGTGCTGATTTTTGGCTTGTTTCATGGTTTTGGTTTAGCGACGAAGTTACAAGAGTTTCAATTACCAGAGGATGGTTTATTAGTTAACTTAATTGCGTTTAATATTGGTGTTGAATTGGGGCAATTTGCAGCGCTTATCTTTATTTTAATTGCCATAAATGCGTGGCGACATTTTCCATCATTCCAACGTTTTTCGACCTTAACAAATACAGCACTCATGAGTGCTGGTGTGATGTTAGTTGGTTTTCAATTAACGGGTTATTTCGTTAGTTAACACATAAAAAAAGAGATGAGTATGCAACACACAGTGAGTTTAAAGACCTTAATTATAGCGAGCGTATCGTCAACGGTTGTTGCGGCCATTGCTCTGGTGACTTTAATTCTTCCGGCCGAATATAACATTGACCCAACGGGTATTGGCCATAAGCTTGGCCTAACCAGCATTGCGATAGCTGCAGAGACAGACGCACAACCAAGTCAATCACCGACAGGGAATAAAGGCAGCGATGAATTTCAGATCATTGAAGTAATCGTTCCTGCAGGTAGAGGAGTTGAATATAAGTTTGCAATGCCCCAACATGCCAAAATGACCTATGAATGGTTAACAGAGGGTGAGCCATTGTATTTTGATTTGCATGGTGAACCAGAAGGTGACACAACGGGGTATTTTGAAAGCTATACGATTGCCACCAGTAATGAAATGAAAGGAAGCTTCACCGCTCCCTTTGCCGGTTCACACGGTTGGTACTGGAAAAATAAAACAGATAACCCAATTGCCGTACAGCTCCTTGTTAAGGGTGAATATGAAGTGATTGGCTTAAAATAATAAACGGCATAATTAAACACATGGTAAAAGTAAGAACCAGGAGAGAAAAGTAATGAATCGATTAATTACAACAGCGTTAATCTGCATTGCATTATTGAGTTTTGGGGCGTTGGCGCACAGTGGCCATGACCTTATTAATGACCAAAAAGCAATGAATATTACTGCCAAGTCAATCAAGAAAATGACTTTTAAGGATTATGGGTTTGAAGTTGGTAAACTCGATGCTTCATGGAAAGAGGTAGCAAACGATAAGCTCTCAATAGTCCATGTTGAAGAGGGCTATTATGTTGTCAAAGCAGAAAACAAACAAAATGAGAAAAATATCTTCTTTAAGATAGCTAAGACTGGCGAATTGTTAGATGTGAAGTCCAATCATGATTTTGAATAGCTGAAAGCCATCAGCGTGTAATATAAATGAGCCACTCTGATAACTTGCTGTGCAATTCATCTATCAATAAACATGACCTTAATTTAGATAAGTGTTGTGGGGCTACTTTCAGGTATACAGTGGAGAGGTGGGGAGCAATACATTTCAATATTTTTTATTGAAAATGATGTTTTTACCTTGTTTTCACTTCATGCATAGATAATAAATAAGCCAAAAAGTGGCAGGAAACGTGTCCTCAATTTGGTTCTTATTTATACTGGGATTGAACTGCTACTGTAATATCAAATATAGGAAGATGAAGGCAGTAAGGTATATTGCCAGTATGCGACCTATTAAAAAGTAAGTGACTGAACTTTAGAGTACAAAAGTCTCAAGCGAGCGTTCAAGAGACAATAACTCACTTTTGGACATATGAGTTATATGTTTTGCTTAACACCGATTAGTAGAAATATGGCTATCTCTACTAATCATGTATTTCAGTTCCGCAAAGAGAGCGCAAAAGCCTACTACTTTACTATTTACTCCGATGTATTGAGAAAATCCTCGATATAATGAAAAGGAACGGGGTATCTGTAGCAGCGACATGCTGTTAGTACCAAAGGAGCTTTACCCTTAGTAACAGCTGACATATTCTTGAAGGAATCAGCATTGACACACTCTTGTTTTATATGTTCTAGCGCCGCGCTTCCATTCATTGGAAAGTCTGTTGATGCTGAACCATGCGTACTTGAGTTAGAATACATAACTTGTTCACTATTTTGGTTCGGATACCAATACTGTAACGTGCTATGTATAAGATTATCTTTAGCAAACTTTTCTAAATCTTGGTTTACTGAATCTAGTTTATACAAAGAGCAAAAAACAGCTAACAGCGGGTATAAGACGCTAGCCTCAGTAACTTTATTCTTATAGTTGCTGTTGGTCTTATCTTTATTTCTATGCTCAAGCAACTTTTCGTAAGAGTTGTGCATTGTAGGATACATGCCATCACACTCGAAAGCGAAAATACACTTATCGACCACCGCCGATAGCCAGCTCTGCACAAAACCATCAAGTTCTGAATTATTTGAAAGCAAAGTTAAAGCTAAACCAAAATCAATTGCCTGTGAGTCTTTGTACGGGGACAACAGTATTGGGTTATTAATAGCTAAGAGATTAATTGCACTAGTTACTTCCCTAAGGCGAAGCCGTAATCTTTTCTGCTCTTCAGTCTCCCCATCTGTTGGTAGTTTTTTAGCATAACTCTTAGAGAGTGAATCTAAAACCCAATGACCTTTGACGGCCAAACGTCCTAGCACATCAAACAGCTTAATATTTACATCGATAGAACATGGCGAATGAACCGCATGAGAGAGCGCGTATTTAAGTCCAACATATGGAATTAAACATCGGTCGACATAACAGTCAGTAATTTGTTGATACGTATCCATAATACTATCGAATGATTTTGAGAGTTTGTTCCTTCCTGTGTAGTGACCTTTAACTTTATCCCAAGCCAGCAGTAATGTACGTTCCGATGAAAGATATGCTGCTTCTAAATTATCACCGTCACGACACCATGAAAATAAAACCCATAAACAAACGTTAATCCGAGTTATGGACGATGCAATAGAATCGGTATCAGTGGTATTTGACAAAACTTCATCAATCAATACTGAGAAATGGTTGCTTGAACTTTCGGGCTCTTCAAGTAAAGCCAAGGACTTTCTTAATAAAGCTTGGCTGGAGCTAGGCAGCAGCTCCTCTTTCAGCAAGTACTGTTGAATAAGCTCTGAAAGCTTATCGCCATTCCACTCTTCAAATCTTAATTTATCCCGGGAGTTATAATTTTCAAACCCAGTGACTTCTTGACGAATACCGGAATTAATATCCCCTCCAAAACATAAACAGATAACAATTGGCTTACTGCTATGTTGAGGAGGTATGCGTGTGGGAATAAATCCGAATAGGATTTCTTGTAGCGAAGGAAGCAATGACTGGTTAGATTGTCCACTCCAAGTTTCACGAGTCAGGTTTCCTGATTTCACAGAAAATAGATAAACCGACTCTTCTTCGTCATCTTGCAATTGACCAACTGCTGCAATATCAACACCGTACTCTTTAACCCCACGAGTCGGTGAAATGAACACGTTCATTCCCATACTACTCAATAAATCGGGTAAGACAGCATCTAATTCCTGGCGCTCTTTCAACGAGGCTAAGTATTGCTTAAGAATTAACTTCATTTTTCATTCTCTCACAACGGTAAACTCGTAAAATATAATCTAGTGACTCTGGATCTAAGACATTTAACCTTGGCATTTCAGTTGAATGGGAAAAAGACTGCATTTGCATCTCTTGTCGCACTTGCTCTCCATCCCCCTGATGTATGTAGTAAATTGAGCTATTACCGTATAATAGCGTCTGCCTCGTTGCTATCAAATCGATAATCGATCCCCTTGATGCATTTTCGTAGGCTGCCTGCATATTCTTGTTGGACTCTTTCCAATAAGCGCTTATATTTTCTCTGGGTGCCATCAACTCTTTTAGTCCAGAAACTTTATCAATATCAGAATGATAAGCCTGAAGCTTACCAAGTAACAGCTCATATGGGTGTTCTTGAAAGCCTATATCAATGCACGATTGGAAGAATCGCTTGAGCTCCCCTGGATAACTTAAAAGTAAGGGGTCATATAAAATCTGCTCAAGCTCTTTACGAGTAGATCTTGAAGCTGTTTCGTAAATAGATAAAATGAAGCTTGCCGCCACTACAGGGCACGTAAAAAGCCAACCGACAGCCTTATGGCTAACAAATATTTGCTTCACTTTATCACCCAGCAATGCCATTTCAGCCTTTAACTCGACATGTTTGTCAGTAAAGTCATGAAGTAGATCTGAAATACTATGGCAAAGTGAAGGATCACCAGACAAAAACCACTTTGTGACAATATGATTAAGTAGCTTTTGATGCTTGCTCAGTAGTTCACTGGAAAAGTAAGCTAGTTGGGGGAACTTCACGCCAGCAGTCAAAATCGATTCCAATAACTTCACGGCTTGGGGGAATTCTCCTTTTCCGACTAAGTTGACCAATATATGATCGATATTGTCTATGATGCCTTTGTGTTCAGTGGAAACATTGGCGAACTGCTTTAGCAGAAGCCTTAGAACACCCTCTGGTAATTCAACTCTCATAAAGGCGACAATATTTGATATCTCATAGAGAACCTCTGGAGGAGAATCCTCAACAAATATGAGTAGAAACTCTTCAATTCGCGGCCAGTAAGATGGGAATGCATCACCAAAGCTAATTGTTGCCCGTATTACCGAAGCACAACAGCCACTTTCACGTTCACCACTTCCACTAAGTAGCTCCCAAATGACATTAGCTTGATCTTCACCCACATCAAGCCTGCCCAAAATAAAATAGGCTTGGCTTCTCACCATCTCATTTTTATTCGCGATCAGGTTTTCTGCAGTTTGGATAGCATCGTTCACACAATTTGAGTCGTATGCGAGAATTGAACTAGAGAGAAAAGGGGCATATTGACTTAGGTCAGTTTGTGCAAGGATAAATTCAACACTATCTCTGGGGCGATGTGCTTCAACGCTACAGAAATGTTGAAAAGCCCTATAGACTCCACCAATAGCCAAGTCTCTACCAGCCTGTTGCGTGAGGTGTAGCAGGCAACGGAGGACATCTTCAATACTTGCATCTAATGAAGGTAGAACATTTTCAAAGACATGCAGAATTTTGAAAAAATCATGACCGCTGAAGCTTTTATCAACTCCTCTTACTAGCTTGATAAGATCAATCTCTCCTGCGTTGTGCAACTGAGTCAAAGCATCTTTCAAGACCTTCTCTTCAGACCGTGTTTCCTCAACATATAGATCATTAACCTGAGATAGCAGCTCTTCTGCTGTGTCATTTGCCGCTAGTAACCGAGCTTTTGTTTCTTCTAATGACATTGTATATCCCTTACTCAACAACGATTAAGCACTTTGCTGTAAAAGAAGAGCTAGGTCAAACTAAAAGATACTTGAGATAAGATCTGGAGATGTTCTAAAACGTTTTGGGGCATAAACGAGTTATGACTGAAGGTTCGCTTTTTGCACATTTGCGACGGTCAGATGTGACTAAACCCCATTTTCGAATTTGACAGACCAGATCAAGGCTTACTTAATTAGTAACGGTTACTCATTTAACAACATGTAAAAGTATTCACAGGTTTCCTGTCATGGGGAAACCTTACTCTTTATGTTTATTGTGCCTATTTGGTGGGGTTGCATGGCAACTCCAGGGTTTGTGAGTGACGTTATCTTTTATATTTTGATCGACAAATTGGTAGTAACTTTCTTTTGTGTGTGTCCACCAGCCATTGTGAAGATCGGCACCGTGTTTGCGAATAACGGTTTCGATCCCTTCTAAGTTTAGGTGGGTTGCGTCATAGGCCAAGTGTATTACGTTTTCACGAATATTGTAGCTCACTTCATCGATGCCAAAGAGTCTATCAATCTCTTCTATGAGTGCATCACAATTTCCATCTGTCACTTTACACAGCCGCAGATTGCGAACGACTAAGTTTGCTTCTTTTACGCCGACTCTATGTTCTAAATCACTCATAATAATCTCTCCAAGCTGTTTTATTTTCACCTCACAATCTCATTCGACTGCAGTGATAACACCTTTGTACATTTGCATTTGGCAGTGAAAAACATGTTCTCCCGGTGGGATATTTTGCAGGTGTATTTTTGTCACTTTGTTTAGGGTCAGTTGTTCACTTATATCTAAGGAGGGAATGAGCAGTGTTTCGGAGCAAGGTGACGGATCTTTTCGCAAAAAAGATAAGGTTATTGGGTGGTTAGCTGTAACTTGTAGAGAAGCAGGCGAATAAACCCCTTCTTTTACCTCAATGAGTACGTCGGTACTAGTTGCAACAACGTTGTTTGGTTTATACAGCCAAAACCACCAAATGATCAGCGCGATGAGTGAAATACCGATAACGTTAATAATTATCATAATGTGGCTCCTTAGTGATCTTGTGCTTTAAATAAACGAAGCCTGTTTGCATTCGTCACCACGGTAAGCGAAGAAAAAGCCATCGCAGCACCCGCGATAACAGGGCTCAGCAGTAGACCAAAAAATGGATACAGAATACCTGCCGCCACTGGAATACCTGCCACGTTATAGATAAATGCACCAAATAGGTTTTGCTTTATATTGCGTAACGTGGCTTTGCTCACTGCAATGGCATCAGCTAAGCCATGAAGAGAGCCTCGCATGAGTGTGATGTCGGCACTTTCAATGGCAACATCAGTGCCTGTTCCAATCGCAAAACCAACATCGGCGAGGGCAAGCGCGGGGGCATCATTGATCCCATCGCCTGTCATACCGACAATTT
Organism: Pseudoalteromonas sp. MBR-15; assembly: GCF_053628915.1. Taxonomy (NCBI): domain Bacteria; kingdom Pseudomonadati; phylum Pseudomonadota; class Gammaproteobacteria; order Alteromonadales; family Pseudoalteromonadaceae; genus Pseudoalteromonas; species Pseudoalteromonas sp. MBR-15. The sequence goes on from NZ_JBRJHH010000001.1 coordinate 20,772, forward strand.
CGCCTTGTTGTTGGAGTTCGCGCACTTTATTGGCTTTGTCTTCAGGTAGAACGTCAGCAAAGAATTCAGTAATTTGTGCTTTTTTTGCTATCGCCGAGGCGGTTTCTTTATTATCGCCAGTAAGCATAATAACGCGGATACCATTGGCTTGAAGACGCTTGATTGCACAAAGTGAATCAGACTTCATCGGGTCCGCTACCGCGATAATTGCGGCTAGCTGACCATCAACAGCAAAATACATTGGCGTTTTTGCTTCTTTCGCTAAGGCCTGTGCTTTCGTTGTGAAGTCAGAGAGTTCAATTTCTTTCATTTTCATTAATTTACTATTGCCAAATAGCAGCGACTTACCATTACACGTGGCTTCGACACCATAGCCAGTAATTGCGTTAAAGGCGTCTATTTTCAGCAGCTCGATTTCTTGCTCCATGGCACTGTCGACAATTGCTTGCGCAAGAGGGTGCTCTGAGCCACTTTCTAAACTGGCTGCTAGCTGTAATATGGTTTTTTCATCACTCTCATTTGCTAAAATAACGTCAGTGACTTTGGGGGAGCCTTCGGTAATGGTGCCCGTTTTATCTAAAATCATGGCTGTAATTTTGGAAGCTGTTTGCAGTGCTTCACCATTTCGAATAAGAACACCGGCCTCAGCTGCTTTGCCCACACCGACCATAACCGACATTGGCGTAGCAAGTCCTAACGCACACGGACACGCGATGATAAGCACCGTTGTTGCAGACACAATTGCAAAGGCAAGAGTGGGCTCAGGGCCAAAATTTAACCATGCTAGTGCACTGACGATAGATATAATCATGACAACCGGCACAAAATACGCAGATATAACATCGGCTAGTCGCCCTATTGGGGGTTTTGAGTTTTGGGCACGTTTTACCATCGCAATAATTTGTGCAAGCGCGGTGTCTTTTCCTACCCGTGTTGCTTTAAATAGGATCATGCCAGATTTATTGAGCGTACCCGCGGTGACGTCGTCTTTTTCTGATTTTTCAACAGGCATGGGTTCACCTGTTAGCATTGATTCATCAATGCTGGTGTGGCCTTCGATTACTTCACCATCAACGGGGATTTTCTCACCCGGTCTGACTTTGATAATATCATTGAGCAACACTTGGTCGATATTTATTTGAACGTCTTTGTTATCTCTAACAACAGTGGCGGTTTTGGCCTGTAAGCCGATTAAGCGTTTGATTGCTTCTGAGGTTTTTCCTCGTGCTTTTAGCTCTAACGCTAAACCAAGGTTGATTAAGCCAATAATCATGGCGGTGGCTTCAAAATATACATGCCTTGCCATTAGCGGAATAGCATCGGGAATAAAGACAACCAGCATTGAGTAGACCCATGCGGTACCAGTGCCCAGTGCAATGAGGGTATCCATATTGGCAGAATGATTTTTAAAGCTTTTCCATGCGCCAATATAAAAATGTTTACCAGAGAAAAACATAACCGCAAGCGTTAAAAGACCAACAATTAACCACGCGAGCCGCTCAGTATTGGTTGCTACGGTCATCTCGCCAATAGCAATACCATAGATCATAAGAGGCACACCCAGTGAGAGTGCGATAATGGTGTCGCGCATCAGCTTTTTATAATATGCCCAATCGGCTGCTTCTTTTTCATCAAGGGAGTCTGTGTGCGAACTGTCATTGAACGGTTTGGCATTGTATCCAGCAGATTCAATGGCTTTAACTAGGTCTTGGGTATTGGCTGTCCCACTGACGAGTACGGTTCGGTCTGCAAAATTCATCTCTGCGCTGTTCACGCCAGGTGTATTTTGCAGTGCTGCTTCAATTTTCCCTACGCAACTGGCGCAGCCTGCGCCCTCAATGATTAGCTGCTGCTCTGTTCCGGCTTTATTCATGCGGTGTTCCTTTTTATTAAAGCCCTTAGCTTAGTGAGATGGTTGCTTTGGGCTTTATTTTCATTAATTTTACAGTGTCGTAAAAATGATGAAGTGAGGTACTATTTTTGTAATCACCTAGTTATAGCGTATGCCTAATTCATTAAAATTGCTCGGCATATTGTTCAATATATTGATAACTTACAGCGGGTGAATCTATTGTTAGTAAATTAATGTTGTATTTATGGAATACGTTCCCCATTTCCATCCCTGGCGTACCCACGGGCATGGCAGGAACACTTAAGCCTATCGTACCTTCAGGGTGTTGCTCTGATAAGAATTGCTTAACAAATTTAGCGGGAACATGCCCCTCAAAAATAAAGCCATCGGCTGACACCGCCGTGTGGCATGAGCGCTGATTTGGTTTTATCTGATAGTTATTTTTTATGGTGCCCATATCAACAACATCAATGGCTGTTGTATTAAAGCCATTTTTGTTCATGTGTGTGACCCACTCTTTGCAACAGCCACAACTTTTACTTTTATACACAGTGAGTTCACTATTTGAATCATGTGTGTGTTGATTGCTGTTATGGGTTAAGGGTTGATTACTAGTTGTTGCCATCACTGGCAAATTGAACACGAATAGTAGTAATGAAGCAAAGTAGGTTGTTCGCATGTTGTACTCCTTAATTAGACCAGTGGATATGAGTGATTTTCCATCCATTGTCGGTATTTTTGAGTGTTATTGTTTCCATTCCAATACTCTTTATTTCTTTCCCTTTGTAGCTGCCTTCGGTTGAGCTTCTGGCAATTGAGAAAGCTATATCGCCCTGCGTGAATACCTGATGCTCTAATAATGTGCTTTCAACGGCTTTTAAAAATGCCATATCTGCATGCATATGGTGATTTGCGTATTCATCTGCTGAGCGTTCAATACCGCCTCCTTCAAAAATAATAACATTGTCAGCGAGTAGTTTACGAGCTGTGACTTGATCACCCTGTTTTAGTGCTTTTTTAAACGCGGTTACAGTGTGTGCGGGTTCACTGTCGATACCAACAAATAAGGTGCTTTTGTTTGGATGAGCTTCATCACCGTGTGCGTTAACAGCAAACGAGCTGAGTGCACCTAAAAGTAGCAGTGATATCATTTTTAATTGTGATGTGTTTTTTAGCATGCGTTTTTTCTCTACTTCATAGTTAAATAGGAGGGCCAACAAGTGTGGTAAAAACACTTGTTGTGATAAGTACAAAAAGCGCTATGACCATTTCAACAGCGATAGAGCCTTTTAAGGTTTCAAAATACCGTTGCCGGTTAATATTAGGGACTAAAAATAGTTTATGCCATGCGCCAAGCAAAAGCATGGCGCTGACAAGCAGTAACTTCAGTAAAATTAATTGGCCATAAGTTGAAGTAAATAATGCAGAAAATGAGTGCAGATACTGTTGTAAAAGCGCCAAGCCAGACACAAACAATACAACCACAATAATGATGGCCATTTGTCCAAAGTGATGCATTATTTTTTCAACGTCGGTTCTGATAAGCAAGGTGCAGCTTTTAAGTAATGGCCATAATGCGCCTATCCAACAGGCTAAAGCCGCAAGATGAAAGGTCAAAATACTTTTTACTAGGCCATTTTCATTGGCACTGTGACCAGTAATAGAAAAACTAAACGCAATAAGAGCCGCTATGATTAGCATAAGAGCAAAGTTGAATTTTTCTGCGTTGTTATTTTCTGCCTTCACATTCCACAAGGAGGCAACCATAAGTGCGACTAAGAAACTAACAATCCTTAAACGCGCTTGCTCGCCAATTACCGAGTACCAAACAATCTCGAGCATTGGGCGATCTAACATTCCCATAAAACCTGATTCGGCAATGGCACCTGCCTCTATTGGTGTTTGCAAAATAGCCGCTATTAAACCAACCATTAAGCATTTGATTTGCCAGTGCTTCAAGAAATATAAAAACGCAGTATGCTGGTTTCCATTAAGGTGAAAATGGCTAATAAAACGTATCAGTAATGTACCTGCAAGTGCTGCTATAGCCGTATAGTTTGCTAGTTTCATTAACAGTAAAAGCAGCGACCACTCACTAAATTGCATTGTCATGACCTAAGGCTAGTGATTATGGTTACCGTGGCCATTTTCTGGCATTTTTGTTTTATTACTATGCTTTGTACCATGGATCATGAAAGTGAATTCCCCTGTCATTTTATGGCCATCACCACCGAGTGCGATCCATTTTACCGTGTAATTGCCTTGCTTTAAGTGCGGCAGTGGCCAACTAAAATCACTACTTGGAGCTGCTGTAGGCTTAAAATCGAAGTCGATAGGTTGTTTATGTGCATCTTGAACGACTATTTTTGCTAATCTTACTTTTCCGCTAAACGCGAGCGATAGCTGCTCAGGGCTACTCATTAACATTGCTTTATCTTGTGGCAGAGTGTGTGTTACTGAGACATGAGCCGATGCCATAAATGGCATTGTTAGTACGAAAATGAGTGCGACATACTTAAAAAATTTCATAATTACCTTCTTACTTGTTATTAAAAATCAAACAGATTGCAACAAAGTGTGACGTAATAAACGATTACTGACTCTGTTAATAAATAGAAAAACATGCCATAAGTTTAGAAAGTTGACCTGTCTTCAGCATGACGTGAACATGACAAAGTTGTAATCTTGGTGTCATGTTGCTGTTGTGATTAAAACACCATAATAATAACGGCTATGATTTTGATGAAGGATTGAAATGCGCTTACTAATAGTTGAAGACGAATTAAAAACAGGAAATTACCTAAAACAAGGTTTAACTGAAGCCGGTTTTCAAGTGTCACTAGCGCGAAATGGACTCGATGGTCATCATTTAGCCATGACAGAATTATTTGACGTAATAATTCTCGATGTGATGTTACCTGATGTATCTGGGTGGCGAATTTTACAATCACTTCGCGAAGCTAAAAAACAGACCCCTGTTCTTTTTTTATCAGCGCGAGACAGTGTCGATGACAGAGTTAAAGGGCTTGAACTAGGGGCTGATGATTATTTAATTAAACCATTCGCATTTTCTGAAGTGTTAGCAAGAGTGCGCACTTTACTTAGGCGAGGCGGCACACAAAAAGTAGAAGATGTCTTAAAAATAGCCGACCTAGAAATGAATATTCCAAAAAGAAAAGTTCAACGTGCAGGCCAACGCATTACCTTAAGTAATAAAGAGTTTAGTTTACTTGAGCTATTACTGCGCCGTGAAGGGGAGGTGCTGCCTCGTTCATTAATCGCTTCACAAGTGTGGGACATGAATTTTGATAGTGATACCAACGTGATTGATGTTGCAATAAGAAGGCTTCGCAGCAAAGTGGATGATGATTTTACAGTAAAGCTAATACACACCGTTAGAGGGATGGGATACAAGTTAGAGGCAATGTCTAATGCGAGTTAGCACTCGACCCTTGTCATTAACGATGCGAGTTTTGTTATTTGTAGCAATAACAATTATTGGCTGTTTCACCTTTGTGGCCTCACTCATAAATAGCTCAATAGAGCATCATTTTTTGCAACAAGACAGTGGCGAGTTACAGGTTATCACGCAATCAGTTGAGTCTGTATTATCACAGCCTTTTCAATCACAAAAACAGCTTGAAAACGCATTGTCGATTGCTGTTGTTGGGCATCATGGGGTGTACTACCAAGTAAATACGTTAGAGGGAGAGCTTGTATATCAAAGCTCCCATAATGATTTTACTGAATTAGCAATGCGCGCGAAAGCTTCTCAAGGGTTTAAAAAGGAGAACATAATTACATGGGATACAGGCAGTAAGGCGTATCGTGCATTAGTCAGTGAGCTAGAGACATCTAAACAGCATTATAAAATAGCCGTTGCGATTGATATGAGCTTCCATCTGCGCTTTTTAACCCAGTTTAAACAGAGTTTATGGGTCATTATGTTAGGCTCGGCTGTGTTAGTGTTGCTTGTCGCATGGATTGCTATACATCAAGGTCTTAACCCTTTACGTGGGTTAACTCAAAAAATGCTTGATATACAAACCAATAAAATGGATGTCAGGTTAGATCATAATAATGTTCCTGTTGAGCTTGAAAACATGGTGCAGTCTTTTAATGTGATGTTAGATAGGCTGCAAAGTGAGTTTATTCGCTTATCTAACTTTTCCAGCGATATAGCTCATGAGTTAAGAACCCCCTTAACAAATATCATTACCCAAACGCAGGTGGGCTTATCAAAATCAAGAGCGGTTGTTGACTATCAAGAGCTGTTATTCTCAAATCTTGAAGAGTTAGAAAGATTAACAAAAATGGTCAATGATATGCTGTGGCTTGCAAAAACTCAGAACGGTCTAATAAAGCCAAAACAACAAATTTTGCAAAGTCATGACGAGATAGCATCGCTATTTGACTACTTTGATGCGTTGGCGGAAGATGCAGGTATTTGTTTTAAAACAGAGGGTGAAAACCTGCGTTTTTACTGTGATCAGTTACATTTTAGACAGCTGCTATCAAACTTACTCTCTAACGCTATTAGGTATACCCCAAAAGGGGCTTCAATTTCAGTTAAAAGCGAAATAGTAAGCGCAAATACAGTGTGTATTTCGGTTGTGAATCCCGGTGAGGAAATACCCGCTGAACATTTACCGTATTTGTTCGACCGTTTTTATCGGCCGGATAAATCAAGACAAAAACACAGTGATGGTGTGGGTCTCGGTTTAGCCATTGTTAAAGCGCTCGCAGAGGCCAATGATGGCGCGATAAAAGTTTACTCCGACGAGCACGAAACGTGTTTTAGTGTGTATTTAAAGTCAGCTAAATTAACGTGAGCGCATCTATCTGAGGATATTAAAACGCAGCGCTCACTGTTAAAAGGTCATTGTAAAAATAAAAGCAAGAGTAAAATACTGTAATCAGTCGTGATCAAAACACTCCAGTTCTTCGTATAACACTTTTATTAATCGTTAAAGTTAATTAATTTCTCAATGTATGAAACAGCGTTAATCACATGGGGTCGTGTTTTACACGTATAACCTCATTTCACCCGACCTTTTACGTAGTCATGCCTTACCTTTATTAAATACAGTTATTGGCAAAAAACGTAATCTTCCTAGACACTTGATTCTGAGTGCTCTACTTTTAGCGTATGTAACCTAAAGGAAACCAGTTTATGTGGTTCACTAATCGCAAGTTGCTGTCTGAAATTGCTGAATTAAAAAAGCAAACAGTTGAGTTTGAAAATATGAAGCAAGAATTGAAAGAGGAAATGCTGTACTTTTTGCTAAGCAAAGAGGGCCGTATTCTCGAAGTTAATCAATTATTTGCAACCGCGATAGAATACAAAGAAAGTGAGCTTGTTGGTTTAAATTTCAATGACCTGATTGTTAAAAAGTCGCTCAAAAAACCTCACACACAAAGAATGCTTTCAGCCATAAAAAAAGTGAGCCATTGGCATGGCGCTTTGCAGCTCGTAACGCAGTCTGGGCGTGAGTTATGGCTTAGAAGTATTGTACAACCAATTAATAATGAGTTAGCTGTTTACTCAGCGGAGCTTACGCGCACTATTTCTCAATCAAGAGAAAAAGAAGATATGCTTGCGGCTTTGAGTCGTTCATCTGCGGTTATCGAATTCAGCTTAGACGGTATTATTTTAAACGCCAATGATAACTTTCTGACCTCTATGGGTTACTCCAAAAGCCAAATATTGGGTAAACACCACAGTATGTTCTGCGACCCTGAAGAAGCTAAATCGAACGCTTATAAACAGTTTTGGTCTGAATTAAAACACGGACGGTTTATTTCTGATCGTTTTAAAAGATTAGATAGTTACGGTAACGAAGTATGGTTAGAAGCCTCGTATAATCCAATTCATAACGATGATGGAGAACTCTATAAAGTCGTAAAGTTTGCAACAGTAATAACCGACCAGATGCAAAGAGAATTTGCAATATCTGAAACGGCTGGTATTGCTTATGATATTTCTAAACGAACAGATGCCGACGCTGAAATAGGGTTAGGTGTCGTAAAGCAAACAATTGTTACAGTGAATAACTTATCAAAGAAACTCGAAGTAGCCAGCGAAAGTGTTAATAACCTCGACGTACAGTCGTCTAAGATTGCTCAATTAGTCGAAAGTATTAAAGGTATTGCCGATCAAACTAATTTGCTGGCATTAAACGCTGCTATAGAAGCCGCGAGGGCGGGTGACCAAGGACGAGGTTTCTCCGTTGTTGCAGATGAAGTTAGGCAACTGGCATCAAGAACGAGTTTGGCCACAGAGCAAATAATCAACGTCGTGTCTGAGAATAAAGCGCTTACTCAAGATGCTGTAACCGAAATTGAGTCGAGTTTAGCAGAGGCCAAAGATGCCTTGGAGTTATCAAATAAATCAGGCTCTGTTATTAATGATATTCAAAAAGGGGCTAAGGAAGTTGTTGAGGCCGTCGGGCAGTTTAGAACCAGTCTTTAGGCACCAATGTGCCTAAAAACTGTGTAGGTCAGAAAATGATAAATTTTCACTCCTGCTGCTGTAGTAGCTAAGCACTGAATATGCATGAACGAAGCCGTTGTTTAAAAATAGGTAGATTAGCGCTTTAAAGCTATAAATCTAAAGTGGTTTCGTAATGCGAACGTAAAATTAGAATTACATTCTCATCTAGAGCGCTTTGCTGACTTATTCGATACTGATTTAAAGAATGAATTCGAAGACAGCTATGAATAAAAAGAATAAATTGAGCGTGAGTTCGAGCCTGAGCTTGAAAATGAGCACATTCAAAACTCCATAAAAGAGACCATATTGCAAATCAAACAAACGCATTCATAGAATAAATAAAGCTATTTTTGCATTTAAAAATAGCAGCCTAATCATAACTCACTAAATACGCCACGAGACGTTATTTGCCTGCTCACTACTCAATGTTTGGGTAGCCAGAGTTCACTCTGATAATAGGAGTGAGGGAATTGTACGCAAATATACTTTTCCATTGTGGTAATGCAAAGGCGTATTGCCAACGATAATGTAAGGCGAGGCTTAAGGGCAATGAAGGAGTAGCGTGCTACTCCTTTTTTAATTTATTTATTCACTTCATACAGTGATAATTTTAGAGATAGCGGATGCTTTAAATCATTAGATATAAAGGCACTTAAGTGTGGCTTAGTCATAGAATCATTATTGTACTAATTTGAATTTCCCTTGCATTATTGACCAATGACCAGGTGATGCGCAGAAAAAGACATATTCATCTTCTTTATTGAACAAATCGGTTTTAAAAGTCACTGAAGTAGACTCACCTCCACCAATAACCTTCGAAACCACAATTGCTCTCGAGTCATTAGGCTTTACATAATTATTCTTAAAACCAGCTTCAAAGCTATCATTCGTTAACCCTATTAAATCCTCTTTTTTGGAGATAACCAAATTATGTCCCATTAAAGCTGCGGGTAATTTCCCAGTGTTTTTTAAATTAACAGTGATTGTTGAGCATGTTGCAGGTACGGTTATTTCGTCCTTAGAAAATGTCATATTGTTAGTAGCTTCTATATCGACAGTACAATTGTCTTGTGCATGAGCAGCTGAAATGAACCCTGTAAAAAATAGACCAAGTAAAATGTTACGGATAGACATGTGACCTCATTTATAGTTGGAGAAATTAGAATTGAAATTATCAAGTTACGCCTTAACTCTCTAACTAATAAATTAAATCTATTTGATTGATAAAACAGATGCTTTAGAGGTAATAGATAAAGGTTTTTATTTAATAAACGTTGGTTTCATATTTTAAGAATGTAAGGTGAGAGAAGAGTGGGGAAAGCATTCAGACTGAGCTAAAAACTTACTCGATAAAGTAGGGATTAAATACATACTTTCAACGACAGATAAAAATGCTTACTCAAGAAGAGGACAGGATTAACTCATCAAGAGCAAGCATGACAACAAGTATAATTCTGTTTGTTATAAATCCTTAAAGTAACCATGTTTCTTTACGATGGATTCATTTTGATTAGCGACCCATTGAAGATATTCTTTATTATCTAGCTGACTCGCAGCTGCTTCATCTAAAAGAACAATTGTATTTGGGTGCATTTGCAGTGCTGACGCAGGGCAGTTTGCAGATAATGGGCCATTAACCATGTCTGATACGGCTCTTGCTTTTGCTTCGCCCGTGGCTAACAACACGATATACTTTGCATCTAAGATAGTAGCAATTCCCATAGTCATTGCTAACTGTGGTTGGCTTTCACCTTTCTCAAAAAGGCGGCTATTATCTTGAATTGTTTGAGGAGTTAGGGATTTTATTCGAGTACGCGATGCTAAACTTGATGTTGGCTCATTGAATCCAATATGGCCATTAGCGCCAATACCAAGTAGCTGTAAATCAATTCCCCCACACTCTTGGATTAGCGCTTCGTAATGTTTACCTTGCTGGCTAGGGTTTTGATATTGATTACAAGTTGGTAGGTATGTGTTTTTCAAATTTATATCGATTTTTTCAAATAACATGGAGTTCATGAAATAGCGATAACTGTTTCTATTACCTTCATCGATATCATAATATTCATCTAAATTAAAACTGGCAGCTTTGGAAAAACTGATTTCTTGTTTCTCATAAAGTTTAACTAATTCTTTATAAAGTTCAATTGGCGTACTACCTGTTGCTAGTCCTAACGTTGCTGCAGGTTTTAGTTGAAGTAACTCTTTAAAAAGTTGAGCTGCAAAAAATGCAACCTTTTGTTTGTTTTCAAAAATTAAGACTTGCATAGTTCAACTCCTTTCAGCTTTTGCGCGTAATAGTGAACACCTAGCATATCCGCGTTCGCACCTGTAACGGGTTTAATGAGAGTTACTTGATATAAACTTGAAGCTCTTTTGATTCTTTCATTTACCATTTCAAAAAAGAGTTCTGAGTTACCTACACTGCCACCAAGCACCACATGCTGATTACCGAGTGTAGCTTTCATATTGAAGATCAGTTCTGAAATTGCATCAGCTGCTTGATTGATTACTTCATTGACAGCTCTTAGCTGCGAAGAGTAGTCAAATGCAGTTTTACAATCGATAATTTCACCTAATACTGAGGAGGCATGTTTAGCGATGGCTGTTCCTGATGCTATTGCTTCTACACAGTTACTTCGCCCGCAGTGGCATGGATAAACGTTATTATTTTTAACGGGGACTGTAGTATGACCTAGATGAGCACAAAACCCATCTTGGCAAGTTATTAAGTTGCCATTACAGACAATGCCAGCACCTACACCTGTGGACACAGTAATGTATACAAAATCTTGTTTACTTAAGTTCTGGTTTAACTCGTATTCAGCCCAAGCTGCAGCTGCAGCATCATTAATAATAGTGACGGGCAAATTGGTTAACTCTTCTAAACGGGATTTCAGTGGTAACTTTTTGCCAGCAGAGAGAAAACTTACTGAATCTTGACTAACTTGCCCTGTGCAGGCAACGTTCACGCTACTTGATTTTGATAACCAATCTTTAATTAAATCAAATAGATAATTAGGTAGAGATTCAAGGTTTTGATGAATTATCGAATCGACTTTTTTACTCTTTAGAATTTGGTTTTCCTCTATAAGAGCACATGCGATTTTTGTTCCACCAACATCAATTGATATATCCATATTTGCTACGCTCTTGCTTGGCTTTCAATGCTATCAACAAACCAATTGGTTATGTGCTCAATACGTGTAATTGCAGATCCTACAGTGACGCAATGTGCACCCATTTGCATACCAATTGCAGCTCTCTCAGGTGTGTTATATCTACCTTCAGCTATTACAGGCACCCCGACTTCTGCAAGATCACTGACGAGCTTATAGTCCGGCTCGTTAGGCGTATTTGATAAATCTAGGTAGCCAGACATTGTGCTACCTATGAAGGTACACCCTGCATTGAAAAGTAAGCGGCCCATTTTATAATCCGCACAGTCAGCCATTGCTATACACCCCTGTTCATGAATAGTTGCGAGTAGGGTTAAGCAATCAACAGGGCGTGCTCTATCAGTGCCATCAAAAGCGATTATTTTTGCTCCTGCTTTAGCTAGCGCAATGACATCTTCAACATACGGTGTAATGCGTATAGGCGAATCGTTTAAATCACGTTTCACAATACCAACAATTGGAACCTTGGTTATTGAAGCAACCGCTCTTACATTTTCAACACCTTCAATTCTTAGTCCTTTAGCTCCACCTGCAACAGCTGCTAGTGCCATTGCTACAATATGTTCTACCTTATCCATTGGACCATTATCGACTGGTTGGCATGAGGCAATTAAGCTTCCCTTAAGAGAATTTAAGAGTTCGGCCTCGAGTTGTAGGTTCTTTGACATGATTTTCTACCTTGCTATTTGTTCATCGTGAATAGAGTTAAGCCATTTAAATCTTTCTGGTGCTTAGGGCTGATAAGGCTGACTACGTAACCAATAATCAAACAAGTCAAAATACCAATTGTTCCGTATAGGTAACCGTTAGCCCAACCAAATTGCCAAGCCGATATCATGACGAGTACACCACTTGTGAGGCCTACAATTGCACCTAAAGAGTTTGCTCTTTTAGTTAATGCCCCAAGTACAAATATTCCGCCTAATGCCCCCATGAACATACCTATCACTTTGAAGTATGCCTCCATTAATGAACGAATCTCAGGGTCGATGAAGATAAGACCGACGAGTGTTCCAAGTAAGCCAGATAAAAATGTTAATGCTCTAGCTACTTTCATGTATGACTTTTCATTTTTGACTAACTGAAACGGACGTACGAAGTCAGTCACAACAGTTGTTGCAATTGAATTCATACTGGTAGATACAGTTGACTGAGCTGCGGCAAAAATACCTGCGATTATTAAACCTGCTACTCCGATTGGTAGCTCATTTGAAATAAATGCCGGGAAGATTTGGTCGATTTGCAGGCTTGGATCAAGCTTTTCTGGGTGTTGTTGATAGAACACATACAATCCAGTACCAATACAAAAGAAGAGTAGTGCGCCGGGTGCTGCAAGCCATGCATTTGCCCAAATAGATTTAGTAGCTGCATTTGAAGATTCGGTTACCATGTATCGTTGCACTACTGCTTGATCCGCTGTATAGCTAGAAATATTTTGGCCAATGCCGCCGATTACTATGACCCAAATTGATAACGTTGTTATGCTATTAAGGCTAAAATCAACATTTGCAAATGTGAATTTATTATCGGCAATGCCTATTTCGATAAAGTGAGTAAATCCACCATCTAATCCCATTATGATGATTGCAAAGCAAGCAAAAGCACCTATTAGCAATACGATAGTTTGTACTGTATCTGTCCAAATAACGGCTTCAACACCGCCTAAAGTACAATAAAGTAAGCACAAGACTCCCATAATAAGAACACTTTCGGCCGCGCTAAGTGGAGTAACTGCGGATAATGCAAGTGCAGTAAGCGCCATTACAATACCCATCCTTCCAACATGGAATAACGTAAATAATCCGCTCGCAAATAATCTCACGGGTAGGTTGAATCTTTTTGATAAGTATTCATAAGCACTTGTTGCATCTAGTTGTCGGAAAAATGGAATCGCAACGTAAACTGCAATAGGAGCAACAGCAATGATCATCCAAATACCCAGTAATAACACCCAGTCGGAGCGATAAACGACAGCAGGTAATGCAATATAAGTAAGGGAACTTAGCATTGTTGCGTATATTGAACAGGCCGCTGCCCACCAAGGAATAGACTGACCACCTCGGAAGTAGTCATCTGTATTTTTATTTTTGAACATAAAGAACAAACCGACAGCTACAACAGCTAGCAAATAAACGACTAGCACTAACATGTTAACTAAACCAAAGTCTTTATTTGTGTTTTTAAGCTGTAATCTTGCAATTGAATCAGAACCGCTTTCACTATTGTTGAATGAAGCTACTAGTTCTGTGCCAACTAACTTTGCTTGAATAGTTCTAAGGTAAGGGCTTGCTTCATGATATTCACTCCAAGCCTTTGTTACAGTATTAAACCCAATTACCTGTGCTGATTGAGTCATTACTAAGATGTGTGATTGTGCAAAAGCAGAGCTAAATGAAATTGGGTCTAATACAGCTATTTGATTAGCTGGTGCTATAGATTTCCATCCACTTTCTTTTGATAAAAATTGGCTAACTTTTATTTTTTCCGTCGGCGAGCTTAGCTGGCTAATGCTATAAATCGCTATTTTTTCACCGTCACTTTGAGCTGCTAAATAAACGTTTTTTACAGCACTATTTGGTGACACAGGTGTCGGCAACGATTGCCATTGGGCTTGCTCTTCTTGTAAATCTAAAGAATAAAAGAGCCATTTTTTTCGGTAGCCAACAAGATATAGCTTATTCTCTAAGATAGTAGCTTGGAACTTATCAAAGTGATTAGGAAGAACAGAAAGCTTTTCAATTTCTTGCTGTGATGAATTTTGATTAAAAGATACCTTCTTGGTGACTAAATTATCAGCTTTGTTACTACTAATAACTATGTAACTATCACCGTAAAGTAAAATTAGAGATGAGGGGTCAACATCGAGTTCTGGCTGCTTTTCATTATTAAATATCTGAAAAGCTAATGGGTTGCTAATAATATCTGGCTCCACAGCTTGTGCGTCTTGTTGCCAAGTTGATTGTGTATTAGCTGATGTTGATGATACATACATGAATAATACGATGATAAATATAATTATTTTTTTCATAACAGCTTCTGTTTGTTATCCTGTATACCTGTTATACCAGTGGTGAGTCTAAAAATCCATCATTAATTTAAATTTCAGGCACAAAAAAAGGCTAATTTATAGCCTTTTAGGATGTTGCTTGTTCAACTTTATGGAGAGTTATTACCCGTAGTACTTATCGAAAACGTAATCTATATGGGCCATAAGCTGTGCATCAGCTCCTTCAACATCGCCATTCTTTATACATTCAAAAATAGCAACATGGTCATCGTAGCTGCGTTTATTCAATTCAGCAGTATTAACCCTGTCTGGGCGTGCATCGATCAACCAATCAACTAAAGCCTGATGCACCGCAAGAAAAATCGGATTGCCAGGTATAGAAGCGATAACTCTGTGGAAATAAATATCAGTTTTTCTAAATTGGCTGTCGTTTTCAATTGCTTTGCCATTTAATTCTAGTGCATCCTCTAGTTCTTTTATTTGACTTGGAGTCGCATAGGCTGCTGCATGCCTGACTAAGCTTGATTCAAAGAAACGGCGAAGCTGGTCAAAATACTTTAAACCATTTGGCTGTGCTAAAAAGTCTTTAGACATGCCTGAAAGCTCTGAGATGATAGTATCAGCAGAAGGGCGAGTTACTCTGGTTCTTTCACCACTGCTGATCTTAACTAAGCCTTTTCTCGCTAATGCAGAGAGTGCATCTCGAATTGATGGTCTGCCGACACCGAAAGCCGCCATCAAATCTCGTTCAGATGGAAGAGCTTCACCTTCAGCTATCTCACCCTGGCGGATCATGAGTTCTAATTCTTCTTCAACAGTCTCTGAAAGTTTCTTACGTTCTACAGGGCGTGTTACTTTTAACGACATGTCTTTAACCTATCCTCTATCAAGCTATCATCCTATCATACCGAAGGGTCTTAGATTAGCAAATTAACCAAAACAATTATTTTTAAATTCTATTTTCTAATACATTTTTTATCACAGCTACAGTGTCATGTATGCACTTTATTTTTTCTTCCGTAGCTCTAGATGTAGGTAACAAGGAAATTTTACAGCCAATGAAGTCAAGCGAGCTTGAGTTTAATTCGTTAATAGAATCTTTTATTGCTTGAGTATCTAATTCCGAGTCTTCTAATGTAGGGTCTTCCAAGGACTCCAAAGAGGGTGGCATATGGCTATCACGCCATTTTCCATATATGCCAGAACTTGCACTTGCTCCTGAAAAGATAAACCCATTGAGTAATTGTTTCGCATTACAGGCCTTTATATGCTCTATTGCTCCGAACTTACTTTGAAACTCGATCGCTGATCGACCCCAGTTTAAAGAAAAAGCTATCCCACATTTAGACTCTTGATTAACTTTACCTACAATTGCTAGTTCAGACTCTAAATCCATAAAGCCTTTCTCAAAAGGATTTTCTGGCTGCCATGCATCACAATGTTCGATTAGTAACTTGGCACCATGCCAATCATATGCACACAACTCTAATAAGGATTTTTCAAGTGCTTTATCACATCTATATAGTGGATTAGATGGAGCAGTATGAATTAATACATGAGTTACAGCCTGTTTCTTTAATTGCTTATTAATAGTGGCAATTGCTTCAGCCGCGCCTTTGTAAAATTGCATCGCCTTTTCTCGTCCAGCAGCTTGATTTGAAGCTAGGCCAAAAGACGCATCCTGATTGAGAGCCATCATTGTTCCAGGAATACAAGTCAGAACATATGTCCATCTTGCACTGAGCATGCTCAAATACCACTGCTCATCGAAGGAATGCAGTTTAGAAGTGAATGGTATTTCCAGCCCATCGATTGCATCGTTGCTTTTTAAAGCATCGTAATAGTTTGATTCTTCTTCTTTGTTCCATGTGTTGTTAGAAGGTGCAGATGCATAAGCGCCAACAATCAGTTTCATGTAAATCCCTCAGAATGAGTACTTTTAATGAAAACTCAAAAGTACATTTTTAAATTTTATTAATATTTAAATTATTATGTTGGTATAGCTGTTATACCAGTGGTATGGTTTTTACACAAGTTTAATTAGAGAAACAATCATGAAAATCTTCAAATACGGTGAAGACTCACAGCAATATTGCCAATTATATCGTCCTGATAATACACAAATGGTGCCAGTTCTTATCGTCATTCACGGTGGATACTGGAAAGATAACCATAGTTTAGATAGTTATGCGACTAAACGAATCGTTGAGTATTTTGCTGATAAAAATATAGCTGTCTGGAATATTGAGTATCGCAGAATGAATGCTTTTGGTGATAATCACAGTGCGCCTTGGCCAACTTCATTGCTGGATGTTGCAATGGCCGTTGATTATTTAAAAACGATCGAAAGAAGTGAGTATTTGGATCTTGAGAATATAACTATTGTTGGTCACTCAGCAGGGGGACATTTGGCTACTTGGTGTGCTTCACGAAAGAATATTAACAAAGAAAGTCCTTTATATCACAGTGAACCATTAAAAATAAAACATGTGATTTCTATATCAGGAGTGGTGGACTTGAGACGCTCTGAAGACTTAGGGCAACCTGAGCAAGTTACAAAGTTATTGTCAGGTAATAACTTTCAAATTGCATCAAGGCTAAGGGATAGCAATCCAGTAGAGCTGCTAGATTCTAAAGTAAACTACCATTTCCTCCATGGCACCGAAGATGAAGAAGTGAGTATTAATCAGTTATCAAGTATTGAGCAAAATTCAAATATCTTAATCGATAGATTGAAGGGTAAAGACCACTTTAACTTTTTTCCTGGTTTCACATCAGATTTACGTTGTTGGAACAAAATAACTGATTTAATTCAGTCAACTCTAACTTAGCTTCTTGTTAATATTCAATAATTTAGATATTTCCGAATAAGTTTATATCATTTTGTTATTACTTTTTTGTGAACAAAAATATTGCTGAAGGTATACTGGTATGATAGGTTGACTGGGTGATATTTGAGCTGTTGTCACTTTTTTACGATCACATAGAGGGAAACCATGAATAACAATAAAAGTATTTTTCACATGTCAGCGCTTGCGACATGTATTGCTGCGGCGATGAGTCAACAGGTTGTTGCAGAGGAAGCTAAAGCTGAAAAAGGTATTGAGCGTATAAATGTTACAGGCTCAAATATTTTCAAAGGTAGCGTAAATTTTACATCTTCATCTCCAGTAGTTGAGGTAGGTAAAGAAACAATTGAAGGGATCGGTGCAATTTCTATTTCAAATACGCTAAGCCGATTACCTTCTGTCACTGCAGGCACAAATGATGCGTCGAATAATCATGATGGTGGCGGTAGCTCAGGTATTAGTACTACTTCGTTACGTAATTTAGGTACGGCACGTACTCTTGTATTGGTTAATGGCCGTCGTTATGTATCAGGTACCTCTGCTGGTGATGGGTATGGTGTTGATTTAAACTCTATCCCTACATCTATCATCGAACGTGTTGATGTTCTAACTGGTGGGCAATCTGCAATTTATGGTTCAGATGCAATTGCTGGTGTGGTGAATATCATTACTAAGAAAAACTTTGATGGCGTAGAGATTAATGCTTTCGGAGCAGATTCAGATGCAGGTGGTGCTGCTCGTCAAAATATTGATTTTACATATGGTAAGAATTTTGATGGAGGCAATGCTTGGGTTTCTTTGGGACTTGCGAATCAAGATAACTTAAATGCTCGAGACCGTGACTTCTCACGAAATAGTATCAATGTACTAGATGATGATGGCGATGGTTTAAGAGAAACATTGCATGTTCGTAATGGGCCAATGCATGTTGATGAAGGTGCTTTTAAGTTTGGTGATTTAAGTATATTCGGTAACGGTGATCCATTTAGCCAAAATGCACCCACAATTACTTCAGATGGTCAGCTTAACGGTGAAAGTGATTTCTATAACCAGACTTATTATCGTAAAGCAATTGCTCCATATACACGCCAGTTTGCTGCTGCAGGTATGACTTTTGATATCTCTGATAAGTTATTTGCAGATCTTGAAATAAACTACTCAGAAGTTAACTCATCAACAAATATTGAGACAGCACCTTTAAGCGTCGTAAACGACGTTTTTGTCGTTAACCGTGGCGGTACGACAGGCATCGATGTTGCGAATAGCCCTTTCTTTAATGGCAGTAGTGCGCAGAGTCAGTTGCTTCCTTATCTATTAAATAGTGGTGATGGCAGTACTTCTTTAGATCGAGTAGAAACATTTCGACGTCTTGCTGAGTTTGACAATCTTGGTGTCGAAAATAGAAGAACAACTTTCCGTATCGCCGGTAGCTTAGATTATGAGCTAGACAGTGGTCTTC
Source organism: Pseudoalteromonas sp. MBR-15 (assembly GCF_053628915.1). NCBI lineage: Bacteria > Pseudomonadati > Pseudomonadota > Gammaproteobacteria > Alteromonadales > Pseudoalteromonadaceae > Pseudoalteromonas > Pseudoalteromonas sp. MBR-15. The sequence continues at coordinate 39,611 of NZ_JBRJHH010000001.1, forward strand.
TGTGGAGTACATCTGCAGTTTACGGTACGACTACACAAGTTCAAAAAAATACTGGCGATGTAAATTTAGTTGCTCTTCGTTCTGCACTAAATATTGAAGAAGATGGAAATGGTGGCTATCAATGCGCTGATGTAACAGACAGATGGCAAGGTTGTGTGCCAGTTAACCCATTTGGTACTGTTGATAGTGAGCTAGGCCAAGCAGGAATCGTTGGTTTTTCTGATGAAGCAGTTGATTACATCTCTGTAGATACCGGTCAAAATGGCGTAATCAAGCAGTATGTTGTTAATAGTGCATTATCGGGTGAATTACCATTTACTTTAAATGATGAAAATCTAAGTTTTGCAGCAGGTATTGAATATCGCCGAGAAGAAGGTGCTGAAACTCCAGACGCTTTTAGACAAGCAGGTATTACCAGACGCCTACAGGTATTCCCTACAAAGGGTAGTTTTTATTCGTACGAAGCATTTGGAGAGCTTTTTGTCCCAGTTGCTGATTGGTTAAGCGTGAGTTTAGCATTGCGTGCAGGGGACTACTCTTCAATTGGCAGCACTTCCACTTATCGACTTGGTTTAGATGCCCCGGTTAATGATTACGTTCGTTTTAGAGCGAGTGTATCTAGTGCGGTTAGAGCACCAAACGTGAATGATCTATATTCATCAGGCTCTGCCAGTGCAACAGGTGGGCATGATGTGTGTGATGGCGTTGATGCAAGCACCACTGGAAATATTGCTGAAAACTGTCGCAGCATTGCTGCAATTTCAAACCGCATTGATTCTACCGGAGCATTTACATTGGTTGGCTCAGAAAGCCAGAATGAGCGCTTTTTACAAACAGGGTCAACGGACCTTAAAGAAGAAACCGCTGATACCTATACATTAGGTGCCATCTTTACGCCAGTAGAAGCATTCTCGTTATCTGTTGATTATTATTCGATTGAAATTGAGGATGCGATTTTAAATGTTGGTGCTGGTGAGATAATCAGTCGATGCTATGACGTTGACCCTAGTGAATTTGATCCAACCTGTGGTGGTAATGTTGTACGCGCAGTAAATGGCCCAATTCTTAATATTACCTCTCAAGCTATTAATGAAAGTGAAGTAAGAACTAGTGGTGTCGATATTGAAGCATATTATACATATGAAGGGTTCGACTTAAGCTTATCAGCTTCATACCTTGACGAGTATGTAACGACTAGTGCCGCAGGTGTAGAGCGAGATTATAAAGGTGAAGTTCTATACCCTGAATTCCGTTACACCTTACAAAGTACTTATAGTCTTACTGATGATATTAGCCTTTTTGCTCAACTCACTTATCGTGATGAAACGCAAAATGACGTTAATAATGATGTGAACCAAACATTATCAGACGATATTAATACCCTCGACTCAGTTTATTACTTAGATGTTAGAGCATCATACAATGTAACCGATTCATTGAATGTGTATGTTGGTACTAACAACCTATTTGATGAGCAGCCAGATATTATCCCACGCTTGACTGTGACCGGATCTGCGGCGGGTACCAATACAGAGCCGAGAGCTTATGACATTATTGGCAGACAATTTTTTGCTGGTATGAAGCTCAAATTCTAATTGATTCTTCCTGTGTTAGAACCAAAACCTAATCTTTAAGATTAGGTTTTTATATTTTAAAAAGGGTTAAAAGTGTTACGAATTATAATCTTAGGCTTTGCTTTGCTGATATCAAAGAATCTAATGGCAAAGGATTTATATAAGCAAACATTCGATTTACAGTGGCAGAAAGTAGCGGAGTTAGAAAGTAAAGATAGCCAAGGTAAGCCTATTGGATTATCCGCTATGTTTACAGGAATAATAGATCATTACTTAGTCATTGCAGGTGGAGCAAACTTTCCGAATGGACATCCTGTTTTTGATAAGGCAAACAAAGTCTTTCATAGCAACGTGTATGTGTATGATATTCAAAATGGAGCTTTTGACCTAGTTGCACAAGGCCAATTACCAGTTCCTCAGGCATATGGAGCGACGATCAAAACAGAGAATGGCTTATGGCTAGTTGGTGGTAAGAATGAAAATGGAGATATGAATGTCGTACTTGAGCTAACGCTTGATCGTCAGCTTCAAGTACATACTCGTCAAATTACTACTTTGCCGTTTACATGGTCAAATGGTGCGGCTGATATTTTCAATAATGAGTTATATTTGTTTGCTGGCAGTTGGGATGGAAAAGCCCAAGCACAAATGTGTCGTTATTCCTTCTCTAAAAGTGCTTGCGAAGTTACTTCTATTCCAGGCTTACCCCGAGTGCAATTTGCAAGCACAAGAATTGCTAACAAGTTTTATATTTTTTCTGGTATTGCCCAAACACCAAATGGTACTTCTCATGTACTAACAGATAGTTACAGTTTTGACTTCGAGCAACTCAATTGGCAAGCGTTATCTGAAATAACCTTTAGTGGAAAACCTTTCTCTGTGGCAGGGGGAAGCGCATTAGCTTTGGATGACCAGCATGTTTTGATCTTGGGTGGGGTGAATAAAAATGTATTTGATGATGCCTTAAAACAACTCACTACGTTGGAAGGTGAAGAGTTAATTAATTTTAAGAAAAAATATTTTGCAATGTCACCTGAGGAATTTAACTTCAGCCGCCAGCAATTTATTTTCAATATTCCAAATAATGAATGGCTTACTTTGAATAAACGTGTGCCATTTTATGGTGGCGCAGGGCCATTACAGACGGTTTTAGATCAGAAGTTTGTATATTGGTTATCTGGAGAGATTAAAGCTGTAGAGAGAACGCCGGCCATATATCGAGCATTAATAATTAACAAAAAATAAACATTAAGAGTTTTTTCGTATTCTAAAGGTGTAACTATTGACCTATCATACCAGTGTCTCATATAAAGGTTCACGCTTTTGCTGTTGTGATGACAACCACTTTGCGTAACTAATTTTGTTGTTTAGTCACGTAATAAAGTTACCCCTTCATTGTAAGGGCTTTATTAGAATGTGAGGAAAACATGAGAAATACGATCGGAGCTAGCTTTTTAACGACTAGCTTCTTACTCCTAAATAGCTCATTAGCTTATGCTGAACTTGTTAAGCAATGGGACACATCAACAACTAGTTTTAATGGATCTTCTACGTATGTATCACTTGATTCTGATTTAGATCTAGTTAACTCCTTAACTAAAGGCAGTATCTATTCAGCTTTTAAAGCAACAGGCACAACTGGAACATTATTCAGCGTATCCAATGCGAACGAGGCATCAAGCGAATATGCATTAGTAATCGACGGAGATGGTACATTACGCATCCATGCCAGAGAAAACGGCGCCTTCATAAATAACTTGAAAACAACAAAGGCGTTTAATGATAACCGTGAACATAAAACGGTGGTTTTAACTGATGAAAATGGTACTAGCATTCTCGTAGATGGTGAATTGCTAGCTCAAAACTCATCGACTTCATTTTTAAATAGTGTCGACAGCCTAAGTTCTATGAACATAGGTCGAAACGAAGATAATGGTGGCGGTCAATGGTATTTCTCTGGAGAAATATCAAGTACTGAAATCTATTCTTCTATATTAAGTAAAGCTGAAGCAGCCTTAAAAACTCGCCCAAATAATGTTGTTGCTCTATTTAATAGTAACTTAGATGCTTCGCCTGATTTGTTAGGTTGGACAAATGACTCCACCCTTCAAGGGCAAGGTAGTTTGCTAGATGATAATGGTGATACTGTATGGCAAGCCGATGGTAGTGCTGGTAAAGCCGAGTGGGAAGTTATTCCTGACTCACAAACAAACTTAGACGCGACAAATTATGGCTGGTCTATGTATAGTACAGTTAAAGTCCTGTCTGGTTCCTACATTACAAATTACTATGCAAATGGTAATAAACGTTACTTAGTTAATTTGAAAATTGATTCAAGTGGTGCACTCGTTGCTGATGTTGAGGGTGATGCACAATACACACTAGTTTCGCAGCAAGGCTCAGATCAATATCATGACTATGAAGTAAAATATGATGCAAGTTCTCAACAAGCCACTTTTTGGTTTGATGGTGAAAAAGTAACTAGTTGGTCAGGCTCAGCATCAAATCAAAATGTCATCGTCTTTGGCAATGGTTCATCAGGCACAAGTGGTGTTGCAAATTACAAAAATGTTCGCTTTGAAGTAACTGATAGCACTCAGCCGATAGCACTTAGCAGTGTATTCGTAGGTGGCGCTGAAGGTATAAATGGTATGTCTAACTACCGTATACCATCTATTGTTCAGTCTCAAGATAATACGCTTTTGGCTTTTAGTGAGGGGCGTCCTAATGGAGCTGATCCTGGTGCAAGTGGTTTAATAAATATCTCACTCAAGCGCTCTTTAGACTTAGGGAAAACTTGGCAACCGGTGCAAATTATCGAAGAAAGTTCACAATACGATTTTTCTGACCCTAGACCTTTAGTTGATGAGTCAACTAACACTATATTTGTTTTTTACACTCAGTGGCTCGATTTGTGCGCACAAAATGGCAACTGTACTGGTCCAGATGATCCTAACTACCTACTTTTTAAATCAAGCACTGACAACGGACAAACGTGGTCAAATACCGTTAACGTTAGTGATGAAGTTAAAGACCCTACTTGGCGTTCAATTAATGCCGGCCCAGGTCATGGTATACAACTAAAATGGCAGTCTTCAGCGCAAGGAAGTCATAATGGTCGGCTTATTTTCCCTGCTATTGTGCGTGCCTCTGATAGTTTATTTTATGTTGTGAGTGTGTTCAGTGATGATAATGGAGCAAGTTGGGATAAAGGAAACTTAACCCCAATTTCAGGGCCTACAGAAGCAGACTTTGTTGAGCTAAATGACGGTCGAATTTTGATGACAGCAAGAAATGATGGCTCTGCAGCCGGTACACGTTATCACTTTTTGAGTAATGATGGCGGAATTACTTGGCAGCAAACAACTCATGATCTTGTTGTGTCTAAAGTCGATATTGGTATTACGCGCTTTAGTTCGACTATTCAGGGAGATGCAGAGAATAAGATTTTAGTGTCGGCACCAATTGGTAACCCTGCAGGCGCTAATCGATATGATTTAGGTATCTGGGTGAGCGAAGACGAAGGAGTGAGCTTTAATTCTCCTACTCAAATCGTTTATGGCTTCAGTGCATACTCTGACATCATAACTCTAAGTGATGGAACAATAGCTGTTTTATATGAGGCTACAGGCAGCACTCATATTAAATTTATCAATTTAAATATCAACGCAGTTAATTAATCTTCCCCTTCCAGTAGGCTATCAATGGATTTCCTCCATGATAGCCTGCTTTTAAATTTCATATTTATCAATACATTACAAAAATATTGTATTTTTTCTGTTAGATCCTTTTGACAAAAACTGAACAGTTGGTATGCTGGTATAACAGGTTAACAACAATACAGCTTAAAGCTGATCATAATCTATCAACGGGGTACATCACATGAGTAATAAACTGACCACGCTATTTTCAAAATCGCTCCTCAGCATTTGTGTTGGAGCTGCAGCAAGTAACTTTGCATTTGCAGAGGAGCAACCTGAAGCAACAGCAGAGGTTGAAAAAATTCTAGTAACAGGTTCACACATTAGAAAAGGTGATTTCGAATCTCCATCACCTATCAAAGTTGTAGATTCTGATGATATCGAGGGGGTAGGTGCCGTTAACGTTGGTGACTTACTCGGTAAAATTCCATCAATTGTTGGTGATACAACATCTTCAAGTTCAAACTCAAGTGAGCAGGATGGTGGCCTGAATACTATAGCGTTAAGAAATTTAGGCTCTTCAAGAACGCTAGTTTTAGTTGACGGTAAACGTTATGTGTCAGGGATGTCTGTTGGTTCAGGGTATGGTGTAGATCTAAATACTATTCCTACAACAATGATTCAACGTGTTGAAGTATTAACCGGTGGTCAATCTGCAGCTTATGGCTCAGATGCAATCGCAGGTGTTGTGAATATTATTCTGAAAAAGAACTTTGATGGCGTAGCGGTTAAATTACAAAAGGGTGAAACAGAAGCCGGTGCCGCAGGTACTACAGATTTAGAGTTTACAGTGGGCCATAACTTCGATAGCGGAAACGCTTGGTTCTCACTAGGTTATTCTGATGATGAAGGTCTAAAAGCAACAGACCGCGATTATTCAAGTGTTCATTTAGACTCTGTTGACACCGATGGTGATGGTCTGGCTGATACGCCGCAGTTTGTTGGTTCATCACATATCCCTGAAGGCCGAATTGGTGGTTATAAAGGTGATGGCACTCCATTTGTACGAACTGGTGATGTTGAAACATCAGATGCATTCAATTTCCATGAATACCGCTCAATGATCACCCCATTGAATAGAACATTTGCGGCAACGGGGTTATCACTTGATTTGGATGATAAATCACGTCTTAACTTTACGGCAAATTACTCGCGAGTTGAGTCACGCACTCGCATGGAACCTATTCCTCTTGATACACGTAACGATATCTTCAAGTTATCACGTGGTGGCACTACAGGGATAGATATTGCGACGCACCCTTGGTTTGCAGGTACTGATTTAGGTAATGCCTTATTGCAAGATGGTATAACTAATCTAGACGATGTGAGCTTAACCTTCCGTCGCCTATATGAATTCGGTGATCGTGGTGCTGAAAATGTGCGTTCGACATTCCGCGTTGCAGGTGATTACGAATATGACCTTACAGATAGTATTTATCTTAATGTTAGCGCCACCTATGGTGTTACAGACCAAAACCAAAAAAATCATGGTGATATCAATCTTGAACGTGCTCGTTATGCTTTGGATATTGAAAGTGACGGAGCCGGCGGATATCAATGTGCCGATGATATTGCTCGCATTAGTGGCTGTGTCCCATTTAATCCATTTGCATATGATGGTATCTCGCAAGAGGCCGTAAATTATCTTGCAGCAGATACAGGGTTAAACGGTTCAATCGAACAATATGTTGTGACATCAGTCATTGCTGGCGATATTGATTTTGCTTTCAGTGATGATGTAAACAACCTAGGTTTTGCTGCTGGTGTTGAGTACCGTAAAGAAAAAGGTCAAGAGACTCCAGATCCATTAAGACAAGCAGGAATAGTGCGTGGCAGTCGAATTGCAAAAACAAAAGGGGAATTTGATGTTGTTGACGTTTTTGCTGAACTGCACGTTCCAATTTTAGAGCAACTTAATCTTGATTTTGCTGTACGCGTAGGTGATTACTCATCTGTTGGAACCACGACTAACTGGACTATTGGTATCGATGCTCCAATTTCAGATTCAATTAAATTGCGTGGTGCTTTAGCAACAGCAGTGAGAGCACCTAATGTGAGTGACCTTTTCGCAGGTGGTACCGCAACAGCAGCATTTGTTGTAGACCCATGTAATGGTATTAGCAATGCAGATACTGGCAACATTGCTGATAACTGTCGTTCTATAAGTGCAATCCAAAACCGTATTGATAGCGATGGAGCATTTGTTCTTACACAAGTTGAAAGCCAGAATACTTCAGGTCTATTAAGTGGTTCTGAAAACGTAAAAGAAGAGAAAGCTGACACGCTAACGTTAGGTATCGTATTAACACCTGAGTGGTTAGACGACTTACAGATGTCGATTGATTATTACGATATAGAAATTGATGACGCAATTGCTAAAACAGACCGTACAGTTATTTTAAATCGTTGTTACAGTGTTGACCCTAGTGAATTTGATGCAAATTGTGGAGGGTTAGTTCGTCGTGATGGCCGTTCAGGTGCCGCACTAGATGTTAACTCAGCTTCAGGTAATGAAAACATTATCAAAACCAGTGGTATTGATTTAGATGTTTCGTATCAAACAAACTTAGATGTCGGTGATTTATATCTTGGGTTAGCTGCCAACTACATCGATGAATACAGCATTACGGGTATAGAATCTGGCGATACACAGCATCTTGAAGGTGAAGTGTTATTTCCAAAACTACGCTTTAATATCAACGCTTCATATAGTATCGAAAACTTTAATCTTTATTGGCAATTACGTTATTGGGACAGCACTAAAGACCGTAACGACAACACCTTGATGACAGATGAGTTAAATGAGATTGAATCTCGTACATATCATGATGCGCGCATCAGCTATAGCTTCTCTGACTCAATTAACGCCTATTTTGGCATTAAAAATGTTTTTGATAAACAGCCTCCACAGCTTACGCAAACCCATAAGTATTATCAGGTTGGTACGCTAACTAACGGTACCGCTTATGACTTATATGGTCGTTCATTTTATGCGGGCTTAAAGCTTAACTTCTAACCTTGCTCAGTTCAGATGTGGGCGGTATGCCCACATTACAAATAATGGAAGACCGATGATTTTTAAACCTACTCAACTTTTTGATGGTGTGCAATTTCATGATGATAAAGCAATAAGGGTTGTTAATGGCAAAGTCGCAGAAATAGTTACTTACTACCATGAGCCTTGTATTGAGCTAGATGGTGTCATGGTACCGGGCTTTATTGACACTCAAGTTAATGGCGGTGGCGGTGCATTATTTAACCATGAAACAACGTTAGAGACCCTACAAAAAATGGTTAAAGCGCATGCAATGTTTGGCACAACAAGCCTATTGCCAACTTTGATCACAAGTGACATTGCAAAATTGCAAGAGGCTGCTGAAATTGTCAGTAAAGCTATTAAGCAAGAAATACCAGGTATCGCAGGTGTTCACTTTGAAGGCCCTCATTTAAGCATCTTTAAAAAGGGTATCCACAATAGTCAACACATTCGCAAGATCACAGAAGATGAGCTGAAGATATATTGTCGCAATGACTTAGGGAAAGTAATGGTAACTGTGGCTCCAGAATCAATTTCACCGGCCCAAATTAGTTATCTTGTCGAACATGAGGTCATTGTGTGCCTTGGTCACTCAAATGCTGAATATGAAGATGTTGTTAAATGTATCGAAGCAGGAGCTATTGGCTTCACACATTTATTCAATGCAATGTCGCAGCTAGCTTCACGAGATCCAAATATGGTCGGGGCGGCACTTAGTGATGACCGATGCTGGACTGGAATTATTTTAGATGGTCATCATGTTCACCCTGCAGTCGCGAAAGTCGCTTACAGAGCAAAGCCGAAGGGAAAACTAATTTTAGTCACAGATGCTATGTCGACTATCGGAAGTCAGCAGCAGGCCTTTCACTTTGATGGTCATCAAATTTCATTAGCACAAGACAAGCTTGTAAGTCATACAGGCCAATTAGCTGGTTCAGCATTAGACATGATTAGCGCTGTGAATAATAGCCGAAAAATGCTGAACACGTCTTTTGCTGAATCAATAAACATGGCAAGCCGTTACCCTGCACAACTCCTAGGATTAGCGACATCTATTGGACAAATAGCTGTTGGTGCTGATGCTAATTTTGTGTTGCTCGGGCAAGAAAGTAACGGTGAATATCACGTCAAAAATACCTGGATCCAGGGTGAACAGTTTTATTAATAAGGAAACAAAATGCAAAAAATTAATGGGTTAATCAATGCGCCATTCACAGCGTTTAACGACGATGGCAGTATCAACCTGTCAGTTATCCCTCGATATATTGAAATGTTGGTAAATCATGGAGTATCAGGTGTTTTTGTTAATGGCTCATCAGGCGAGGGGCATTTATTAACTGATGAAGAACGCATGGATTGTGCTCAAGCGTGGGTAAATGCCGCGCCTGAGAATTTTAAAGTTATCGTTCATGTTGGTAGTAATAGTGTTCGTACTAGCCAAAAACTTGCTATGCATGCAGCTGAAATTGGCGCGTATGCAACGAGTGTGATGGGGCCACTTTTTCCAAAGATCAATCGTGTTGAAGAGTTAGCAGCATACTGTGAGCAAATCGCTTCAGTAACCCCTGAACTGCCATTTTACTATTACCATATTCCGGCCTTTACCGGTGTAAACATCTCTATGCTTGCTTTATTAAAAGCTGTAGATAATAGAATTCTTAATTTTGCAGGTATTAAATATACTTTCGAAAGCTTATACGAGTATACACAGTGCAGACGCTATGAAGATGGCAAGTACGATATGCTTCATGGACAAGATGAAACACTGCTTCCTTCACTAGCCTTTGGTGGAGCAACTGGTTGTATAGGTGGCACATTTAACTATGCCGCTGACTTATATACAGGTATAAGGAAAGCGTTTGCTGAGGGTGACTTGGAAAAAGCACAACAGCTTCAATATCAGTCACTTGATTTAATTGATGTTATTGCAAAGTTTAGAGGCAATATCGTTGCTGGGAAACAAATTATGAAAGTAATAGGTTTAGATTTAGGTGGTAACCGTACTCCATTCCAAAACCTTTCTGATGATGAGTTTAAAGCAATGTCAGCCGAGCTTGAGGCGATTAACTTTAAATCATTTGCTAATAAAGTAAGTTAATACAGAGGCTTGGTGTGACTAAATTTAAAGTGATTTTGTATTTAAGTTTAATTATTAGCTCTATTACATCCGGGTTTTGTTTGGAAATGCCGAGTGTATTTAGTGACCATATGATTTTACAGCAAAAAAAATCCATACCTATTTGGGGCAAGGCTGAACCAGAGCAGGTTATTGAAGTTAGTTATGCCAAGCAATTGAAAACGACTAAAGCGAATGAGTATGGAGACTGGCAAGTATTACTTGATGCCATGGACGGTGGTTACGAGGCAAGTGATTTGACTATTACTACATCTAATAGTCATAAGGTCTTTAAAGATGTACTCATTGGCGAAGTATGGTTGGCAGCAGGACAATCAAACATGCGCTTTGAAGTTAGTAAAACTGTTGGTGCAGATAGTGAGTTAGCTAAATCGAGTAATAATGTGATTCGCTTGCTGGATTATTATAACGATGACTTTTACCCTGATGAGGTTGTTTTTTCTGTCGATAAATTAGCCAAACTCAATGAATCTAATTATTTAAAAACAGATGGTTGGAAACTGAGTTCGCAACAAAGCAATGCTACTTTTTCGGCTGTTGCTTTCTATTTTGCAGCTAAATTACAAAAAGAGTTAGATGTCCCCGTGGGTATTATAAATATATCCGTCGGCGGTACGATGACTGAAAACTTTATTAGTAAACAAACATTAGCCTCTATCCCTGAATTGGCACCTTTAGCTAACGACTGGATAAAGAGTATTATGCCATGGTGCAGAGACCGAGCACTCTATAATTTATCTTCATGGACAGAGCAGTTTCCTTTAAAAAAATTAGCGCATCATCCTTATGAACCTGGCTTTATTTTTGATTCAAGTGTTAAACCTCTTTCACCTTTTCAGATGAAAGGAGTTATTTGGTATCAAGGTGAATCGAATGCACCGATGACTGAAAAGCAAAAGCTTGAACCTTACTTTTCAAAAGATTTAAACAAACTAAAACTAAAAACACTGATTAAAGAATGGCGCCAAACCTGGGATGAACCTTCATTACCGTTTTATATAGTTCAATTACCTGGACTTAACCGCCCGTGGGCTGAGTACAGACAACTACAAAGCGAAGTCGCAAATGAACTATCGAATGTTTCTTTAGTTGTTAGTTATGATCAAGGTGAGGCCGAAGATGTTCATCCTAGGAAAAAGCACCCTTTAGCTGAAAGGATTGCAAGATCAATACTCTACAATATTTACGGAAACATAAATCAATATGTAGATGCGGCAATTGATAAGGTCAGCTTTAGATACACACAAGTTGTGATCAGATTCACAGATACAATAATGATAAATAAGTCGGTTGCAGCCAATGCCATTGGAATTGAGGTAGGGGACCAGCAAGGAAATTTTCACAGTGCGCAAACTAGGCTTATCGGTAACTTATTAGTCGCTTGGAGTGAGAGTGTTAGTAACCCCGCTGCTGTTAGATATGCGTGGTTTGATGACCCAAAAGATAAGGCCAACTTAGTTACAAAGCTAAGTGATCCTATTGCACCATTTATGTACTCCAAACAATAAATGTAGCCCCTTAATCGCTTATTCTAAATTCACTTCGAGCCGCACGTTGCCGGCTCACTACTCAATGCCTGAGTAGTCAGAGTTCACTCTGATAATACGAGTGAGGGAATTGTATGCAAATATACTTTTCTATTTTGGTAATGCAAAGCGTATTGCCAACGATAATGTAAGGCGTGGCTTGAGGGCAATGAAGGAGTAGCGTGCTACTCTTTTTTTAAATTTAGGTATTCAGAGAAGTTCGCAAAACATTTATCGTCAATAAGTCATAAAAATAGCATTCGTCTCATACTTTTTGATTTTATTTAATATTCAGATATTATTCAGTTTCATCAAAAGGAAATTGAATGAAACACATATTACTCATCATCACAGGGGCTAGCCCTCAAGTACTTACCGAAACCTTGTTTGCTATCTATAAGCAAGGCAAAGGTCTGCCAAACGAAATATATGTAATCAGGACTCAAAGTGCCAAACCTTTGTTGGTAGATGGGTTATTCAACCAAGGCCATTTTCAACAGTTATTAGCAGACTACAAATTACCAGAGATTGAGTTTTCTGAGAAAAATATTTGGCTTATTGAAGATCACAACGGTCAACCTGTTTTTGATGCCAGTACTGAGGTTAATAAAATCAGAGGCATGATGCACCGTAGAGGAAAAGTGATTACAACTGAGTTTGGGGGCATCAGCACCTATAAAAATGCACCAAAACACGAAGGTTGGTCAGCAGTTACTCCTCTAGATTATCCATAAGAGCAAGAGAACTAGCAAACTTAAACAAAGGACATTGTTTCATGAATTATAACTATTACCAAAAGCTAATTAACAGAGAGGTTTGAGTGTCATCTTATTTATTAAGTTGGAATCCTAAAAACTTTTTGTCAGGTGGAGAAGGCTCAGACCAAGGAACTTTAGACTACCAAAAAGATGAAATTGTTCGGTGGTCTTGCCACAGTAAACAAGTGTTAGAAGGTGATAATGTTTATCTAATAAAGCTAGGCAAAGGCACACGAGGCATTATCGCAAAGGGTGTCGTTACAAAAGCCAGTTATATAGATAAGTGTTGGAAAGACTTAACCAAAGAGCGTGCTTATATTGATTTTCGAGTTGAGGGTATAAGACATGATTGTAATGAAGGACTGGTCCCTCAAGTGCTGCTTCTAAAAGCCTGCCCCGAACAGCAATGGAGTCCACAGAGTTCTGGCATACTAATAAAACCTGAATATGAAGAAACAGTTAATAATCTTTGGCTACAGGGAGAGAGTGAGCATAGCTTAGCAATATTGTTTAAGTGGTTAAGTGCTTATGTTTTTAAAGAAGAAGGCTGGTATCAAAACTATAAAGCAACTTGTAGTTTAAAAAACAATATTACATTAGCCAAGTTGGTCACTGACGATTTACTACACAGTATGTGGCTTAAAAAAAGCAATGGTATTGCGAGCGTTGGTAATGGTTTTATGTACCAAAGAGAGATAGATGATAATAAAGCATTTCTTCAGAAACTTACATTAGAGATTTTGACTAAGCCAACAATAGCCACTTTTGATCAAGCATTTGATGATTGGAAAAGTCAGGAAGGTTTTTCAAGAATATTGTATTCGGTATTACATCGAGTATTTTCATTAGCTGATCCTGAACATTTAACTAACGTGGTGGGTAAGAAACATCTAAATGAGATAATCAAAGGATTAAATTTACATTTTGAACTAGACATACCCCAAAATAAGCATTGGTTTGAAGATAATTGTTCTTTAATAAATGCAGTTACTCCCTTCATAGAACCAGACACTGACGCATACAAACGTAATATTTTGATATGGCATACACATCAAATTTTTAACCAAAAAAATGAAGTTCACCCTTCCTCGCAAGTTATTGAAGTAAATGGAAAAGGAGCGGATCAAATTATGGGAAATCTAAGCAAGAATCAATCTCCCCTTAACCAAATTTTGTACGGCCCACCAGGAACTGGTAAAACTTACCATGCTATTGAAGCGTCAGTTAATGCTGCCAACCCAAACTTTGTTTGGCACACAAGAGGTGAATTAAGACTAGAATACGAGCGATTAGTGAAAGCACAACGAATTCGTCTTGTAACATTCCACCAAAGTTATGGTTATGAAGAGTTTGTTGAAGGGCTTAGCGCTAAAACTGAAAATGAGCAGCTAAGCTACTATGAAAAAGACGGTATATTTAAAGAAATATGTAACGATGCTAATAAACAAGTTGAATTAGATACACATAGCTTAATTGATCCTGATGGGAATGTTTGGAAAATATCAATAGAAAGTACAAACAAAAACCCAGCAAAAACTTATTGTTATGAAAATGATATCGCAGTCATAGGTTGGAGTGATACTGGTGACTTAAGTACGGGTGTGCGTAATGATTATTTTAATGGACTTGGTTCTAACAATCAGAACTCATTGACTTCATTTACTCAAGAAGCTGATGTTGGTGATTTAATTCTTTGTATAAATAGTAAATCTTCAATTGAAGCGATTGGTGTTATAACCGGAGATTACTTTTTTAATGAAAGAGGAGTGCCAACAAGGCCTGATTTTTGCCACCAAATTCCGGTGAAATGGTTAGCTAAAGATCTTTCGGTTGATTTAAAAAGCTTAAATGATAGTAAGAACTTCCACATCCCAACTTTTTGTTTACTTTCCAGGTTTAATGTAAATAACACATTATCATATTTACTAGAGCAGGGTATCAACGTAGAAACTGCACATAGAGTGAAACAAGCCGATAATTACGTTTTAATCATTGATGAAATTAACCGAGGAAATATTTCAAAGATCTTCGGTGAGTTGATCACTTTAATCGAGCCATCTAAACGTTTAGGAAACGATGAAGCCCTTGAAGTGAGGTTGCCATACTCTGGTGATAAATTTTCAGTACCAGAAAACCTTTATATCATTGGTACTATGAACACAGCTGACCGCTCATTAGCCATGATGGACACGGCACTGCGCCGCCGTTTTGATTTTGTTGAAATGATGCCTCAACCTGAGCTGTTTAAAGATAAAGTAGTTAAGGGTATTAACCTTGAGTTGTTACTTATATCAATGAATAAACGCATTGAAGTGTTATATGACCGAGAGCATACACTTGGGCATGCCTTTTTTATTCCTGTTTTAGATGCTTTGAATAGTGACGACGATGCTCAAAATAAAGCCTTTAGTGAGCTTAAAAATATCTTCAAAAACAAAATTATTCCGCTAATGGAAGAGTATTTTTTTGAAGATTGGAACAAAATTCGTTTAGTGTTAGGTGATAACCGCAAAGACAACATTGGGTTAAAACAATATATTTTTGTGGAATCTAAAAGCGAAAACTATAAAGATATTTTTGGTGAAAATCATGGTCTAGAAACTTATGAAGACCAAAAAACAACCTTTACCTTGAGTGATTTTGATGATCAAGAATCAGCTTGGAATAACCCCATAGCTTATCAAGCTATTTATGATCACAAGGTGATCACAAAACCTACACAAAGCATTGCAGGTGATACTCTTAGGGGAGTAGTTTGAGTGATTAGTAATGCATACAATTAAACATCAAATTACTGTATTTGAGTTTGGCTATTTAGGTTTTGGCGAAAGTGCTAGTCAATCTGAAAAAATTAAAGTCATACCCAAAAAATCATATTTGTATTTGCGTGGATTATGTTTATGTGATGACTCAGAAAGTCGATTTATGCGCTTGGGGCAAGTTGATAACTGTGAAGTATTACAAGTTAAAAACTATGCTGGTGTGATTTTCACACCCGATGGAACTCAAATAGAGGTATTGCCTAAAGTAGCTAAAAATAGTGATGAAAGCACCTCGCGTGCGTCATTACTAATGATGCTTAAATCACTCAAGCAGTTTAGGCACTTACAAACTAATAACGCTAATTTAGCTGAAAATAAAATACCTTTACTAGAGGTTTTTATAAGCCAGTTTTTAGCTTCTGTAAATACCTTAATAAAGCGCGGGCTTAAAAGTGACTATGTACTAAAAGAAGATAACGTTACCTTTTTAAAAGGTAAGCTTTTGGTAGGTAAGCAAGTTAAGCATAACTTTATCAATAAACATAAGTTTTATGTTGAGTACGAAGAGTATTTACAAGATAGACCTGTTAATCGATTAATACACACCGCACTTGTGAAGGTGAAAGGTTATAGCCGCTGTGCTAATAATCAAAAATTACTGCAAGAGTTATTATTCGCTTTCGCAGAGATTCCATTAAGTAATAGTGTTAAAAATGACTTTGCTAGCGTTAAGTTAGATAGAGGGATGAAGTATTACGAAGCTCCACTGGCGTGGACAAAGTTAATTATTGATGGTTATTCCCCGTTAACTTTGCAGGGAAAAAGTAATGCATTTTCGTTGTTGTTTCCAATGGAAGCGGTGTTTGAAAGCTTTGTTGCTCAGTATTTAAAAAAGCATATAACCGGTATTGGCGAGCTGTCTGCGCAGGTTAGCTCTAAATCGTTAGTTGATTACGATAGTATACCTTACTTTTTACTAAAACCCGATTTATACATATCACGTAAAGGGGATAGTGACATTGTTTTGGATACTAAATGGAAGGTAATAAACGAACAAAATTCAGCGCTAAGAGACAAGTTTGGTCTCTCTCAAGCTGACTTTTACCAGATGCTTGGCTATGGCCATACTTACTTAAAGGGTAAAGGCTTTCTAGTGCTTATTTACCCAAAAACGGAAGTGTTTACTAGCGCGTTCCCGCACAGTTTTAATTATGAAGGTGGCACGTTAAAGCTCTGGGTTGTTCCTTTTGATATTAATCCCAAAAGTGAAAACCGTATAGAGTTACCGTTTTGAGCGTTAAAAAGTATACAGTCATTTTACGTGTAAAAATTTAAGGTTAAGTTTTATGTTGATTGATAAAAATAGAATTAAAAACGGAGTTGTTGAAGAATATAAAAAGTCAGGAATTGATTAAAGCTAGGGCTTAGTGCATCTAGCCGTTCTTACGTTAAGTGCATTAGACACTTTAGGGAAGTTTGAAGAGTTATACGGCAATTTGTTTATGATCAAGTGTGGGAAAGAAAGGCCTGCTCTAAACTCGCATGAGTTTAGGTATTTGATTGAAGAAATAAATGAGTACTATGTAATAGTAATGGAATTTCCTCAGAACTTAAAAAGGGAATTATCTTTTGAGTTTTAATATGATATGTAGGATTTGGTTTGTTGGTTTGTTGGTTTGTTGGTTTGTTGGTTTGTTGGTTTGTTTTCAAGAATATTTTCGAAACACTATTAAGCGATATACCTTTTTTGGTGCGTAAAGGCTAAGTTAATAACTGATAATTTTTGGCTGTTACTTTGAAAGGTTATAAATATAAATTTTTTAACAAGGATGGAATAAACTCATGCCTAATTACATTTACCCAGAAGCAATTGAAGCTTATGCAGCATCTAAGTTTAAAAAGCTACCAGCGGACTACCGAGACTTAATCGTTTCTAAAACAGTTAAATATGCAAAAGCAAATGACTCTTTTGCTATCCAGTCCCAAATAAGTAAAGATCATTTACCAGACTGGGCGAATTCACTATTGAGTAAAGGTGAAGAGGTCCATCGCTTTAAACCAAATGAGCAACTAGAAAAAGACCTACATAAAATTACAAAGTTTATCAATGAACTCGTTGAAATTAGTAAAAAGAAAACTAAGGGCGATTTACATGCAAAAGCACTAAAAAACATGCGTTCCATTGAACACTCCCATTTTAAAGGCTTATTAAATCTTGCTGAAGATTGGTTTAGAAATATTGACCGCAAGGTGTTTTTAGAAAATACAAACGAAGCAAAGAAAGACTTGGACCTAGGGGATTACTTCTGGTCACCTGCAAGCCAAACTTCAGAAATAGAACGTTGGGGCCAGCGATTGGGAGGAAATTGCTTAGCAGATGGCCATTACCATGATGAGCTTGAAAATGGTGAAGTTGAAATTTGGGGGCTGTTTTCTCGTTCTGAAAATTTACTAGCTGTAGCTGCTTTTATGGATAATCAGTTAGCGGATTTTGAGAGCAGAGGTAAAGATGGCGATGAACGATTAGAAAATGCAGCTCAATATAGAGAACAGTTACTTGAGCTTATTAAGTTCAATAATTACAGCGCCACATCCGAAGATGCTACCGAGGTTTTGGAAATACACGGCCAAACAGATATAAAAATATATAACGACGATAGTCCGGCTTATGCCATGTTCGATGAAAAAGAACAGACACTGTTAATATATTCTAAATTACTTAAATGTATCATCCCCTTTCAGTTAGGCTCTATTTGTGAGCAAACATCACCTTCACTTCAGTTTGATATTGAATATGAACTAAATAGAGATGTTTCCCCTGAGGTAATAGATGAAATTTGCGTAGCGTTAATTCAAGCTTACGATAACAAAATCACGCCAGAGTGGTTTGATCTTAGCCAATTACAAGAGTTTTCAAGCAGTGGTTTATATTGGAAAGACCCAACAGCAAATAAATTTTCTACAGATTGTAACTTTGTATTTTCTGAGTTAGACGGTGAGCTATGGTATCAGTACTCTAAATGGGGGGTAAAAAAATTAATCAGTCATGACCTAGATGGCTCACACGTTGTCGATAATAGAAATAGATTTGCTCAAAGATTTGCAAGTAAAGAACAACGAAATAGAGAACTTAAATTTATTTGCAAACATATTGATGCGTTTCCTGATCTCATGCACAGTCAAACCGGAAATGTACACCTTACCCCTACTATCTCTAACGGAAAAGTTCTAAAACCAAAGCAAGGGTGGAAACTAATTGATGAATCAGAAGATCAACGAATTAAAGTATACGAAAGGGTCGTAGATGATTACTTTGAGACATTACAGACTAAACAAGTAATTTGCTCATATAACAGTAAACTCAAAGCTGGCTGCTTAGTAAGGCAGCTATCAGCAAGAAAGCATGACGTTAAAATTCAAGCGCCAGGTAATAGCCCTGAAGCATACGAATTTATGATGCAAAACATCCCTTGGAATAGCTATTCTGATGAGTACTCAGAGCATAGCATTCGACATAAAGACAATCACGTTAATGATAGTTTTTTAAATAAAAACGGTAATGGAATTATTCCTGATGAAAATGTTTTAGGAACTCCATATAAATATAAGGCTTACAAAAATAAAGCTTTAATTTTTGATGAAAACAACCTTCTTCAATTAGTTTTTTTATTGAAGGGTGACGTTATTACTCACGTTTACGAATTAAGAAAGAGCAAAAAATTAGCCAAAGACTTTTTTAAAATTATTGAAGTTCTTCATTATCAATTAGCAGACAGTATTAAAGAATTAAGAGTGTTGGGAATTAAAAATAATGTAGATGAATTAATTCAAACCATTAGATACGAAAGTAATACAATAGAAATTGTTAGATTTGATGACACGCTAGAAATAAACTACCAAAGTGAAGACGACGATGTTTGCCAAGTTGTTATTGATACTGATGAAATTTCTGTTTTCGGAAGTATTGCTTCGAAAGAGCAATATGATGATATGAGGCAGGCTTTATTATTTACCTTAAATTTAAAGCCATTAACTTTTTCTCATTGTAGCTTGAGCACATACGAAATTTTAGTGTTTTTTGGCATTACGCTTTGCTCAATAACAAACGAGTTTTTCCTTGAGGACCTTAATGAAGATGATACCCCACCAGAGGGGTGGATAATCAATCAAAACGGTATATCGAATAGATTATTTGATGAAGAGCAAAGCTTATTCTATAAAGATGGGCAATTTAATGTGAACTACCACAACATAGATTTGTTTACTAAAAATCAGCAGGCTATTAAAGAGCTTTTAAGTTGGTTTGAAAGCCGTATTGAACCATTAGAAGAGCACTTTGATTTAGTATTTAATGAATAATATTTTTAAAACTAGGTTGAGATATTTTTATAAAAACTCCGAAGATGATGAAATATAATTACATAATTAGTGTTTTACCATGAGCTCACAACGCCATTTAACAATTCTAGAGCTTTTGCCTTCACAGCCAAGCTCCATCTCTATAACCCAGTTAAAACATAAGCTTTTTGATAGCGGCATTAAGCTCTCTACTCGTATGCTACAACGCGATCTTCAATCACTTTACGATCAAGGCTGTTTTGGCCTTGAAAAAGACACGCGAACAAAGCCTTATGGTTGGTCTATTAATAAGGAATGGCGTGGAAATTCGACAGTGATGAGCACAGAGCTTGCTCAGCATTATTTATTGCTTGAGCAGTTACTGCCGCAAAATATTCCTGTAGATATTAAACAATCAATTCATGCAAAAGCAGATGTTGCGTTACAGCGTTTAAATGGCCATAAGCCCGAGTGGTTGAATCAAGAACATGGTTCTTCAATAAAGGTAAATCTTGACAGCAAGGTTGTTAAACAAATCGAACATGCAATAAAACATAAGCGCGTTGTTAGTGCTGAAATTTATCGCGTTTTATATGAGCAGGCACACTGGCTGGCCTTTTCTGAACTTAGTTTTTATGGACTTGAGGAAGATAATGGTATTTTAATGGCGCAGTTTATGGTGGGTGAGCTTCACGATAAATGCTATCAAACGCCAGTTTACCGCATCCGCAATGTACACATTTTGCAAAAAACACGGCGTGAACCAAATCTAGAGCAGTTAAGCTCATTACGATTGGCAATTAATAAAGGTAAACGCCAAGAGCCAATTAACTTGGTCATCAAAGTGCCTACTCAATCGGCTATTAATCAAGGGTTTATAGAGCTTGGAGAGCTAATCGAAAAGCAGCAATTAGACGCACAAACCTCCTTACTCACTTTTAAAGTAGATGATACTCAACAATTAATTGATGAATTGTTTAAATTAGCTCATTGGTTAGAGGTCATCGAGCCTGTGGTTATTCGTAACAGAGTCATTAATAAAATAAAGGCTGCCGCTAATATTTATAATCAGTAAGTTTAGGTGCGTCAAATATTGACGCACCCTATTGCTATGCTCTTTAAAAAATAAGGAGCTGCAATGTTTGAATTAGTTGAGAATTTAGATGGCTTGTCTATTGGCGTGTTTGGTATTGGCGGCTGTGGCTGTAACACAGTTAATACCATTTTTAATGAGGTTCAAAACCCACAAACGAAGTTTTATAACGTTAATACCGATAAGGTTGTATTAGAACACTCTCAAAGTGATGACTTTGTGTTGATAGGTGCAGAGCTTACAAACGGCTATGGTGCTGGTGCAGACCCAGCAATAGGGCTACTCGCCGCACAAGAAAGTGAAGAGCAATTATTAACGCTTATTAATAACTGCGACATACTTTTATGCGCAACAGGCTTAGGTGGAGGCACAGGTACAGGCGCAAGCCCATATATAGCTAAGTTAGCCAAAGATCTAAATAAGCCCGTAATCTGTATTGCCACTTTACCCTTTACCAGTGAGGGGGACTTTAGGCGAAAAGTAGCCGAGCAAGGGCTTGATGAATTAAAGCAATATGCTAATGCTGTAGTTACTTTGCCAAATGATCAACTTATTGAAGTGCTAGGCAATGACATAGGCTTATTTGATGCCTTTAAACACAGCAATCAAATTTTACATTCTTTAATTACGTCTCTTATTGATATGTTGTGTTATCAGGGATTAATTAACGTAGATCTGCGAGACTTTCAAAGAGTAATGGATGCACAAGGCGATGCCGTCTTGGGGGTAGGTAAATGCGCCGATGAAAGCGATTTACAAACAGCCCTTACGCAAGCCCTGAGTAATCCGTTGGTTAGTAGTGTTGATATGAGTACAAGCACAGGTGTTATTGTACAAATTAATTGTGTCGATGAGATCTCATTAGGCAGTTACAACACCATTATGGATACAGTACGCCAACAAGTGAGTCCGAATGCGGTGGTTATTTGCGGTGCTTCCAAAATAACTAGTCTTGCTAATAATTTTGAAATATTAGTGATTGCTACAGGTGCAAAAAGTAAGCTTATTAAATCTAATTTATGGGAAGAAACACCACCTCAAGCCGAACCAGAAAAAGCACCTAAACGTGTTGTATCTACTAAAAATGATATTTTTGATATTCCAGCATTTATACGTAGCCAATCTCCCGCACCTTCAGGTAAATAAATAGCTTTGTAAAGTTTAAGCGCTTATACACTGTGTATCAGCGCTCAGGTATAGGTAGTATTTAACTTTTACTAAATGCTAGCAAAGCAATGGTAATGAGGATCTGTAAAGAACTTGATGTTTGTATGCGCCAAAAAAAATTTAACTTTTATCTCATTTACTATGTGCTTTTTAAACAAGCTTTTGTCTAAATATACGTATGAGGTTTTTTGATCAACATTAAAAACAACTCGGCCTCTGGGAAAGTTGTAGTAGTCACTGTTGAATAGTGTTAACCCAAACAATTGGTAAATATTATTCTCCTCCCATTCGACTTGGTGTTGCAGTGGGCTATCGATAAAACCAAGTTGACCTGCCTTTAAGTCGATAGCATTTTGAGCTTTATAGACTAATGTGTTTTCAACGAACCAAAAAATACCAACTTTGCTATTCATATAGGACTCCTAAATTTATATCTCCCGACATTACTCGGTTAATTCCAATTTAGAACCCTTCCTCATAGCCACATTTCTGCGAAAAATTTGTTTTTTATGTGGAGTTTGCTAACAACGCTGGTAGGGATAAGCTAATTCTAAATATTATAAAACAGCTCACTAATCTCCTTACACAATTTGTGCTCAGTAGATAGTTGCTAACTACAGTTAATCATTCAATCTTGAATGATTAGAGAGTGATGCGGGTGTAGAGCTTGATCTAGATCAAAGAATGTTTGCTCATTGCAAACTATATTACGCGGCTGCAATTTTTGTTACGTTTTGAAATTTTCGGTGAAGGTTTTAAAAGCGGAACTTCTTTATCTTCCTGTAAGGTTTGTCATGGCATTACTCATCAATAACAAATGTATTAACTGCGATATGTGTGATCCAGAATGTCCGAACGAAGCTATTTACATGGGCGCAAAGATTTATCAAATTGATCCTAATAAATGCACTGAGTGTGTCGGGCATTATGATAACCCGACCTGTGTTAGTGTGTGTCCTATTGATTGTATTAAGCCTGATCCAAATCATCGCGAGTCACTCGATGAGCTTGCTGAAAAATATGTACGGCTAACAACTGAGGCAACATAGCTAAGTCTGTTTGGCGTTTTTTAACAACGAATCGCCTTCGTACTAAACCGATATGTATACAGGTTTACCTGTGCTTATATTGGGTCTTACAGTAACCTCTTGAGATATCGGGGTGGCGAAGTTTTAAATGTTTGGTTTGCCTGCCTGTTGCGCGTTTTCGCCAGAGTCTAAAGCTTGAGTTTGTTAGCTGCTGGCGCATTAAAGCGATCACGCTTTTTTCATTTAAGCCAAATTGTTGCTTTATTGCTTCGAACGGGGTTCTGTCTTCCCACGCCATTTCAATGATGCGTGATATTTCGTGGTCTAAGTGCTGCATTACGACTCCTTTTTGCTAGTTGTACGTGCCTGCAGCGCATTTAGATTACAAAATATCGTGATGCCACTGCTCTGCTAAAAAGTCGATAAAGGCTCGCACTACATTTTGTTGAAAATTTCGCGATAAATACACTGCCCATATATGTGAACCAACGGTTGTATACTCTGGCAGCACTTTTATAAGTTCACCGGATAACAAATGATCATTCGCTAAATCGCAGGGTAAGTGAGCAATCCCCATTCCTTGTTTAGCTGCTTTGAGTAATACGCCCATATCATTGGCGACTATGTTGCCCTTAACGGTGACCTTTTGTGTATTACCGTTACGTTGAAACTGCCACACGCTGTGTTTTTTATGGACAAGGCAATTATGCGTGGCTAAGTCATTGGGGTCGTTTATTGTATTGTGCTGTGCTAAATACGCCTTCGATGCGCATACCGCTGTTGCTATATACATAAGCTTGCGAGCAATTAACCCTTCATCAGGCTGGTGGATATAGCGCAGGGCAATATCTACGCGGTCATCAACAAGCTGCGATAGACTATCGGACAGTAATAACTCAAACCGAGTTTGTGGATGGCGCTTGGTAAATGCTTCAATGGCCTCAAACAGTTTATGTTGCCCAAGACCAATGGGAGATGCGAGTCGAATTGTACCGACTAATTCATTGTTATGACTGTGAGCACGGCTTTGTAAGTCAGACACTTGATTTAATATTTGCTGGCAATAGCTTAG
This sequence comes from Pseudoalteromonas sp. MBR-15, assembly GCF_053628915.1. Taxonomy (NCBI): domain Bacteria; kingdom Pseudomonadati; phylum Pseudomonadota; class Gammaproteobacteria; order Alteromonadales; family Pseudoalteromonadaceae; genus Pseudoalteromonas; species Pseudoalteromonas sp. MBR-15. The sequence continues at coordinate 63,804 of NZ_JBRJHH010000001.1, forward strand.
CGCTTCTTCGCCTTGAATAGTTAAACTGACTTTACGCGTTGTTCGATGAAACAATCTTAAATTAAGCCACTTTTCAATATCTTGAATATGTCTTGATACTTGTAGTCGGCTTAAACCTAAGTGTTCAGCGGCCTGTGTAAAACTCCCTGTGCGCGCCACTTCGACAAAGCTTGTAATTGAATTGAGTTTATCCATTGGTATCTTAATATGAAACAATGTGTATCTATGTAGTGTATTTATCAGTAAATGGTGAACAAGTAAACTGCTGTTAATGAAACAAACAACGGAGTATTCCTCATGAAATTAGCAGTATTAGGCGCATCAGGCTGGATTGGTAGCCACATTACTTCAGAAGCATTAACACGCGGTCACCAAGTTAATGTGTTAGTAAGAGACGCAGGTAAAGTAACCCAAGATAATGTCACGATAACTGAATTTGATTTAACAAAAGACGATATAGCAAACGCCGCAGCAGGCAGCGATGCAGTAATTGTGGCTATTGGTGGTCGTGCTCTTGGTAATCATGAGATTGTGGCTAACAGTGCTCAACAATTACTGAGTGCATTGGCTGGCACTGGCATACGTATTTTATGGGTAGGGGGCGCCGGTAGTTTAGAGGTTGCACCGGGTGTCACGTTGATTTCTAGCCCTGATTTTCCAGCTGAATATAAAGATGAAGCACGTGCACAAGGTGAAGCGCTTGAGGTGTTTAGAGCATCAACCGCAGATACACCTTGGACCTTTGTATCCCCTGCTGCGGTAATTTATCCTGGTGATTCAGAGGGCCCTTATCGTGTAGGAGGCGACAGCTTCTTTACTGACTCAAACGGCGAAAGCAAAATATCAGTAACCGATTACGCTAAAGCCATGCTTGATGAAGCGCAATCTGCAGCACATTTAAATCAACGTATTAGTATTGCTTACTAGGCCTTTCCTCGGGCTCATAAAATGGTATTCTTAACGTCTGTTTTTAGTCGTTTATTCATCTTATGAGCCTGCTATTTTCTATTGCACTTGCAACAATTCCAGCCTTACCAGAACCGGTAGCCAATAATGCGGTTGCTAAAGTAGTTATTCATGAACAAGCTTACTTTTTAAGTTTTATGGGACTAGGTAAGGGTAAAGCACATCATGATATTCATAATAAAGTATGGGTACTTAAAGTTGGTGATGATTCTTGGCACGCAGCTAAAGGGGTACCGAGTACTCAACCTTTAGTGGGGCGTTTAGCCAGTACCGCAGTGGGGGTTGGTGAGCATGCTTATGTATTTGGTGGCTATACGGTAAGCCATGATCATCAAGAGGTATCGACCCCAGATGTGTATCGTTATGATGTGATTACTAATTCATACACCTCACTTACCAGCATGCCAGTGCCGGTAGATGACAGTGTCGCTTTGGCATATAAACAACGTTATATTTATTTAGTCAGTGGTTGGCATAACGATGGTAACGTAAACTTAGTGCAAGTTTACGATATTAAAACGGATACATGGCAACAGGCTTCACCATTTTTAGGGAAACCGGTGTTTGGTCAAGCGGCTGCCATTAGCGGCAATACTATGTTGGTTTGTGATGGCGTAGAAACCAAAGCGAATGCTGATAAACGTCGCTCGTTTGCTGCGGTTCCACAGTGCCTAAAAGGAACCATTGATGCTGATAACCCCTTAAAAATTGATTGGCGAACGATTCCTCATCCCACTGGCGTGGCACATTATCGCATGGCAGCAACCAGCTTTAATGGCGATATATATATGATGGGTGGTTCAGCGAATCCCTATAATTACAATGGCATGGGTTACGATGGTAAACCAGCCCCTGCAAGCGATCATGTGTGGCGTTTTGATGTCGACAGCAATGATTGGCACGCGATGCCAAAGGCAAATACCGCCAGTATGGATCACCGCGGATTATTAGAACATCAAGGCAGTTTGTATCGCATTGGGGGCATGAACAATAACCAGCAAGTAACACCCGATGCGCTTGGCTACAAGGTACAGTTATCATTATGAATACACTCTATATCACAGGCGCAGGGGTGAGTGCCGCAAGCGGGATCCCAACTTTTCGTGGCGAAGATGGATTTTGGACCATTGGCAGCAAAAACTACACGCCGATGGAAATGGCAACACGTGCGATGTATCAAAACAACCCACGCGAATTTTTAGCGTGGTACTACCATCGCTTTGCAACGTACCGACATCATGGTCCGAACGAAGTTCATCATTGGTTGAGCGATAAAAATCTTATAACACAAAACATTGATGGCCTTGATGGAAAGGCGGGTAACACCGATTACATTGCGATTCACGGTCGTTTAGATCAAATGACGGTCTTTCACAATCAAGGTGATGAAGTGATGGCCTTCAACGCTCCATGGGATAAAGTAAACGAAGATAACTTACACCATTCATTACTTGAGGTGTTCAACATTAGTAATGAAAGTCCTATTGTTAATCAATCGCTTAAGCCGTATGTGTTGTTATTCGATGAGTATTACACCGAACTTTATCGTATTTCTGAGGCGCAGCAACGTATGCTCGATGCTAATAAAATTGTATTTATAGGCACCTCGTTTAGTGTCAATATTACGCAAATGGCACTTGATATTGCACGAAGTCAGGGAACGCCTATCGAAGTGGTAGACCCAGAACCCACGCATGTGTTTCATCCTAATGTGACCTACAAAAAAATGACGGCACTTGAGTACGTACAGCAGCAAGGTTAAAAGCTAACGAGGCGCTTATATTACGCGCCTCGTCTATTGATTATTGTTGTTCTGCTTTTGCTTCGGTGATGTTTAACCGAGCTTGTAATGGGTCAGGTAAAAACTCTGCGGTACCTGTTTTATTCATTTGCAGTAAAAATGGCTCATCATGTTTAAACGCAGACCACTTCGGGAGTCCCGGGCCATTTGGCGTGCCTAATTTAATAAAGTTAGTAACATAACGGTGCATAATTTTAGCCGCTTGCTTGTCTTGTTCGGTGGTAACATGACCGTATTTTGCTTGCACCGTATTAAAGAAATACGGAATTTCGCTGGCATGCTCTGCTCCTGGTTTATCTAAAGTTTGCGCTACATAGCCAAAGCGGTATAAATAAGCCTGCTTGCCCATATCTGAAATGCGTTTAGCAACAAATCGAGCAGGTTCTTGCATTTGTGCATCTTGACCAATCTGATAATTAAGCACGGGCAGTGGAGTGTCGCCATTGGCGTCGTATGTCATTCTTGCCTGTGTGTTGTGCCCAGCAAAGCTGTCGAATAAAGCGTCTTTTGAAGCAAATCCTGCAAACCCTAAATCCCTGTCTGTAGTGCCAACCATGGCTGGTATGTGGCTAAATGTCCCTTTTCTTAAACGCGTTTCGGTTGATGCACTAATAATGGTGCCATCAATAATGGGGCCACCAACATAGTTTGGTACGTCGGTATTTTGTTGGTGTAGCGTGCTTAAGTTGAGGTCATCGATAATATCTTCGGCAGATAACTCACGAAGCGCAGCCAGCGCGTTTTCATCGCTGCCTAAAATTGTATGCTGCTTAGCAAAGTTTTCACCGATTTGTTCTGCGCTTAACACCGTGTCGTCATTACTGTGTAAAGGCCGTTGTTTAAATAGGTCTCGGCCACCAGCAGACATAATAATTGCTTGCTGAAATAAATTATTAGCAGCCGGCGTTTGCATCATCGCATGCACTGATGCACCACCTGCAGATTCACCCATTAATGTCACCTTTGATGCATCGCCACCAAATTGAGCGATATTTTTTTTCACCCATTCAAGCGCTGCAATTTGGTCCATTAATGCGTAGTTACCCAGTGCATCATTTTCAAATCGTGTGAGGGCAGGGTGCGCAAAAAAGCCGAATCGACCTAAACGATAATTAAAGCTGACAAAAATAACACCTTGTTTAGCAAAGCTTTCGCCAGAGTATACTGCTGGTGAAGCCCCACCGTTTACAAAGCCGCCACCATGGATCCAAACTACAACAGGGTAAGGGCTATCACTGTGCTTGGCGGGTTTAAACACATTCAAATACAAACAGTCTTCTGATGGCGTGGTTGCTAATGGCGCAGCATCACCAGCAAATGGTTTTTGCATGCAATCGGGGGCATAATTTTCCAATACCTTGACACCTTGCCATTTAGTAACCGGTTGAGGGGCTCGCCAGCGTAAGTTTCCCACAGGGGGCGCTGCATAGGGAATGCCTTTATAGGCAATAACTCGCCCTTGCTGTTGTCCTTGAATAAGGCCGCCACTCACTGCTACATGGTCGGATTGTGGTTGGTCTTGGCAGCCTTGTAGAAACAGGGCTGAGCCTAACATAAGAGAGGAATAGAAAATCGATTTTAAAATACGCGATGTCATAACATAGCCCAGACTGTTTTGGTAAGGCTTATAATATTAACATATTCAAATAGTCACAACGAGAAAACCAGCACAGCAACAAGGGAAAGACTATGCTGGTTTAGTCTTTGGCTGTTTCATATGATAAAGAATAGAAAAGCCCGCGCAAAGCGGGCTTTTAAGTGGGGTATTAACCTTTATTACTCAGGTAATGTGAATGACACTGTTAGGTCTTCACCCGATGTAACGGTAACAGGTTTAATTTGATGAAGCGTAAATGCTTGGTCTTCTGCCTCTGCATCATCGATGTGTGCAGCGCATGTGTAAGCAAGTTGGTAATCACCAGGTTGAATGAACGCAAGTTCGAACTCGTATTGATTATCTTCACTATCAAAAACCACATTAGCCGTTGCGAGTGGTGCATCAGCCGGTGTTTCGTTCTCATTTACTTCGTAGTTGTCCATTGGTGTTTCTACGTCACTGCTATACAGGTAAACAGCGTGGCCAAACGAGCCATCTTCAGCAGCAATAGCAATATTATCGGTTTCGCAGTTAGCAATTAATACGTCGCTTACTGTGCCTTCAATATCTTGCGATTCAGCCAAGTTCTCTAAACGAACACCACGAGGCTTAAGCACAATTTCAGAACTATTTTGCGGGTCAACTAATGATTTTTTAAGGTCAAATTCAATAACAAATTCGTTACCAGCTTGATTAAGCGTGAAGCCATCAAGTTGAATTTCACCCACACCGTCGTTGCCTTTACGTTTAACGATTAATGGTTCAATGCTGTCATCTTCATACACAACATGTGATGTCATTGTTAAGTCGTTTGTATCACCATTGATAACATCAGCACGGATCCACTGATACTCGCCTGCAGGCACTTCTTCATCTTCTAAAAGAGCGAAAACATCGTCGCCTGTGTAGTCAAGTAAGTTGACCATTTCAGGTTTTGTTTCATCATCGTCTTCACGCGTTTCAAAAGTGAATTCTTCACCGCCTTGCGTTCTCAGTGTGATTGAATCAAATACCACATTGACAGCTTTTAAGCCTGTTACTGGCGCATCAGATACACCCAGAGTGAATTTAGCCATTTGCGGCTGAGCTATGTTGTCATTTTTGTCGTTGTCTGAGCCACAACCAACGAGAGCAAGTAAGATAGCGCTGCTAAGCATTGTTGATTTAAAGTTCATGATTCATTCCTTTAGTGTGTTATGTGTATGCTAGGAAGTATAAGTAACGAAAACTTAATAGAACTTGAATTGTTATTAACTCGTTGCGTTTATCAAAAAAGCAGAATGAAATATGCAGCTATCTTACATATAAAGTATATTAATTTAACAACTTATAATAACTTTTCTGCTTTCGCTGAATTTAGAGTGTGCGGTTTTTTACTATTATTGAAAAAAGGTGAACATTCTCACCCAGAACAATAATGAAAAATTATGTCATCAGTGATTGAATTCGGCCCCATCAACGAGAGCCGATTTGCTTATAGAAATACACTGTTGCATCAAACGTACCCGCGGAACTTTTTGCAAAACCTGGGATTGAGCCCGCTTCAATGTAGTTAAGCTTACGATATAGAGTGGATGCGATATCCCCCATACGGGTATCAAGTACTAATAAACTAATCCCCATTGCGTTAGCGTCGGTTTCTAGGGTGTTCATTAATTGTTTTGCAATGCCTTGGCCTTGATAGTCGGTGTGCACCATCAGTTTTTCTACTTCACCTCGGTGCATTCCGTTTGCTTTTGAACACAAAGATAATTGAACAGAGCCAATCACTTGCTCACCTTCCATAGCTAAATAAAGGCGTCGATATGGCGTGGCTAAGTCAGTATTAACGCCTTGCCAATAGTCATGAGCTGCGTGTAATGATAACGGTGCAATAAACCCGATGGATGCACCACTTTCTACACTATTAATGAGCAGGGTATTTAACGAACTGGCGACCCCTTTTATTGAATGTACTGCTTTAATTTTCATGACGTTATTGTTGTTGAAATGGATAAACAGAGCCTAAATTAAGTAACGAGGTAAGCTCATCAAGTGCTTGATAGCTTTCAGTTAAAAGCTGAGGATCAGCAAAGTCATTGCTCGTTAATGAATCGCGATAATGTGTGTTAGCCCAATTGACTAGTTGGTCATATTTGTCGTGACTAAAGCGCACGGCAGGGTTTACCGCGTTAAGCTCGTTGGCGTTTAATGCAACACGCAAGCGTAAGCACGCAGGGCCTCCGCCATTTTGCATGCTCTGCCGTAAATCAAAAAAACGGACATGTTGTATCGGATTATCCGACAAAATTAATTCTTGAATATATTGATGCACAGCGGAGTTACGTTGGCATTCTTGTGGAGCGACTAACAGCATGCTGCCATCGGCAAGTGTAATAAGTTGGCTATTAAATAAGTAGCTGCTTACAGCATCGGTAATACTTACTTTTTGGGTCGGTACTTCAATAATATGCAGGGTTTTTTCACCGGTATAGGCTTTTTTTATTTCATCTAAGGCATGCGCTTGGTTTAAAAAAGCTTGCTCATGGCACAGTAAAACATTGCCATTTGCGACTGCAATTACATCGTTATGAAACACACCTTGGTCAATCACAACAGGGTTTTGTTGAATAAATAGCTGGCTGTGGGGTTTTAATTGGTGCAAACGAGCAACAGCCTGTGATGCCTCGAGTGTTTGCCGTGCAGGAAATTTACTTGGTTTGGGGAGTGCATTATTAAAGCTACTCGCCCCAAATACAAATACCTCTAACCCCGTATCTGCATGGCTATCGCATAAACGATTATGATTGGCAGCACCTTCATCACCGAAAAAACCTTGGTCAGGCAAGTGACAGTGATGGCTAAAATAGTGGTCGTTGTTAAACATGGCTTTCAACAACGCTGTTGTCGTTGTCGGTTCTAATGAGCGGTGAAATTTGTTGTTTAAGTTTGCAGCTGTAAAATGTACTTTGCCATCAAGCGTATCAGCAGAGGGAGACACGGTTGCTGCGTTTGCAGTCCACATAGCAGACGCACTGTAACAGGCTCGCAGTAAAATGGGATCGGCTTTAAATGCTTTTTCAATAATTTGCCTGTCGCTGCCAGTAAATCCCAAACGTTTTAATACGTTGAGATCAGGACGAGCATGGGGTGCAAAAATACCTTGTTCTAAGCCGAGCTCATGCATTGCCTTCATTTTTTCTAACCCTTGCAATACGGCTTCTCTAGGGTTTGAATGTGATGAGGCATGACTTAATGAGGCAACATTGCCATACGATAATCCCGCGTAATTGTGTGTTGGCCCCACTAAGCCATCAAAGTTTACTTCTACTGCGTGCATACTCATTCCAATTTGTTAAATGCGTGTTTTTAAACCATACAGACTTTTTTTAAACGAAGCGAGCCAACTCCATTTCAACATTACGAAGGTGTTGTTTAAGCCGTTTTTGTGTCGCAATTAAATAAGCTTTTTGCTTATTTAATTTTGCATGCTGTTGCCTTACAGCGTTGTAAAGCGTTCTTTTGGGAATGTCATACTGTTCAGCGGCTTCGGTAATTGTAAGGTTATGAACAGATACCTTTTGCAGTGCTTCTATAAATTCAGGATCGTTATTTAACATAGCGACGCTCCCTATCTGCAGTGGTATGTGGATCGTTCGGTTCATGCACATGCCATGTGCTAATATCTAAACGCCAAAGTAAGTAAAGAGTGTGATAAAAGTTAGTCACGTTCGTCTCCTTTTAGGTGCAAGTTCCTTTTTCACTATTGGAAGAACTGTGCCACTCTTTATTTTTATTTTAAATTATTTAAAATCAGTGACTTATTTTTTGTGGGAATATTTGTAGCAATCTCTAAGCACTAAAATAGTGAAGCAAGTCTTAAAAACTGCACTTTTATGATGCGGTGGGTTATATACTCACTCTTATATAATTTTGCGATAACACTGCTAGTGATGACTGAGCTGGCGAAGTAACGTTAAATCTCTTAGCCAGCTTAGCGTTAAATGATGTATAGCTAGCGTTTAAAGAAAGCTAATAGTTGCTTTTGTTGTTGTGCCTCTTGTAATAAACGGGTGCTGGCCTTCGCACTATTAGAAACACCTTCTACATTTTCATTTACCATGGTTACACTGGAGAGGATATTTTTTGAAATTTCTTCTGTCACATTCGACTGTTCAGTGGCGGCAGTGGCAACAATTGAATTGATATCAGAGATGGCTTTTACTGAGTTAAAAATACCTGAAAATGCATTGCTTACGCTTTCAGCACTGCGCTGTGAAGAAATAATAAGTTCAAGATTTAATTGCATATTTTCGTCTGCAAGTTTTGTTTGGTTTTGTAGCTTAGTAATAATTTCTTGAATATTAATTGTAGATTGTTGTGTTTTTGCTGCAAGAGCTCGAACTTCGTCTGCTACTACAGCAAAACCTCGGCCAGCCTCACCCGCGCGGGCGGCTTCAATAGCTGCATTTAATGCTAGCAAATTAGTCTGCTCAGATAAGCTATCAATCACATCAACAACGGTTCCAATCTCGGCAGAATATTCCTTTAATTGGTTAACTATTGATGCCGATTCATTTATAGCATTACTGATATCATTACTAATTTTACCTGCTAAAGATAAGGATTGATTACCTTGTTCAACATTACTGATCGCACTGTTAGCATTTGTATCGGCAGTAACGGCATTTTGACTCATTTCGTGAGCTGTTGTAGTCATTTCAGTAAGTGCAGTCGCTATTTGCTCTATTTGCTCCAACATCATTTTTGAATTTAGCTCAATTTGATGCATAGTACACGCAAGGCTGTCAGCAGATGTTTCAGTATAATCTGCTACGGTAAATAATTTATCAGTGAGCGTACATATATTATTCACTGATTGATTAAAGCTTTGCGCTAAAGTTGTCAGCTCATTCCTGCCAGAGTCATCTAAACGAATAGTCAAGTCGCCGTCAGCCATTTTGATCATGGCATCACGAACTTTAGTTAATGATCTGGTTAGGTAGCGAGTAAATAGTAGTGAGCTACCTATAACGACAATTATGACAAAGATGACTAAAGTTGTTAATAAGTTCATTGAGCGTTCGTAAACAAGATCACCGTATTCACTAGCCTGTGAGGCACTTTTTTCATTCAGCTCTGATAACGCTAAAAGAATATTTGAGTACTCCTGATAAGCTTTCTGAGAATCAGTTAAATAGAGTGAACGAGCCTGTTTATTCTCATTTTTTCTTGAAAGCGCAAGTAATCGTTGTTGAATGGTTAAATACTCTTGGTATTCTGATTGAAATTTTGCCATCAGTACTTGTTCATCTTTACTGCTAATTAGCTGATTATATTGTTCAATACTGAACTTTATATCTTTTAGCATTTGCGCAATATCTAAGTCTGCCTTTGCTATTTCGCTCGCATCAGTTGAGATAATATGTTTTGCTTCTTCGTTTCGTAAATCCGCAGTTTGGGTATTTATTCGTTCAACATACCTTACAGAAGGAAGCCAGTTGTCAGAGATTATCGTTGATTGCTCGTTTATGGTTTTCATTTTGTTTGCAGAAAGTAAAGCTAACCCGATAATTGCTATTAATGGAATGGAAAAAGCAGCAAAGAGCAATTGACTAATTTTTAGATTTTTCATGTTAATAATACTCAATTTATAGGTTTTTCATTCTTTAGCTTGAAAAGCTTGTCGCTATAGATATGCCAAATGAGAAATTTGGTTGCTGCTACTGTAAATTGAAAATCTAAGAATAGTTGCTTGAAATTGTACAAATTAATACAAACTTTATTTTTATCAATCTGTTAATGGCGGAATTTAGCTAATATTGGCAGTTAAAGAATAGTGAAATTTAGGGCGAATTAAGATGTTCTTTTAGCTCATTTAGAGAAGATTGATGTAACTCTTCCTCAATGTACTTTAAATGCTAATCTAAGAAGGTAGCGTTAACTTTATAATATATAACGTATTATTGAGCTTGTTAATAAATTGCCTTGCTTTTGGCATGTCTGCACTGGCGATATGTCAAGAAACAATACTAGATTGTTATATATTTTTATTTCAATAGGTGCAGCTTCGGCAGTAGATGGTTGTATTTAGAGTACAAAGCGGCATACCACAAAAAACGGGCCGAAATAGTATAGACTTGTCCTTTAGAGAGATTTACGCCAGAATTTTTTCTGGCGTTTACATGTATAAGTGCTAAAGCTATATATTTTAAAATCCTTCAAGCACTAACTTACCGCGTGCTTGATGCGATTCTAAAATAGCATGGGCTTTGAGTATGTTCTCGACATTTATTTTTCCTAAATGCTCACCCAAGGTGGTTTTAATGATGCCTTTATCAACAAGCTCTGAAAGTGTTGTTAGTAGTTGATGTTGAGCAATCATATCGTCGGTTTGAAACATTGAGCGGGTATACATAAACTCCCAATGAAGCGAAATACTTTTGCGCTTAAGCTTTAAAATATCGAAGCTTGCGGGGTCATCAATCAGTGCTAATTTACCCTGTGGTTTAATTACCTCTACAATACTGTCAAGGTGCTTATCGGTATGCGTTAAACTGATTACATAATCAAATTCATCAAGTTCTGCGTCAATACGTTGTTGATTGAGATCTTGGCTGTGATCTAGCACATAATCTACGCCTAAGTCGGTTAGCCATTGTACACTTTGCTGACGTGCCGCTGTGCCAACAACTGTTAAGTTTGTTAGCTGTTTAGCAAGCTGCACTAAAATTGAGCCAACCCCACCCGCTGCACCAATTACCAATACTGAGGCGGGTTTGCTGTCTTTTGATTGCGTAATTTGCAGACGGTCAAATAACAATTCCCATGCTGTAATACTGGTTAGAGGGAGGGCGGCGGCTTCTGCATTGGTTAAGCTTGCGGGTGCTTTACCAACAATGCGTTCGTCAACTAGTTGCAACTGCGCATTACTGCCTTGGCGAGTTAAATCGCCAGCATAATAGACTCGGTCGCCAACGTTAAATAATGACACGTTTTCACCAACGGCTTTTACTGTGCCTACTGCATCCCAGCCAATGACTTTATAGCCGCTTTGGGGAGAAACGTTTGCGCGGATTTTAGTGTCAACAGGGTTGACTGAAATAGCCTCAACAGCAACTAAAATATCGCTGCCCGTTGCAACTGGATCTGGTAATTCAATTGCTTGTAAGGAATGTTCACCAAGCGTTGGGGTGGCTTTGCTATAACCAAATGCTTTCATAATCGTGTCCGTTTTAGTGGGTTTTACCCACTATAACGCATTTAAATCTATTAAAAAGCGGTGTAATCGAAATTCACTTTCAAATAATTTTTGTTAATCAAGATCGCTATTTACCAAATCGAGAAGCTGAATAAGTTGCAAAGCCTGTTGCTCATTGATGCTAGGAAAGCGACAACGAATTTGTTCAGGAATACTGGCAGCGTCATCTTGTAAGGCCTTACCCTTGGCTTCGAGTTGAACTAGGCGTTTACGTTTATCTTGGCTGTCTTGGTAAATACTCAATAACGACTTTTCGCTCATCTTTTTTAAAATTTGCGTCATAGCACCGCCATCAATGGCTGTTTTTTCGAGTAATTCAGCTATGCTGATCTTGTCTTTTTCCCATAATGCCATCATCACGACGTACTGTGGGTAGGTCAAATTTAACTGGTTGAGTGAATCACGGTACGCGCGAGCAATGCTATTCGATGCCATATATAAGCGATGGCAAAGTTGGTTATCGAGTTTTAATTGCGGGTACTTCATAGTGGATTCCTTATGATCAGTGAGTGTATTTTAATTTGCATACAAAATATTTGCAATATTCAAAAAGCTGTTCTAATATATTTTGCATGCAAAATATATTCACTCACAAAGGAGAGTAATCATGAAAGAACTACAAAGCGTTGCCTATACTGCAAAAGCCACAGCAACAGGTGGCCGTGAAGGTACTGCAAAATCAGATGACGGTCGTTTAGATGTCGCATTATCAACACCTAAAGGGTTAGGTGGTGATGACGGTCAAGGCACAAACCCAGAGCAATTATTCGCAGCGGGCTATGCTGCATGCTTTATTGGTGCACTAAAATTAGTGGCAGGCCAAGCTAAAGTTAAACTACCGAGTGATACACATATCAACTCTGAAGTATCAATTGGTCCAATCGAGGGCGGGTTTGGTATTGCTGTTAAATTGGCGGTGTCAGTGGGCGATTTAGACAAAGAAACTGCGCAAACATTAGTCAATAAAGCACACGAAGTGTGCCCTTACTCAAATGCAACGCGCGGCAACATTGCTGTTGAATTATCAGTGATTTAGTACGCTGATAGGTGGGCTTAAATAGCCCACCTTCTTCGTTAAGGCTTTACTATTTCAAACCAATAGTCAAAGTTGTCAATTAAGCTAATCAATAAGGCAAATTTTTGGATATCACCTTTGAAACTGGCTTTATTGCTTTCAAGTAAGCGCTTAAAGTCGACCTGTTTCATTAAAAGTAAATCTAAATCTGCACGATTAAGCGTTAGCGTTAAATCAGCATGCTCACTTTGTGTGTTTGCTAAGTTGTTTAAGTGGGCGTTGTTTAACTCAATAACGAACTGTTCTTGGGTATCCGGTAGCTGAATATTGATAATAAACTGATGTTGAGCCGCTTTTTCGGCATTTAATCGCACACCTAAATAGTCAAAGACGAGTTCAGTACTCATTGCTTTGATGATGTCTGGCCCAATTTCTGTTTTATTTACACTGCTTGGCATGCCATTTCTAAGCTCATAAGCTGCAGATAAGTATGCATTTCTCCAACCTGCATTTTCAGCTTGGTAGCCTAATTGTTCTAATGTATCAGCTTGTAATGCAATGGCTGCTTGATTCTCAGGTTCCGCATAAACTAAGTGATTTAGCAGTTCTGCTACCCATCTATATTCACCATTATTAAATGCCGTTTGTGCCTCGTTTAGCATTGCCTTGCTACCGCCTGCGAGTTTTACGTATCGTTTTGCAGAATCGGCAGGGCTGAGTTTATTAAGTGTGGCAGGGTTCATATCAAAAAAGCCAAGATACTTATTAATAATGCCTCTTACGTTGTGGCTAACAGAGCCATGATAGCCGCGGTTAAACCATTCGTTCGATAAACTTTCCGGTACTGTAAATTGGTTATGGATTTCGTTTATCGTAACCCCTTGATTGGCTAAATTGAGAGCCTGATCATGCATGTATCCGTACATATCACGTTGTTTTTCAAGGTAATGAACAATATTCTTATTACCCCATCGAGGCCAATGGTGTGAAGCAATTAGTATGTCGGCTTGCTTACCAAACTGTTGTAAAGTTTGGTTTATTTTTTTGCTCCATTGTGATGCATCCCTCGTTTCTGCCCCACGAATTGTATAAATGTTGTGCATACCTGCGACCGTGTTTTCGGCCATCCATAAAGTTTTAAATTGAGGAAACCAGGTATTCATTTCTGAAGGCGATTCGGTGTTCGGTGTGTTTTTCATTACCATTTCAATGCCGTCGACAACAATGGTTTCTTGAGGCTGTTCAATAATACGGGTAGGCGCGATTAAGCTAACATAGCCGAACGCAATCCCTTTACCTAGCGCACTATCAACTGTAGATAGTTCATTTTTACCAATAATACTTCCATATTGATACCCAGCGCGACGCTGCATTGCATTGCCAGCCAAAACAGACTCTTTTACAACGTGTTCCATAAAGTGCGCGGGGGCAATTACCTGTACGTCGTTATTATCGACTTGTTGTTGACTAATTATGCCTTTTACCCCGCCAAAATGATCGGCATGTGCATGGCTGTAAACAATGGCTTTAATGGGTCTATCACCTAGGTGCTTTGTTATTAAATCGTGTGCTGCTTTGGCTGTTTCAGGAACGGTAAGGGGGTCAAATATAATCCATCCGGTATCGCCTTTGACATAAGTGACATTCGCTAAATCAAAGCCTCTTACCTGATATATATGCTCAGAAACTTTAAAAAGCCCGTAATTTAGATTGAGTAACGCCTGGCGATGAAGGCTTGGGTTTATGGAGGGGATAAAGTCGTGTTCTTTTAAAAAATCAAATTGATTGAAGTCCCAAATAACCTCACCATTTGCATTTAATATGTGCTTATTTTGGGGTTTAGCAATGAGCCCTTTACTGGCAAGTGCAAAGTCAGTTTTATCATTAAAAGGGAGTGTTTGTAACAACTGTTGGTTTTTTTGAACGGTGAATTTACTTGCAGGTTTACTCGTTAGGTCACTTTCTGCTTGTGTGTAATGAGTACACATTACACACGCTAATAGGCTGAGATTTATTAATTTTGTTATCATTTTTGTGTCCTTGGTGTTGTTCTTTTTATACATTTTTTATTTGTGCCAATAAATCACCCGAGCCTGTGAGTGATGATGTTTGACCGGCTAAAGGTTCGCTGAACGAAATGGGCTTGATTGTTTTTGCGCGTTGCTCATCAAAAACAGGTATTTGGCTCATCGCAAACTCAGAGAGGGCAGTAATGGTTAAAGAAGGGTTAACGCCTAAGTTACCCGGAATAATTGAACCGTCGATAACGCGTAGGTTTTTGTAACCGAAAACTTCACCAGAGGTGTCGACCACGCCTGTTTGCGCATCGGCACCCATAGCTACGCCGCTCATGATATGTGCCGTCATGGGGGCTCCAAATAACACTTCGGTTAATGCTGAACCGGGTACGCCGCCGAGTTTCTCCGCATAGCGTTTGGTGGCTTCTTCTGCTTTTGGAAATGAGACTGTCAGTGGGGTATCTTCGGCTTTTTGTACTGCGGTGATACCCTTTTTAAATAATCGATACCATTTTCGACGCCACTCAAGGTGGATAAAAGCTTCTGATTTTTGCATCACTAAGAACAAAATAGAGCTGCGAGCTTTTCCCTTCGGTCTGAGTACTTTGGCGGTTTTAATTGGATGGCGTACTGTGTTTAGTAAAAATTTTGCAATACGTTTAACTCCTGTGCCTGTCACCATTGGTACGTAGGGCAAATAGAGCCAGGTACCATCTGAGCCTTCTCGAAAACGACAAATCTCAATATTTGTGTCTTTATCTACAGAAATAAACGAACTGATTGCAACGCCGTCATCCACTTTTTTAGTTGTATTGTTTGCGGTTGTGAGCGTTTCTGAGTTAGTGCGAATTTGTTGCCCAAGCCATGGCGAAATATGGGGAAGTGTTTTATCTTGGTCGCGCATTTTCAATAGCAACGGTACTGTGCCCATTACACCTGCACTTAGCACTACTCCGCGGGTTTTTAGGGTGTAGATATGGCTGTTTTTATGGCTCGTATCTTTTATTTTAATTTTATAGCCTGCACTGCCATCGTCATTAAGAGGGGTGATTTTAATGACTTCGGAGCTAGGTCTAATTTCAACCCCGTTTCGCTCAGCAAAAAAGAGGTAGTTTTTCATTAGCGTATTTTTGGCATTGTTACGACAGCCAATCATACAACTGCCACAGTAGTTGCAGGTGTGACGACGTGGACCATCGCCATTAAAGTAAGGATCGGGTACTTCTTTATTGTACGCTTCACCGGGCTTGGCAAATAGCACTCCCGTATTGACGGTTTTAAATGAGCTGCCTTGGCCCATTTCTTCTGCCACATGTTTGAGTGTGTCATCGGCGACATTGGTGTAGGTGTTTTTGGCACTGCCGAGCATACGCTGAGCAAGCCCATAATAGGGCATTAAGCTTTCTTTCCAGTCTGGCTTTATACGTGTCCATGCAGGAGATTGAAATACTTCGTCATCCGGTATTAAATGCACATTAGCATAAATTTGCGAACCTCCCCCGACACCCACACCGTGTAACACAGTGACTTTATTGGTAAACGAAAATTGAATACAGCCTTTTAAACCAATTTCGGGTTGCCACATGTAGTTTTTAATATCTAAATTGGTTTTTGGGAATGCTTTATCATCTCGGCGTAGGCCTTTTTCGAGTACTAAAACCCGATTGCCTTTTTCACTTAAACGCAAGGCACTCACGGAGCCACCAAAGCCTGAACCAATAACTATTTGGTCAAAATCAAAATTATCTTGCTGCATTGTTGTCACCTGTTGGGGTTTATTGTTATGAGTTTATTCGGGTTAAAAAGGCTAATAGCCGGTCAGCAAATTTACCGTACGGAGGTGCTAAAAACTTAATGCTAGTAAATCTGGCTTGATAAAACACCGGGCGTAATTTTGAGAACGTTAAAAACCCTTCGTAGCCATGATAATGCCCCATACCACTGGCACCGACTCCCCCAAAAGGTAAGTCATGTTGCCCAACATGAAATAACGCGTCGTTGACGCTAACACCACCAGACATAATGCTATCAATATAGTAGTTGATTAATGACTTGTCGTAGCTAAACGGGTAAAAGGCCAACGGTCTATCTCGTTCGCTGACGTAATCAACCACCTGTTGGGGAGAGTGGTAAGTTTTGAGCATTAAAATAGGGCCGAAAGTTTCGCGAGTATCAATGTGCATATTGTCATTACTATGCATAATGATCGTGAGCGGGAACTTTCGTGTTTTTGCATCGGCAGCTTGTTTACCCAGTGTGATCACTTTGGCACCGAGTTGCTGAGCGTCAGCAACGCAATCAACTAAACGCTTAAATGCGCGGTCATCAATAATGGCTGTGTAGTCTTCACTGTGAATATCGGGTAGGTGTTTTTTTGCCCAATGGGTCGCTGTTTCTATAAAGTGCTCACATTGCGATTGATGCACAAAAACATAATCAACATTAGTGCAAATTTGCCCCGCATTAAGCTGTTTAACATACATTATTCGTTCTACAGCCTTTTGCATTGGGTAATCCTTTGCGATGACAGCAGGCGACTTACCACCTAACTCTAAGGTAACTGGGGTCAAGTTTTTTGCCGCCGCTGCCATTACTTTTTTACCCGTTTCGCCGGAACCGGTAAACATTAAGTGATCAAATGGCAACTTTGAAAAGGCAATCCCTACTTCACCTGTTTCACAAAAAAAGGCTAATTTTTCAGGTTTGAAATAATGACCAACAAGCTCAGCGAGTAGGGCACTTAAATGACGGGAATTCTCTGACATTTTAACCATGGCTTTATTACCCGCGGCAAAGGCAGCTGCCAACTGACTAAATGCCAAATTTATTGGGAAGTTCCACGGAATGATCAACCCAACCACCCCTAGTGGCTGTGGTATCACTCGGTTTTTAGCTCCAAAGTACATGCGATGATCTACATGACGTTTTTGTACTTTCATCCACTTTTTTAGTTGCTTGAGTGTACTGTTAATATCGGCACAGGCATTGATGATCTCTGCAAGCAGCGTTTCGTGGCGTGAACGATTACCATAGTCGAGATTAATAGCCTTAATAATACGTTCTTGGTTATTGGTAATTAAGGCTTTTAAAGCAAGTAAGTGCTCACGACGTTGTTCATAGCTTTCTATCCCTTGGGCTTTTGCAAATGCGCGTTGCTTTGCAAGTGTGGTGTGCAGAATGTCGTCGATAATGACTGGATGTTTTGCAATGTTCATGTCGGTGCTCTAATAGCAAAGGTAACTGATAGCTTAAATAAAATACTTGCAGTTAATTTGACTTTTTAGGACACTGAAATGACTCTTTGGGACATATGGTATTTTTGTGGAAAGTTTAATACGCTCATCAAGCTTGGCGGGCTTTGAAGGTTTGGTCAGGCGTTACGGGGTAAACCCAAATACGCTATTGGAACACGCGGGCATTTTACCTGCACAATTACGTGACCCCGACAGCTTTGTTGTTTATAGCCACTATTTACAGCTTTTAGAACTCGCTGCAGCAGCCTGTGACGAACCATGCTTTGGCTTAAAATTAGGGAGTCAACAAAGTATGAGCACCGTGGGCCTTATTGGGGCGTATATGTCGCGCCAGCCAACGATTCTTGATGCGTTAAACGTAGCCCAAAAATATATTTATCTACATGCAGAGGGCATTGTGCTTAACCTTGCTTTATATGGGCAAAATAGCTGCGAAGTACGATTTGTCCGTTTGTCTGATGAAAAGCAGGAATTTGTTCAAAAAGCGCAACTGGCTGTGTGTTTAGTCAATAAAGTAATGAAAGAGCTGGTGGGTCCCAAGTGGCGAGCCGATAAAGTATGCCTTCGGCAGTCGCCAGTGAGTGAACACACGGCCTTGTTTGCCAAGGTGCTTGGCTGTGAGGTTGAATTTAATGCTGATACTGATGCTATTTATTTTTCGAGTGCGTTTTTAACGTATAAACCAAAACTCAATGATGCCATTCTCGATACCCTCATTGCAGATCAGCTTGAGATGCAGCGTATAAATAAGCTCCCAGATGAAATGCTGCATATTGAAAGCGCCATGAAAATGCTATTGGCAACAGGGGACTGTAGTAAAGAAAACACAGCATTAAGTATGGGTGTTCACCCTAAAAAGTTACAGCGTATTTTAACTATGCATGAAACGACTTATCGACAACTGCTTGATGATGTTAGAAAGTCAGAAGCCGTTCGACTACTTCAACACGGTAATGTAAGTATGACCGATTTAGCCTTGCGGTTAGGTTATGCAGAATTGTCTATTTTTAGTCGTCGTTTTAAGGCCTGGTTTGGGGTATCACCAACACAGTGGCAAACACAGCACGGGGTGTCATAAAACTTTAATATATGTTTTTTCATATATGAGTTTTTTATATTCGTTTTTCCATATATAGTAGCGTTATCTAACGAAGGTGATGCTATGAATAACTTAGAACCTACGGCTTTTTTTAAATGCTTAGCAGATGAAACACGCTTAAAAACGTTGTTGCTGATCATGCATCAGCAAGAATTGTGTGTGTGTGAATTAGTGGCGGCTTTGGCATTGAGCCAACCGAAGATCTCTCGCCATTTGGCACTACTTCGAAAGTCAGGGCTATTATCAGATAGAAAACAAAGCCAGTGGGTTTACTACCAACTAAACTCAGATTTACCTAACTGGACGCAGCAAATTCTAAAAGCGACGTTAGACTCAAATTTTCAGCTAATCGACACTGACTTAACCCGACTTGAAACGATGGGGAATCGCCCCGAACGTCAAGCGCACTGTTGTTAAAGAGGACAGCACAATGACAATTAAAATAGGTATTAATGGTTTTGGCCGCATGGGACGCTTAACACTTAGAGCAGCACTGAATTGGCCTGAACTTGAATGCGTTCAAATTAACGACCCTGCCGGTGATGCAATTACCCATGCTCATTTATTTGAGTTTGATTCGGTGCACGGCCGATTACAGACGCCTGTCACGGTGGAGCACGATACCATTCGTGTTGCTCATCATACAATTGCTGTGTCTAACAACAAAACCATCGCAGAAACTGACTGGTCAAACTGCGATATCGTGATTGAAGCCAGCGGTAAAATGAAAACCAAAGCCTTACTCGATGAATACTTAGCGCAAGGTGTAAAGCGAGTGGTTGTCACTGCGCCGGTTAAAGAAGACGGCGTGTTAAATATTGTGATGGGGGTGAACGATCATCTTTATAATCCACAACAGCATCAACTTGTTACAGCGGCGTCGTGTACCACGAACTGTTTAGCGCCTGTTGTAAAAGTACTACAGGAAAAGGTTGGTATTAAGCACGGCTCAATGACCACCATTCATGACATAACGAACACGCAAACTATTATTGATGCGCCTCATAAAGACTTGCGTCGTGCGCGTTCTTGCGGCACAAGTTTGATCCCCACCACAACAGGCAGCGCTACCGCTATTACCCATATTTTCCCTGAATTAAAAGGAAAATTAAATGGTCATGCAGTGCGAGTGCCACTGACCAATGCGTCAATCACCGACTGTGTGTTTGAATTAAAAGAAAGCGTGACTGAAAAACAAGTCAATGCGTGGTTTAAAGAAGCCGCTGACGGTGAGTTAAAAGGCATTTTAGGTTACGAAGAAAAGCCATTAGTGTCTATTGATTATAAAACCGATCCTCGCAGTGGCATTATCGATGCGCTCTCAACAATGGTTGTTAACGATACCCAATTAAAGCTTTACGTTTGGTACGACAACGAGTGGGGTTATGCAAATCGCACTGCTGAGCTGGTTCGTAAAGTGGCATTGTCTTAAGGTATTTTGATGCGTGAACAATTGGCAGCTTTGCCAAACGAATTAAAACAATACCTAATAATAACCGGTAACTACTGGGCGTTTACCCTCACCGATGGGGCGCTCAGAATGCTGGTGGTGCTGTATTTTCATCAGCTTGGGTATGAAGCATTAGCAATTGCCATGCTGTTTTTGTTTTATGAAGTATTTGGTGTAATTACCAACTTAGTCGGTGGCTGGCTCGGGGCACGTTTGGGGCTCAATAAAACCATGAATTTGGGATTATTGTTGCAACTTGTTGCGCTCGCCATGTTGTGTGCGCCCAGTCACTGGTTAACGGTCGGGTTTGTCATGACTGCACAAGCGCTGAGTGGTATTGCTAAAGACTTGAATAAAATGAGTGCTAAAAGTGCGATAAAGTATTTGGTACCTAAAGGGCATGAGGGAGAGTCAACCCTGTATAAATGGGTTGCTATTCTAACTGGATCTAAAAATGCGTTGAAAGGACTCGGCTTCTTTTTAGGCGGCGTGTTACTCACATTATTTGGTTTCACAGGCGCTATTTTTGCCATGTTAGTGATGCTGGGAGTGGTTTGGATTTTAAGCCTGCTTACGCTTAATGCTGACATCGGAAAAGCTAAGAATAAGCCAAAATTCAAAACCTTATTCTCAAAATCGCGGGCAATTAATTTACTCAGCTTTGCCCGAATGTGCTTATTTGCTTCGCGAGATGTGTGGTTTGTAGTGGCACTGCCTGTGTATTTGGCAACGCAGTTTGGTTGGCAACACTGGTGGGTGAGTGGCTTTTTAGCGTGTTGGGTAATTGGCTACGGTTTAGTGCAAACTCAGGCACCGCGTATCACAGGCCATAAAAAAGTAGGTTTTTTGCCAACACGCCAAGCTGCAATGTGGGTAACAGCATTAACACTATTCACCTGTTTGTTGGCTACAACACTGACATTAAACGTGTTTATGCAACTAAGCTTATTGATTGGTTTATTGATTTTTGGCTTCATTTTTGCGGTCAATTCATCGTTGCATAGCTACTTAATTGTTAGTTTCGCTGACAACGATGGCGTGTCGCTCGACGTGGGCTTTTATTACATGGCAAATGCGTTAGGACGACTAGTGGGAACGGTGCTCTCTGGTTGGGTGTTTCAGGTGTTCGGGCTGGTTGCGTGTTTATGGGTGAGTGTGGCTTTATTAGCAATGGCATCTGTTACGACCTGGTCGTTGAATAAAAAGTAAAAACTCATACTTTTTTTATGTTTGTTGCTGTTAGTTTAGCAAGATAGTCTAAACTATTATCAAATAAACAATAAAAACGGGAATATTCAATGCGGCAGTTAGCATTAGCAAAAAAGCTTTTATGGCTTACCGTAGGAAGCATTTTTATTACAGTGTTTGTACTTTCTAGTGTGCTCTGGTGGCAGCTTTCACAAAGTAATGAGCAACTTGCTGGGCAGTCTGAAAAATTAATTGTTGCCGAGGTTGAAGATAAACTTTCTTCCAATGCGGCAGCATATGGCGAACAAGTCGCTGGCTTTATAAATGAAGCTTACCGTGTGCCTTATTCATTTGCAGCTATCCTCGGTGATGAACAAGCTGCAAATGCCATTACGCGTGATGCTGTGGTTGAATTAAACCGCGCATTATTAGAAAAAAATACACTTCTTTCATCTATCTATACCCAATTCGAACGCAATGGTTTTGATGGTCGTGATGCGAATTTTATAAGTGGTTATGATCATTCAGTTGCAGGGGCAGGTACCCTAGAAATTTATTTTACGCGTAATCGTGATGGTGCTATTGAGCAGCAAGTGGTTGAAGACGTAGAAGAAAAATATGTAGATAAACTGAGCGAATTCGGTCAACGAGAAGCCGAATGGTACCTTTGTGCAAAAGACACGAAAGTCCCGTGCATTATGGAGCCGTATCTATACGAAATTTCGCCAGGTTATTCAGAAATGATGACCTCACTTACGGTGCCTATTATTAGAAACAGTGAGTTCATTGGTGTTGCAGGGGTTGATTTAACGTTACCCGTGTTCCAAACAATGACAGAAAAACTGTCAAAAGAGCTGTATAACGGAAAAGCGCGCGTAACCTTATTAAGCTCGCTTGATTTGGTTGTAGGGAGCAGTCATTACAAAGATAAATTAGGCCGACCACTTAAAGAAGTCGTGCCTAAAAATATGCTTGATAACTACAACAGATTAAAAAAACAAAACGGAATTTTTAAGGTCGAGGACGAGTATTTAGTTAACTACCCCATCACCATTAAGCTTGCTAAAAAGCAGTGGAATTTATTAATCGAAGTGCCGACTGAACTTGCTCTTGAAGGGCCGCAAGCATTAGCTGACAGCATGAGCGAAAATGCTAATACGCTTGGAGGATTGATTTTAGTCACCGGAATTATTATCGCAGGCGCTGCTTTTGTGATCATGTTGCTGGTGATCCGTACGATCGTCGCTCCTCTTCAGCAGATACAGCAACGGGTTGATAATTTGGCAAGTTCAGAGGGCGATTTAACACAAACATTGCATGTTGATACCCATGAAGAGTTGATTGCGTTGGCAACAGGGTTTAATGCTTTCTTAGCTAAATTAAGAGATCTTATCTGTGAACTGAAAAATGTTTCTGCGCAGACAAAACAACAAGCTGAATTAGCGACGCATGTGTCGGTAGATACAAAACACAATGTTCAATCACAGTTCCAAGAGATTGAAAGCGTGGTTACAGCCATGAACGAAATGAGTGCGACTGCCCTTGAAGTGGCACGAGCTTCTGAGCAATCGGCACTGCAAGCAGACGAAATTAATAGCCTTGTTGTAAACAGTGAGTCGAGCTTATCGTCGGCGGTAACTCAAGTTAAAACGATGTCGAGTGAGATTAAACAAGCGAACCAAGCCGTTGAAAAAGTGGCTGCGCGAAGTAATGACATTACACAAATACTCGATGTGATCAGAACCATTGCAGAGCAAACCAACTTATTAGCGCTCAATGCCGCAATTGAGGCTGCGAGAGCGGGTGAGCAAGGTCGAGGCTTTGCTGTTGTTGCGGATGAAGTGCGTGCACTTGCGTCAAAAACACGCGCATCAACTGACGATATCAGTGGTTTAATCGACAGCTTACAGCTAGAGGTCGGTAATGCGTCAAAAGTCATTGAGCAAGGGGTTGTGCGTGCTCAAACTGCGGTAGACGAAACGTCTGTTGCATTTGATGCGCTGCATGAAGTAGTTGTTAAAGTGGATGAAATTACGCAACAGATCACCCACATTGCGACAGCAGCTGAAGAGCAAAGCTCAGTAACCGAGGAGATTAACCGTAATCTAACCCTAATCTCAGATGCTGCATCGCAACTAGCCGAGCTCTCGACTCAAGCCGGCGACGGTAGTCAAACGCTCAATGCGCTCGTGGCACAGCAGGATGATGAGCTTAATAAACTTAAAACCAAATAGCGGTTGAGTCGCAAACTTCAAGCCGTCAGATTACTGAGTAACTGACGGCTTTTGTTTTTATACCGTACTTTAGCGTTTACTATTTAGGCAATTTATTAGACTAATAGTTAATGCGTTCAATTCTGACTTTTTACTGGGTATTAAAATTTAAAAATACTGTCTCATATTAATTAAATTAATTAAAAATCAATTAATTACAATGTATTTACCTGCTGTGCTTTTCGCTTGAAAGGTGTTTTTCAAAATTCATACCCTACCTTTTGCCTAATCGTGTTTTGTGTCTTGCTGCTTTACCCTAAGTAAAAAATAAATACTCACACAATTTTTCAAGATAAGTAGTAGGAGAAGTCATGAATATGAGGCAGCATGAAGCGTCAAAAACGCCTGCTGATCAGGAATCAGAGACGCTTAGTGGACAAAAAAGCTATCAAGCACTTCATAAACCCAGCAGTGAATTTTCAAGTCGCGATGAATACCTAGAACACGAACTACAAATTATGCAGCCAAAGCGTTGGCGTCCTAACTTACCTTTTAGGGATTATCGCTTTGAGCTCGAAGATTCAATTCCAGCAATGGCCGGTACAATCGGTAAAGTAGTGATGGTGGGAGCCATTGCAGCTACGTTTGCAGCACCACTTGGTCTTGGCGAAGGTTTTATATTAGAAAATGTGCGCTACGAGCTATTAATTGTATCCATCTTTATTTTATTGTTTTCAGGATTCTTTTTACCAACGGCAAACTTAGCTGGAACGCATGGACCACTTATTCCTTTAATTCCAATTGTTGTTGCTGCGGGAGGTCATCCCATGGCATTTGGTTTACTAATTGGGGCGTTTGGCTTGCTATTAGCGCTCAGTAAAGGGGGGAGTTTACTCGCTGGGTTAACCAGTCGCGGTGTGTGCGGTGGTTTGCTTCTTTACCTTGGTTTTATTGGCACTATTTCACAGGTTAAAAAGCTGTTTGCGTGGGCCGAAGGCATTGATATGACTCATATCGCATTTATCGTGATCTTATCAACCATTGTGCTTTATGCATTACTTGAGCATTATAAAAAGCGTTGGCTTGCTGTGCCATTAAGCTGTTTATTAGGGGGGTTACTTGCCTTTTCACTTGGCGCACCTTTTGAATTTAAAACAGCGCCGGGCTTGCCGAATATGAACCCAATGTATTGGTGGGGTGAAAATACAGGCTGGATGTTAGGCCTACCCACACTCGAAAGTTTTGTGGTGGTATTGCCATTTGCTGTACTGGCTGTGGCGATGTGGTCTCCCGACTTTTTAGGTCATCAAGTGTTCCAAAAAATTAGTTACCCAGAACGTACTGAAAAAGTACAAATGAACATTGACGACACAATGTTCAGTGCGTCAATTCGTCAAACGTTTGGCTCGCTTCTCGGTGGTTCAAACTTTACCTCCTCATGGGGCACCTATATTGTGCCAGCAGCCATTGCGAAACGCCCAATCCCTGCGGGTGCAGTTTTAACTGCATTATTTTGTATTATTGCCAGTATTTGGGGTTACCCAATGGATTTAGCTATTTGGCAACCCGTATTGTGTGTAGCCTTGATTGTTGGGGTATTTATTCCCTTACTTGAAGCAGGCATGGAAATGACCCGAGAAGGTAAAACCACGCAATCAGCAGCCATAGTGGTGTTTTCATCAACCTTGGTTAATCCAGCATTTGGCTGGTCATTAACGATGTTGCTCGATAATTTAGGTTTAATTGGTTGTAAAGAACGAAGCGCTGAATTAAGCCAAATGAGTCGTTGGATTATTCCATTAGTGATGTTTATTATTTTAACGGGGGTTATGGCTCTTGTAGGAATGTTGCCTGGGATCCCTGCATTAATGGCTGATTTTAGACACTAACTGACTTACGGGGTAAGGCTAAGTCGCCTTACCCTAGTTTATTTTAAATACTTAAATACGCGTTACTTAAATACCACCTGTTTATTACTACGGGTATAAGTGCGTGTTTCAGGTTTAGTCCATTGCCCTTTCTTAAGGTACGATGTCGACACCACAAACTGGTTATCTTTAAATTCGCTGGTTGATTTAACTTTTGTAATTCCCTCTTTATTGCCAGTCACATTCTCGTAGGCAACAAACTGTGTCGGGCTCAAAACATTCATCGTACCTTGCGTGTAAAAGCCTGCGGTGGTGAAGTAATAAAAAACCAGCGATTGTTTCTTGCTGTCCCAGAAAATCATCGATTCGCCACCGTATTCACCCTCGTTAATAGAGTGAAGTGTTTTAATGGCGGTGCCGTTTAGTGCTCGTTGCCACGTACTTACATCTTGTACTGCTGGTTTGCCTGCTGTTACGTTGAAGTCTGATTGCCAAGTGCCTAAGTAAGGCTCAAACACTTTTAGTTTTTCATCGAGAGGTTGCTCTGTTGCAAGTGCTGTTAAAGAGCAAAAGCACAGTGATAGTAAAAATGATTTTATATATGCCATAATACAGCCTAATAAATTTCGTTCGTTTAGCTGAGTATAGGCGATAGTTCATTGATTAAGAAAACATTAATTACATTTTCATTGTTGTTTTTAGCATTGTTATGGCTCGCCTGTTGGCTGTTAAATATGCCATACCTTATCGCTGGGATTTACAGCGGTATAAGCTTAATTAGCTTTTTAGTGTATGGCTGGGATAAACGATTAGCAGTGCAACATGGTGAAGATGTGATCCGTGTGCCTGAACGCACATTACACCTCTTAGGTGTGTTTGGCGGCTGGCCTGGATCATTAATTGCGCAACAATGGTTCAGGCATAAATCAAAAAAGCGCAGCTTTATCGCCGTACTGTGGTTAACTATCATCGTTAACTGTAGTGCGCTGTTTTCACTGTATTATTTACAGTTAATTTAAATAGTTAGCCTAGAGAAAGACAATTGGCGTTAAAAACTTTAATCTCTTTCTAACAGCACAGCGCCGCTGTGCTCTTCGCCTAAATAATCATCTTTGTTGTAGATAGGGCATTTGGCCATTGATAAGCACCCACAGCCGATGCAGCCATTAACGCGTTCGCGTAATCGCTGCATGTATTGAATTTTTTCATCTAATTGAGTTTGCCAGACTTTAGAAAGTGCTGCCCAATCTTGCTTTGTTGGCGTGCGTTGTTCAGGTAAGGTGCTTAATGTTTGCTTGATGTCTTCAAGAGTAATCCCCATGGTTTGCGCTGCTTTAATAACCGCAATTCGGCGTAGTACATCGGGCTTATAGCGGCGTTGATTTCCATTATTTCGCCAGCTGCGAATAAGTCCTTTTGATTCATAAAAATGCAAAGTCGATACTTTTACACCGCTGCGTTTTGCTACAAAGCCAACGGATAGGTTCGCTTCAACAAGTTTTTTCTCACACCCTGACATATTTTACTCCTAAGTATTGACCTAAAGTTAGCTTGAGGTTTTACGCTGCACCCATCATAAAAAAAGGAGTGACAGTAATGCAAAAAAAACCGACTACAAACACGGTAATTATCTATTCAAGTGCCCGAAAACAAGGTAATACAAGTTTGCAAGTAAATGATTATAAAGCACAATATGGTGGCGATGTGGTTTGCCTTGATGATTATAGTATCTCGCCATATTGCTATGACAAGCAGTACAAAAATGATGATTTTTATGCGGTGTTCGAGGTGTTATTAAGGTACGAGCATTGGGTACTTGCATCGCCTGTTTACTGGTATAACACGACACCCCAGTTCAAAGCATTTTTAGACCGCATAACCGATTATATGGATGACGAAACACTCAGACCAAAACTGAGAACACTGCGTGAAAAACAGTTTTCACTGTTATCAAATGCAGGCTCTGCTAAAGCGCCGAATGCGTTTATTGACATGTTTAAAAATACCTTTAATTATTTAGGCATGAGCTTTAAAGCACATCAACATATTGAGGCTAGTTAAACGCAGATAAACAGGGTAGGCTAGAGTAAAAAAGTAACAGGATTCTTTATGAAATCAACGCTATTAGGCTTATCGCTTACCTTGTTAACCACGTTTAGCCATGCCGAGCAAACTAAGCCTGCAATTGAAGGTTTTGGTTTTTATTATGATGTACCAAATCATGCGCCTATCGCAGAGCAAGCGACCTTCAAAGTCGTGTTTGATGTGGCCGACGCTGCACAAAAGGGTAAGCAAAATAATAGTATTAACTCGTTAGCACGCTTTATTAATATGCATATTGCCCATGGTGTAAAACCTGAAAATATTCAACTGGCTTTAGTTGTACATGGCGGGGCAAGTGTCGATCTACTCAAGAACAGTTTTTACAAGCAGCGTTTTAATAGTGACAATAAAAACCAGCAATTGATTTCACAATTATTAGCGCATAATACGGTTGTCTATGTATGCGGCCAGTCGGCAACCCATATGAAAGTTAAACAAGAGCAGCTGATCCCCGGTGTACAAATGGCACTATCAGCCATGACAGCGCATGCACTCTTACAGCAACAGGGTTATACCCTGAATCCATTCTAATGGATATTCTCTGTTTTGGTGACTCAAATACGTATGGGATCTCGCCTGTAGATGGCAAGCGTTTCAACGATAATGAGCGCTGGCCAAGTTTGCTGGGCATTAAATTAGGGGCGGGGTATCAGGTTATCGAAGCCGGACAACCTAACCGTACACTGACCAATGAGCCCCCGTTTAGTGGTGATAAATTAGGTGTGAAATATTTAGAACCTTACCTACGAGCCTATCATGTTGATACGCTTATTATTCAACTAGGTACGAACGATTTAAAGCGCCGATTTGCATTGTCGGTTGCTGATATTGCAAACGCACTCGACACGCTAATTATCGAAATAAAAAATCACTATCTGCACCGTGAATTGCCAAAAATTGTGGTGTTGAGTCCGCCAAAGATTTACGAGGTAGGGGCTTATCAGTCTATTTATGCAGGGGCGAGTGCTAAAATACCCGTATTGTTAGATGCTTTTTCTAAAGTATGTGGGCATCACGGTTGTGTGTTTTTAGATATTACTGAGAATATAGCGCCATGTAAGAAAGAGGGTTTACATTTAACCGATGAGTCTCATAAACAATTGGCACATAAATTACATTATTTGCTTTGTGAGCAAAAAAGCCACAGGTAATGAAACACTGTGGCTTGGGCTTTAACCTTTTAATCAAGGGTTTGGGAGGTTATTTTAAAATGCGTAACTTACGCTTAAACGTGTAGTGCGAGGCATAATGTAACGACCATTTGGTGCATCAGCATTGCGGGGATCCCCCTCAGTGATGCCTTGTTCATCTGTTAAATTATCTACGGCTAATTGTATTTTTATACCTTCCATCGGCTCTACAATTAAACCTAGGTCAACTTTTTCGTAGCCTTCTAACACAACGGTATTTTCGTTGTTGCCGAAGCGGTCATCAACTGCTGATATTGTGCCGTATAGCGTTGCATACATGCCACTTACTTCAAAGTCATAGCTTGGTGTTACACGCACTTGCCATTTGGGCTGACGCTGGCTCTCGTTACCTTCATTGCTGGGGCTTTCAGTGATCTCAGTTTCTTGAAGAGTAGAGTTTAAGTTGACTGAGAAACCAGACTCGTGGTTATAGTTGTAATCAAGCTCAATACCGTATGCTTCGTTCGTTAAGATTTCAGCGGGAACACCTGGGCGACGAACAAACGTGTCACCTTTTACTTCATTGGTGAAAAGAGTTGCATAGAAATCAGTGCTATCAGTCAGTAACTTATAACCAAACTCTGCTTGGGTTACCTCTTTTATTAACTTTTCTCCTCCCTCGTAAGCTCCAAAGTTATCACGAAAATCATCGAAGTAAGGCATTTTGTAACCACGGTTCACGCGCGCAAATACACCCATATCGTCGTTAATTGAGTAATTTATGCCGGTTGTCCATGACGTTTTGCTTTCGTCATATTGCACGGTTTTGTTGATCACACCATCTAGCCCCTCATCAACACTGTATTCAACTTCATGGTTTTCAAAGCGAATACCCGCATCAAGTGTAAATGCTTCATTAAGTGTAAACTGAGCAGTGGTGTAGAAAGCATTGGTGCGTGCATCACCTGTTGAGTTTATGTCGTAATTAAAATCACAACCTTCAACACTTGCATTACACGCTATTCCATCTAGCATTTCGCCGCCAGCTTCAAGCACATGATAAGCAGTATTACCCAAGCTCCACCAATCATTGGCTGAAGTATTTGCTGTGTAGTAGCCAAATGCAGTAGAAAGATCACCAAACTTTTTAGAAAAAGCTAAGTCATTAGTAAATGAGCTAATCTCTTTTAAAACGACCCAGCGACCGAGTTGTTGTATAGGGGTGTCTGCGTCATACACCGTGCCTGTTGCCGCTCCCGTTGCAAATTCACCATTATCGGCAACGTCAGCAACAGTTGTTGCCGAGCCACTTGGTACTAAACCGTAGGTGTTTGCATCACCTTTGGTGATATTAAAGCGATCTGTGAAGTTCCAGCCGTTGTCAAATTCAAGTTTGATGCTACCGCCAGATACATGACCTTTCCAACCCCGACCATCACCAATATCTACTTGATGTGCTTCGTTATTGGGTCCTGTGTATATAATCGCTTGGCGATTAAGAGTGCCTAGCTGCGTGTATTTGGCGTCAATGCCATCAACATTAAGAGGTGTTGGTAAGTACCATGCACCGTGGTCATCAGTTTGGCGTGTATATACATTGATTTCGCCTTTTTCCAGCACTTTTGTGATGTTAATAGTGAATTGGTTACCTTTTTCTGAAGTAAAACCTGCGTCACGAATACCTGGCGAGCTTTTTACATAACCACCCACCATGAAATATAAATCATCAGAAATTTCACCACTTATGACTGCATCAACTCTTTGTAAATCGTAGTCTGATGTTGTGTATTTGAACATACCTTCGGTATCTTCATGACCTCGCTTAAGACGAAAGTTAGTGGTTAGGCCAGGCTGTCCATTCGATACAACAGGGTTTGGACCGCCACGCAATGCCTCCATTGTTTCAATGGTTTCGTCGATACGAAATAACGACGAGTTCTCAAGGAATGACAAGGTTGGAGCTGGGTAAATAGGTGAACCATCAAGGCTTAAGGTTAAAAATGGCGCATCACCCCCTCCAGGAAAACCACGCACAAATACGTTTGCACCAGACTCACCACCCGAGCTTTCTACCCACACACCAGGTACAGCTTTAAATAAATCTGCCGTGCTTTTTGGTGATAGTTTAATTATTTGCTCTGCATCAATATTTGTAACTGCATAGCCAGCATCAATTTTACGTACGCCTACACCCGCAGGTGTGCCTGATACAACAATGCGTTCTACTTTTTCTTTTGTTTGTTTTTCAGTTTGTTCCGCAGCCATTGCAGTTTGGCCACTAATTGCAAACAGTATAGCGCAGGCAACTGCACTGCGAGTGTGTGTTGTTGTCATTGTGTGTTCCCATTTTTTGTATTGTTGAATCCACAGCACTAACAGTATTTATGGAAATGTTAATGCGATGCTTTTTTAAACCTTAGAATGTTATGCAAACGTTTGCAATTATTTTTTGCAAGTTTTGCTTTATTTTTGAACACAGAGTCTGTTTGTTGATGTATCTATTGAAAAAATATTATCTATAGCCGCGCAGCGATTTATGCTAAATAATGATATATTGAACACTTAAGTAATAAGGAAGGCAGTGTTTTAACATCATGAACGATAGAAAATTAAAGTTAGCTGATCTTGCTAAGTTAGCGGGTGTATCTACGTCGACAGTATCCCGTGCGCTAAATGATAACCCTTTGATTAAAAAGGAAACTCGTGACAAGCTTCAGCAACTAGCTAAAAAGCATAACTTTAGTTTAAATACTGCCGCTAGTCGTTTACGTACGCAAAAAACGAATGTTGTTGCAGTCATAATCAACCTTGATGGCGATACCGAGCAATCTATCAATGACCCTTTTTTACTAAAAGTTGTCGGCGAGATTAATCTTGCACTTAATAACCACGGCTTAGAATTGTTGCTATCAAATTCATTTATGGCTAATGATGATTGGGCTAATTATTTTATTAATAGTCGTCGTGCTGATGGAATTATTGTTGTAGGACAAGGTAAAAGCCAAGTAAACATTGAAGCTGCAGCACGAGCTGGTGTGCCTTTAGTTGTTTGGGGTGACCCAAAAACACCCAGTAATTACCCTATAGTGGGCAGCGATAACTACTTGGGCGGGCGTCTTGCTACGGAACACTTGCTCGAAAAGGGGGCTAAGAACATCTTATTCTTAGGGGATCCTGATCATGCCGAAATAGGTGAGCGATATCGGGGTTATATGGATGCACTTAATGCTGCTAAAGCAATACCGCACGTGGTTTCTATTGATATTACGAGTAGTGCAGCTTACAAAGGGATAAACCAATTATTGGTTGAAAAAGGGCTATGCTTTGATGGCATTATGGCGTGTAGTGATATGGTGGCATTAGGTGCAATGAAAGCACTAAAAGAGCGTTATATTAGTATTCCTACCGATGTTGCCCTCGTTGGTTTTGACGATATTGCAATGGCAGATATTAGCCACCCTTCGCTTTCTAGTGTTAAACAAAACACGCAACGAGCCTCTGTTATCTTGGTTGAAAAATTATTAGCACAGCTCGCTGGTCAAAAAGTAGAATCTCAAGTTATTGAAATTGAATTAATTAATAGGCAATCAAGCCAACGTTAGCCAACTTTTATACTTATATATCGCTTTATTTTGGTTTTGCAAACGTTTGCATTTTATTTTGCACTAAACTAAACTAGACTGAATAAAAATAATCACAGGCTAGAGCGAATGACCCCAATAAGAATAACGATTGCATTGGCATGCAGCTATTTTGTGTTTGCTATTATGCTCAATAGTGTCGGCACTGTTATTTTACAGGCAATAAACAGTTTAGATGTCAGTAAAACAAACGCATCAGTTTTAGAAGGATACAAGGATCTCACAATCGCGATTGTGTCTTTTGTTGTGGCATCATTCATTCCACGATTAGGCTACAAAGTCGCGATGCTAGGTGCGTTAATATTAGTGGCTATGCTCTGTTTAATTGTACCGAGCATTGCAGAGTTTTGGGCTTTAAAAGCATTATTTGCAGCGATTGGGTGTAGTTTTGCAGTAATGAAAATTGCTGTTTACTCTGTTATTGGTCAAGTAACAGACACTGCAAATAAACATTCAGCGTTACTGAACACTATCGAAGGTATTTTTATGCTGGGGGTGTTATCGGGTTACTGGATTTTTGCTCTCTTTATTGATGCTAATAACCCGCAAAGTAGTCACTGGTTAAATGTGTATTATCTGCTGGCACTTATTATTGCTATTGCAGTGTTAGCCGTAGCCACAGCCCCCATAAAATCGCCGCCACGTAGTAATCAATCGCAGTCTCAAGTGCACGCATTTATTGACATGCTACAGCTCACTTATCAGCCTTTGGTGCTTATTTTCATTGTGAGTGCTTTTTTATATGTTTTAGTTGAGCAGGGGGTTGGAACCTGGCTACCCACTTTTAATAATCAAGTGTTAAAACTCCCTGTCGATGTCAGTATTCAGCTTGCCAGTTTATTTGCCGCCGCCTTAGCACTCGGCAGGTTAGTCGCTGGGCAATTATTGCGTTTTATTGGTTGGTTTAAATTATTACTGAGTTGTTTAATTGCTATGGCGGTACTGGTGTTATTGATTTTACCGCTAACACACGATGTTGATGGCAGTAAAATAAGCAGTGTATTTGATGTGCCTTTTGCCGCGTATATGTTGCCCTTGATTGGCTTTTTTATGGCGCCTATCTACCCATTACTTAATTCTGTGATGTTAAGTTCATTAGCTAAACACCAGCATGCAGCAATGACAGGGTTAATTGTTGTTTTCTCAGCACTTGGGGGGACAACTGGCTCGATTATTACAGGCTTTGTGTTTGATAAATTTAGCGGCCAGCACGCCTTCTACCTAACTCTTGTTCCTATTGCTTTATTACTAGTCAGTGTCGCAATTTTCAAAAAATTAACGTTAAAACCGCAGTATCTAGCAGCGTCTAACGCCTGCTAAAGGATGATTATGAGCTTTGTAAACAGCCAATTATTTAATGATGTTCAGCTGGCAGAAGTGTTTGCTGATTCAAAGATGTTCGCCGATGCTATACCGTATCAATCATGGCAAGTTGCTTGTGATCGTTATCAACAGATAGGCCCATTAAAAGGTGAGGAATTACATGCGTTTGTAATGACACATTTTACGTTCGCCGACCAAACTCTGCCATCTGCTAAGTTAGATTCTCTTTCAGTGAAGCAGTATATTGCAGATCTTTGGCCCCACTTACACCGTACAGCAGATACTAATGAATCAAGTTCATTGTTACCGCTTAACTATGACTACATTGTCCCGGGCGGGCGTTTTCAGGAAATTTACTATTGGGATAGTTACTTTACAGCGCTAGGCTTAGAAGATATTGGTGACTTAGCTACAATTGAAGCAATGGTAAATAACTTTATTGATTTGCAAAATCGCATTGGTTGTATTCCCAATGGCAATAGAAGTTACTACAGTTCTCGCTCTCAACCACCGGTTTTAGCGTTAATGATACATATGCTGTGGCAAGCAAAGTACCGACAAAATGCTGATTTTGTTTGGTTGGCAAAGGGGGTGACCGCACTTGAATTAGAGTATCAGTTTTGGATGCGTGATAGTGACAAGCTTTCATCAGAACATTTGGTTTCTAAGCGTGTGGTGCGAATGCCTAATGGTGCTTATTTGAATCGCTATTGGGATAGCGCTGCCACTCCTCGCCCTGAGTCATTAAAAGAAGATTTACATGACGCTAAAACGCTTGGTTCTAATCAGCAGCGAAACTACTTTCAACATATTCGAGCAGCCTGTGAATCGGGCTGGGATTTTAGCAGTCGTTGGCTTAAACACAGTGATGATTTAACAAGTATAGAAACGAGCAATATTCTCCCCGTTGATTTGAATAGCTTACTGTATAATTTGGAGAAGACGCTTGCGCATTATCATGACTTATTAGGGCAACATCAACAGAGTGAATATTATATTGATTTTGCAGCGCGACGTTTAAATGCGATAAATGAGTATTGTTGGAATGAGTCAGCAGGCGTATACAGAGATTTTAATATTCGATTAAAACGCCAAAACCAAGTGGACTCTTTAGCGATGGCTGTGCCTTTATTTGTTGGTGCTGCATCTAAACAGCAAGCCGCACATGTAAAGCAAAAATTGATGAATGAGTTTTTAAAATCGGGTGGTTTAGTTACCACGTTATGTACCACATCACAGCAGTGGGATAGCCCAAATGGCTGGGCACCGTTGCAGTGGTTTGCAGTAAAAGGACTGATTGATTATGGCTACCACAACGACGCACAAACAATAATGAAACAATGGTTAAACATGATTGAAATGCGCTTTGCTGAAGATAAATGTTTGCTCGAAAAGTACAATGTGTGTGATTTAGTAAGCCGTGCTGGTGGCGGGGAATACTCCGTACAGCAAGGCTTTGGTTGGACAAATGGAGTAACGTCTCGATTTTACACTTTGTTAGCTAATAATACGTAATACGAGAGGCTTAACGAAACGATGGTTACGTAGTAATTTCGTGAGCGTGCTCTTTAGTAACAGTCGTTCTTTATTCAATAATGTGGCCATAAGGTTCTTAATTTATTTGTAATACAAAATGAAATTCACCTAAAAGCCATGTATAATTTGCGCCCTTTAAATAACCTCTGTGGCTTGTGTAACGTCATAGTGGGTTTTTCATTATATGGGGTCTTTTCGTGAAAACGTTGCTCAAGCAGCATGGTGTTATTTTTATTCTTCTCAGTATGTTAACTGGCTTAATGGGCGCGTTTGTAAACCCATTAATGAGTTTGTTTATTGTTGAAGGCCTTAATTCGCCCCCTATATATTTAGGTGTTTACATGGTCGCGGTTACCTTAACGGGTATAGTGATTAGTCAATGGCTGGGCGATTTGGCTGATAAAGGCACAAGCGCACGTTCACTGTTTATGGTGGCTGTTTCAGGAATGATGTGTGCGCTCATTACATTTGCCAATGCAACTGCATTTTGGCAAGTAATGCTTGCTGGAGTGCTGTTTTTAGCGATGGGTAATGCTGCAATACCGCAAATGATGACAGTCGCTAGGCAATGGGCAGCTCGACAAGATAACATTGATATAACAAGCTTTAATTCGCGTCTGCGTGCTGCCATTTCATTTGCTTGGGTCGGTGGGCCGCCCTTAGGTTATTTGTTAGCGTCGGGTGGGCAATTTAGTTTGTCTTTTTATTTTGCTGCTGGGTGTGCATTACTCGCACTCATTTTTGCTTTTCTATTTATTCCAGACTACAACAACAAAAAGCGCACCGGCCTTGGTGAGCAAGCACCAGTGACCCCCAGTTCGTTTTGGTGTTTAGGTTTAGCTATTATGTTGGGTTCTACAGGCAACATAATGTATTCCTCTGCGCTGCCTCTTTACAGTATTAATGAACTGGGTTTTGCACAGCACACGCCAGGCATATTTATGGGGGTGGTGGCTTTTTTAGAAATTCCAATTATGTTGTATAGCGCTAAACTTGCTAGAACACACAATAAAATAACATTGCTTGCAGGGGCTTTTTGCTGTGCGATTGTGTTTTATGTCGGTGTATTTTTTGCCTTTGAAGTATGGCACTTAATCGTTTTGCAACTGTTAAATGGTGTGTTTTACGGTATTTTTGCGGGGATTGGTTTAACGGTTTTACAAGACCAATTACCAGATCGTATTGGCTTTACATCTGCATTTTATACCAATGCAATTAAGCTCGGGGTAATGTGCGGGGCGGGCGCTACAGGTATTATTGCACAGTTTTATAGCTTCCGGTTTGCAACACTTGGCTCCATTACTACCGCATTGTTTGCTATGTTATGCCTAGCGCTTTTTAGATTGCTGAAACAAAAAGAAGCGCAGGCCGAAAAGCGGTTTGTTGAACACTCAGCAATTTAGTTAAGTGTCATGGTATTAAACTGAAAAAGCCCAGTAAATACTGGGCTAAAACAAGGGAGTGTTTATTAATTAAATAAATATTTTAATGTTAGTGATGTTGTACGGCCATTGATTGTACGAGCACGAATAATGTCGTTATCAGGCACTGACCCTTCTTCTGCTTCAGTAATACCCACTGTATCAAATAGGTTATTTACATTTAGCGATAAGTTTAAGTTTTCAGATAAGTCATAGCTTACAAAGCCATTTACTTGCGTGTATCCATCAAACTTCAGGTCGTTATTATCTTGTGCGTACGCATCCGTTGTGCCGATAAAGCTTAAGCCAGCAGAACCTTTATCAAAGTTATAACGCGCCATTAAAGAGTAAATTAGATCTGCTTGGCGACGCGGTGTATTACCAACAAGTTCTGGCGAAAGCGCGTCTTTTGCAATTTCGGCATCAGTCCAAGTTAAATTACCACGGAAATCCCATGCATCGACAAAGTAAGTCGATTCAATCTCAATCCCTTTAGCCTCGTATTCGCGGTCAAAGAACTTTTGTGATGTTGCTTCAAAGTTTTGCTCTTCGGTTTCAGCATAGAAAGCGGTTGCAAAGATTGACAGTGAATCAAAACGTTTTTTAACACCGATTTCGTACTGGTTTACTTCATCAATCGCGTCTTCTTTTGCAACTGAACCATCAGCTTGAACCTTACCAAATAGTAGACGGTCAGCATTCGCACGTCCGCCTTTGCTCAGGCGGGCAAAAGTCGCAAAACTTGGATCAATTTGATAGTTCGCACCGACAGAATATGAGCTGTAATTCCAGTCATAGTTAACGATGCTTGGGTTTGCGTTATCGATACCCGCTACATTTTGTTCTGGAATCGAAATAACGCCGTCATTATTCATATCGACAGTAGATGTTACAGCGCCGGCATAGTTACCACGAGCTTCACCGCTGTCATAACGAGCGCTTGCGTCAATACTTAAATCACCGAACTTGGTAGCAACGTTTATATAAGGAGCACGTGTTTCGTACTCGGTATCGTAATTACGTTGGCAGCAATTTCCCCAATAGGGTGTCCCGTATGCGTATAACCCGTTTTCTGAGTAATTGTCGCCATTGGCTGCTACCACATCAAGCAGGGCTGCATTATCGCCTTTAAGCTCCATAACATATGAGTTCCAAAGCCACGACATGTCAATTGACTGGCTAGATGCAAAGTAACCAAAAGTAACACTGGTGTCATCAGAGAATGACTTCGTTAGTTTTAGGTCATTAACGATAGAGCCCATGTCGTTAAGCGTTACATCAAATGTGTGGATACGCATGGCCAGATTATCACCATAGTTTTGACCAGCTGAGCCACCATTAGCATAAATCAGTGATGCACCGTCACCTGCAATGCTTGAAGCGATTGAGCTTGCGCTGGCAACTTCGGCAGGAATAAGAGAAATAAAGTTACCGCTAACAGATGATTTTCTAAAGCGATTTTCAATACGCCAATCGTTTTCTAAATCGAATGCAGCTTCAAACCCTAGCGATGTTACTTCAGGGTTCATACCATTTGTCATGTCACCGGTGCTAATTTGGTTATCACCATTTAGGCGCAAGGTTTGTGTAAATAATGCTGAATGTGGTGTGTCTGATTGTGCGTCAAAGCCTGGAATTGAGTCGCCATTTGAATACATTGGCATTGGCAGGTAACCCACGCTTTTATCATCTAAGTGCTTAAAGTATACACGCACGTACCCTGTATCAAACTCTTTGGTTAGGTTAGCCTTGATTTGACCGCCTTTGTTTGATGTGTAGCCAGTTTCTCGCGGACCTTCACCTTGGCGAATAAAACCACCAATATGATAGCGAACACTGTCACTTAGATAAGTACCGTATTCAAAGTCTGTGCGAATAGAGTCGTAATCAAGACCCACTGTCGTTGACACGCTGCCTGACTCATTTTCACCTGTTTTAGAAATAAAGTTAATAATACCGCCAGGGGCGTCACTTGCAGCGGTAGAGGCTGAGCCACCACGGATAGATTCAACGCTTTGTACGGTAGAATCTAAGCGCATGAAAATGTCTGCGTTACCAAAGGCAATATCGCCAAACTGCATAACGGGTAAGCCATCTTCTTGTAGTTGTAAGAACTTAGCCCCCCCCGATGCGACAGGTAAGCCGCGAACTGCGATATTTGCATTACCTTCGCCACCCGTTGATTCAGAGCGCACACCCGGAATGGTTCTAAATGCTTCTGCTGTTGAGCGAGGTGTTGATACTTCAATTTCAGCCAATGAAACACTGCTGACCGAAGAGCTAGATGCCATGATGGTTGTGCGGCGGGGTACACCCGTCACAACAATTGTTTCAAGGCCTGTTTTTTTTGCTTCCTGCGGTGCTTGTTGCTCTTCAGCATACAGATTGTGGCTGATAGCAAGCGCTAAGGCGCTTAGAGTGTATAGGGCGTGTTTGTGTGTTGTCATAATGTGCCTCATCTCAATCCAAAGGTGACTTTGTTGTCTTAAAATTTAATCTTAATCGATTAAGTTAAGATAGCAATTAATTTACATAGTGCAAGTATTTTT
The DNA here is from genome assembly GCF_053628915.1 of Pseudoalteromonas sp. MBR-15. Classification (NCBI taxonomy): domain Bacteria; kingdom Pseudomonadati; phylum Pseudomonadota; class Gammaproteobacteria; order Alteromonadales; family Pseudoalteromonadaceae; genus Pseudoalteromonas; species Pseudoalteromonas sp. MBR-15. The sequence continues at coordinate 103,216 of NZ_JBRJHH010000001.1, forward strand.
AAACAAAAAGTTGCACGTTTTCTATTCAAACGTTGATTTTAAATAACTTTTTAATGGCTCAACGCGCTATGTTGAGTTAAAGCGTGCTCTGCAGGGTTGCGTAAATAGTTATAGAGCATGGCTAAAAATAGTAAGCATGCGAACCCTGTCGCTAAGTAAAAGCCATAGCGGATATGCCCGAAGTAATCACTGATCATGCCCATTAAAAGAGGGGCTGCGGCGGCTGACAGGGCGGTAAAGAATAAAATAACGCCAGCCACAGCTCCATGCTGCTGCACTGCAAAACATGAAATTCCCTTAGAGTTTAAAGTAGGGTAGATCATTGACATAAACAGGCCTGATAGTGGTAATAAAAACACAGCCCACTCAACGCCGCCTAAAATTAGCCCTATGTAACACAGCGCTATTCCTAAGCTTAAGTACAGCATAACTGCTTGCCAGCTAAAATGATTTAATAACCACACTGCCATAAAGCGCCCTGCGGCACGCAAAATAAAGAACAATGTAAGTGCATAGGTCGCTAACAATTGCCATGGACCCTGATAGTCACCTAAAAGTGTCGGCATCCAAACGTAAATCGCCACCTCGGTTGCAACATAAAGTGCAATCGCTAGCGAAAATCCTAGTGCGTATGGGTTTTTCATCATTTCCATGGTTGTCGCAAGTGAGGCTGGCTTTGCATGCTTGTCTTGCTTTTTAGGTTTAGGGTAGTCAGCTCGCCAAGCGGTAATCGTGAGTATTAAGCACATTATACCCGCGATAAGGTATAGATAGGTCCAACTGACTTTCTGGGTGATTAAAAAGCTAACTAACGCAGGACCGACAATGGCGCCAACACCAAAGAAACCTTCGACTAAATTCATTGTTTTGGTGTGTTCTAAATTATTTTTAGAAATATCACCTAATAAAGCCAGTGCACCTGTTTTAAATAAGCCTATGGCAAGGCCAATACAGCTTAACAACAGGACAAACACCATGAAATTACTACTCACTGCAAATAAAAAGCAGCTAATTGTAAACAAACCCAGTCCTAGCATAATTGTTTGTTTACGGCCTAAACTGTCGGCAAGAAAACCTAAAAACAGTCCGCTAAACGCAATTAAAGCCATCGGTGCATAATGAAAAGCACTGGCTTGCGTCATACTGAGATCAAATTCTTTAATAAGCTCTGGAATGATCATACCGACGGCATCTGATGTCATAGCAAACATAAAAAACATCATATATGTCAGCCATCTAATCGTTTGCAAAGGATCGTGTGTTCTATTCATGGTTGTATCCTCACATGAAGGCTTGCGCCTTTACTATGTATCTTAGTGTATAAAAGTTATAAAAACTGCTTGAATAATTTGCTGTCGTGGTTAAAGATATAACTTAATCGATTAAGTTTCAACTTGGTATTAACAATTATGATCAACAATAAAGTGCAATTAATCACCTACGCAGACCGGATTACTGGTCAAGGTATTGATGAATTAAGTAATTTATTAAATGGCCCACTTAAAGATGTGTTTGCAGGTGTACACTTATTGCCATTTTATAACCCGATTGACGGCAGTGATGCTGGTTTTGATCCCATTGATCATAGTGAAGTGGATTCACGCCTTGGCAGTTGGCAAGACATTCAAGCATTAGGTGCAAATTATGACTTAATGGCTGACCTAATCGTCAATCATGTGTCTGCTCAGTCATATCAATTTAAAGATGTATTAGCGAAAGGCAAAGAGTCTGAATTTTGGGATTTGTTCTTAACCAAAGACGATGTTTTCCCAAATGGAATGTCTGAAACAGAACAAAAAGCCATTTATCGTCCACGCCCTGGTAGCTGTTTCACACCTATTAAGTGTGGTGACGGTAATACGTATGACTTTTGGACCACGTTTACCGATAACCAAATTGATATAAATGTTAAGTCATTAGCAGGTATTGAATACTTAAATAATGTATTAACTAAGTTTTCAGAAAACAACGTCAATATCATTCGTTTAGACGCTGCAGGCTATGCAATTAAACAAGCTGGCACAAACTGCTTTATGCTCGATGAAACGTTTGCTTATTTAGACAAGTTGTCTGCTCAGGCAAATGATTTAGGCATGGAAACCATTGCTGAAATCCACAGCCATTATCAAACACAGGTTGAAGTCGCTAAACGTGTCAATATGGTATATGACTTTGCTCTTCCACCTTTGATTTTACATAGTTTATTCAGTAACAACGCTGATGCACTCGTAGACTGGTTGGCTATTTCACCGCGTAATTGTTTAACCGTGCTTGATACACATGACGGTATTGGCATTATTGATGCGGGTCCAATGGGTGAAAAGCCAGGGCTATTAGATGCTGAACAAATTGATAATCTTGTTGAAACGATACATGAAAAAAGCAAGGGTCAAAGTCGCTTAGCAACCGGTGCGGCTGCAAGTAATGTTGACTTGTATCAAGTGAATTGTACTTATTACAACGCACTTGGCGCAGACGATTTTGATTATTTACTCGCACGTGCCATACAGTTTTTTGCGCCGGGTATTCCACAGGTTTACTATGGCGGATTATTTGCGTGTGAAAATGACATGGATTTATTGGCTAACACCAATGTAGGCCGTGATATTAATCGCCCATATCTGAGCGCGGCTGATATTGATAAAGCACTCGCTAAACCGGTTGTTAACGGACTGATCAAACTGATTAAGCTGCGTAACGAACATCCTGCATTTAATGGTGAGTTTAATGTTAAAGGCGAAGGCACTAGTTGCTGTTTAAACTGGCATAAAGATGATAGTTCAATTGAACTTAAAGTGAATTTTGCCAGCCGAGAAGTCCTCATTATTGATCAGCATGATAATGAGCAAGTTTTAATTTCTCTGGCTGACTTTATCGCTTAACCGCTTTGGCCTATTTGCAGCTGGTAGTCAATCTGCGCTACTTGCTGTTCTTTTGATAAAAATAAGGTCGCTGCTAAGCGGCCTTTTTCTTCGCTATTTTGATGTACTGTTGTGAGTTTTGGCACAAATCGCTGGCCTTCATCAATACCATCAAACCCGACAATTCTGACATCGTTTGGAATAGAAAGCCCCATTTTGATAGCCTCACGCATGGCTGCTAAAGCAATTAAGTCACTCATGCATAACAAGACATTAGGTCGGGGAGTGCTGCTTAATGCCTCTTTAGCTGCAATACTGGCGAAGCGTTCACTGCTTTCAGGAATATTCCACGTCCTATCATCGCTAAGTGTGACGCCCGCTTCGTTAATCGCTTGGTGATAACCCCGCAAACGTTGGTGCGCGATAGATTGCCCTGCTTCAAACTCATGATGTTCATATACTCGGCACAACACATTATCATTAAGGAGTCTGAGCCCTAAAATTGCCACCCGATCATCACTATTTTCGAGGGCATGCATGGCAATATCAAAACTTGCTTGTTGATTATTCACATTGACCGACGCTTCACGGCCAATGTCAAAGTCTACAGTAACGACATGTTTTGGTACTTTTTTTAACTGTTCGACTAGCTGTTTATTTCGGGGTCTACCATAACAAATAAAGCCGTCAACAAAGTCAACGACGCTGTTAAGGTTGTCGCTGTTGCCAGAAAATAACAGCAAGTTAATGCCATTTTTCTCGAGTACCGATGACACACCGCGCATAAAACTACTCGCCACTGGATCTGACACCATATACTCAACGCTATCAGGTAGCACTAAGGCAACAATATTAAAGGTGCCACGGCGCAATGATTGCGCGGCTTTATTTGGCCCGAAATACCCGAGTTTTTTACACGCAGCTAAGATTTCTTCTCGGCGTGCTTTCGACAGTTGATCTGGACGATTAAACGCATTTGATACGGTGGCATTTGAAACCCCTAATTCATTGGCAATACTTTTTAAGGTCCAGCTTTTAGGTTTTGACATGGTGGCAACTTAATCGATTTACTTATCAGTAAATTACCATAGAAAGACCCGAAAAAAAGTGTTTTTAACGATAAAAATAAGCGTAACATACAGATTAACTGACTTTTTGTTTACGAAGGTGATGAGGTTTGATTTCAAAATTACCAAAATGGGTAGAAGTTGGCGCATTGATCCTTGCGTTAGTCGCGGGGTTTGTCAATGCGATTGGGTTGCTTAGTTTTGAACATCAGGCAGTCTCGCATTTATCGGGTACGGCCACCTTACTTGGTGTAGGTATGATTAAGGGCAGTGTATTGGGTCTTGTACATGTGCTCGGCGTACTTGTGTCTTTTTTAGTCGGATCATGCATTGCTGGTTTTTTACTGAACAGCTCGGCATTAAAGTTAGGGCGTCATTACGACACCGCGCTATTTATTGAAGCTTTTTTATTATTGGGAGCGTTATGGTTGTTGTCAGAGGGGTCTGGCTATGGGCACTTTTTGGCTTCGGCGGCGTGTGGTTTGCAAAACGCACTAGCGACCACTTACAGTGGGGCTATTGTTCGTACGACCCATGTTACGGGAATTTTTACTGATTTAGGTATTATGTTTGGGCGCTTTTTTCGGGGGGAGCCGTTAGATAAACGAAAAGCCAAACTGTTTTTGCTGATCATCGCAGGTTTTATCATCGGCGGCTGTTTAGGGGCCTGGTTTTTTATCCAGTTTGCCTTTTTAGCTTTGCTGGTGCCGAGTACGATTTGTATTTTGTTGGCAGTGACTTACCGAGTATATTCGCACCGTATTACAGAGTAACTTAATGACTGGCAATGCTTTTAGGTGTTGCCCCAAAGGTTTGTTTAAACAGCCTGCTAAAGTGACTAAGGTTATTAAAACCAAGTTGATAACACACACTACTAATAGACTCACCTTTTTCTAAGCGTTTATAAGCCTTCTGTAATCGCAGCTGCTGTTGCCAAAGTGCGGGAGTAGAGCCAAAGGCTAGCTTAAATTGTTGATAAAATTTACTGCGACTCATACAGGCAATTTTACACAGTACATCAATGTCGATAGTGTGCGCTAAATGTTGCTCAATATACTGGATAACATGGCTCAGTGGTGTTGCAAGCTTGCCCTGTTTGCAACTCGCAATCATTAAATCACGGCTTTGTTGTTGTAATAGTCGAGTGATAAGTTCATTCAATGAAAGATCGATTAAGTAGTCTCTGTGCTGCTCATTTTCACTAAATAAATTGATCATGCGTTCGAGTAGTTGTTGGGTTTGAATGTTGTGCTCTGCATGGACTAACTTAGGTTCATAATGAAAAAAATCATCATGGCTAATTTGCTGCTCAACATTCAATGCATCAACCACTTGGCTAATTTTGTCGGTACTAATTTCAATAGCTAAACAGGTCGTAGGCTGATTAAGAGATGCGTTTGGAAAATCAATTAATACCCCTTGCTTTGGCGCTAGTACAAACGACTGGTGTGGTAAAAACTCTTTGTGGTAGTCACTGTCGGCAACATGCATAATTTTTTTACCGCTGATCATGCCGCAAAATAATAGTTCGCTGGAATGCAGCGCGACTTTTTGTGCATCAAGGTAGGTGTCGTAAATGCTTAATTCGGCATGCTCACCGGCAAAACTTACCTTATTTTCAATTAGCACATCAATACGTTGGCGTTTTTTATCTAAGCGACTGTTGATTAGTGATGTGTTCATTGTTACCTCGTGTTTTCCCTTAAATTTGGACAAATAGTCAAAAAATCTGGACTGGGAATCAAATGTGTTTTGTTGAACTAGGCTAACTTCACTAGTTAGCGGTTAAATAAACAATAACCTACCGCCTAAATAAAATACAACAATTTGAAGAGAGAACACATTATGATCTATGCAAATCCAGGCAGTGAAGGTGCCAAAGTTAGTTTTAAAGCGCAATATGAGAACTATATTGGAGGGCAGTGGGTCGCCCCCGTTAACGGTGAATACTTTGACAATATTAGCCCAGTAAACGGTAAGGTATTTTGTAAAGTACCTCGTTCAAGTAAAGAAGACATCGAACTTGCACTTGATAAAGCCCACGACGCAAAAGCAGCATGGGGCACAACATCGGTGACAGAGCGTAGTAATATTTTGTTAAAAATTGCGGACCGTATTGAGCAAAACCTCGAAATGCTCGCAGTGGCTGAAACGTGGGATAATGGTAAAGCTATTCGCGAAACCCTTGCAGCAGATGTTCCGCTAGCGGCGGATCACTTTCGCTATTTTGCGGGGTGTGTGCGTGCTCAAGAAGGATCAATTGGTGAAATTGATGAAACCACAGTGGCGTATCATTTTCATGAGCCTTTAGGGGTTGTCGGGCAGATTATTCCATGGAACTTTCCACTATTAATGGCTGCGTGGAAACTCGCTCCAGCACTTGCAGCGGGCAACTGTGTTGTTTTAAAACCTGCCGAGCAAACACCCGCATCAATCCTTGTTTTGCTCGAAGTGATTGGTGATTTATTACCAGCAGGTGTATTAAATGTTGTGAATGGCTATGGTAAAGAAGCGGGTGAAGCGCTGGCAACCAGCACACGCATTGCAAAAATTGCTTTTACTGGATCAACGCCTGTTGGTTCACATATTTTAAAATGCGCCGCCGAGAACATTATCCCTTCGACTGTAGAGCTCGGTGGTAAATCGCCCAACATTTTCTTTAATGATGTGATGGAAAAAGATGATGCATTTTTAAGTAAAGCCATTGAAGGGGCTGTACTTGCTTACTTTAACCAAGGTGAGGTGTGTACATGCCCATCACGTTTGTTTATCCAAGAAGATATTTACGAGCAATTTATTGAACGTGTACTGGCGCGCACATTACAAATTAAACGGGGTAACCCGCTTGATACCGAGACCATGGTAGGGGCGCAAGCATCACAAGCGCAGTTTGATAAAATTTTAAGCTATATTGAAATTGGTAAAAAGGAAGGCGCCGAAGTACTTACCGGTGGTGAAGTAGAGCAGTTATCAGACGAGCTTAACGGGGGCTATTATATTCAGCCAACGCTATTAAAAGGCACCAATGATATGCGTGTATTCCAAGAGGAGATTTTTGGACCGGTGATTTCTATGTCTACTTTTAAAGATGAAGATGAAGCATTAGCGCTGGCCAATAGTTCTGAATTTGGTTTAGGAGCTGGTGTTTGGAGTCGAAATATGAACCGGGCTTATCATTTTGGCCGCAAGATTGAAGCTGGCCGTGTTTGGACAAATTGTTATCACATGTACCCGGCACATGCGGCATTTGGTGGGTATAAAAAGTCAGGGATTGGTCGCGAAACACATAAGTTAGCGCTTGACCACTACCAACAAACTAAAAATCTATTAGTAAGTTACAGTGAAAATCCACTGGGCTTCTTTTAAAAGCAATTTCTTATTGTTGTCGAAACTACCCAAACGCCACTTTAGTTAGTGGCGTTTTTTCATCTATTTGTAATGCGCTTTTTCTGCTATTAATCAATTATTAATAGCAGGGAGTAAGTTAATAATGATAAGAAAGACGACAATAGATGATAGCGAAGCGATTGCTGAAATTTATAATTTTTATGTTCTTAATAGCACCGTGACCTTTGAAGTTGAGTCGGTTACTGGGGTCGAAATTGCAAAACGTATACAGGCCAGTCTTGATTCTCATTTACCATGGTTAGTTGCTGAGGTTAACGGCAAGATCATTGGCTATTGTTATGCAACACCGTGGAAAGCGCGTAAAGCATATCAACACTCCGTTGAAGTCTCGATTTATTTAGATGCGCAGTGTCAGGCACAGGGAGTGGGTACACAACTTTACACTGCACTTTTCACACATTTAAAGACGCGTAATCTGCATGCTGTTATGGCAGGTATTGCACTACCTAATGCTGCCAGTATTGCATTACACGAAAAGTTTAGTATGAAAAAGGTTGCACATTTTCAACAAGTTGGAAAAAAATTTGATGATTGGATTGATGTTGCATATTGGCAGGTTATTTTATAGCTGACATAAAAAAGCCCAGCGAACACACAAGCTAGGCTTTCGACAACAATACGGTTGAGTAACCACGTGTGCAGTCACTCACAATAAAAAAGCTTAGAGAACACACAAGCTAAGCTTTCGACAACAATATGGTTGAGTGACCACGTGTGCAGTCACTCACAATAAAAAAGCTTAGAGAACACACAAGCTAAGCTTTCGACAACAATATGGTTGAGTCACCGCGTATGCACTGACTCGGTATAAAAAAGCTTAGAGAACACACAAGCTAAGCTTTCGACAACAATATGGTTGGGTGACCACGTGTGCAGTCACCCGGAATAAAAAAGCTTAGAGAACACACAAGCTAAGCTTTCGACAACAATATGGTTGAGTCACCGCGTATGCACTGACTCGGTATAAAAAAGCCCAGAGAACACACAAACTAGGCTTTTGTGACAACAATTCGGTTAAAGAGCTAAGTTTTGCTTAGCGCGGTTTAGGTTGTGATTAACTAAATCATTACCTGAGATTTTCACCGCTTCATAAAAATCTGCTAGAGCAGCCGTGTCGTTTTTCGACATAATGCGCGCAATACCACGGTTACTTAAAGCGAATGATGTAAGTTCACGGCGCTTATAGCCGCGTACTTCGCTTTTGTTAAGAAGCTCAATTGCTTCTGTGCAAAGTGATTCTGCGTGACTGAAGTTCTTTGACTTCACGCTTGCTGCACAACGATTAAATGCAAGTTCATATTGACGATTTAAGTCAGTTGATTGTGTTGTGTCTGCTAACACAGCATCATACTGGCCTTGCATAATGGCTTGCGATGAATCTGAGTCATTGATAACCATTAATTTATAGTCACTCTGATCAGCGATTGCGAAAGCTGAACAAGTAAGTAATGAGCTAAGGGCAAGTCGTTTTAAAAGTGGTTTAAACATGGTTAGTTTCCTCGTTAATCGCAGCATCATTTGTTGATGAGTTAACTTTAGAGTAATCCATCTAAACCGACAAACGATTAAAATAAACCTGATAGATGAATTTTTTTAACTCATAGCCTGTTTGTGTAAAAGGGCGAGCGACCTGAGTGTGTTTGATTTAAAGGTGAAATAAATAACGCTTGCAATTTCATATTTTAAATATACGATCCGTATATGTTTCATATATTGGTGATGTGATGGGTATTGTTAAAATTAGTGATGAACTGCATGAAGAAATCCGTAAAGCAAGCACGGCGATGGTGCGTTCAATAAACTCGCAATCAGAGTACTGGATTAAAATAGGTATGTTAGCCGAGCTCAATCCAACCATGACCTACAGTGACATTATTAAAGAACAGTTACAGCTAGCGGATGTTGCTGTTAAGGAAGGAATCGATGAAAAAAGTGGTAATTAAAACACAGGACGAGCTGGCGCTCATGCGTGAATCGGGGCGCTTATTAGCCAAGGTGTTCGCGTATTTAGACCCTCATGTCAAAGCGGGGGTAACCACAATGCAAATTAACAACCTTGTTGAGCGCTATATTGTTGATGAATTGCAGGCAAGGCCGTCGAGCAAAGGCCAGTACGATTATCCTTATGTGCTAAATGCCTCTGTTAACGAGGTGGTATGTCATGGTTTTCCAAATGAAAAGTGCGTTTTAAAAGATGGAGATATCGTCAATATAGATATCACACTTGAAAAAAATGGCTTTTTGGCAGACTCCAGTAAAATGTACATGATTGGGGCGGTTTCACCGCTGGCAACGCGTCTGGTTAATAAGACTCAAGAGGCGCTGTGGCATGCAATCAACATGGTAAAACCAGGTGTGCGGCTTGGTGATATTGGTAACGCCATTGCAAATTTTGCTCACCAACAAGGCTATAGCGTGGTGAAAGAATACTGTGGACATGGCATAGGGCAAGAAATGCATGAAGGACCCGATGTGCTCCACTATGGTAAAAAAAATACCGGATTAGTGCTTAAAGAAGGTATGACATTCACCATCGAACCTATGATTAATCAGGGAACGGCTAAAATAAAAACCAAACCAGATGGGTGGACGGTTGTTACTCGCGATAAAAAACTTTCTGCACAGTGGGAGCATACTTTGGCGGTGACATCTGCTGGTGTGGAGGTGTTGACCTTACGTGAAGAAGAGCAACACTTTTTAAATCGCCTAAGTTAGAACGACACTTCGGGTGTTGGCTCTTCGGATAACCAATTTAAGGCAGCCGTTTTTGATTTGAATATGTTCATTGTCATTCCGGCTTTTTTATATAAGTTGCGGTACGTTTCTCGGAGCAGGTTTGCGCCTTCAAGTTCATCTGAAATCACCAACGCGGTTTTTTTTGAGGCGACACCTTTACGTTTTAGTTCTGATAAATACACCATCAGTTTTTCAAGTGCCCCCGGTGTTGCCATACATGAGTTTTCAAATTCAACCAATTCATACCAGCCTCCGTAGGTATCAATCAATTTAGTAATGTAGGCTTGTTGAATAAATGAATGCGCGTCGATAATTTCTTCGTTAAACGGTCCAGTCGCTGTTGCAAAGAGTGTGTGCTGATGTTGATAAAACTCAACTAATCCATGAGGTTTAAAGTTTTTATACGGAAAATGTTTGGTCGAGGCTGTGCTGCGCATAAATTCAATCCCTGAAACACTAATATACTGATTTATTATTAGTTTATTGATAGTAGCAGTTAATTATCCAACTTCAACCTTTGTGATTACACCATTTTCAAATGTTAGATTTAAATTTTAGGTATAACTACCATGTTGAACCCGCCTGAATATAGATAGCATTTTGTTCTGGGCCATGCGCTACATCTAAGCCAATACTGATACCATAATGCTCGTCAATTAAGTAACGAAAGCCCGCGCCTACTGTATTTACGGTGTCTGCTTTTGATAAGTCAGAAAAATTGTCGGCAGCCCAACCCATACCCGTAAATGCATTTAGTTTTATTTTATGAGTGACCTTATAACTGGCTTCTGCTTCAGTGACAAATACATTAAGTCCTTGGTAACGCGTAGCCGATACACCGCGCAAACCAATACTGGGTGGAATATATACGGGTAAGCGTTTGTCGCCTCGGTTATTAACCGAATCGTATTGCATACGTAATGCAAAGTTAAACTTATCGGTATAACGCCAGTAATTAAGAGCGGTTAATTTTAAACTGGTGTAATCGACCTTACTGCCAATCGCCTCATCGAAATATAAGTACTCGGCTTTATAGTTAAAGCCACGCTCAGGGTTAAGCGGGTTATCTCGGCTATCGTACTCTAATAAGGGGCCAATACCTGAAGTATTTACATCGAGCGAAAGGTGTTCTTTGATGATGCCATTCTCAAGCAAAAAATCTTCAATGGGGTTCTCTGCCAAGCTAATGTCCACCTGACGATAAATTTGTTTGAAGCCATAAAAAAAGTTGCTGTCTTGATACCGAAGTTTTAAATTTTGAAATAGGGCTGGGCCTTCAATATTGAGAGAAAGTGGTGTAAGTAGTTTTATTTCGTCAAAGGTGTAAAAGTCGAGGTTTATACTCGCCCAACCAATAATACCTTGGTAGCGAATACGGTCTTCATCCCAAAAGGTAATATGCCCAACAGCCGCTCCTTTGGTGCCATTTTTTGTGCCCATAAGACCCACTAAGCTGATGCTTTGTGGCAAGGTCGACCCTTCTTTTTTCTGCTTTTTTTTCTTCTTTTCGTTATCGTGAAAAAATAGCCCAACGACACCTAATCCAGGCCCGACGGCAGGCTCTGTAATAAAAGTTGGAATAGGTAAAAAAGAAATCGGTTCATCCACTTTTTGTTGCTGATTACTTAATTGCGTTTCTGCTGGCTTTATCGCGTAGTCATCATAGCTGGAAGCAACACTATGGGTACTCACGAACCATGCAGCCGCTAAATTTATTAGTACAACGTTTCTCACTTCTTTTTTACCTCAGTTTTGTGTTTTGCTTCCTTGGCGTTCGATTATCAATGTTTTTATAGCTGGTAGTTAAACTCCAAGCGATGGTCACCGTCCATGAAATCGACATTTTCATTCCAGTTTGCAAAATACCGCAGATTCATGCGTGGATTAATTTGGTAACTTGCAGCAAATTCGTGGGTTAGGATATGACTTTGATCAAGGCCATAATAATGGTCTTTGTAGGTATCACTTCCTCCAATGGTTGTTAACCAGAAGGGGTTGTAGTTCAGCCAGATTTTGTCGGAGATAGTGACTTTCGCGTACATACCTATTAACCCATACGCTCCCATAATTGAGTAGCCACTGTCTCGAGAACCATCGTCCTCACGTGCATTTTCACCCAACGACGCACCAACCCCAGCTAATGGATAAAACGAGAAACGTCCCATAGGTTTGAGTGCCTTAATATAGCTGTAAGATACATCCATACTTTCGTCGGCAACCAAATTCGCATTCAGGTTATAGGTTGCGTCTATTTGAGTGGCACTCATGGTGGTTAAATCAACAGAAAAATTACGGAAACGAAATGAATCGATTGAGTCTGTAGTTTTGCTATCACTGTCCCAACCTAATGTATCTCCGTAGATCCCTTTTACTTCAATGACATTCATTCCTGCGGTAGTTGCAATACCGGTGTCGTATGCTTGACCAATTTTAAGGTTAAGGCCTTTATTGGTTGCACCTATACCCACCTGTGTATATACAGCGAGTGGATCCGACATATCCTGTACTGCTTTTTCGTCAGCGGCAACCACGCTAAGAGGCACACTCAATGAGCATAAAAGAACAGAAAAGTACTGTGAGTTCATGTGTTGTCCTTACACAAAATAGAGATAAAAAATAGGTACTTTAAGTACTTATAGTCTATTTGCTCGATGAGTTCAATAATCGAGCTGATAAAGTTAGTAGGTTACAAGCGAAGCATGGGATAGATCAATTTAGGGCAATTTATTCATGTAAAGAGCGTAAAAAAAACCAGTAAAAAATCCCCTCACCACACTGCTTACACCAGAGCCTTAAGTGCATGTTTAGCCGTTTATAAATTTACAAATAAGGGCTGCTAGCAGCGATATCCACTGTGCTGTCTCCTTCATTTCATACTTGATTGCTTATTTGGTTGCTGAATAGGCATTTCTAAATATTTAAAAGTTAATAAAATCAACTTATTAATAAGGGCTGTGTGGATAAAAGAAAAGTTGATTTAAATCGTGTTTGCCTAATTTAGAAACTAGAAATGGTGGCTTTTTCATCTATACTGATTGTTGATTCATCATGAGACTATGATGTTATTAACAATGAAAAAGGATGATTTATGAAAAAACTACTCGCGGCAGCTATTTGCAGCTTGGTGTCCACCATAAGCCTTGCTGCAGATAAACCAAACGTGTTGGCCATTATGGTTGATGACGTTGCCCCAATTTCACTTAGTGCATATTCGCATGGTATGACTTACCCGACCCCAAACATCGACCGAATTGCTAATGAGGGTGCGCTTTTCACAGATCATTATGCGCAACCAAGTTGTACAGCAGGGCGAGCGGCATTTTTAATGGGTCAGTTACCAATTCGTACAGGTTTAACAACGGTAGGCCAGCCCGGTAACCCGTTAGGAATTAAAGAAGCCGATCCTACATTGGCTGAATTCTTAAAAGACCGTGGTTACATGACTGCTCAGTATGGTAAAAATCATTTAGGCGATTTGGATGAACACTTACCAACTAAGCATGGCTTTGATGAGTTTTACGGTAACTTGTATCATTTAAATGTTTCTGAAGAGCCAGAACAAGCTGATTACCCTAAAGATCCGAAGTTTATAAAACAGTTTGGGCCACGAGGGGTTATTGAGTCATATGCTAATGGTAAAATTACGGATACAGGACCACTGACGCGTAAACGAATGGAAACGTTTGATGAAGAAGTGTTAGAGCGTTCGCTCAATTTTATGGAACGCGCTGTTAAAGCTAAAAAACCATTCTTTATTTGGCATGCCACTAGCCGCATGCATGTTTATACGCACTTAAAACCAGAAAGCCGTCATTTAGCAACCGATATTAGCTCGGAAGAAGATATTTTTGGTAGTGGTTTAATGGAGCATGATGGGCATGTTGGCAAACTGCTGGACAAACTGCTGGACAAACTGGATGAGCTAAAAATTGCAGATAACACCATTGTTATTTACACCAGTGACAATGGTCCAGAGCAATCAAGTTGGCCTGATGCAGGCACAACCTCGTTCCGTGGTGAAAAAATGACAACCTGGGAAGGGGGTGTTCGCGTCCCATTTTTGGTTCGTTGGCCTAACAAAATTCCGAAAGGCTTAAAGCTCAACGGTATTTCATCACATGAAGATGTTTTTCCGACTATTGCCGCTGCGCTCGGTGAGAAGAACTTACGTGAGAAACTGAAAAAATCAGATAAAGTTTATATCGATGGTGAAAATAACCTTGATTACTGGACTGGTAAAGCTGATAAATCTGCGCGTAACTTTTTCTTTTATTACTATGAGTCGCAGTTAACTGCTGTTCGTTTTGGCCCTTGGAAAATGCACTTTGCAACGAAGCCAACCGGTATTTACTACGATGATATGATCACTCACAGTATGCCCAAACTGTTCAACTTACGTAAAGACCCTTTAGAGCATTACGACGGGGTAACGGGTTTTCACCAAATCATGCGTAAGAGTTGGTTATTGCAACCTATTATTGCCAAGTTAAATGAGCATGTAAAAACGTTTGTTGAGTTCCCGCCTCGCCAAGAAGCAGCCTCACTGAATGTAAACGAAGCAATAGAAAAAGCGAAGTCATTAAATTATGGCCACTAAAGCCAAACAGAGTCTGTAATAAATAGGGCCTTTTTAGGCCCTTTTTATGGCGTGTTTATTTACCAATACTGTTCATCATTTCTAGTTGTTGAATAAACTGTTGAACTTGCTGATTGCTCGGTACAAGGCGCGCTAAGTTTCGTGCATAGAAGAGTGCTTGAGCGTAGTTTTCTTCACCAGCATACCACTGGGCTAAACTGTAACTGATGTCTGGGTTATTTGGTGCGAGTGTGAATGCATGTTCAAGGGCCGAAATGGCATGTGGCATGTCACCTAAGTCTTGCAACAACAACGCATAAGTAAAAGAGTAATTGGCATTGTTTTTTGCAAAATTAGCGGCATTTTTTAAGTGACCTAACGCAGCCTCTTTTTGCTTGGTGCGAATTAAGCTCATTGCCAATGCATAATGCAAATCGGCACTTTCATTATTTACATCTAAGCCTTGTTTCAAGGTTTTCTGGGCGGCCTCCTCATTTCCTTGATTCCGATATAAGTCGGCTAAGTTAACATAGGCAGGTGCAAAAATTGGCTCAATGCTGATTGCTTGCAGATAATGTGCTTTGGCTTCCTCTGGTTTTTGTAGAGTAAGGGCGAGATTACCTAAGTTGGTATGTGCGTACCCGCGCTCAGCTTGATACAGCTGGGTTTGTTTATATTCATTAAGGGCTTTATTCAGGCGCTCAGAGTCTGGTTCATTCAATCCACTTGGAAAAGCCTCCATTAGCATAGGCGCTAAGGCGCGGGCTGCTTCTGCTCTTATGGGAAGGTGCGTGTCATCAAGCAGTGGATTGAGCATTCGCCAGCGTTGGTTGATGTCAAAAGGCATTGCCGCTTCAATAGCTGCTTGGCGTTTCAGCGGCTCAGGATCTTTTACTGATCGCGCAATCGCAACTACGGCATTGTTATCGGGGCTGCTTGCTAAACGGCTCAGTGCCGATGCGCGAATAATGTCAGGAAATGATTTGTCTTGCACAATTTTTGTCAGCATGGCTGATGCATTGGGTAACCCATTATCAGCGACATGGAACGCCTGTGAAAAGTGCTCTTTGCCTAAATGTGCTGAATTTGGATGCCAGTTCCGTATCTGCTTTACTGCCCACTGAGGTGTTTTATCTTCATGGCAGCTATTACAGGCATTGGGTGCATTGGTTTTAAGAGTTAGGTCTGGACGAGGTACGCGAAAACTATGATCGCGTCTGGCATCAACTTGCATGTACGTAGTAGCGGGCATATGACAATCAACACATTGGCTACCTTCACTTTCGAGTTTATGACCGTGGTGCTCGGGTGTATCGAAATCGACTTGGCTGTGACACTGTGTACAGGTTTGGTTGCCGGGTAGTTTTAGCTTTCCTGAATGCGGGTTATGGCAATTACTACAGGTTACGCCTGCATTAAACATTTTACTTTGTAAGAATGAGCCCCACACATAATTTTCATCCCACACTTGGCCATCAACATGATAGAGCTCAGGCGTAAGCAGCGATCCGCGAAAATCCTGTAAAAAGCTATGGGGATCACTTCGGTCGTTAAGTTGCGAACGACGAGCATGACACGTTGCACAGACTTGAACTTGGTCGCTTTTTACGAGAGGTTGCACGCTTTTCATGCTGCCGTCTTTTTGGGTAGTGAACAACGGCGTTTGCGTATTTATATTGTTAGCAAAGCCTTTATCTGTTCTTTTTTTATCACCATTTGCCCATTTTAAGTGTTCAGTTGTATCGCCATGGCACGCTTTACAGCTGATGTTGATAGCGCTGTAGGTTGAATTAAAGCGGTTGGTGTTAAGATCGAATTGCTTTTTAAATTCAGTTGAATGGCAATCGGCACACATGTGATTCCAGTTTTGTCCTTTTTGTGACCAGTGAAATAAATCATGTTGTTTTTGCTCAGGATGAAGCACAAACCAGCGCTGCCCGCCGTTTTCCTTACTACGAGAATCCCACGCAAACGGAAAAAGCTGAATGTGGCCTCCTCCCATATCAAACATATATTGCTGCAGTGGCTCGTAACCAAATGTATATAAAACGGGATAGTCAGTCAGTGTGCCGTTAAGGTTTGGCATAGCAATAAATAGCTGTTGGTCGCGTGTATAAAAGCGTGCTTTTTGATCTTGGTATTCAAGTGTTTGATCATCAAAGTTGCCAAGCACTGTGGCCGGTGTGGCTTTTTCCATTGCATGAAAATGGTGTGATGTTTGCCAATCCTCGACCTGACTTTGATGACAATTAATACACGCAGGTTCTGCGAACACTTTCACAGCAACGAGACTGATAAAAATCCAGATTAGGCGCATCACTGAACAATTCCTTTTTATTTTTTTAGTAAACCTATTAATGAGTTATATCAGTTTGAGCTGCATAATCAAAGTACAGTATTAAATTAAAAACGCCCTGCTTTTTAAGGACAGGGCGTTTAGGGAAGTGCTTTATTCTGCTGCTTGTTTACGTGCTTTTAATTTTGCAGCATGGTCAATTTCAAATTCAGGCATGTCTTTATTACCCTTCATTAAATAGTTATCCATCCAGCGCATTAATCGTAAGCTGTAATCGTATTGAGCAGCCACTTTTCGGTTGCCGTGGCCTTCGCCTGGGTAATACACCAAACGCACATCTTTACCTTGTACTTTCATGTAGCGATATAGCTCCATTGATTGAGCAGGGTGTACGCGAGGATCATCTTTACCGTGCATAATAAGTAGCGGTGTTTTAGATTGACCAGCCCAATATATTGGGCTGCGCTCTAAGTACCACTGCCATTTATCCCACGGGTAAGAACGCGCGTGAACAAGGTTCATTTCATTCGAAATATCAGTTGTACCAAACTTAGAGAGTTGATTCGAAACACCCACAAACATGACGCTGGCAGCAAAGTGCTCGGTGAGCTTAGTTGCAGCCCATGCAGAGGCATAACCACCGTAAGAGCCACCGGTAATACCCACACGTTTGCTATCAACTAACCCCATTTCAACTAAATGGTTTTTAAAGTCGACAAGGTCATCAAACTCTTTACCTGCATAGTCGTTTTGGCCAAGCTTAGAGTAGTCAACCCCTTTACCTGTTGAACCGCGGTAGTTTGGATAAAACACTGCATAGCCGCGTGCTGCACCCATTTGCCCTGGGCGAGAGTAATTGGTTAACCAGCCATTTTTGTCATGACTTTCAGGCCCACCATGCACCGACATAATGAGTGGGTAACGGGTTCCTTCTTGGTAATCTAGTGGGTAAATTAATACCCCTTCAATGTCTACACCGTCGCGCGCTTTTAGCGAGATAGTCTCTTGCTTTGCAAAGCGTTTATCGCTCAACCAGCTGTTTGAATCGGTTAAGCGGGTGGCTTTATTACCGCGAATAATAAAGACTTCGTTCGGGTGCTGCGCCGTATTAGCGCGAACAGCAAGTGTTTTGTCTGAGTCAGATACGCTTAGGTTTGTGGCAATAAATTTGCCTTCTTTGATAATCTTTTTGTACTTATTGCTACCAGTTTTAATACTCGCAATAAAGCTTTCAGTGCCCACATTGGCTATAAAATTAAGTGTATTGCGTTTATGAGACCACTCAAAGTCAACAACATGCCCCATAAAGTTTGGCAGCCACTCAGTGATTTCGGCTGTATCAGTGTCGGCTATAAATAAGCGACCTGTGGCTGGGTCGTGTTTGTCTTCGGCCCCTAAAATAGCAATATATTTACCATCGGCAGACAGCTCAGCATCGCCTAGCTTGCCTTCTGTTTTAAAAGACAGAGTGACTTCATTGCTTGCAATATCATACAAGTGCCACATTGATTTAGTGTATTTATCATCAATAAGCGCTGTTGGTTGGGTTTTAACAAGTAGTTTTTGACCATTTGCAGACCAATTCATATCACTGACGTAGTCATTTACATTCAGTGCTGTAGGCTTTAATGGGGTGTTAGAGTTCGCTAAATCGACAATAAACAGCGCTTTATTATCCAGACCTAACTCATAAACTTCAGCCATAAAACCAAGTTTTTTTAGTTCTTTTTCAGACTTGTCTTTTGCTGGTAATGCCAAAATAGCCACATGTTGGTTATTTGGGCCTAATTTATAGCTTGAAATAGATGTGCCTTTTAACGACAACACTTTTTGCGCTTGGCCACCATCAACAGGGATTTGGTACAGGGAAGTGTATTCGTCATCATTCAATTTAGCTAAAAAGTACACCGTTTTGCTGTCGTTAGACCATTGAATGCTTTTGATATTGACCTTACCTGTAATGTAAGGACGTTCAACGCCTTTGTCGTCAACAATGAAAAGCTCACTGTAATTGTGGCCATTTTTATCTTTATATAATGTGCGCGGGACCGAGCGTGTAAAGGCAACATTATCGCCATCTGGGCTGACACTGGTTTGAACGACAGATTGAATCAATGGGATATCATCAATCGTGATAGTATCGTTGGCTACAGCAAATGTGCTAGACAAACCAACGGCTAAGGCTAAAACTGACTTTAGCATAGTGTTTTCCTTCGCTTGTTTTATTATTGTCACCGATTATAGCAATATGAAACAGGATTAGTAACGAATGCGGTTAATGACTATACCGAATGCCTAAATAGAAGCGACGACCATTTTTGTATATGCCTGTTGGAGCATACTGATTGCGCTCATAGGTATAGGTTGTTTCATTGGTGAGATTGATAGCATCAAAAATAATATCAAACTGTGTTGTCAGCTTAATAGTTAAGTTACCATCGAGTTGCCCAAAATTGTCCATTCTCTTGAATTCGAACTTATGTTTTATTATTTAGTTTTAAGTGCTTAGCTGCATACACAGAGCACTTAACGGGTGTCAAACTAACGCAACGTATAGCGTGCTTATTTTTCTTGCTCTGCCAAAAGGTAGCGCTGTCATAAAGTTTGAGTGGTTATTAAACGCTTTTCTTGATTGGGGAGTCTTGAATTTGAGTGAAAAGTTGTGAAATGTTAAAAATCAATTAAATTTAGACTTTTGTTTTGTTTAATATATTGATTTATTAGTATTTTTTATTTTTATTTTTGTTGGTTATTTTAATGAGTTAAATTTACTTATTGTTTTTTAGATAATTAAATAGCGGACATTCACAACTTTCAGATGAAAAAGTGGGCAAATTTAAAAACGATTCGATACTGATTAAAAGAAGCTGAGAATAAACACGAAGAAGGAAATTTTAAATTGTCGCGGGGCACCTAGGTATTTTGTTTGTATCAGTTATGCAGTAACCTCGTTTTTAATGCGAAGCTTTAATCCATGGCGAACTTGGTTTTCTTTAGAAGGGGTGTTTTCTTTACTTTACACGCTTGCTTACGACTGCCGGTAACCAAAAAGCCCGAGTAAACTCGGGCTTATATAAATTACAAACTCTTTTTCGGTGGCAGCGCAACGTTGGCGAAAATTAAACCCGCTACTAACGACATAAAAATCAAGAATGTTTGCTGACCTATGTGCTCGGCGTACACAAAATCTTGACCTTCAATCAGCGAGTTTAGGCCAATGTAGGTCTTGCTCCCCGGGACTAACACGATTAATCCTTGCATGGCGACGATAGAAGCAGGTGCATTCGCAACACGGTTAAACAGGTTACTAAAAATACCAACCGATAATGCCCCTACAAATGTACCCAAGGTGTAGTCAAGATACATTGCTGAGCCAATGCTTGTACCATATGCAATAAAACCTGATGCAATTGACCATAGCGCATGTTTAAGCTTGGTTCTAAATATCACGATTAAGCTGCTACATAACATGAAAATAGCCAGCCATGCGGTCCACTTGGGTAATGGTTCTGGTTGCACAAAATCGGCTTGTCCGAAAATCGCAAACCCGATACCAATACCAATAAAAGCACCAAAATAGAGTTTAAACAGCAACATAAAGGAATCCATGACTCTGGCTGTTCCCGACACCAAATGCCTCGCTGCAAGTTCGGCAAAGCCTAACGCTAAAGCAAGCCCCGGTATAAACACAATAATGGCAGAGAGAACAACTAACCGAATATTAATTTCGGCATCGAGGTACACACTCACTGCACACGCTAAAATAGCGGAAACAATGGCCACTAATGGTTCAAGCATATGAGCAACGCGCTTAGAACGTGTTGACCAAAGAACAAATAAATACACCACTAAAGTCAGCAGTGCAGACCAAAATACATCATTCCAACTGGTGCCCATTAGCATTGCAAATGCACCACCTGATGTTGCAAACGCAACGCCAGTGGTAAATTTGTTGTAAGGGTTTGGCATGGTGTAAATAATGTCGAGCTGTTTATCAACCTCTTGCAAGGTTAACTCGCCATTGAGCATTTTATTTACCAGATCATCGGTATCAGCAAGCGAGCCTAAGTCATGATCACCCGGATCAACGCGTGCAACATGGGTGTACTCTTCTTCGTGGCCATCTGTCCAGATCACAAACGTCACTGAAGTAGGCGACATGACGAAGGAGGATTTTAGGCCAAGATATGTTGCGACTTCCATTAAGTGCGCTTCAAGTCGATATGCTGGTGTGCCATATTTATGGAGCATTTTACCCAGCTTAACGATAAATTTTCGTTTTTCAGTAAACGTTGCGTTTTTCAAAGGCGTTTTGAACCAAAGGTTAAATTGTTCAGTTAAGGATAGACCAAATTTCAATAAGATATAGTCTGCAAAGCAGACTATAAAGCTTAAATTTACCAGCGCGATTTTAGCGACAAACGCTACTATGTCTAGTGTTATTTAGGGGTAATTTACTTATTTTTTGCTTCAATCCATTGCGCCATATATTGTGTTGAACGCATTGTGTGATGTTTCAGCATTTGCCCTGTGAAATTGTTGTGTCTATGGCTTATCAGTGACTCACTGACGTGTTCAATTTTAGCCATTAATTGCGCTTCAAGTTTTGATTTATCATAATATTTTTGCAATAACTGTTTGCCATATTGCTGAGCTTGAATAAACGCAGATTCATCTTTGTAAAGTGCTACGGCGGCGTCGGCAAATTGCTCTGCATTTTCGCAAACTGTACCTGGCCACGGCTCGTTTAGGTGCATGCCTTCACTGCCAATTGGGGTGGTGACACTCGGCGTTTGCATGATCATCGCTTCCAGTAACTTACCTTTAATACCGGCACCAAAGCGCAGTGGCGATAAGCATACGCGAGCATCTTCCATCACTTTATAGGCATCATCTGCCCAGCCTTTTATTAAAAATCCTGTTTTAGGGTTATTAAGTGCCGTTGCTTTAGGCGGTGGGTAAGAGCCATAAATATGTAATTCGGCGTCAGGTAACTGCTTGCGGATCAACGGCCAGATTTGTTGTAAGTAAAGGACTGCATCCCAATTTGGGGCATGGCGAAAGTTACCAATCGTCATAAAATGCTGGCGCTCATTAAAGGGTTTTGTGTTGGTCGGAAGCGCTTTTAAGTCGACTAAAAATGGCAAGTGATGCAATAACGCACTATCAACGTTGAATACATCGTTTAGTAATTGCATTTCATAGTGCGAGATGATCAAACTAATATCTGAGCGCAAAATAGCGGCTATTTCACGTTTGGCAATATCACTGTGTAAGTCTGCAAAGCTGAATGCACGTCCTGCTTTATGTGCCTCGTGGCGAGCGTTTCTTAAGCATTGCAAGTCTTCTGTGTCGAGGATTTTTAAAGCATTGGGACAGTATTTATCTACACGCCAACCAAATTGCTCTTCCATCATGAAGCGATCAAACATCACGATATCGGGATTATAAGCTTGTACATACTGATCAAAGCTGGCGCAGTTTAGGGCAATGACTTGGCTGGTTATGCCTTCGTTTGCAAGGTCAATCATGTGCTCTGTTTTTTGCGCTGGGCTGGCAAACTCGACCTGCCAGTTTTGTGCTCGAAAGGCGCGCAATAGCGACATCATGTGGGTGCCGGCGGCAGAGGAGTTTGGCTCTGGCCATACATAGCCGATCACTAACACTTTTTTCATTGACTTGAGTCTCGTATTTGTAAATTGACATCCACCAAAGTGCGGACAGGTGGTGTCGATTGATTAAGAAGTTCTTTTAAAACTTGGCAAGTGCGCTTACCAATTTCATCGGCATTTATTGCTATGGTTGAGAGCGATGGTAGCATTAATCGCGAATCTTCAAGATCATCAAAGCCAACAACTTTAATGTCTTTGCCCGGTTCTAATCCATGTTGGCGCATTGCTTCAATGGCACCATAAGCAATCACATCGTTAAAGCAAATAATCGCTTTGATATGTGGGGATTTTTTGATCAAACTGTTGAATGCTTCGCGGCCACCTTGACGATTTGTTTGTGCCTGAATAACACGTTTGTCTTCGCTTATATTAAATTGTTTAAGCGCTGATAAAAAACCACTCAGTCGCTCATGGTAGTCTGATATTTCATCTACACCACCTAAAAAAGCAATTTCTTCAATACCTTGCGACAGGATATGGCTGGTAGCAATATGAGTGCCTTTTTTGTTGTCGGGTAAAACGCACGGTGCTGCCGAAAAGGGAACCTCACGCATTATATTAATTACAGGAAAGCCGCTATTAATCAGGTCATCTTGCCAGCTTTGTTCGGTGCCAGGGGCCGGGCACATAATAAAAGCAGACACATTGTATTCTTTTAGAGTTTTTACAACTTGCTTTTGTCTTTCTACACATTCGGCAATATTTACCAACATAGGCAGCATCCCTAAATCGTAAATATGCTTCTCTAAGCCTACTGCTAGTTGCGCTGAGTAGGGGTTGGTTAGGTCATTAATTACCAGTGCGACAAGATTCGAGCGCTTACTTCGAAGTGCTGCGGCGTCTCGATTATATACATAACCAAGCTTATCGATGGCAGTCAGCACTTTTTCTTTACTTTTATTACTGACTTTATCACTGTTAGTGAGAACCAAAGACACGGTAGATTTTGATACTTGCGCTTCTTTGGCTACGTCCCAAATAGTGACTTTGCCCGTTGATTTTTTCATTTTTGTCTAGCGAAAAGTAGCGAATATAGTGTGCTTATATTAGCGTAATTTAGTGATTTAAGTCACTGATTAGCTGCCAAAAGAGTCGAAACTCTTTATAAAATGTCTTAAACTATTTTCTTAGTCGGAAATAAAAACGAAAAAAGGAACTAACATGAAAGCATTAAAATTGCTTTTTACGCTGATGATTGGCGTGTCAGTTTGTACTTCAAGTTTTGCCAATGAAGGGTATCAAACACCTTCACCTGCCTTGGCTTCGGTTGTCGATGCTAAATTAGCACCCAGTAGTTATTTATCAAATGATGCCGAGTGGTTGGCATTATTTGATAGAAAACGTATTGATACCCTACAAGATCTTGCGAAAGAAGAACTAAAACTCGCCGGAATTAAACTCAATCCTGCCAATTTTTCGCGCTCACGTGAGCGCGCTATATTTACGTCTCTGGTGCTAAAGCATGTTGAAACAGGGAGTGAAATTACGGTATCGGGTTTACCCAATGGTTTAATTCGCTCGCCCAGTTGGTCAAGCGATAGTCAATACTTAGCCTTTGTGATTGAACAAAAAAATAGTGCCAATTTATGGGTTTATAACGTCAGTACAAAACAAGCAAGGCAACTCAGTGATACGCCGTTAAACTCAGTATTAACGCGTACTCCTTACATGTGGTTACCCGATAGCAGTGCTATCGTTGCAAATGCGGCTGTTAATTTAGGTAAAACCCGTTTAACCAATGACAGCACGGCTGTCGTTCCGGTAATTCAACAAAGTACAGGTGAAAAAGCACCTGCGCGCACTTATCAAAATTTATTAAGCAGCCCCTTCGATGAAGCGCAGTTTAAGTTTTTTGGTCAAAGTCAGCTTACTTATATTCCATTGAGCGGCCAAGCGCAGCCAATTGGTCAAGCTGGGTTAATTAAGTCGTTTTCAGTATCGCCCGATTCAACCAATATTTTGGTGGGTATGATCGATGAGCCTTTTTCGTACCAAGTTCCATACCAACGCTTTGCTGCTACATGGCAAATTTGGGGAATGCGCGGTTACACCTTGGCTGAGCTGGCAAAACAGCCGCTAGCCGACAATATTCCCCAAGGTTACGACAGCGTTCGTACTGGCCGTCGAGATTTTCAGTGGCGTTCAGACCAAGGTGCCGAAGTCATATGGGCAGAAGCACAAGACGGTGGCGATATGAAAACAGACGTAGCGCACCATGATTACCTTTATAGTTTGCGCGCTCCGTTTAAACGTGAACCTAAGCTATTTGCTAAAGTTGAGCGTCGCTTCGACTCAATAGAGTGGGGCAGTAACAATGTTGCTTTATTATCTGAATGGCGTTTTAGCGACAGACAAATACGCACATTTGTTATACAACCTCGAAATGCCGATAAAAATCGCGTGCTCTTTTCTGAGCGCAGTTACAATGATGCTTATAAAGATCCAGGTTACCCAATCTACGAGAAAAACGACTTAGGTGAAAGTGTCATCAAAGTGGTTGGCGGTCGTTATATTTATTTCCGTGGTAATGGGGCGTCTGAGCAAGGAAATATCCCATTCTTAGACCGTTACGATGTAAAAACAAACTCAACAACCCGTGTTTGGCAATCAGCTGCACCTTATTACGAGCGTGTGCGTGCGATGTTAGACGATGAAGGCGAGCGTTTGATCACCATACGTGAATCAAAAACAGAGCAACCAAATTTCTTTATTCGTGATTTAGATAACGACAAACTCACTCAATTAACAACGTTTGAGCATCCTTACCCTGAGTTTAAAGGCGTAACTAAAGAGCTTATTCGTTATAAGAGAGAGGATGGTGTTGAACTGAGTGGCACACTTTACTTGCCGCCGGGCTATGACAAAACCCAAGGAACGTTACCTGTACTGATGTGGGCTTACCCGCTTGAATACAAAGATAAAGCGGTGGCATCGCAAGTGCGCGAATCACCGTATGAGTTTACTTACATTGGGTATTGGGGGCCTATGCCGTACCTTGCAAAAGGGATTGCGGTATTTGATGACCCTAAAATGCCAATTGTAGGTGTCGATGGTAAAGAGCCGAATGACCTTTTCCGTACTCAGCTAGTATCGAGTGCGCAAGCCGCTGTTGATGTATTGGTTGAAAAAGGCATTGCCGATAAAGACAAAATAGCGATTGCTGGTCACTCGTATGGTGCTTTTATGGTGGCTAATTTACTAGCACACAGCGACTTATTTAAAACGGGTATTGCCCGCAGTGGTGCTTACAATCGCACATTAACGCCATTTGGTTTTCAAGGTGAAGAACGTGATTTTTGGCAAGCTCAAGATGTGTATGCAGCAATGTCGCCATTTTTCCATGCTGAGAAAATCAATGAACCTATGTTGATGATACACGGCCAAGAAGATCCAAATTCAGGCACGTTTCCAATGCAAAGCGAGCGCATGTACGCCGCATTAAAAGGCCTTGGCAAAGAGGCTCGTTTAGTTATGTTGCCTTATGAGGCGCACGGCTACCGTGCCCGTAAGAGCTTATTGCATGTGCTTTGGGAGCAAGAGCAGTGGTTAGATAAATACTTATTAAGTGATGAAAAGGAAGCAGAGCCAGTTGCTGCTGAAGGTGTTACTCAGTAATTAGCAAAATACTTATATTAAGAATCCCCGCCTTTTAGCGGGGATTTTTTTGAGCGGCTAAAGCTGAAGTTAATGGTGGTCAGTATTACCAATTACGATTTAACGAGTTTGAGCTGCATAGAATTAGTTGTTGAAAAAATTAATCACTAATTTTTTAATTTTTATCAACGAGATATTTTTAAAGTCGCTAACTTAATTAATACAATTTATATAACGGTCGTTTTATATTTTTGGCGAACTTATCTGAGCTAAAAATAAATTGGTTAATAGCGTGTTGAAAAAATAATGCCGCTTAGAAAGCGGCATTGACTCTTTAATTGTTATTTACATAAAGTTGTAATCTAAACGTATGCCAATGCTACGCTCGGGTAAAAAATCTATGTATTTTTGAGCGGTTGTTCTATTACTACGACTTCGATCTCTTTTATACTTAATCGCATCATTATCGAAGACATTATTTAAGTGAACGCTTAATTTCACGTTTTCGTTGACCTCATAACGAGCTGATAAGTTAAATACTTCATAACCAGGCACTTCATCTCCAGGTTTGGTATCAAAGTGCGTGTTGTATTTACCATATGCTGAGACGTCACCACGAATAAAGAATGGCTTGTTATTAATGTCAAATTCCTTATCAATTGCGATATAAGCATTATATTTAGGCACCATCGTCATTTCTTGACCTTTAACGCCACCGATTGTTTCATTATCTTCAGTAAGTTCAGAGTTGGTATAAGAGGCATTTACAATTAATGCTAAAGTATCTGTTAAGCTTGCTTTTGACTCAAACTCAAGCCCTCTAGAACGTGCTTTTCCTGCATTTGCGGTATAAGAGAACCCACAAGAATCCATGTAAATACTCGTCTTAATATCACTCCAGTTTATTTGATAAATAGCAGAGCTAAAGTTGAACTTACCATCGAATAATGAGCCCTTTAAGCCAACTTCATAGTTATCGATTGAATCAGATGTGAAGCGAGCTTTACGATTCTTAGCATTAACATCATTTACACACGCTGCGGCTAGTGGGCTATTGTTACCACCTGGGCGGTATCCTTCAGAGTAAAGAGCATAAATTGAATAATCATCAGTAGGTTGCCAAGAAGCGCTAAATTTAAAGCGATTTCCTTGTTCTTCACCGCCTATCAGTGTTTTATCGTTTGACCACACACCAATTTCTTCAGTGCGTTCAAAATCTTCTAAATTGAAATGGCGAATACCCGCATTTAACTCAATATTGCCAAAATCGTCTGTTTCAATTTGGTACGCTACATCTGCAAACAGCGCAAACTCTTTTGCCCACTCGCTGAACACATGATAATTCCAAATTTTATTAGGATCGTCAAAGTTATCTAAACCGATTTGCTGGGCATCGTCCCCCCACCAGTAAAGTGCAGCAGCTGCTGTCCTGTCACCGCTTTCAATATATTGCCATTGATGACCTGGAGAGTCAGGTCGCCATGATTTATCCCAATAAGCACCGACAGTCCAACTTAAATTGCTATTTAAATCGAAGTTCTGAAGCCTAATTTCATGGGTAACGCGGGACAGCTCTTGATCGTTTATTATCCATGTTTTAAACATATCAGAAGCATCTAAACGAGACCAATCATCCAGCGAATCAGATTTTACTTTTCGGTATGAACCAGCATAAGTTAATGAAGCAACGTCGGCTATATTATCAACATCAACAGTTAAGCTATATAAATTTGTAGACTCTTTATCCCAACCATCGAGTAAATTATAGAGAGCATATTTATCATCAGCACCATGAATAAATCCACCACCTTGAATACAATCTGGGCGATTAAATGTCGGATCACATGTTATTTTAGTGTCTGAGATATCATAACCGTACTTAGCTGAAGCATCTTCATCATAAGATAATTCATAGTAATATCCTGGCTTTGAGGTATCTCCCAATGTTGCGCCATTAGCAGAATACTCATCATGCACATAGGTGAAGTTAAGTGCTAAATTATCAATTGGTTGCCATAATAATTGACTTCGAATAAAACTACTTTGACTTTTACTCTGTTGGCCTGTTGCTTGATTGACATAAGGACGGACATCGTTGGTTATATTACCTGTCACTCTTAATGCAAGGGTATCGTCTAATAGAGGTACATTAACACCTAAAGATAAGCTGCTGTCAAAACCATCTACATTATTTTCACTTGAGCCTTCAATCGTACCAAATAACTCAAATTCATCTAATTGTGGTTTTTTAGTGATAATGCGAACCGTACCACCGATTGCATTCGAACCGTATAATGTACCTTGTGGGCCGCGTAATACTTCAACTCGCTCAACATCTGTGAGGTTTGTAAATTCATACGGGATATCATCAGTGAATATGGCTGTTGTATCTGGCGATGCGCTATTCCCTCCGCTTAACCCTCTTAAAATTAACTGACCACGAGGTGCTGCAGCACCAGCTAAAGTACGGTAAATATCAGATGCATCAAGGTAGTTTCGATTGGCAATCTCAACTGCAGATACCGCTGAAATACTCATAGGTATTTCTAGGATTGTTTCAAGTTTTTTACGCGAAGTAACCGTTATTACTTCTAGATTTTCCTCTTTTTCAATTTTATCTTCTGTATCCATGGCTATTGCTGGAACTGCATATAAATGACCTAAAATCACAGTGGTTAAAATAGTTTGTTTTGTTAATAGAGTGTTTTTCATTGATGTTCCCAGTGTTTTTTTGTTGATATTCTATTAACGACGTTAATTTAAATATTGGTATTGTTCAATCTATTTAACCCTTTTTTGGGGAATTGTTTTTCTGATTGTTTTTTATTTTGGAATTAATTATGTCTTTTTGTTTATTTTTACATGCTAAATAATGAGATTGACCAACGTGTATATTGTTTTTGTGAGTCGTTAGTCGTGCTTACGGAATTGCTCATCAGGCAATGGTCTTTTTTTGGTGATGAGTTTTTTTAATTGTTCTCTCAAACTGCACATTCGAATCTTTCTTCAATTAAATTATCCCGTCAGATAAAGCTACAGAGCACTCATAGGTATTTTACAGAGAAGGTAAAAAGCTCAGCGCAACAAGTTTGCAGTGATCACAGGGGTCATTGCTGTTTAGGTAAAATACTAAATTCAGTTTCACGCGGAAAATTAGTTATAGTGTCTGTACTTATCGAAGCTATAAAGTAGAGCTGAGTTTAGTTGACTGAAGATGAAGCGCTTGTGCAATAGCCATCGCTATCACAAGAAATGGAGTCCGATACAATGACTACTCGTGGTCGCGCTGTATGTAATAATGATCTGGCTTGATTATTTGCTGCAATAGAATGTGTTGCCCAAGCTAATGGTATAGGCTTTTTGGTAGCTTATATTTTAGTAACGAAGATCGTGGGCTAACTAGCTCCCTATATTAATATTGCATTACCAGTTTTTATGAGCTTTAGCGCATTGAAATGTGAGTAATCGCGTGTTTGTTTGCTTATTTAATTGAATGTGTTTAAATCGCTTTCCTATTTTTTCAGTATTCATGATGTGATTGGTTTATGCTCGATTTAGCAGTACTTGCGGTTTTTATTCCTACTTTCTTTTTTGTCTCTATTACACCAGGTATGTGCATGACTTTAGCGATGACTCTGGGTATGAGTGTGGGGGTAAGGCGCACATTGTGGATGATGGTGGGTGAAGTGCTTGGTGTGGCAACGGTGGCAATTGCGGCTGTTGTGGGGGTTGCCAGTATTATGCTTAATTATCCTGCGTTGTTTGCGGTACTAAAATATGTTGGCGGTGCGTACCTTATTTACCTTGGAGTCAATATGTGGCGCGCAAAAGCCAGTTTTAAGCCCGAAAATGAAACCGAGCAGCAAATAGGGCGCGGACAACTGTTTTCACAAGGTTATATCACTGCCATCGCAAACCCAAAAGGGTGGGCGTTTATGATTTCACTCTTGCCCCCTTTTATAAATGTAGAATTAGCCGTTGCCCCGCAGCTTGCTGTATTAGTAAGCATTATTATGCTGAGCGAGTTTATCTGTATGTTAATTTATGCCATGGGTGGTAAAAGCTTGAGGTTATTTTTAGATAAAGGCGACAATTTAAAATGGCTAAATCGTATTGCCGGTGCGCTTATGATGTGTGTAGGTGTTTGGCTCGCACTTGGATAATACCCACGCGCTTATTTTAGCGAATTGGTATTATCCATACTGGCCTTAATCAACAAATTCAACCTGTTTCGATACATCATTAAAACAGTGTTTTATGGTTTCTATCGCTGTTTTGGTTTTTGCAGCTAAGCTGTCTCTTGCTGGGGTAACTGCATACACGGTGTAGTTTGGCATGGCCCATTCGGGCGCGATTTCGATGAGTTCTTTTGTTCTTAATAAGTGTCTCACTTCAGGCTCTGGCAACACGCCATAACCGACCCCATCACAGACCAGCGCAATTAAACTTTGCATGTTATTGACGTTTATTTTTGCCTTGGGCAGCGGTTTACTTTCAAGCGTTAGTGGATTAAATGCATTGCTGTCGGCGTATGTATGTGAAATACGGGCGAACTGATGTAAATCATCCCAACTGACTTTTTTAAACTTAGCGATAGGATGATCTCTGTGGGCGCAGAGCTTTAACGGCCAGGTTGCGAGCTTTCGTGCAATCAGATTTGAGTTTGTTAATGGGCCTATTGCAATGGCTAAATCTGCGCCACTTTTTATCATATCGATTGGCTCATCAGTTAAAATTAACTGAATACGTAAATCATCAAACTCGTTTATTAGGCGCTCGAGCGGTTCACTTAAAAGCCCTCCACCAAAACCGACGGGGGCCACTAACTTTAATTCGCCACTGGGTTTACTTTGTAAGTGTTGTAATTGCGTGCTGGCTTGATCTGCAAGTGCCAGCATCTTTAAACAGCTTTGATAATACAAATGACCGGCTTCGGTCAGCGTCAACTCTCGCGGGCTGCGATTAAATAAACTTAACCCGATTTCCTGTTCTAATTGTTTTATATGTTGGCTTACAGCCGATGTCGTCATTGATAACTCAGCAGCAGCACTGCTCATATTGCCTGTTTCAACAGTACGAGAAAATACGCGTAGTGTTTTGATTAGCTTGGAATTCATTGTTCAGGCCTTCTTAATTCAGTTTTAAGAAATCGTAAATTGTTAAAACGGGGACTTCTCATTAATATTGCAAACGCTAATTATTATCATTTATAAACAAAAAGTCACGGAGTATTATTATGACGAGGGTTGTTCCTTCTGTTTTACCTCTCACCGCTGCTGTCTTAGCAGGCCTATCTCATTTTGCATACGCTGATGATAAAAAACAAGACATGGAAGTGATTGTTGTTTCTGCATCTGGGTATGAGCAAATGCTAAAAGAGGCACCTGCAAGTATTAGCGTGATTGATCGTGAGCAGCTAGAAAAGCGTTTTTACCGTGACTTAACAGATGCCATGACCGACGTACCCGGTGTGGTTGTGACCGGTGGTGGTGATAGAAAAGATATCAGTTTGCGTGGTATGGCAAGCCAGTACACTTTGATTTTAATTGATGGCCAACGTCAAACCTCTCGCGAAACTCGTCCAAACAGTGATGGCCCAGGTGTTGAAGGGGCATGGACACCCCCTATTTCAGCCATTGACCGAATCGAAGTTATTCGTGGCCCTATGTCATCACTGTATGGCTCTGATGCCATTGGTGGGGTTATCAATATTATAACCCGTAAAACACCCGAAAAGTGGTATGGCGAACTGCGTTTAGACAGCACCATTCAAGAATCAAGCGAATCTGGCAACATTAATCAAGGTAGTTTTTTTACCGCGGGTGGCTTAATTCCAGAGTTGCTAGGAGTTCAGCTTTCTGGGCAGTTCTCTGAGCGTGATGAAGATGACTTTGTTGCTGGCTTTCGAGGTAAAGAGCAAAGCAATATCAAAGCGAAGTTTATTTTAACGCCATCAGATAACCACGAAATTATGTTTGAGGTGGGCTCGGCAAAACAAAAACTGGATGAAACTTTAGGTAAAACTGTCGCGCCTTTAGCGCAAGGCGAAAGCTGTGGCCGACGGGGGTGTCCTGAGTCGTCAACCACAGAGTACGACCAAGAAACTTATTCGCTTAGCCATAATGGCTTCTACGATTTTGGCTCATCGCGCAGCTATCTAAAATACGATAAGTTTGATAACACCTCGCGTGAAATGTATGTCGAAAATACCGACGCGCAAACAAGCTGGACACTGCCATTTACCAATCATAATGCAAGCGTTGGTGCGGCGTATTTAAAAGAAGAACTGGATGATTATACGAGTAATAGCATCAGTGATTTAACGCATGTGGAAAACGAGCAATGGTCGGTGTTTGCAGAAGATGAATGGTCTGTATCAAAGCAATTTAAACTGACCACAGGGCTTCGTTATGATCATGATGGTAACTTTGCGGGTCACTTTAGTCCGCGTTTATATGGTGTATACAATGCCACTAAGTCGCTGACTGTGAAAGGGGGAATTTCAACAGGCTTTAGAGCACCGAATATTCGCCAATCTACTCCAGCGTGGGGACAGGTAAGCCGTGGTGGTAATATTTATGGTAACCCAGACTTAATCCCTGAAAAGTCCGTAAACTACGAAATGGGGATTTATTATGATATCAGTCGCGATTTATCGCTCTCAAGTACGGTGTTCTACAACGAGTTTAAAGATAAAATTACGCGTATTTCTTGCCCATTAACGCAATGTACAGATGGTCCGAATCAGTTTGGTTCTCTGCCTACAACTTACACCAATGTTGATGAAGCAGTAACACAAGGGTTTGAGCTGTCGGTTTCTTACGATATTACCAGCGAGCTTGATGTGAGTGCTAATTACACCTACACCGATTCTGAGCAAAAAACTGGTGAATACAAAGGCAGTCCACTTAATCAATTACCTAAACACATTTTACAAACCTCACTTAATTGGCGCCCGGTAGATAAACTAGGAACGTGGCTGCGTGTGCATTATCGCGGTGAAGAAAGCCAACCTACGACAGGTCCATCGCAAAATAGCTTAATTGCGCCAGACTACACTTTGGCAGACATGGGGGGTAACTATGATTTAAGCCGACGAATTACACTTGGCTTTGGTGTGTATAACCTATTCGATAAAGAAATATCAGAGGCAGAGTATGGTTATGTAGAAGATGGTCGTCGCTACTGGTTGTCAGTGGGTGTTAACTTTTAAATGTGATGAGTAATATGAGTGTGGCGTAATTATGCCACACTCATATTTATCGAACGAGGTTGAGTGCATACCTGTGAGAGGTGAGTAACGATATAACTTACAGTGACATTGAAACCCAAAGCATGCACTCTAAAGTTAACGCAACTTATTTCAACTGAAATGCATCAGTTTTAAAATTTTGAGTAGCCAGCTGTTGTTCCAGCATCTGCAATTGTTGCTTGGGCTGCCATTCGCCTTTGAAAACCCAGTCAACAAGGTTGTTTTCTTCTATATTGAGCTGTTTCGGTTGGAAGTTATCATCTAACCAAGCATACGGGGCTTTGTTATTGGCGAAGAAATAACGGGATCCCCAACGATTTGGTTGGTCTCTTTGCTTATCCGCATAGGTTTTTTTAAAGATAGGTTTATCGGCCAAGTTATCAGAAAACTGATTTCCTAATAAATAAAACTGGGCATCATAATGATGTCTGCCAAGCCAAAAGCCTTCTACGCCATTAAATTCACTATTAGCAACAACAAACTTTTGTTCGCTACTCAATTCGCCATCATGCCAAAGAGTCGCGGTTTGTTTTAAGTTGTAAAATTGAGAATGCTCAATGAGGGCGGTACCTCTTGGGCAAACCATATCTGTAGCCCCAGTGAAAGAGCAGTAAGAGTGGTAATAAAGACCCTCTTTTTTGTTCCAAAGACTCACTGTATCAGCACCATAGGCCTGTACGTTACATTGATGAAAGATGATTCTTGATGCGTTTTCAAAGCCGCGGATCGCAAACTGATGTTCAAGTGTGTTATGAATTTTTCCGTAATCATTGATAACGGAGATATTGGCGAGTGTTATGTCACTGCCAGTGATGTTAACCACGGCAGCTCCCCAGTCACTGTCATTGTGTTCTCGCCAACTATTCCTCAACTGCGCGTAACGAATGATAGTATTAGCGGCGGATTCACCGACAATACTGAGGTTACTGCGGGTGATAAACAGTTTTTCGTTGTACTCACCAGCTGCAACAGTGATCACCACCTCTTTATAGGGGCTACTCGCATTAATTGCAGCTTGAATGCTGTTATAGGCATGCTTATTATTTTTTTCTACATGCATAAATGTGACAGGCTCGGTGCCAATTGCAGGCGTCGCAGCAAAAACACTCTGCGCAATAGATAACACCACGAGCAATAATAAAAATAAACGCATACTTGTCTCCTAAAGTGTGCTGTTTAGTATTGAGTTATCTATTGGGACGATGGCCCCTCGTTGTTGAATAACCTGTCCTGCAACGAGATTTCCAGCCTCTGCACAGCTTGCAATGTCATGGTCTAGCAACCAATAACTTAAAAACCCCGCATTAAATGAATCACCTGCTGCAGTGGTATCAACAACATTATCTACCAGTCTGGCATCATACTGATTGACAATACTGTGACTATTTTCACTGTATTGACATCCCTTTTCACCGGTTTTAATGACCAGCTGCCTTACACCTTGTTGATGCAAGTGCTCACGACATTCTGTGAGGTTGTTAAAGCCCCAAATTTGGGCTTCATCTTCAAATGTCACCAAGGCTAAATCAGCAAGCTGATACATACGGTTGTTGCTCTGTTGGCAATGAGATTGAGATGCCCAAAGCGTTGGCCGGTGGTTACTATCGTAGATAATTTTAACACCATGAACTTTTAGATCAGCCAATACATTAAGTAAAATATTACAATCATCGATGGGCAAAATTGCGAGTGAAATACCCGACAAATAAACTGCATCGACTGCTTTTAACTGGCTAACAATATCTGCAAATTTAGCATGGCGAACGAGGTATTTTGCCGCAGAATCATTACGCCAATATTGAAAAGTGCGTTCGCCATGGGCGTCAGTTTGGATCATGTATAAACCAGCATGCTTGTTACTGTCAGTTAATACTGTGTCACAGTTAACCTGGTAGTCTTGCCAGCGAGTAATCATTGCTTGGCTTAACGCATCCTCACCCATCACAGTGACGTAATTGAC
Source organism: Pseudoalteromonas sp. MBR-15 (assembly GCF_053628915.1). Lineage (NCBI taxonomy): Bacteria > Pseudomonadati > Pseudomonadota > Gammaproteobacteria > Alteromonadales > Pseudoalteromonadaceae > Pseudoalteromonas > Pseudoalteromonas sp. MBR-15. The sequence goes on from NZ_JBRJHH010000001.1 coordinate 138,638, forward strand.
ATCAATGCGTTCGCTTGCCAATTTTTTCATGTAAATGGCTGTATTCATGGTATCGCCACCAAAGTTTTGTTGCATTTCGCCAAAAATGGCCCCTGACAACTCCACCATACATTCCCCAATAATGGCAATTTTCTTTTTTGACATTAGAGGGTTACTCCTTTTTTCCAGATGGCTACTTCACGAATATCATTCACTTCATTACAGGTTGGTTTACCATTCACTACATCCACCAACAAATCGACAAATTCTTGATGAACTTCAGGCATGGTTTTGCCATTCACCAGCACACCAGCATCGAAGTCGATCCAGCGGGTTTTCTTTTTCGCAAGCTCTGAATTAGTGGCTATTTTTAAGGTAGGCACAAAACCACCGTAAGGCGTACCTCGCCCGGTGGTAAAGAGCACAATATGACAGCCCGCAGCTGCAAGTGCGCTGGTGGCAATGGGGTCATTGCCGGGGGCGTTGAGTAAATTGAGTCCTGGAGTACTTAATCGTTCACCATAATCGAGCACGGCCTGTACTTTGCTGGTACCTGCTTTTTGAGTACAGCCCAACGATTTGTCTTCTAATGTAGTTATGCCGCCTTTTTTGTTACCCGGAGACGGGTTTTCATAAATGGGTTGGTTATGCGCTTTATAGTAACCTTTAAAATTATTTACCATGCTGACAAGCTGGTTAAAGGTGTCTTCATCTTTACAGCGAGACATTAGTAAGGTTTCTGCACCAAACATTTCGGGTACTTCGGTCAGTACGGTCGTTCCACCTTGAGCAATTAAGTAATCAGAAAAATAACCTAGCATTGGGTTTGCTGTGATACCGGATAAACCATCACTGCCACCACACTCAAGACCAAACTTTACTTCACTCAGCAGACCGGGTTCACGTTTATCATGTTTAATTACATCGTAAATTTGTTCTAGCAGCGCGACACCATCTTCTACTTCGTCATCGGAATGTTGAGATATTAAAAATTTTATTCGATTCTCATCAATATCACCTAACCCCGCTTTAAAGGCGGCAAGCTGATTATTCTCGCATCCTAAACCGACAACTAATGCACCACCGGCATTAGGGTGTAATGCCATATCTTGCAGTAAAATTCTCGTGGTTTCTAAATCGTCACCTAACTGTGAACACCCAAATTGATGAGGAAATATATGAACCCCGTCAATGCCAAGATCGGGGTGATTCCGTAGAAACTCATCTTTCATTTGTTTGATCATACCGTTGACGCAGCCAACTGTTGGAATCAACCAAATTTCGTTACGTATACCAATTTCGCCATTCGCTCTTCGGTATATATTCACGGGGGGGGAGGGCTCAGCAGGAGCTTGACTGACAAATTCAGGCTGATATTGATACTCTAACTCATCATGCAGGGTCGTTTTAATGCTGTGGGTATGAACCCAAGCACCTTGCTTTATATCTTCAAGAGCAAAGCCAATTGGAGCGCCATATTTTATAACACGGTCATCTTTTGAAATTGCCTTTAACGCAATTTTATGTCCTTTTTCGATGTCGTCTAATGCGGTGAACGAGAAGTCTTCAAACTCAATGTGTTCACCCGCACTAATTGGGCTCAGGGCAATAGCAACATCATCAGTATTATGAAGTCTTAATAACTGTGCCATGATTATAATTCCACTTGTTTTGATAGTGTCTCTTCAACAGAGGTCGTAAGCATGCTGTTAAGCTGTTCTGTTACTAGATCAGTCAATCCTGTCAGTTCATTGAGATCTTTCTCCCAATGCCACTCAGCGCCAAGCACACTGCTGACAAGTTCTTTCAATGTTATCGCACCATCTTGGTGCTGTTGCCAAATGGATTTGAATAAAGTGATCCACTCAGGACTATCTGAGAGCTCAATGGGTTGACCATTCCGCTCGCCGCGGTAAAACAAAATTTGCCCCGCAATTGCTGTCGCAATAAGTGCTGGAACGGTTTTATTATCGACAATATACTGCTCTAACTGCGGCAGTAATCGCGTTTTAAATTTGGTCATACTATTCAGTGATATCGACATAAGTAAATGACAAATATACGGATTTCTAAAGCGATTAAGCACATCATTGGCAAATACCTGCAATTCATCTTTAGGTAAAGATAGCGTGGGAATAATCTCCTCAAAAATCAGTTTACTTACATATTTCTCGATTAATGGTGAGGCGAGCGCTTCGCCCACAGAGTCGATATTTGCCATATAGGCCAAAGGCACCATCGCAGTATGTGCACCGTTTAAAATAGCGACTTTACGTTGTTTGTAAGGGGCTATATCGTCAACAATTTTAATATTGACATCACTGCCTTCTAAACATAATACGTCAGCTAAATGTTGCGGCCCTTGAATAACAAATAAATGAAAATATTCAGCTGTGACCATGAAGTTGTCGTAGTAGCCAAATTGTTCTTGCAAGTGTTGATGTTCATCACGTGGGAAGCCCGTCACGATGCGGTCAACCAACGATGAGCAAAAATAATTATGCTCGTTAAGCCAGCTAACAAACTCGCTGGGTAAATCCCATAGTTGGCAGTACTTGAGGACAATTTCTTTTAATTTTTCACCATTATAATCAATTAGTTCACAAGGAATGATGATCATGCCGCGATCACTTGCACCGTTAAAGTGATTAAAGCGGTGAAATAACCATTGAGTTAATTTCGCAGGGAAGGCTTTTGCTGGCTTATCAGTGAGTGAGTCTTCGCTAATGTACTCGATGCCTGCTTCGGTTGTATTAGAAAAAATTAACTTTAGATCTTCACTTTCTGCGAGCTGTAAATATTTATCGAATTCTTTATAAATAGGAATTTCTTCGTTTACACAGCTAATAATGCGTTCATTAGATACCGATTCACCTTGCTCATTAATGCCTCGAATAATACTGGTATAGAGACCATCTTGAGTATTAAGTAGCGGTAATGTGTCGTAATCAATTGGTCTAATAATGGCGACACCCGCGTTTAAACCTGTTTGTTCATTTAATTTGTCGATTTGCCAATCCACAAAAGCGCGTAAGAAATTCCCCTCACCGAATTGCATTATAGTCGTCGGGTATTTGTTTTTATTGACGTTTTTTCTATTTAGTGTGTACATACATTTGACCCATTTTTAACCTTAATTGGCGTGTTGATTTTTACATCTTAGACATATTTGCCACCGGTGGCAAATAAAATTTGACAAATTGCCACCGGTAGCGAAGAATGGCTATTAACAACTTTGTGAATGTTTTTACAACTTGTTTATTAAAGTGGTGTTAAAACAGGCATTCAAACTTTTGTATCATCTTATTTGAAGAGTCTGATACAGAGAGTTAACAGATAAAAAGGTTAATTTTATGACAACACAGCTATTCGATTTAAAGGGGAAAACGGCTTTAGTAACAGGCGCGAGCCGTGGCTTAGGAAAGCAAATTGCAATGGGATTAGCCGCTGCTGGGGCTGATGTGATCTGTAGCAGTAGTCGTGAGCATGGTTGCGAAGAAACATGTAGCGAAATAGCTAAAAGCGCATCGAAAACATGGGATATTGCCGCTGATTTGAGCGATGCCAAAAGCGTGTCAGCATTAGCAGAACAAGCGTTATCGGTTAATGATGGCATCGATATTCTGGTCAATGTGGGTGGCACCATTTTTAGAAGTCCCGCTATCGATTACCCCTACGATGAATGGCAAAAGGTGATAAAGGTTAACCTTGATGCCAGCTTTTTACTTGCTCAGGCATTTGCACCGAAAATGATCGAAAAGGGTCAAGGTAAAATTATCAATATTGCATCCATGCTGTCATACAGTGGCGGAATGACTGTGCCCGCTTACACAGCAAGTAAACATGCTATTGCAGGCGTTACCAAAGCCTTAGCAAATGAATGGGCACAATATAATATTCAGGTTAACGCGATAGCACCTGGGTATTTTAGAACAGATAACACGCAAGCGCTTCAGGATGATCCTGGGCGTAATAGCGAAATAGAAAAACGTATCCCAGCAGGGCGCTGGGGAGAAGCTGAAGATTTAATTGGTACCGCAATCTTTTTATCATCACGAGCCAGTGATTATGTCAATGGACATATTTTGGCAGTTGATGGCGGATGGTTAGCACGTTAGTAGGAAAATAAAACAATGAACACAGAAATTGAATCACGTTACGCAGTAGGCCCAAATGAAGTAAAAGGGTTTGACACTGAGCAATTGAGAAACGAGTTTTTAGTCGACAAATTAATGCAAGCAGACAAAGTGTATTGGCTTTATACCCACTATGAACGTTTTATGGTTGGCAGTGCAGTACCTTTAAATAACGCATTAACGCTTGAAACATTAGATAACTTAAAAGCGGCCCATTTTCTTGATGGTCGCGAATTGGGCATTATCAATGTTGGGGGCAAAGGTAGTATTACAGCGGATGGTGAAACTTACTCATTAGACTATAAAGATGCACTTTACTTAGGTCGGGGTAACAAATCAGTGTCTTTTCGCAGTGATGATGCTAAAAACCCAGCTAAATTTTACTTAAATTCAGCACCTGCGCATCACAGTTACCCAAATAAACACGTTACTAAACAAGATGCTAATGTACTTCATTTAGGAAGTTTAGAGACATCGAATGAGCGTAATATCAACCAAATGCTCATCAATACAGTGGTACAAACGTGTCAACTGCAAATGGGCTTAACTGAACTTAAGCCCGGTAGTGTGTGGAATACCATGCCAGCTCATCAACATGATCGTCGTAACGAAGTGTATTTTTATTTCGAAATACCTCAAGAGCAAGCGGTCTGTCACTTTATGGGTGAGCCAACAGAAACGCGGCATTTATGGATTCATAATGAGCAAGCTGTGGTCTCGCCACCGTGGTCAATCCATTCTGGTGCAGGGACACAGAATTACAGCTTTATCTGGGGGATGGCTGGTGAAAACTTAGATTATGACGACATGGACAAGTATCAACCGCAACAATTGAGATAGTCCACATTTAACAGAACACACAATGAAGAAATAATAATGAATAGAAATCTTCTTTACAGCGTTTTTGTGGTTTTTACGCTTGGTTTTATAACCAGCTGCAGCAATGACAACAAAACCACACGCTTGACGCTTGCCCACACGCTGGATACCCGGCATGTGGTGCATCAAGCGATGGAGTATATGGCAAAACGTTTAGATTACTATTCCAACGGAAGTATGGAAATAGTGATCTATCCCGGTGGTCAATTAGGGTCAGAACGAGAGCTTATCGAGTTGCTACAAATAGGTAGTCTTGCTATTACCAAAGTGTCTGCGAGTCCACTTGAGGGCTTTGTGCCAGAAATGAAGGTGTTTGGTATTCCTTATCTGTTTAATGACAGTGCGCATTTTTGGCGCGTATTAAACAGTCAGTTAGGCCAAGACATGCTTGATAAAGTATCTTCTGCAAGACTCAAAGGGTTAGGTTATTACGATGCAGGCAGCCGAAGCTTTTATACGACCCAAAAACCCATTCACACGCCTGAGGATTTAATTGGTCAGAAAATTCGTGTATTAAATAGCCCCACGGCCGTTGCGACGGTACAAGCTCTGGGCGGTGCTGCAGCACCTATTGCGTGGGCTGAGCTGTATTCGGCTCTGCAGCAAGGGGTTGTTGACGGCGCTGAAAATAACCCACCCAGTTATTACTTATCTCGCCACTATGAAATTGCGAAGTACTACTCGTTAGATGAACATACCTTTGTGCCTGATGTTATTTTGGCCAGCCAAGAAGTGTGGGAGTCCTTGAGTGAACAACAGCAAACATGGCTAACTAAAGCCATGGCTGATTCTGTTGAATACCAACGTTCACTCTGGCAATCAGCATCGGATGAAGCGCTTAAAGCGGTTATTGAGGCCGGCGTTGAAGTTACCTACCCCGACAAAAAAGCGTTTCAGGATAAAGTCGCCGATTTTCATGCTTCATTTGCAGGTACGCCTGTTGAGCAACATATCAAGGCTATCAAAGCGATGGGGGAGGCAAAATGACAAAGCTAAATTCACATCTTAACTCATTGATAGAACGTATTTTGATAGTAGCGATGATCGCCATCGTGGCTGTCGTGACTTGGCAGGTGTTTTCGCGTTTTATTTTGCGTTCGCCAAGTTCATACACAGAAGAGTTAGCACGTTTTTTATTAATGTGGATTGGGGTTTTAGGCGCATCGTACGCATACAGAACTCGCGCCCATTTAGGACTTGATCTGTTCTATCAAAAAATGGTTCCGACACTACGCAGAAAATGCACCTTTATTATTGAATTATCGGTATTGATAACCGCATCTTGCATTTTAGTGTATGGAGGCAGTTTGTTAATGATGCTGAGTTTTGAGCTTGAACAAAGCTCGGCAGCTCTGGGTATTAATATGGGCTTTGTTTATGCTGTATTGCCGTTAAGTGGCCTATTAATTGTATTTAACTGCGTTGAAAATATTGTTAATTGCTTAATGAATGTGATGGAGGAATCATAATGGAAATAACAGCCATAATTCTAATTGTGTGTTTTTTCATCTTACTGTTTATTAATGTCCCTATTTCTATTTGTATCGCATTATCGACACTGATTGCGCTTACGTTACATATGGATTTTACGCCAGCAAGTATTACGATTTCCCAACAGATGATGGGCGGTCTGGATAGCTTTGCCTTGTTAGCCATCCCATTCTTTATTTTGTCTGGTTTAATTATGGGCCAAGGAGGCATAGCCAAGCGTTTAATTGAGTGTGCTATGGCAATGATTGGCTTCTTACCCGGTGGTTTAGCGCTTGTGAATGTAATGTCGTGCATGATGTTTGGTGCTATTTCGGGTTCTGCTGTTGCAGCTACGTCGGCTATCGGTAGTTTTATGGTGCCAGAAATGAAAAAGCACGGTTACAGCGAAAACTTTGCAGCAGCAGTCACAGCAAGTGCGGCAACAACAGGTATGCTAATACCCCCGAGTAATATTCTTATTATTTACGCTATTGCGAGTGGGGGAGTATCGATTGCAGCCTTATTTATTGCGGGTTATTTGCCGGGTATTTTACTCGGTTTAGCACTGATGATGGTGTGTGCAATTTATTCTATTAAGAACAATTACCCTGTGACAGCGCGACTGCCTTTTTCGGTCATGTTCGAAAAAATAATCGCAGCATTGCCCAGTTTATTACTTGTTTTTATTGTGATTGGGGGCATTATTGGTGGTGTTTTTACGGCGACAGAAGCCGGGGCCGTTGCCGTGATTTATGCTCTCGTCCTTGCTGTGTTTGTGTATAAAGAAATTCGTTTAAATGAAATGCCTCAGTTATTACTTAAGGCCTGCGAAACAACCGCCATTGTGATGCTTATTATTGCTGCATCTTCGGCAATGTCGTGGCTTTTGTCCTATACGCATATTCCACAAATGGTCAGTGAATTCTTTTTAACATTAAGTGATAACCCAATAATTATTTTGTTATTAATTAATTTAATTTTGATACTTGTGGGCGCATTCATTGATATGACGCCAGCTGTACTGATATTCACACCGATATTTTTACCGGTGGCAATGCAATTTGGTATGTCTCCTGTTCAGTTTGGTATCATGATTGTTCTCAATTTATCGATAGGATTAGTGTCTCCGCCAGTGGGGAGTGTATTATTTGTAAGTTGTGCAGTCGCAAAAACAGCGATACATAAAATAATAAAACCCATGATGCCACTCTATTTAGTGATGTTTCTGGTACTAATGTTGGTTACGTATGTACCTGCAATTAGTGAATTTTTACCACGCTTATTCGGTTTATTAGATTAAAATCACCAAAGAGGTGCATGTCGCCTCTTTTGTCATTTATAATGTAACGAATTTGTGTACTTTTAATAATTAAAAGCTGAACACTACTGTCGCTAAGTAGTTGACTCTGGAATTTTATATGTCTGTAACAATCAACGATATTGCTCGTTTATCAGGGGTCTCTAAACGCACTGTTTCGAGAGTGATAAACTGCTCACCGGCGGTCGGTAAAGCAACCCGTGAGCGGGTGTTAGAAATTATTAAAGAAACAGGGTTCTCGCCAGATAAGCAAGCGCGCGGTTTGGCGTCGAGTCGTTCTTACCTACTGGGCTTAATCTATGATAACCCCGATGCACTGTATATTGATGAAGTGCAACGTGGCGCATTGAGTGTTTGTGCTGAGCTTGGCTATGAGCTTGTTGTGCACCCTGGATCATCAAAACGCGATGACTTCATTAGTGATTGCCTTAGTTTTATTTCGCGCTCAAAACTAGATGGCGTGATTATTTTACCTCCTGTCTCTGAAAATAAAGCATTGGCAGCAGCGCTTCGAGAAATTAACTGTCCTTATGTTCGTCTTGCGTCAGTTGATTTAGATGATGCAGACAATATTGTTGTGTCTGATGAGCGTGCTGCAATGCGTGATATGGCGACACATTTAGTCGAGTTAGGTCATACAGATATTGGGTTTATTTCGGGCCCTCAACATTACCGCTCGTCGATTGAACGTTTAGCAGGCTTTTTGGCTGAGTTGCAGGTATATAACGTTAAGCTACCAACAGACCGCATAGTTGAAGGTAAAAACAATTATGACAGTGGTTTGGCGTGTGCTGAGCAATTACTTAATACTTTGCCAAGACCCACTGCAATCGTTGCAAATAACGATGAAATGGCAGCAGCGGTTCTTCGGGTTGCAAACAACTTAAATATTAGAGTGCCTGATGAGCTCTCTGTGGCTGGATTCGACGATAATATTTTGGCATCACGTATTATTCCCTCATTAACAACTATCCGACGCCCTGTGTTTAATATGGCGTGTTTGGCAGTCCAAAAGCTGATCAATAAATCCCGTAATAATCAGGAAAAGTTAGCCTTACAAAAGACAGTGACACCTAACCTCGTTACACGCGAGTCAACGGGAAGGGTCAACGGCTAACTGTTTATTAATAAACTCACTGATTAATTCAACCGTGTTATTTTGCCAAGGGTGAAATAGCCAAAAGCAATGGGGAGCCTCTTTAAACACATGCTCCTTGTTTGTAATGCCACGCTCAGTTAATTGTTCTTGAACTGTTTTTTTTCCTGCATAAAATCGCGCAAAGCCACCGTTGATGAATAAAGTCGCAGGGCTTGTGTTTGAGATGTAATTAATTGGGGATGCATGTTGCCAAATTGCAGGGACTTCTTCATAACGACCTCCTAACCACTTACTGGCAGATGTAACCGCCTTATTTTTATCATTCTCGTAGCGCAGCGCCAAAGGGGTAGTGAAATCAGACAGGCCATCAATGTTGATCAACACGCGCGCATTCACTGCCAATGAGGCACTTTGATTCAATAACTTGCCATGACTATAAGCCAGTAGGGCAGCTATTTGCCCGCCTGCTGAACTGCCTGCAAGGGTCAGTTTTTCAGCGTTTAAGTGAAAGCGTGAAGCGTTACTTTTTAACCACTGTGTTGCTAGTGCAATATCATGAATCGATGCAGGGTATTGCGCCTCATCCGAAAGTGTATAAGCAGGGGTTGCCACAACAAAGCCCTTAGCGGCAAGTTTTGCTGCGAGGGTTTGTAAAATGGCCGGTGAACCCGAGCCCCATCCACCACCATGCACCAATACAATCAGTGGTAATACGGTGTTGTTATTAGGTCGAATAATAGTGATTGACTGGGAGCGCAATTTACCTGGGTACGTATGTTGTTCGACGTTTAAATTACTGATTGGGCTGTCATCTGGTAGATGCAACTCGCTGTAGCGTGGTTTTAACTTTTTATATGTGTTTTCAAGAGTATAAGACGCACTATGAACGTGGTTTGATATTCCACTTAATAGAAAAGCGATAAGGGGGAGTGTGTGTTTCATTTATCAGCTACCTTAGAAAAGCGAATATAATCGTAATGTACAGAGTGAGAATTGCGACTGACCAACTTATTGACATTGAATAAGCCCACTTTGGCACCAACCCAACGGCCTTTTTTGGCACTAAAATGCTCTCCGATGGCCCGATATTGTGAGGCTTCTGACGTTTTATAACTAAATACCGCATGAGCGCCAGGTTGCACCAGTAATCTTAAATACATTGTCTCAGTGGTGACCTCTGTAATGATTGTTTTATGTTCTGTACATCCTTTTAGTGCTCCTTTGCATTGGCTATAAACAAGGTGGAGTGCGCCTTCATCTGAACGCGATATACCGATCCACGCATAGTCTTCGCCAAACAATAAAAGACCGCTGTCGCCCTGGTAAGTTTCTGGATTAAAGACTAATTTTGTTTCAACGAAAAAGCGCTCTGCCGGTAGTTTTTGCAATAACAGCGAAGGAGTAAGCCACAAACTGTCTGCTACTTCTTGCTGTTGGGATAGTGTTAAATAGCCAGCACTGTCAGTTAAAGAAAACCAGTGTGGCTGTGGATTTGCGTTCCATTGCCATTGTAAACCAAGTTGCTCAGCATTAAATTCATCGCTGTTGGGTATTTGAGTGCTTAAGAACCGTTTAGCTTTGGGTTTTCGATACTTTAAAACCGGCTCGCCGATGCCATCTTTATCGGGATCTCGGCCAATCACGGGCCAATCATTAAGCCATTGAAGCGGTTGTAAATGCACGATACGGCCGTAGGCATTTTTAGATTGAAAATGAACAAACCAATCTTGGCCATATGGCGTGTTGATCCAACTTCCTTGGTGTGGGCCGTTGGTTAGCGAGTTTCCTTGTGCCATTACAATTTTGTCTTCATACGGGCCTAGTATGTGTTTACTTCTAAAAACTGACTGCCAACCTAAATCGACTCCGCCAGCAGGAGCAAAAATGTAATAAAAGCCATTACGCTTGTAAAACTTAGGACCTTCTAAGGTACGATATGAGGGCAGGGTATTGCCATCGACGATATGCTGGTATTCGTCACTTACCCAACTGGCGTCAGCACTCATTTCACGAATTGAGAGAACATTGTTAAATCCGGCCCTGCTTTTTGCCCACGCATGGAGCAAGTAAGCTTTGCCATCATCGTCCCATAAGGGTGTAGGGTCGATAATTCCTTTCCCTTTTAGAATTAATGTGGGTGTTGACCATGCTTTAGCGGGGTCTTTGGCTGTAATAACATAGATCCCAAAATCTGGGTCAGGGTAAAAAATCCAAAATAAGCCATTATGATAACGAATATTGGGTGCCCAAACGCCATTACCATGTTGTGGCGTGTTGTAGTGCTCACGCGGTTGTTGAATAGGGAGTGCGTAATTTATGAGTTGCCAGTTAACTAAGTCGTTTGAATGTAAAATAGGCAACCCCGGCGCAGAGTTAAAACTTGATGCCGTCATGTAATAATCATCACCCAGGGCAACGATATCAGGATCTGAAAAGTCAGCATGAATGATAGGGTTTTGGTAATACCCATTTTCTAAATCTGCCTGCCAAATGAGCGGCATGTTATTTTTTTCAGTGGGGAACTCTATCAGTTCAATAGCCGGTAAAGTAACACTGACAAAAAAAAGGGTATTTATTAAGACATAAATCGCTTTCACTTGATTTCCTTATCTGCCTAATAAAAGACTCGCTAAAATAAAAGGCCCAACTGCTTTAGGGTCATTATCTCGGATATTTTCGCTTAAGTAATAATCATAGCTACCATCACGATATGGCTTGCCGCCAAGCCCTGCGACTTCACAGGCTGATGTGATTGAAATACGTTTTGTTTTTTTGTCGACAGCGATGAATTCATCGATTAATCCAGCATAACTTTGCTCTGCGTACACTAAGTAGTAGGCAGGTAAGGCATTATCTAATACTCCTTTGATGATTGCGTAGGTAAACATGCTGCTTCCAGAGGATTCAGGATAATTACCGGCTTCATCGCCTTTATCTGTGACTTGATACCAAGTTCCAGTGTCATTTTGATAATGTAATAAGCGATCGATTAAGTGTTTAAAGCGGCGAGATAACCATGCTTTTTCAGGATAATCATCTGGCAATTGCGCTAACACATCAACCATCGCCATGGCATACCAACCTATTGAACGTGACCAGTGATTTGCTGATTGTCCTGTGATTGGGTCAGCCCATTTTTGACTCTTTGACTCATCCCAGCCGTGAACAGGGAGTTGGGTATCAGGTCGGTATAAATGCTTTTCAATAAGTTGGAATTGCTTGATAACATCGCTAAATTGCTCTTTTTGACCATAACGACGAATGTACTCAGCGTAGAATGGTGCGCCCATGTATAAACCGTCGAGCCACATTTGTGAGGTGTAGCGTTTTTTATGCCAAAATCCCCCTTCTGTAGTGCGGGGATGCTTTTCTAATTGCTTTACTAGTGTGTCGATGGCGAGTCGATATTTTTTGTTGCCAGTTTCGTCATACATGAAAAACAATAACTTACCAGCATTGAGCATATCGATGTTGTATTTACTCTGTTGATAAGTCTTAATCGTGCCATCGTCCATAACGAGGCTATCAACATACTCTTTTATGTAATTGAAATAGCGTGTATCGCCTGTTTTTTGATAAAGCTTAGCAAATGCCATAAGTTCTAAGCCATGGGTATAGTCCCAGCGAGCAGCAGTGCGCCAGTCAATCAAATAGGCATGCGGATGACGTTGCATTTCTGATTCAGCCATCCATATCGACCACATAATAGGGGGTTTTTTAACATTGCTTGCAATGCTGTTTACTGACCAAAAAACGCTTAAAATACAGGTTAATAAAATCGATAAGTAGCGAAATGTTTGCATGATTATTTACTTTTCTGACGAAGCAATTTTACCATTTCTGTGCCAGCTAAAATATACGCCGCGTTGCCTTTAGGGTCGTTTGCAACAACAGGTTCACTCATGTAGTAGTCATAACTCCCATCACGGCCATAGCCAAGCCCCGCTACATAACATTGGTTAGTCATAGACACAGTGCCATCTTGGTGCAATAAGGTAAATTCGTTTAATAATCCCTGGTAGGCCTGATATGCAGTCGCAAGGTAATCGGTGCTTAAGTAGCCCTTATTTATTGCTTTTGCATAGAAGTAGGTAAACATCGCCGTTGCTGATGACTCTCTATAATTACCTATCGCATTGGGTTTATCCATTACCTGCCACCAAGTGCCGGTTGCTGGGTCTTGCGTTTTTTCTAGACTGTCGGCAATTTCTTGCACCATGGTAAGTAAGTGTTTTCGTTGCTGACTATTTTGTTCAGGAATATAATCAAGTACATCGACAACGGCCATCGCAAGCCAGCCCATTCCGCGAGCCCATACCTCGTGTGAAAGCCCCGTTGATTTATTAGCCCATGCCTGTTGTTTAAGCTCATCCCAGCCGTGATAGTAAAGCCCCGTTTGCGTATCTTTTAAAAACTCGCGGGTTAAGTTAAATTCGTTCACCACTTCGGCAAAGGTTTCTTGTTGTTGGTGACCCGATTCAAATAAGGCTGCGTACTCAGCTAAAAAAGGCATACCCATATACACACCATCAAGCCATACTTGGCCTTGGTATTTTTTCTTATGCCAAAAAGCCCCTGTCGACGTGCGAGGGTGTTTATGTAATTGCTCTCTTAACGCATGAATTGCTTTTAGATACTTTTGTTCATTTGTTTGCTGGTATAGCGTAATTAAATTGCGACCAGGCGGAATATTATCAATATTAAAATTGCTTTGTTTATAGGCTGAAATAAGGCCATCTTCAGAAATAAAGCTTCCGGTCACTTTTTCAATGACTTGTTTATATTCCGCATTATCTGTGAGTTCACCAAGTGTGTAATAAGCATACGGTTGAATACCAATAATGTCATATTCAAACTTTGGAGATCGCTTACGGTTAACATCCCATCCATTGTAGTGGTAGCCTAGCGTTTTACGCGCCAGTTCAGAATCTGCGAATGCTTGTGTCCACTTAAGTGCAGACTCTGCGGAGATAGACGCTTGCATTGTATTCTGTGTCAACGATGTTTTGAGCTGAATTCGAGGCTTAATGGTCAGCTTTTGCGCTTGTTGTTTAATATAATGCTCAAATTGTTCTACGGTATTAATACCGCTTTGGGCTTGCCATAAAGATGCAAAATAATAGTGAACTTGCTGACTGCCTTGCTGGCCTTTTGGCGTTAATTCTACTAAGTAGTTTTTATCATCTTGGCGTACTGTTTTTACATCCCCTTTTTTGAAAAAAACCACCATGCCTAGCGCCTTACCGTCGAGACTTTGTTTGCCCCAACTAGCAATATACCCATAGCCATAATTGCTCATGCTTTGTAAATCGGCTTTTAAAAAGGTTGTATCGGGATGTTTTACAAGGCCTGCGGTGATGTTATCAAGTGGTTTGTCGAGTTTTAAGGTGACTTCTGCCAGTGGAGAACCCGCTTGCATACTGATAAATGCACTGAGGTCTTGTTGCTGTACGCTGTTTTGCCAGCCATGGTAATCAAGTTGAATTTGGGCGAATAAATCGCCATTCGCAGTGATGCTTGCAGTACGAGTATCTACTTTGCTGACATGTTCAAGCTTACCTTTCTCATTGGTATAGGCAAAACCACCTGCACCTAGCGATCCTCCTACTTTTAATAAGTCCATTCCCCAATCTTGTAGCGAATGATACGACTTATAACCATCTAAACCAACGTTGTGCAATACGGGTTCTGGAGTCAGTTTTCCGAAGATATCAAAACCATTACGCCAATCGAGGTAAATGCGATAACCGACCTTATCTGATTCGATCCCTGGTCCTTCATAGCGGATCCAGTTTGAATGGTCTGTGTAATATTCAGGAGGGGTTATGGATTGAACATTTTTAAACTGGCCACCGACATATTCTTTCATTCCAGCATTTTGTTGGTGTTTTGGTGGGCGAGTATGAGGTACCCATTCACCACCCACTTTATGGGCTAAATCTGCTTGTACACGCTTTTTGGAAGGTGCGAGACGTGTTGTTGAGATTATCTCTGCGTGTATATTTTCACCTTTAGAAAGATCAGTAACGAACAAAATACCATCGTTCTTTCCATCCAAATCTTTATCAATCGCTTGATTGGCAACTTGATTATCGCCGATATTTACCGCAAGCGTTGTATTAGGTGCTACACCTAAGTCGTAGTAGCTTAAATAAATAGCTTCATCTTCGCGATTAAACGGACTGGGATTAGCAATATCAACAGTGGCAACAGAACCTGTCTGTGCTTCTTTTATGCTGTGATGCTGGGGTTGTTCTGCTTGTTGGCAAGCGGTAACAGACAAAGCAGCGAAAGTAATCAGTGATGTGTGTATCAGGTGACGTGAGGGTAAATGTTTCATTGTTGTTCTCCCCTGAAAAGGCCAAAGCAAAGCTTTGGCCTAAGTGTTTTTATTATAAGTTGTATGCTTTTTTCACTAAACCATAGGTTAACTGATAAGCGAGTTCATGCGCTGACTCAATACTAATTTGGTGATTAGCAACAAGTTCAGCTAAATAGCGACAATCCACACGACGCGCGACATCGTGGCGGGCCGGAATAGATAAAAATGCACGCGTATCATCATTAAAACCAACAGTATTATAGAAGCCCGCTGTTTCAGTGGTTTGTTGACGAAAACGCAGCATACCAGCCGGACTATCATGGAACCACCATGCAGGCCCTAGTTTTAGGCTAGGGTAGTGGCCTGCAAGTGGCGCAAGCTCGCGGCTATAGGTGGTTTCATCGAGAGTGAATAAGATGATTTTTAACTTTGGATGATTACCGTATTTACTCAATAGTGGTTTAAGCGCGTTTACATATTCTGTTTGGCTTGGGATATCTGCCCCTTTATCACGACCGAATTGATTGAAAATCGGTTGGTTATGGTTGCGGTGTGCACCTGGGTGGATTTGCATTACTAAACCATCCTCGATACTCATGCCTGCAAGCTCGGTCAGCATTTGTCCACGAAACAGTTCTTGTTCTTGCTCATTTGCGTGACCAGTTCGGCATTTTTCGAACAATGCTTCACATTCACTCAGTGACAAGTCGGCAGTTATTGCACTGGGGTGCCCATGGTCAGTGGCTGTTGCGCGACCTTCTTTTTTAAAGTACTCACGGCGAATACGTATAGCGTCTAAATACCCTTGCCATGTTGTGGTATCTTGCTCGGTTAGCTCCCCTAGTTTTGCGACATTATCGATAAAGTCTTCGCGACTTGCATCAACCACATCATCTGGTCTAAACGTTGTAATAACTCGCTTTGCCATGTTTGTGCCAGCCATGCCACGATGATGATCGAGCGAGTCTAGCGCACCTTCTGTGGTTGCAATTAGCTCAATATTGAAACGATCCATTAGCGCATGCGGTTTATAGGCATCAGTCGCCAGCTCTGCGGTGATTTTGTCATAATAGTCTTGCGCATTTTCTGAATTTAATTTTTCAGTAAAACCAAAAACATCGCTAAATACAGCGTCTAGCCAATAGCCACTGGGTGTACCTGCGAACAAGTAATAATTGTCCGCAAAAATTTGCCATGCTTTTTTTGGATCAACGCTTTTAGAACGCGCCATATCACCTTCTAGGCCATGCTCAGGAATTCCTAACGTTGTTAAGTCGATGCCTTGGCTGTAGAGCATTCTAAACACATAGTGATCTGGTTTTATGAAAAGCTCAGTAGCGTTACCAAAATGAGGGTTTTCATTAAACCATTTAGGGTCTGTGTGGCCGTGTGGGCTTACAATAGGGAGATCTTTAATTTCATTGTAAAGTTCACGGGCAATGCTTACGACAGCGGGATCGCTTGAAAATAGGCGATCAGGATGTAGTTTAAGAGACTGTGATTGACGAGTCATAGTGTTTCCTTTATTCATTTACTTATTAGCCACCGGTGGCAAAATAGGCCAATTTATTTTGTTAGTACGTTAGCGCAGGCTTGAGTGATACTTTGCCAGTCTTTTGTATTCACCCAATCAGGTTTTGCGACCCACGTTCCACCCACAGCAAATACATTATCTAATGCTAAAAAATCTTTGAAATTTTGAGCATTTACACCGCCTGTAGGACAAAAGCGTATCTCTTGAAAAACACTCGAGACAGCGTGTAAAAAATCGATTCCGCCACACAATGAAGCTGGGAATAACTTGTGTTCTGTAAAGCCATATTCACTGGCGAGAAGAATATCGGCATTATTCGATACGCCTGGTAAGCATGGTTTGCCACAACTTGCTAAAGCATCTAGCAAGCGAGGCGAAACTGCTGGCGTTACAATGTAATCAGCGCCTGCATTGATGGCGTTATTTAATGTGTCACTACGGGTAATTGTCCCCGCACCCACGATGAGATTTGGTAATGCCGATTTTATCGCTGTTATTGCAGCTAATGATTGCTCAGTGCGAAGTACAACTTCGACTAAATTAATACCAGCATCTTGCATAGCCCGAGCAACGGCGACTCCTTGCTGTGGATCATGTGCTTGGATGATTGGCAAAATCGGTTGTCCTGCCATTAATTTAGAAAATGCGCTCTGTGCCATTAGATTGACTCCGCTAATAATTGTTTTGCGCTAATTGATTGATTGTTCAAGGTGACGTTTTCAACATTGAAATCGGTGATATTTTTAACGATTGACTGTTTTGCGACGTTATCAAAGTGGCTATTTATAATTGTAAAATCTTTGATAGGTGCCCGCTCAAATCCATTTAAATAGAACGCTTTATCAAGCACGTTATTACAGTGCAGATTGTCTATAACGATATCGCGTACGGTGGGGTCAAATTGGCCTGCATCACCTTCTTCGTAAAAGAAATTAATAACAATTGCATTTTTTACTGTGCCAACTTCAACATTACGAATGCGAATATGCTCAATTAATCCACCGCGGACAGAATTGGTTTTAATACGGATGGCACGTTCTAAATGTGGACTGTCCATCGTGCAATCTTGTACGTAAACATTGTTCACACCGCCTGATATTTCACTGCCAATGACGACACCACCGTGACCTTCTTTCATATGACAGTTTTCGATCACTATATTGGCAGATGGCGTGTTGACGCGACGACCGTCAGCATTTCGCCCTGATTTAATTGCAATACAGTCATCACCTGTATCGAACGTACAGTCTTTTATATGCACATGATTGCAGCTTTCTGGGTCGCAACCATCGGAATTTGGCCCATGGCTTGAGAACGTGACACCACTGACTGTCACACTGTTACATAACACGGGGTTTACTAACCAAAAAGGAGAATTTTTGATAGTCACTCCCTCAATTAACACATTATTACAGCGGTAGGGTTGAATGAAAGGGGGGCGCAGATATGCACCATCAGCGTAGATTCGCTTAGCAACAGGTAAGGCGTTTTCAGCATCAACCATTAATTGTTTACGTGCTGGTTTTTGATCCATCAATTGACCATTTTCTTGGTATTGTAATTCCCAGTGTTTTTCTTTGTGCGGACCTTTCCATGGCCACCAAGTGGTATTATTCGCATTACCCTCTAGTACACCTTCGCCAGTGATAGCTATATTTTGTTGGCCATACGCATAAATTAAAGGGGAATACCCCATCATCTCGAGGCCTTCCCAGCGAGTGAATACTGCAGGTAGGTAGTCATCTGGATTAGTACTAAAACTTAGCACTGCGTTTTTTTCAAGGTGTAAATTAACGTTCGATAATAAGTGAATCGGGCCGGTATAAAATACCCCCTCAGGAATAATAACTTTTCCACCACCTTGCTGGTGGCAGGTTAAAATAGCCTTTTTTATAGCATGGCTATTATTAAACGTACCGCCACTTTGAGCGCCAAAGTCAACGATATTAAAAGCACTCTCGGCGAACTGTGGTACTTTAATGTTCTTTTTAATCGCTTCGGCTGCTGACCAATCATTATTATCTGTTGGCGTCAGTAACGTATTTACACTCGCACTTTTGCAGCCCATTAATGCAGCAGTACCTACTAAACTACTCGAGGCGAAGGCTTTAAGAAAAAATCGGCGATTATTGTTCATACTCAAGGTTCCTGTAGTCACAACATGTGTGCTAATTGTTTTTATAGTTGAAGTACTCTAGCAACAATTGCCACCGGTGGCAATTGTTGCTAGAGATTTTATAAAAAATAACCAACCACACAGTATTGGTTATTTGGAGGGGAGTCATTTGTTAAAATGATCCGCGCAAGCCGACTAAAAATTGGCGTCCTGATGATAAGCTTTCGTATGGGCGAGGTGTGTAAATATCATTCCACATCTCTTGCTTTTCATCAGTTAAGTTAACGGCTTCAAACGACAAGCTCATATTTTCTGTCAGTTCATAGCGAGCAGAGAAGTTGAGTTTTGCTTTGTCATCATAGCCACGTACAAACGTTGATTCATCTTTGTATTCATCGAGGTATTGTTTGTTATAACCACCACGATAGTTGTATGAGAAACGTGCTGACCAATTATCTACTTCATAATACATCGTTACATTGAAAGTGTTTTTAGACGTTTCTTCTTCGACTAAATTCAAAGGTGTACCATAAAAAGGGTCTTCGATATCGCGGGTATAGTCGATATATGTGTAGTTTGCTTGGATCCCTAAGTTATTAAAGGGCTCAGGCAAGAACGTAAATGGCTGCTGATAAATAAACTCAGCACCCCACATATCTTCAGCGTCGGTATTAGTAAGTTGGGTTACGGTCCAGGTAATATCTTCTGCGTTCATATCACCAATGTCGATACCCAAGCGATCTAACTCAGCCTGACTTAACACTTCATCACTACTTTCAGATGAAATACCGGTGATATTTTTAAAGAAAACAGAACCCGCAACCAGAGATTCATCTGCAAAGTACCACTCTAGACCTATATCGTATTGTTTTGCTTTGTACGGCTCAAGTGACGGACCCGCACCACGTTTAATTGTTGCGGTAGGGTCTTGCTCATCAGGGGTATTAACACTTATTGATGAACGTAAGTCAGATAGTTTTGGTCGGGTAATAGCGTGTGAGTAACTAAAACGACCGACTAAATCTTCAGTGATATCATAAGCTAGGTTAAGCGAAGGTAACCATTCATCACCTGTGCTAATCGATTCTCGCCAACCATAACCATTTTCAAAGTTAGCGCCATCACCTTTGCCTGCTGTGTAGCCATCTTTGTAAATATGATCCAGATTTACAATTCGGCTCGTGTTTTTGTTATCAACATAGCGAAGACCTAAATTACCCCTTAGTTCTGAATTGAATATATCTTTTCTAAAGTTAAGTTGAAGGTAGGCTGTGTTTACCTCTTCTTTTATATAATAGGCACGTTTGTACTCTTCCTTCGCTTCAAAAAAGGCGGCATTAGAAAATGCATCCATCATGGCATTGTAGTCAGGTGTTAGCCATGTAGAGCCAAATAGTGTTGAAGTGCTCGGTACTGAGGCATTATTACCAAAGTGAATACCGGTCTCATTAAGCGTGGTAGAAAATAAGTCTCCCGCTATTTGATCGGCATCTAAGTCAATAACTTGTGTTTCAGCTGATTTACCGCTGGTTTTGTTCGTTTCTATATCTAGGTTTTTCCACGCGTTGCGGAAGTCGTGTTGTTCAGTTTCAAAGCTACGCTGCCCTACACCAAATTTCACTGTGTATTCATCATTAAGTTCGTAGGCAAAATCAAGTTTAATGGTTGAGTTTTCGCTCTCAATAGTTTGTGCGCGGTTACGAACGAGCCCAGCACTGTAATTGCTAGCGTCTAGCATGGTGTTTTGTAATTGCTCTTTGGTAAACGCGTTTCCAGGAGCTTGTCCTGCTGCAAAAGCAAATGATGGCATTGTTGTGTTTAACTGCGCACTGCCTATCGCTTCACCACCGGGATTATTAATTAGAGAAAGTGGGTCAATATTACTGTCGTAACTGTAAGCAACGGTTGAGCCCTCTGCATCAAGTGCAAAAGTGCGAAGATAAGGTACATCCAAATCAGATTTTCCTTTACCTACTAAAAAGCTCATTTTTAAACGATCATTAATGTACCAATCACCCGTAAAGCTTACTTGATCAAAGTTTGATTCAGAGGAATCTTGTCGTGCTTCTGAACGTATAATTGCATTTGAAAACGCACCAGCAACAATTGTATTGTTAGGATCTGTATAGATGTTTTCAGGTACGATATTTTTTTGATCACGTAACAATACTGAGTATTGATATTCATCCATTGTCGTGTCTAGCTCTGCATGGAGAATATCTAAGTTCATTGAAAGATTATCAGTAGGAGCGTACTGGAAGGCGACGGTTGCACCTAGGCGTTTTTGCTCTTTTGAAAAGATAGAATAACGAGGTATACGGGGTAAATATAAACCATCCAGATTATCGTTTGTGTAATTGCCATTTTCTAACAAAATGGTCTTAGGTGCAGCTGATAGGTAGTTTGTACCTCCTTGACCAACGGGTGAACCGCCATCAACATAGTTTGGATTATTGACGGTCCAGCGAACCGTTGATGAACCTTCACTTTGGACGGTCCCATCACTGTATGCAACAGAGGCAAGTACACCGAATTTATTATCCCAGTTATTACTGAGCATAAATGACACGCGCGGCGATACATCCTCAGAAATATCGTTATAGCGGGCATTGACATTGTATGAGCCTTTAAAGCCTTCATATTGGAAAGGGCGCGCAGTCTGTAAATTGACATTACCTGAAATCCCGCCATCTTCTCTTTCTGCAGACACGGTCTTATCGATGTCTATTTGTGTAAAGAGTTCTGAAGCAAACACGTTATAATCAAAGGCGCGTGAAGTATTAGAGCCACCAGCCGCATCGGTTGCCGCTCCTGCTGAAGCTGATTCCATGCCATTAATCGTTGTTTTTACAAACCGAGAACCAAGACCCCTAATTGTTATTTGACGTCCTTCGCCAGCATCTTCTTCAATAGAGATACCGGGTACTCGAGCCAGGGAGTCGGCAACGTTTAGATCTGGAAACTTACCAATATCTTCAGCAATGATAGTTTCGCGTGTGCCTACCGCCTCACGCTTAGACATTAGCGCTGCATTAATACTGCCACGGTAGCCTTTAACCTGAATAATTTCGATGCCATCATCTTCTACTGCATTATTTTGTTGTTCTTGTGCATTAGCAGCATAACTTCCCATTACGCCACTGAGTAATAGTGAGGTCATAAGACAGCTTAGTTTGAATGTTTGCTTACTTGTTGTCATTGCTGTTCCAGTTGTAGTTTATTGTTATAAATTACATGACTTTCAAACGGCATAAGTCATATCCTGTTATTTTTTTATGCGATTGTGTGTTCAATTACGCAAAGAGTAAAATGCCACTTTAATCCTTGTTTTGCTACCGGTGGCATTTAGGTAGAAATTATACGTAAAAATTCGTGCTGTCAAACCAAATAAACCAAAAATATTAATATTTCCTTTACAAATTAACGTTTTTAAAACCGCCGAAAGTTACATGATGGTGCAATAGCGGGTTGATTTTATTTATTTATTTGCCACCGGTGGCAGTGTGTGCTAGGGTCATTTTTATTGAGTTAATTTTCTATAGTGAGAGTTCAATGTTTAAACATTTTTTAAGGTTTCTATACGTCGGTGTTGCGCTTTCGTCTACTGCTCAGGCTGATGAACAGATCAACGTTTTTATGGCGGGAGACTCTACAATGTCAATAAAAGAAGTGAAAGATTACCCAGAAACAGGGTGGGGAATGCCTTTTCAATACTTCTTTAATGATCAAGTACAGGTAATTAACCTGGCTAAAAATGGTCGCAGCACACGGACTTTTAAATCAGAAGGTCGTTGGCAAATGATTATGGACGAGATTAAGCCAGGGGACTATGTCATCATACAGTTTGGTCATAATGATCAATCAAAACAAAAAGTTGACCGCTACACATCCGTACCCGACTTTAAAGCAAATTTACTTGGCTTCATCAAAGATGTGCGCGAAAAGCAAGCTCACCCCCTGTTAATGACACCGATAACGCGCCGCTATTTTAATGAAGACGGAACGATTAAAGAGACGCACCCGTTGTATGCAGATGCGGTAAGAGATGTTGCTAAACAAACAAAGGTTGATTTTATTGACATGGAAGCAATTACTAAACGCTACTTTCAAGCGCTAGGTGATGACGGCTCTGCATTACGTTTCATGCATATTGCCCCTGATTTGCACCCTAATTACCCGTTAGGTGTAACAGATGACACCCATTTGAACCAACTGGGTGCAACGGAGGTTGCTCAACTTGTGTTAACAGAATTAAAGAAGATGAATCACCCCTTGGTTGCAAAAGTTAGGAAGCCAGATCCTAAACACCTAAAGCGTTAAATTTGAGCGTTAAGTTGTATTTTTTACTGAAAGCCTAACAATAAGATTGTGAGGCTTTTTTATTGGGTTTTGTTAATCGGTTTTCGTGTAATTTCACATATTGACATTATAAACGCGTTGCTTCTTTTGGCTTTATTGTCCTTAATTTTATAGCACTATAGTTATAGTTCGCTTTTTTAATTGTTCTACTACATTGGGTTAGTCATCAACTGACAGACAGCAATGATAACAACTATAAAGGCTATATATGCAAAAAATAACACAATTATGTAAACGAAAATCAGCATCGTTTACGCCTGTGGCCGTGCTCTGCGCTGCTATTTTCTCACAGTCAAGTTTTGCAGGTAGTTGGCAGCAAAATGTCAGCATCGGCGGTTTCAATAATGTTCATATTTACACGCCAGATACGCAGTCGAGTATCGGTGATGGTCATTCATTAATGTTAGTCCTGCATGGCTGTGTGCAACCAATCAATAACTATTTAAGTGCCAATTTAGAAGAGGCCGCAGAGGCTCATGGTATGGTGATAGCCGTGCCTGATGCGATGAATAAAGCGGGGTATAGCTGCTGGTCCTATTGGCAAGGTGCAATAAACCGCAGCTCTGGCGATTATAAGAATTTGATTAATTTAGCCAATGCTTTAAGTGGTGATGTAGCCCGTAATATCGACCCGAAACAGGTCTATATTGCTGGCTTATCATCTGGGGCTGCGATGGCCGCGCAAACAGCATGTGTGGCACCTGATGTATTTGCAGGGGTTGCACCCAGTGCGGGTCCTACTATAGGTACCAGTTCAAGTGGCGCAATTTCGACCTGTGAAACAGTCTCTGAAAATACGTTTGTATCACGTTGTGAAAGTTATGCTGGTAGCTATAAAAATAGTTTTGAAACACAAATTGCAGTGGTTGCTCACGGCACAGCCGATACCACAGTAAACACATGTTATAACCAACAAAATGCCAATGGGTTTGCAGCGCTTTATGGGGTTAGTCAGTTATCGGGGACAACAACGATTAGCGACGACGCCACTCGCACGGCAGAGCAATCACGCTGGCAAGATAATCGAGTCGCTATGCTGTGGTTGAATAATTTAGATCACTCATGGTCAGGTGGGCAAGGTGCTTCGGGTGATTATGTGGCAGCAAATAGCATTAACTTTGCAACATATTTAGGCGAGTATTTTACAGCGAACAATAAACGTGTTGATCGCAACTCTGGCCCCGAAATCAGTAATTTAAATGCCACAGACAGTAACAGTCAGCTCACCATTACAGGCAGCGCAATCGACCCTGAAGGCAGTGTAACGAGTGTGAATATAAATGTGTATAGCCTGGCCGCAGGGATGACAAGTTTAATTGAATCTCTCAATGTGCAAGTCGATGCGAATAATGCCTTTAGCGGGGTGACAAGTGCACTCACCGATGGTCTTTATGAAGTGCGTGTAAGTGCCACAGATAATGAAGCTAAACAAGGTAATGAAGCAAATCTTACTGTACGTGTTGGGCCAGAACCTGCGGCCACAGCACCTGTACTCAGTGATACTGCGGCTAGTGTAAATGGGCAATGCGCTACAGTAACAGGCACCGTTATCGATGATAATCAAAACGTAAGCACGGTTGTGGTTAGCTTTAGCAATGGTGATGTGACTGCTACGGTGAATGGGCTTGAGTACTTTGCTGAGCAATGCAATCTAGCGGGTGGCAATAATACCGCAGTGATCACAGCAAGCGATGATACAGCCCTTACATCAACTGACAGCATTAGTTTTGTCATTGATGCTGGGGTTACTGGCGATTATAACTTGCACATTAATGAAGGCCATATTACGTGGGGAGAAGGTTATTCGGCGTGTTATTTAGCGTTTGGTACCGCAAGCTTCACGATGCGGGAGTATGCGGCAGGAACAGAACAATGTCAGTGGATTGCAGATGATGATTCAAGTTGCACTGGCCCATTACAAGCATGTAAAACCACGACAGAGCCAAATAATGATGCTGATAATGATGGGGTATTAGATGGCGTGGATAATTGTCCGAATGTAGCAAATGCTGATCAAGCTGATAATGACAATGACGGTATTGGTAATGTGTGCGACAGCACACCCGACGGTGAAACGAGCGACTTTGACAGTGATGGGGTGAGTGATAGCCTTGATAACTGTCCGCTTGTGGCAAATAGTGATCAGTTAGATAGTGATGCCGATGGTGTGGGTGATGCGTGTGATTCAACACCTAATGGTGATTATATGTGTACAGAGACGACTTCAAGTAACTATGCACATGTACAGGCTAATCGTGCGACGACGAACGGATCATACGCTTATGCGTTGGGCTCAGGTGATAACTTAGGTCTTTACAACACTTTTTATACCAGCACCTTAGCGCAAACTAGTGCGGGGTATTACGAGTTAGGCAATTGCCCTAATTAATAAAATTGTGTCGCCCCGATGGGCGACACATCCACCCAGTTAAAACTTATAAGTTAAGGTTAGGCTGCCGTTTGTAGGCGCACCATAATAACCCACGGTTTGTAAACTATTAATGTACTGCTCGTCAGTGATGTTGTTGACGTTTGCTTGTATGTCAATGTTGTCGTTGATATTCCATCGAGCAAAGGCATTAAGTAAGCCATAACTTCCTTGTTTTACATTGTAGTCAGTGCTTTCGATTTTAGATTGCCAACGGCCATTTAAGCCCACAACCACCGCATCGGTCACCGCATAATCGACTGTTACACCTATAACATCACGAGGCGCCCATTTATTGGTATCATCACCATTTTCATCAGTTACATCAATATGTGTATAAGAAGCGACGATATTGATGTTGTCGGTAATCTTTCCAGTGACTTCAAATTCATAGCCTTCTGACTCAATAGACACGCCTTTATAGTAATAAATACCATCTTCTGTCAGGCCCGCGTATTGAGCAAAGTTATCTTGCTCAGCAGTAAAATAGGCAAACGTTGTCATTAGTGCATCGTCAAACCAAGAAGCCTTAACACCTGTTTCAAAGTTTGTGCCTTTGGTGGGGGCTAAGTATTGGCCGTTGTAATCTGCTTGTTCTTGCGGCTGATAAATATCCGAGTAACTTGCATATAAGTTTAAATCGTCGTTTAACTTATAAGTAAAACCAACATAGGGGCTCGTCTCGCTCTCGTCATTATCAATTGATGCACCGGCATTCATGCCTGAGCGCTCAAATTCAATAGTGTTAAAACCAACTACGGTAAATAATTTATCAGTAATGTTTAACTGAGCAGAGCCAAAGTAACGCGTTAGCTTTTGTTCGATATCAGAATATAAAACAGGCGCTAACCAATCTGGCTCAGGTATAGCATCTAAGTCATATGGAAATGCTGGGGTTGGACCATAGGCCGGTGTGTTTGCAAAATCAAATGGGTGTTGATACATCACGTCATCACTTTTTGCATGGCTTACACCAACGCTTGCCTGGTGTTCTTTACCAAATAATTCAAAGGCACCAAATGCTTTGATTTCAAATAAGTCTGCATCTATATCACTGTCATAACGACCCGGCCAACCACTTAAGCCTAAGTGCGTGTCTTTATCAATCGTGCCGCTGGCATAAAATAGCTTGTCTTGCTCTTCAAAACCGCGGAAGTTATAGCTTGCTTGCAGTTGCCAAGCGTTAGCAAAAATATAGTTGTATTCAATAAATGCAGAAGTGTTGATGGTGTCCCACATTGTCCATTCTTGGGTGGTTGTGTCGCTCACATCCCATTTTGCTTGGCTGCCATCTGTGTAGTTATACACCAGCCCACCCCATGTATTACCATCGGTATCAGCATCTTGATAAGAATAACCAGCGGTAACAGTAGAGTTATCTGTTAATTGACCATCAACAATAACAGAGAAAAACTCACGGTTATTTTCAAGCCCGTCAAGGTAAGATTCTTTATCTTCAGCAGCCGCAACAAAGCGGGCTGCCCAGCTACCCGAATCAGTTAAAAGCAAAGAGTAATCTGCTTGAAGACGTTTAAAGTCCCATGAGCCAAATGAAACACCTACTTCACCACCATTTTCATTTTTTGGGCGCTTACGAACATAGTTAATCGTGCCCGATGCATTACCAACACCCGTTAAAAGGCCATTTGCTCCACGGATAACTTCAATGTTTTCGTAGCCATAGGCTTCCATAGCCCCGGTTACAATACCCCAATCATTTGGCAAACCAACCCCATCAATTTGGGTGTTTTTAATTTCAAAGCCACGCGACGTGTAGTTAGTACGATTTGTTTCCCATTCTTCAACATTGATGCCTGGGGCTAAACGTAGCGCATCGTTGATATTAAAGGCTGAATAGTTTTTTAGTTGCTCTGCGGAGATGATACTGATTGATTGTGGTGTTTCATCAATCTCTAGTGCAAGGCCAGTTGCGCCTTCACTTATGCGATTTTGGCGAACACCCACAATCTCAAGTGTTTCAATATTCGCTTCAGCCTCAGCAGTTTGCTGTGCGAAACTGAGTTGTGGATTCAATGCATAAATAATAGCGGTTGCAAGTGGCAACTGAGTTAATTTCATTCTTATCTCCGCGTGTTGTGAGCAGTAAATGGCGATGGTTGATTATTGTTTTGATTAAAATAATTCGCGGTAAACTTATCACAACTGATAATAATTATCATCAAGATTTAACTCTAAAGTGTTATGTTAATACAAATAAATGTAACAAAATATGTCAGTTTATTGTGTAAGAGGGCAGCTTATAAGGCGTATTTCATTTTGTGCTTACCGTCTATTTTAATAGTGGCTTATCGCTGCTTAGCAACATGTAAAATTATGAGCAATTTTAAGGAGATATCACTATTTTATTCTTGGTCCAAATGGTTAGCGGAACAACGTGTGAAAGAGGATGTATTGCGTGTGCTAAATGATGACATTATAAAATAAGCCACTGGCATAAAATCGAAGCCGTTGTGTAGGCTAGGTAAATAAAGTGCGGCGTCCAGAGTCGCTATTTTAAAGTTAATTCAGTATGCGTTATAAGGTTAATAAAGTGGGGGCATACAAAAATTGGGTATTTGAGGAGTAAAATCGTCTTTATGTACTAGTATGAAATAACAATCTTCATTATAAAAGGAATAGGCATGCTCAGCGCTTATCAAAAACAGTTAGTTCAAAATAGCTTTAAAAAGGTAGCCCCCATAGCCGACGACGCAGCAGCCATTTTTTATGCCAAATTATTTGAGTATGATCCTAAACTTAAAACACTCTTTAAAAGCGACTTAAGGTCACAAGGAAAAAAATTAATGATGACCTTAGGTATTGCAGTTAAAGGGCTCGACAATTTAGATGAGCTCGTGCCAGTACTTGAACAACTTGCACGAAAACATATTGACTACGGTGTAAGCGTGGATGATTACACACCGGTAGGAAATGCATTGTTATATACGCTAAAAACAGGCTTGGGGGATGATTTTACCCCTGAATGCAGAAAAGCATGGGTCATTACTTTTAAGGCCATTGCTGATGTAATGCGAACTGCGGCATACCCCAGTTTTGACCCCGCAACTTACAAAAATGTTAAGTATTATCACAAATAATTTTATTGAATCGGGTGTATTGATATAAAGCCCATTGCTCATGGGCTTTATAGTGAAAGTTTTAAGCGTTACTTTCAACTTTTGTTTGTTTTGAGGTCGACATTGAGCTTCCGACCGATGCGGTGATAACGAGCAAAATGGCTAACCATTGCCATACACTTAAAAACTCAGCCAAGATAATAAAGCCAGCGAGGGCTGCTACCGCAGGCTCCAAACTCATCATGATACTGAAACCCTGTGCGGGCATATTTCTAAGTGCAACCATTTCAAGTGTATAAGGCAGGGCACTTGACATAATGGCAACTAGAATACCTAAAGGTAAAACGTCCCAACTTAATAGCGCCATGCCTTGTGAAGCTGCACCATAGGGAACAAGTACAATAGCTGCAATGCTCATACCTAAAGCGACGGTCATGCCGCCTGAGCCTTGATTGCCCGTTTTTTTACCGAATAAAATATAAAATGCCCAACAGGCTCCTGCCGCTAGCGCTAAAATGACCCCAACAGGGTCGAGACTTTCCTCACCTTTCATATCAGGTAATAACAGCACAATACCTGCTATGGCGCAGGCAACCCAAAATAAGTCGCGCTTTTTACGAGATGATAAAAGTGCGACCGCTAATGGACCAGTAAATTCCAGTGCGACACCAATACCCAGCGGAATACGCTCGATAGCGTAGTAAAAAAGTATATTCATACCCCCTAAGCTTAAGCCGTAAATAATAATCGGCATGCGCTGGCCAATAGGAGGAAAGGCTCTCCAAGGCTTAAAAACTAAACACAGAATCGCCGCCGAAAAACCGAGGCGCAATGCAGTGGTCCCTTCAGGGCCAATCAATGGGAATAATTGCTTAGCGACAGATGCACCTGACTGAATGGTGACCATGGCTAATAACACGCAAATAACAGCAATCAAAAACGGGGGGATGGTACGCTGCATCACTGTCCTTATGAATAAATAAGAGCTGAAGTTTGGGGGCGATTTTACTGATGTTTTGATGATTAAGAAATGTTTTTCGTTAAACGGTAGCCGATTTTCGATGAAACCTAAGTTGTGGGGCATTCATAACTGTAATGTATTGATTATCAGAGATAAAGTGCATTTTCAGGTGCTCAGTCGCAACGGACTGAAAAACGCACGTCAGGTGAGCAAAAATTTATCTCAAGAGTACCCGGCAGTATTTATTGTGATTATTTACTCGCGAACAAGCGATGTCTGAACAATGCGTCATTTCTAATTATAATATACTAGTAAATTGGTATGGGTTTTGCACTGTTTAAGTTTTTTTGCCAAGGAAGACAAAATGTTGACGATCAATTCGCCACGACTACGTACGCCTAACTCACTACAAAACACGCAATCAATTACCTCGACTTATGAGAAGTTAGCCTCGGGTAAACGCATTAACTCTGCGAAAGATGACGCCGCAGGCTTACAGATAAGCCACCGCTTAACAACGCAAATCGCGGTGAAGCAACAAACGCTTCGAAACTTACAAGACGGTATTAGCTACGGACAGGTTGCCGATGCGGGTTTATCGGCGCTCACCGATGCGCTTCAAAGAATGCGAACATTAGCTCTGCAAGCTGCTAATGGCTCTAATACGGATATTGATAGAGCCGCTCTAAATGAAGAGTTTTCGCAATTAAGGGAGCATATAAATACCGTTGTAGCCGACACTGAAATTTTTGGTAAAAAGCCATTAATGTCAAAGCCAGAGCAGGAAACTAACTTGGACAATGTGCCGGTATTAAATGAGGTATTCTCGAATAATATGAGCTTAACTATGAGCTCAGGTGAAGTTTCATTAGGTTTAATTCCAGCTGGGTCTACAAATGTAAGAATTCAGATTGATAGTTTTTCTATGAATGATGATATCAATCTTTTCTCACAGTTTGGAGAGCACTTAGTTGGGCAAGACTTATCAAGTATGAAAGATGTTATTGAAAGTAATTTATTTACCCCCGCGAATGGTTATCAGGGAACAGAAACATACGATAATACTGATTTATTTAATGGTGATGGTTTTAATTATCCTGCGACAAATTCACAAACAGTGAAAGGAATGAACTTTAGGTACTCTGGAAATGGTAATCCAGGAAATAACTTTGAAGAAATTATAGTTGATTCAGTGACCGAGCCATTGTTATTAACTGTTATTGGTAGTGGCTCTTTTAATATTACTGCTAGCTGGGACACGTTGGGAAGCTTAAATTCCTCGTCAGCTGAGTCGAGTGACGGCCCGATGTTAGTTACATCAACCGACCGTGCTATTGGCGAAGAGGGGTATATTATGTTTGAAGATATTGATGCCAGTGCGAGTTCTTTAACAATTGATGGTATTACCATAAGCAGCGAAAATTTAGCGCAAAATGCAATAACGAGAATAGACACCGCATTGTCACGTATTGGTGGCTTTAGGGCTGAAATAGGCGCAAAAATAAATGCGATTGAATCGACCATCCGTAATGAATCAAACCAGTCGTTGATGCTAAGTTCAGCGAATCAGCGTATTGAAGACACCGATTTTGCAAAAGTCATGGCTGAGAAAATATCACTCGATATCGTTCAGCAAGCGGGAGTAAGTGTTGCCATGCAAGCTCGCAATATTACAAAAGAGGGTATTTTGAGTTTGCTAGGGCAACTAGAGTAGTTGCCCTCAAGACTTATTAGCCATTATCAGCAGGATACACGACACCTAATTGAGCTCTCGCTGTATCCAGCACGTTCATAACCTGTTTTGATAAGGTGTGTGTGTTTACAGCAGACTCAATGTGTCCGGCTTTGGCTGCTGCTATAAAGTGACTTACTTCATAGCGCATAAAATGCTCGTCAAATGGCTGAGCAAGTTCTTCAACCGTGCCATCATTACCAATAAACTGCATACGTTTTAACAAAGAAACCGCTTCGATTCTAATGCGGCCTTTTTCACCTTGAATTTCGGTAAAGTTGTCGCCTTGAGAAATTTTAGAATAACTAATAACTGCTTGTTTATCGGCATAATTTAATAGTACATCACCTGCACCATCAACCCCAGTTTCCAGCAAAACTCCACTGGCTTGCACATTCTGTGGGGCACCCCAAAGAGCTAACAAAACATACAAAGGATAGATCCCTAAATCAACCAAAGCGCCGTTAGCAAATTCAGGCAAAAAGGTATTGGGTCTCTCCCCATTTTTGTATTTGTCGTAACGCGAAGAGTACTGACTATATTGACCTATATATTTGCGCGGCGTGCCTATTTTGGTAAGTGCGTGTTTAAGAATGGCGAAATTAGGCAGGTGAGTGGTCATCATCGCTTCCATATATAGGCGCTGATGCTTTTTTGCCGCGAGAATAATTTCATTTAACTCAGTACTATTTGCCGCTGATGGTTTTTCACCCAGTACATGTTTGCCTGCGGCTAAACACATAACCGCGTAGTGTTTATGCAGACTATTTGGCGCAGCAATGTAAACAGCTTCAACCTGATTATCTTGGCACACTTCGTCGATACTCGTGAAAACTTTGGCATTATTGCTGGTATGTTTAGCTAAAAACGAACGAGCAGTGCTCTCTTGACGAGAACATACGCCGTATAAATCGAATTCTTCAACATGGGTTGCTGCGTCTAAAAAAGTGTCGCTGATAAAATTAGTACCCACAATGACAAATTTCATGTTTACTCCTCGCTATTAAGTGCAAGCCAAGCCTGCCAGTCTTGTTCAAACTTTTCCATTTGCAGGTGTTTTTTGCTGCGCAAATGTTTGTCTTCGTCTTCTTTTGCCATGTAGGGACCCACACGACACAATGCACAGTGTTTTTCACCCAAGTATGGGGGAATCGTTAGCATTGAGCAGATGTCGTTGTCTTTTTTACTGCTAAACACATACGTGATGCCGCTGGTGTCTTTTACATGCTTATCACGGTCGACGTTGCGAATTTTGTAACCTGGGAAACGGCTAATATCAAACGGCATTTGGCCAATATAATGACACGGTAAAGCTTGGTTTAAACTCCCTTCAATGTTCCATTCTCGGTAAGGTTTAACGTCTTTTGAAGTAATAAAACACAGCATAGGGCCGTTTTTATCAAGTGCAAAGCGATGCGCATATTTTAAGTATTGATAAAGCAATGCGCGATTCAGCACATTCATGCTTCCAGAGCCTGTTTGCGCTTTAAAGGCGGCTTCACCTTTGAATGCAGGAATGAGTGGAAATTGAAAAATAACCACATCAAAACGTTGTTGGTCAAGGCGTTGCCAAGCACTGGGTTTCGTTACATCAAACTCTGTGAGCACACGAATACCTAACGTACGCAGTTGTGAAAGGGCGTTGTCGGCGTATTTATCTTCTATTGTCTGTGCTGCATCATAGGTTGAAGCAGTAAGCTGTGCTGGTTTTACATGCTTGGCAATGGCATGCGAAAACGATAAATCGCCATCACCGACCGTTAAAATACGCCACGTTGGATCCAAAAACATGGAATCAGTGACCTTGCTCAGCGAGGTCGCTATTTTCTAGTTTAGGGCACAAGGCTAAACGTGTTTTTAAACCCTCAATAGCGATTTGCTTTAAGATGAGGTTAAAACTTAACAGCACCGCAATCACAATATGAATAGGGCCGTGCGTAAATCCTGCATCAGTATCGAAGAGCATTAAGCCAAACAATAAAAACATAACGGCTAAGAATATTTCGATAAGTTGATTCGAGTAAAAGGTGATGAGCCCCTGATTTTTATGATCTTTCTTTATATGGATTGCACAAAAAAAAGGGATCACCTTTATTTTAAAGTGTGCACCTTTTTCAACGTAGTTCTCACCAAGATGGTCTAGTTTAGCGCGTAGTTGATCTATCATACCAAGTCCTTAAACAACTGAGCCGCGGATGTTACCGCAAACACACTGAAAGGGCTACTCAGGATAGACGCTAATACCAATTACAAATATATGGCAGACAAACACCACGCCGGTAAGTACAAAGCGCATTTTTTGATAGTCAATGTGGTAGTTTTGCCATTGAGGTGTGCTCTTTTCAAATAATAACACCAGCCAAAAGCTGGCTGCGAGCCAAGCCAGAATCCATGCTGGCGGTAGAAAGCTCAAAAAGGCAATAGGTATAATAGGCAAAACGGCTTTGATGGCATCGGCATAAGTTTGCTGGCCCGCATGCCATAAATTACCGGCCATAAATGCCAAAATAGCTATGCTGTAGAAAGTGAAAAATTCTAAATTAATGGCACTACTGCCCGTGATCAGCGGCCAGCCTACGCAGCCTAAAAACGGAAGTAGACCTAAGTAACCAAGTTGAATGTGATTGATGAACTTTTCCATAATTGCCTTTTAAACCGACATAAAATAAGTAAAAGCATACCTGCGGGTATGCTTTTTCTTTTAATCAAACTCGTTGTATTTTATACCAGTTAAGCGCCTAAAACGATCGCTTTATTATTTACGTAATTCACGACGCAATATTTTGCCAACCGTTGACTTGGGCAATTCTTCCATAAAAATAATCGACTTGGGTACTTTATAAGCACTTAAGTTTTCACGGCAATAGTCTGTTACTTGTTGCTCATCAATTGGCTCTTTTAAGGTGATGTAGGCACACACTCGCTCACCTGTTTTTTCGTCTTGAGCGCCAATCACAGCCGCTTCACAAATGGCTGGATGCTGACAAAGTACGTTTTCAACCTCGTTAGGGTAGACATTAAATCCAGAGACAATAATCATGTCTTTCAAACGGTCGACTATTTTGTAATTACCACTTGGCAGTTGTAATCCCACGTCACCGGTTTTGAAAAAACCACGTTTCATACACTTATCTGTTTCATCTTGGCGTTGCCAATAGCCCATCATAACTTGTGGGCCTTTCACAACAATTTCACCTGATTGACCTTCAGCCACAGGCTGATCGTTTTCATCCCAAATCTCTACAACGGTATTAGACAATGGACGGCCGATACTGCCGATTTCTTCTTTCTTGAAGTCATTTAAGGTCGCAACGGGTGATGTTTCTGACAGTCCATACCCTTCGGTAATTGTGCAGCCAGTGACCTTCATCCATGCATCTGCAGCAGCATGGGTCAGCGCAGCTCCTCCGGAAACGGTCATTTTTAATTGTGAAAAATCAAGCGCTTTAAAGCCTGGATGCATACATAAACCAATAAATAGCGTATTAATTCCTGAAAAGTAATTAATGGTGTAAGGCTCAACTTGTTTAACTAAAGCATCTAAATCACGAGGGTTCGGGATCAGTACGTTAAACTGACCCATCGCGAATAAGCCAATCATATTTACGGTGAATGCGTAGATATGATAGAGCGGCAACGGGCAAATTCCCGTTTCTTGGCCTGGCTGCATGATCTCAGCAAAACGCTCATTCATTTGTTCAGCGTTGGCTAAAATATTACCGTGACTAAGCATGGCTGCTTTGGCAACCCCAGTGGTTCCACCTGTGTATTGAAGTACCGCTATATCATCGCGGTTTGCGTTGTGTACTTTAAGGGGTGCTAGTTGTTCACCTTGCTCAATAAGCTCAGGGAGAGAGAGTTGTGTGCCTTTGACTGCTGGTAAGCCAACCGCTGCGGTCACTATGACGGTATTAATGGATGTTTGGTCAATGATAGTCGTGAGTTTATCTGCTAAGCCGTCGAGGATCACAATCGCTTTAACGCCCGCATCATTGAATTGGTGCAGCATTTCTCTTGCTGTGTAAAGTGGGTTAGTGTTTACAACAATTAAACCAGCGCGAAGAGCTGCATAGGTAACGACAGGGTAGTCGACAATATTGGGTAACTGAATCGCAATACGGTCACCTACTTGCAGGCCGCTGTGTTGTTGAAACCATTGTGCCAAATAGCGAGATTGCTGCTCTACATCACTAAAAGTTAATGTTTTACCTGCACTGTTGTAGGCCGGTAAGTCAGCATAAGTTTGACAGGTATGGTCAATTAGCTGTGTGAGATTATCGTGTGTGTTCATTCGGACTCCTTAGCATATTGTTCTTATTAGAGTGTTTGATGATGCGCTTCATTACAGGGGCCATCATCCAAGAAGGTAAATAACGGCTTAAGCTATAAGATAGTCTAGATTGAAAGCCGAGTATCACCATAAATTTTTGCTTATCTAATCCACGCATCAGTCTGGTGACGCGACGGTCTTGTGTTAAGTAACGACTTACTTTATTGATGATTTGAGTGTTTGTGTGTGCACAGTTGTGTTGGTCACATTCACTTAAATAGGGGGTCTCTGGTGCATAAATTACACTGACTTTAATGCCATCCGGTTTTAATTCTTGACGTTGTGTTTTGGCAAAGTTCAAGATTACATCGTCAGCAATACGTTGATCTTGCACGTATTCAAAAGGGGTCATGGGGGCATGTGAAGTGATAAGTGCAAGGTGGCTATTCATGGTGAGGTACTGACGAATTACGGCGCTAAAGTTAAGAATGCGAATGATATTAGCTTGTAGGCTACAATGATTGTTAGTGTCAGAGTGCTTTGCTAAAGACTCGATATTCCTAGTGCTGGTAGTACTGGGGCAGTATATCGCAACCTCAGGCTCACCGATGGCCACGACCGCATTGTTAACTTGAACAGCCAACGTTTGCGTATCGGCCATATCAACAGCAAAAAATTCAATGTATTGAGAATCATCGCTCAGTTTTCTAAGCGCATGTTTACTTTGCTGGCTAAAGCGTATATCAAATAATGCGACATCATCACCACGCTTTATGTATTGTTTAGCAAGTTCAAAGCCTAAACCACTATTTGCACCCGTAATAAACACCCTTCTTATCATAGCACGACCGCTTATCAGTGAAGTTAGCGAATCAATATATATAAATTGTTAACGCAATAATTAGCTTTTAGCGACCTATTTTTAACTTTTTACGCCATTATGCAGTAATGACTTACGGTAGTCTTTCGGAGGTACGCCATACCAACGCTTAAATGCGCGGGTAAATTCACTGTAGTTTGAAAAGCTTAAAATATCTGAAATATTCGACAAGCTTAAACTTGATTCTGTTAAGTACTGGTGCGCAAGATTACAGCGTATGTCATCAACAAGCTCACGAAAGGTTGTCCCTTGCTGAGTTAAGTGCCTTTGCAGGCTGCGGGAACTCATAGACAGTTTTTCAGCAATTAAGTTAACGCCAAATTGTTCGTGTAATAAATACTGTTTTATTAACACTTCAACGTGATCAGAAATATTTTCTCTTTTTGAGTCATTAAGATGACCAAGTTGTTGGCTCAAAATTGAAAATAGTTGTTTATCAGAGTTCTTGATGGGCAGCTTTAGGTATTTTCTGTCAAAGATTAGCGCGGTGTGCGGGCAATTGAACACAGGCACTTGCCCGAGTGCTTGACGATAAACACTGGTATTCGTATTGGCGCTGTGAGGGAGCTCGAGGCGGTGTAACTTTATCTGATCATCCGTAAGCTGTTTAAGTAAGTTAACGCCAACACTTAATGCTAAATCGGCTCCATGATACACACTGACCTTCAGTTTGCTGCGTACTAAAAACGACAGTTTCACGTAATCTTGGCCGATTTCGAGCAAAAGATCGGCGCTATTTTGATGGACATGATAATACTTAGTTAAGTTTTTTAGTGCCATTTCTAAGCTGTCACAGTTACCCATTAAATATCCAACCGAGCCGAGTATGTTCAAACTCTGCCAGCGACCAAGTTCTAACCCAAAATAAGGAAGCTCGAGCTCTTTTGCTGTGATTTCTAGCAGTTCGATTAATTGCTGATACTGAATGAAGTTGTTGGGCTCTTGTAATTGTTTTCTGTCTAACCCAACGCGCGATAATAGTGCATCAGGGTTAATGAGCTTGCTTTCAATTATTTCGATGTATCCATGTAGAGCCGATACTCTAATTAGGTCAGGTGTGTGCGGTGAACGGGGCATAATGTGCTCTTTTTTAGTGCGCTGGCGTAAAAAGTAAAAAAAATTGCGTGAAAAGTAAAGTAAATACAGCGATTAAAGTTTAACAATGTATTAACGATGATGGTCTACTATTTAAAATTAGGCTATTAACAGTGCTTATAGGAATACGCAATGAATTACACAAAAGTCTTTATAAGTGGCGGTAATGGTTTTATTGGCCGCAAACTTGCGCAGTATTTTAAAGATAGAGGCGTACAAGTATGCGGTGTTGACTTGATGCCGTGTGATGAATTTAACATTGTGTCGGGTAATTTAAGTGAGCCAGCGAGCTTTAGTCACTTGATTAAAGACTGCGATTTAGTCATTCACACTGCGGCCATTGTGTCTAATGCATTGAGTTACAAGCAAACATGGCAAGCAAACGTCGGCTGGACAAAAAATTTACTTGATGCCGCAGTACATGCTGGCACGGTGATGCGCTTTATTCATATTTCTTCAACGGCCGTGTACGGCAGCGATTGGCAAACAGCGATAAGCGAAGATGCACCATTACTCCCTGATGGGCGTGCTTATAACGATTCTAAAATGATGAGTGAACACTTATCTTTAAGTTATCACGCTAGTAAAAAGTTGAATGTAACAATTATTCGACCTGGCGATGTCTATGGTCCAGGGTCAAAACCATGGATAGCTTACCCCTTGCAAGAAATTGCAAAAGGAACCTTTATGGTGCCACAGGGTATGTTTGGGCCAGTTTATATTGATGACCTCGTTAAAGGAATTTATTTAAGTGCGATGAGTGAGCAGGCTAGCGGCGAAATTTTTAATTTGTCAGGGCATGAACAAGTAACAAATCAAACATATTTTAACTATTTAGCGCAGGCACAGGGTCAACAGCACGTGAAAGTTGTTAATTTAAAGCTGGCATTGAAACTGACCGGCTTCATTGAGTGGTGTTATCACTTAGTTGGTAAAACGACAGATATTAACCCGTCGACAATGCGCATGCTTAGCCGTAAAAGTGCCGCTTATAGTAATGAAAAAGCAGAACGTTTATTAGGGTATAAACCTGAATTTAGTTTGCAGCATGGTATGCAGAGCTCACTGCATTGGGCATTTGAGCAAGGACTTTGCAAAGCGGCTCCAGAACAGCCTGCTGTCAAAGTTAACTGAACAATTAACAACATTTAAAGCAAGTGAAAAGAGGACACACACATGGCATTACCAGATATTATCAATCATCAAGACTTTCTATTAACGATTCATACCAATGATGAAAAACTTATAAAAAATGCATTACCGGGTGTTCATATTTACCCATTGATGCTTGATTCTGAAAACGGGGTATGGGTATTACGCGTTTTATTTGAACCCGGTACAGTATTACCAAAGCATTTTCACACTGGTGTTGTACATTTATATACTTTGTCTGGTAGCTGGCATTACACAGAGTACCCAGATGATGTGCAAAAAGCGGGTAGCTATTTATTTGAACCAGGTGGTTCTATTCACCAATTCCAAGTGCCTGAAGAAAACACCGAAGTTACTGATACGTTCATGGTGGTTATGGGCTCAAACATTAATTTTGATCCCGATGGTAACTACATGAACATTATGGATGCAGGCTGGATTGAACAAGTCATGTTAGCGGCTGCAAAAGAACAAGGTTTTGAACCTAAATATATTAAACCAAAGAATTTGTACGGTTTTAATAAGTAATTTCGTTCCCACGAAAAGAAGCCCTCATTCATGTAAGTGATTGAGGGCTTTATTCTTTTTAAAGAATTTAGGTTTGCAATCTAAAAAATCAATCAATTTAATCTAAACAATCAATTTTATTTTGATTGCTCAGACCTCTATTGTATTAATCAAGCAGACGCAAGGCTGCGTTAATTAAACTTTTAAATACATCAATGAGGAAAACTATGAGCACTTCATTAATCAACACAAAATTACAACCATTCAATGCAACAGCTTACCACAACGGTGAGTTTGTAGAGCTAACAGAAAAAGATGTGCTAGGTAAATGGTCTATCTTCTTCTTCTACCCAGCAGATTTTACGTTTGTATGCCCAACAGAGTTAGGTGACGTTGCAGACTACTACGCACAACTTCAAGAAATGGGCGTAGAGGTTTACTCAGTATCAACAGACACTCACTTTACTCACAAAGCATGGCACGATACATCTGACACGATTAGTAAAATCAAATTCCCAATGATCGGTGACCCAACAGGTCGCATTACACGCAATTTCGGTGTGATGATCGAAGATGAAGGTCTTGCTCTTCGCGGTACATTTGTAATGAACCCTGAAGGTGAAATCAAAGTGATCGAAACTCATGACTTAGGTATCGGCCGCAGTGCAAAAGAGTTAGTACGTAAAGTACAAGCTGCACAATACATCGCGAACCACGACGGTGAAGTGTGCCCTGCATCATGGCAGCCAGGTGAAGAAACATTGGCTCCTTCACTAGACTTAGTTGGCAAAATCTAAATTGCGACTGCACGTAAGTGCTTAAGCGAAGCCACGCTTCGCTTAAGCGAGCAATACGAATTTAATTGCCCATCACAACTCACACACATTAAGCACATTAGCGGGTGGTGGGCAGTTAATCCTGTCATTTTTCGAGATTATTTATTCTGAACTCAAGGGCTAAGCCATGTTAGATACAAATATCAAAAACCAATTAGCAAGCCACTTTGCTTCTATTACCAGCCCTGTTGAGCTGCTTATCGCCTTGGATGACAGCAATAAATCAACAGAACTTAAAAACTTAGCGACAGATTTAGCATCGTTAAGCGACAAATTTTCGGTGCGAGACAACCCAGACCAAGGCGTACGTCGTCCTTCAATGGTGGTGTCTTCACCTGTAAACAATACGCAAATCATTTTTGCCGGTGTGCCAATGGGCCACGAATTTACTAGCTTGGTTCTTGCATTACTGCACTCAGGTGGCCACCCAAGCAAAGCGTCAGACGCTGAAATTGAACAAATTAAATCATTAACTGGCCCGCTTAATTTCGAAGTATATATTTCATTAAGCTGTCAGACGTGTCCGCAAGTAGTACAAGCACTTAACTTAATGGCGGCGCACAATCAGAACATAACAGCCACAATGATTGATGGTGCTTTGTTCCAAGATGAAGTGAACGAGCGCAATATTCTGGCGGTACCGGCTGTTTATTTAAATGGTGAATTGTTCAGCCAAGGTGCTGTGAACTTAACCGACATTTTAAATAAAGTAGACACCAAAGCTGCAGCACGACAGGCTGATGCGCTGAACGACAAAGCGTTATTCGATGTATTAGTTGTAGGGGGCGGCCCAGCGGGGGCTTCTGCGGCTATTTACTCAGCGCGTAAAGGTTTAAACACCGGAGTGGTCGCAGAGCGATTTGGTGGTCAGGTTGCAGACACATTAGCCATTGAGAACTTTATCTCTGTAAAAGCAACTGAAGGCCCTAAGTTAGTTGCGCAACTTGAAGAACACGTTAAAGAATACGGTGTTGATGTGATGCAAAACCAACGTGCTGCTTCATTAACTAAACAGGATAACTATCAAATTACCTTAGAAAATGGTGCGGTATTAAATGCCAAATCGGTTGTATTGGCAACGGGTGCCCGCTGGCGTGAAATGAATGTGCCGGGCGAGAAAGAGTATCGAGGCCATGGTGTTGCATACTGCCCGCATTGCGACGGCCCGTTATTTAAAGGCAAAGCAGTCGCAGTGATCGGGGGGGGTAACTCAGGCATTGAAGCAGCTATTGACCTTGCTAACATCGTTGAGCATGTCACCGTGCTTGAATTTGCTGACACTTTACGCGCCGATGAGGTACTTATTCGTAAAGCGAAAAGCTTAAGTAACATCACAATCATTAAAAACGCGCAAACAACCGAAGTTGTCGGCGATGGCAAGCGTGTAACAGGTTTAAGCTACATTGATCGTGTCTCTGGCGATGAAAAGTCACTTTCACTGGCTGGCATTTTCGTTCAAATCGGTTTAGTACCAAACACTGAGTGGTTAAAAGACTCAGATGTGTCATTGACTCGCTTTGGTGAAATTGAAATCGACAGTAAAGGGGCGACTTCTTTACCTGGTGTGTATGCTGCGGGTGATGCCACGACAACACCGTTTAAACAAATCATTATTGCCATGGGCAGTGGTGCAACGGCAAGTCTAGGTGCATTTGATTATTTAATCCGCCACAGTGATGAGGCTCAACACACTGAAAATGCAGCTTAAATGGATAAATAAAGACTCTTGATTAGGCAGCTCAACACCCATAGCTGCCGCTTTAAAGCCGCCCTCTCCAAAGGCGGCTTTGTTTTGCATACTATTTATTGATAGCGCGCTGCGGTAATGAACTCATTAAAGCTTTCGCACCAAATAATGACGGTGTTGTATTCGCTAATATTTACGCCTTGCGGAACACGTATTTTAAAGCCATTAAATGAGCGTACTTCGGCTATTCGTTGCATTGTGCCTTTATAGGAAAGGAAGTCTTTTTCGTTATCAATAAATTGGTGAGATAAATACAGTTGATAATCAGGCCCAGGGGTAAGTTTACCTTGCATAGAGATTGCGTCATTACTTAAATACACCATCCCATCACCATAATGCAGGCTGTCAGAGCCTTTTAGATCAGTTTTAAACTCACCCTTAAACAAAGCACGATTAGCATGCTGTTGTAATGTGGTGATAGCGGGGGCTGGTGTCGCCGTAAGAATAGGTAAGGTATAAATACCCACCATAAAGCCTGCAATAAACACCGCAATAAAACTAAGCAAGAGAATGAGCTTTTTAATCATTGTAGTGCCGTTTTTTCAAGTGTAATGGTAAGGCGTTGTTTGAGTTTAAGCCTTTTTTCGACGTCGCCAAAATAGTGCAAATAAATACGCTCTAATTCACCTGAACGCTGAAGTTTTTGCATTCCTTGCTCGAGTAAATCCGCGATATGTTGGTTTTCTTTACTTAAATAAAAGTAGTAATTGCTGGGATATTGCAGCATGAGAGAGGGTTCAATGATCAAATGAAATTGCTTTAGTTTGATAAGTTCAGATTCTATAGCCAACACCGAACGCGGGAAGTAATCGCCCAAACCTGTTTCTAGCGCCTTGATCATGCCTAAATAGTCCAGATCCCCATTAACAGTTAAGCCGTTGTTTTTCATAACAGTGTAATCGTACCAACTCTGTTGTTGTAATCCGATTAACTGTTTTAGAGTGCCTAGGTTATTCACTTTGTGAAAAGTCGCTTCATCGCCTTCACGAATAATTAGCAGACGCTTTCCATGCAAGCCTTTGTACAAGGGAATAGTTGTTCTAACCAAAGAGTCAGGTATTTCGCCAGGGAGCGATAGCCACGCTAATGTAACGGCTTTATTATGAGTCAACTGCTCTACTATTCGTTTATCATTCATAGGCTTAACGTTGTAAAGTAGGGTGGC
Organism: Pseudoalteromonas sp. MBR-15; assembly: GCF_053628915.1. NCBI lineage: Bacteria > Pseudomonadati > Pseudomonadota > Gammaproteobacteria > Alteromonadales > Pseudoalteromonadaceae > Pseudoalteromonas > Pseudoalteromonas sp. MBR-15. The sequence goes on from NZ_JBRJHH010000001.1 coordinate 181,700, forward strand.
ATCTACTTTCATTACTGCAAAGCTCTTTTCTAGAACATCATGAATATACTCATTTTTTTGAACTAAAGGGTAATCGGGCCGAGCAAGTTTTATAACAAGCTGCTCATCTGCATAATTTGCAAAACTAACCATGACACATAGTATAAAAGACACACGCCTTAGGGTATTCATCTGTGTATTTCTCTATTAAGTGCACTGTGTTTACGTTTACACTTTAAAAACATGTACCTGCTGTTGTAATCGAGAAGCAAGCGATGCAAGCTCTTGGCTCGCTTGAGCATTTTGTTGTGAGCTTTCGCTGACCAGTGAAATACTGCTACTAAATTCATTAATATTACAACTGAGTTCATTAGCAACGGTCGTTTGTTCATCCGTTGCAGTAGATACTTGATTGTTCATATCGGCGATTTGTGCCATTTCTTGTGTTATTTCAATTAGCAACTGCGATGACCGTTCAGCAAATTCAACACTTTGCTTGGCGCTTTCATCGGCATTGCCCATTGCTGTAACTGCTTGCTGTGCCATTGATTGCAGTTTACTAATCATTTCATTAATACTGGCTGTCGCTTTTTGTGTATTGTGCGCCAGTTGCCTCACTTCATCGGCAACGACCGCAAAGCCACGCCCTGATTCGCCAGCGCGTGCCGCCTCAATTGCTGCATTTAATGCCAGTAAGTTTGTTTGTTCAGCAACACCTTGGATCATCATCACCACTTGGTTTATGTCGGTCGATTGGGTATTAAGTTCATTGATTAGCTGCGTATTTGCATTAACGATATGTGACAAACGATTGATTGAATCAATGTTTTCTTGAACTGATTGCTGCCCCATTTTTGCTGTTTTGTCGGTGTGTGAGGCTTTTTCTGAAGTAGCAAGTGCGTTAGCTGCTACTTGCTCAATCGCACTACTCATTTGCGTAATTGCTGTTGCTATCATTGCAGATTGGTGCTCTTGTTCCGTGGCTGTACTGGCGACTTGATCACTAATTGAATTCATCTCTTCGGCCGCCGAAGACAGAGTGAGTGTTGCACTTGTTACGTCATTCACTAGCGTATGAATACGTTCCATCATGGCATTAAAATGGCTGGCTGCTTGGGCTATTTCATCGTTACCATGGGTTTTCGCTCTGAGCGTTAAATCTGCATTTTTAGAAATTGAGCCAATGGTTCCACTCAATGAAAGTAATGGATTATGAATCGAGCGATAAATCATAAAAGCGACAATTAGCAAAATAATGATGAGAATGATGACGGAGGCCGTCATGGCAATGCTGACTTTTTCAAAGCTTTTGTCTGCCGTGTTTTTAAACTTATAAGCCTCTGATAGTTGTAATTCAATTAACCCTTGATAACTCTCGCTAAGGGGATCGAATACAGCGTAGAGTCTTTTCACAAACTGATCGTCTGGAATTGACTTCAATTGATTATTTTTAACCGCAGTGAGAAGCGTATCGAGTTCTGATTTAACATTGTCTAAGTTCTTTTCAACATTGTTGACTAAGCGTTGCTCTTCGCTGGTGAGTTTAGTGCTTAAGTAGCTCTGCCATTTACTGTCTGCTAAGGATTCGGCTTCGTTTACAGACTGAAGAAATGCTGTTTTAGAAATTTGTTCTGCTCGGTATTTATGAAATAAATCGACAATACTTACGGCGTAATTGTCCGATACTGTTTTTATTTGTTCTAGCGGCACAACGCGATCGTCATACAAGCTGTCGATACCTTTTACCATGCTATGCATCATGGATATGGTAAAAATAGACGTGATCACAAAAATCGACACGGGTAACAGCGCTAACACAGCGAGTCGAGAACGAACAGAGTAGTTATTTAACATGATAAAATGAACTTTTATAGTGGCTTAGTACTAAAGCTAATAAGAGAAACGTATTTAAGCAAGTTTTTGCAATAGTTTATAGTTATCTTTTGCTTGAATTTGTGCAAATAGTTGATTTACATCATTGTGTGTAACGTTACACACAAACGCTTGAGTCTATAACAGTTAATTTCTCTGTGAGTGTAATTATTAAGTTTTAAATAATAATGAAGCCCGAATATTAAATCAGGCTTCATTTTAAAGAGGGTATTATTAGTGACCTCGGTTGGGCATTTGTCGTGGCATTTGTTTAGGTAAATTACGACGCATTTGTTGCCTTTGCATGCCAAGTTGGCGAGCACGGTTAGCTTGATTTAGCTGTTGCATGCGATTTGTTTGCTGAGTATGTGATTGCTGGCGCTGCTGTAAAGTGTGTTTAGCTTTACTCTTATCAATGGTTTGCAATTTATTCTGCACATGTTGTCGGTCAGTATTTTGTATGCGGTCTTTAATCTGCTGTTGTTTATCGCTAGGTACATCTTGCCACTTATCTGAAACACGTTGTTGCCACTTTCCGTCGTCATGTTTTAGTACATTCCCATTTCGATCGGCAAATATATTGTTCGCTTTATCGCGCTGGCTGATGGCTGTTTTTAAATCGCGCTTTACCTGCGTTTTTGAGGCTAGGCGTGTTTTTATTTGACTGCGTTTATAAATATTATGAAGCGGACGTTTGTTGTTAAGGTTATTTAATTTATTGCCAATATTAACGCTATTGCCAATGTTTATATCACCAGTATTAATAACTACGGGGCCTCGGTAGCCGCCGCCATACCAACCATTACAGCAGTGATAAGGACGGTAATGTGTGGGCCAACCTAAATCCCAATTCATTCCTAAGCTTAAAAAGCCATTGCTCCAACTTACGCCGAACGACCAGCCAGTCCAGTTGTTATAGCCAATATTAAAGCCCCATGTTGACGGCCTAGGGTAATAGTAACCACCTCCCCAATATGGTGGGTAATACCACCCAGTGCCATAAACAGGCGCGCCGTAATAAGGATAAGACCATACATAACCCGGGTAGTAACCTGTGTAAACAACGTCTGGGGTTGATTCATAAATCTCGACATAGGTAAGGTTATAAACGGGTGAACTGGGTGGGATTTTGGCGATTTCATTTTTTGGAATGCTGTCAGCCACTAACCACGGACCTTGCGCTGAATCAGCTTTAAACCATACTGCGTTATCGACAGCATAATATTTTCCTTTTATTTGTAGCACTTGTGCATCGGTATTGATGGCGTACGACACGTTAGTTCCTGGAATGCGCTCAAATTTAGGCTTACCATCATAGTACACGGTCAAACGCGCGTCTTTACGACTGATCGCTGCTGTTTGTGGCACTTTTGCATCAAGCACCGCTTCATTTGCCTCTTCGGTGCCCGCGACAGAGTCACGTAAGCCACCAAGGTCTGATTCTGGTGGGATATTTGCGAAGCTTTGAGGCAGCTCGTCTGCTCGTACAAATGTCCAAGGGCCAGTGTGTTGTTTCGCCCTAAACCAACGTCCAGAAAGCAATACATACATGTTATTGGTTTGCATTTCTCTTAGCCACGGAGTTTCTGTATTAAACACGTACATTAATTCTCCACCACTTAGGCTCTTCCATTTGGCTTCGCCATCGGTTACTACAAGCTCAGTGGGCTTGGTAGCAACAACAATCTCAGGTGGGGATGAAAGTGATGATGTACTTGTGTTTTTGGGGAGCATGTTTGCTAAATCAGCAGGCACAGATTGGGTATGTTTATAAGGGCCTTTTGCTTGTTTTGCCTGATACCAAAAGTGCCCATCGGTTAGGTAAAGCGATTTGTTTTTTGTATCTTTAATAACGGTCATCGCTGTATTTAATGCACGTTCATAGTGTGTGTCTTTGATAGCACTAAATTTAGGTTCACCGTCAAAGCTTAATAACACCGCAATTTTGTCTTTAAAAATAATGATCGGAGGGTCTGTTTTTAATTGCGCTAAGCTTTGCTCTGTAACTTCTGCGTTTTCTAAACTGGCAGTCAGTTGCGACAGTGAAGTATTAAATTGACTGGTTTTAATCGCTTGGTTTACGACGGTGGTAAAGGTTTGTTCTCCCGCATCTTCAGATTCTGGCCAACGCACATCAATGACGATCATATCGCGTACGGTGACGCTATCGTTTTCTCTGTCGGTATCAATTTTTGCGGTAAACCAAAAAACACCAAATATGGGCTCTTTGTTTTGTGTAAATGACATGGCTGCTCTGGCAGTAAGCGCATTGCCGATTAACTTTTCTGGTTGCGGCTGATAAACAATCAAAGTGCCCTCAGTCGTATGCACTTTTTGAGGCCACTCAATCGCATTGCTAGGAAAGCAGTATATTACACTGCTAAATAAGATGAATAATTTGAAAAAACGATAAAAAGGCGCGTCATGTTTCATGTTCAATCCTTGTCGAATACACGTCAAATAAGTGTAGCTCAACAAGAAAAAACTGCGTTAAATTTGTTCCGTTTATCGCACAATTATATCAACAATGTTGAGCTACAAATTGCGCCCCCGCATCGACCCCCATGTCATAGCCCGCTGATAATTTTGCAAATGACTTTGTTGTTCGCCCAACAGCGAACTGTGGAGGTGGGGCAATGATATTTATGTTGCAGTCATTAGGTGGGTTCATAATAAAATCAATGCTTTGATTATAGTTATTTGCTCGGCGCAACGTTGCTTCAGCAAGGGCAGGCGTGTCTTTGTATAACCGCTTAACGAGCCAAGGGGCTTTTGCAGGTTTCTTTTTATAACCCAGCGGTTGCGATAAAACGACCGTGATATCTTTATTACCCATTTCATATGCTTTTTGCACGGGGATTGAGTCTGCAACACCGCCGTCGGTCAGTTGAATATCATTAATAACGGGATAGTGCCGATAGGCAATGGGTAAAGCGCATGACGCTTTAAGTTGCTCTTCCATTAATTGAGCATTTGCTTTTAAATACTCTGCGTGACCGGTTTTGATATTGGTTGCGACAATGTAAAACTCACTCGCTTGATTATTGAATGTATCTAAATCGAGGCGTATATCCCGAATAGTTTCTTGCCACAACCAATCTAAATCAAACAGATGGCCGCCTTTAGCAAAACGGATAAAATTTATAAATTCGGGGCGACATGAATAATCGGTGATTACGGCATGGTTTCGTTTATATTGTGAGCATAAATACGCGGCGATATTGGTAGCGCCAGCAGACACGCCATAACACTGTAGAAACGGCTGATAACTGGCTTTTAAAAAAGCATCTAGTACGCCTGTGGCAAAAATACCACGCATTGCGCCGCCTTCTACAACCAGCGCTTTGTTCTGTGTCATTGTATTCCATTTCCCTTGTAATCGTGTTTACTAAACCATAGCAAACACGATTACAAAACAAAATAGAGTTTTGGCTCTAAGTGTTAAATTGCTTCAACCCAGAGCACGCCTACTTGCTTTTCTGTTACTTTAACAGTACTACCTGCTGCAATAGGGGTATGGCTTTTGAGCTGCCATTGGATACCAGAGTATGGATGTGTCGTTAAACCTCTGTCATCAACATCTGAATTAATAACAAAGGTGATGTCGGCAAAGTCATTGTGCAATGGTTTAGTGTCTGTTTTATCTTGCAAACGTTTGAGTGGTTGCCAAAGCACCACGGCAAAACCAAGGGTAAACACAATATTGCTCCACAGTGCAGTAGTGTAGTTGCTATCAAGCAAGCCAATATTCATCAGTAGACCACTGGCAAATAAAGACAAACCTAAAAAAAGTAACACATAGGTGCTCATTCCAAGCACTGCAACTTCAATAATTAGCGCAAGCACACCTAAAATCATCAGTGTTTCGGCTAAATAAGTATCTAAAAATGCCATAGGGAAACCTAACTTTTTTGTTTTTGGTTCAAAGAGTTAATAATAGACATGCCTTGTGCTACTAATGAACTGGCATCGGTGCCGCTATCAGGGAGTAATACCACTGATGATTCACGCGCAATAGCTTCTTTTGCCGCAATGGCTTTGGTTGCAAGATCAAGCTGAATCGCTTTTTGACCTTGCTCGGTATCGGCTGCTTCACCAACCTTGCGCAATGCATCTGCTTGGGCTTCTGCTACTGCAATAATGGCTTTTGCTTCACCTTCGGCTCGTAATATTTGCTCTGCTTTATCGGCTTCTGCGGCGAGAACTTGCGCTTGTTTTTTACCTTCTGCAACGTTGATATTTGCTTGTCTATCACCTTCAGACTCTAATATTTGTGCACGCTTTACACGTTCAGCTTTCATTTGAGCTTCCATTGCTTCCATAACGGATTGAGGAGGAACAATATCTTTAATTTCGTAGCGTAAAACCTGAATACCCCAAGGTTCAGCAGCTTGGTTAATGGCTGATACGATATTGGTGTTTAATAGGTCGCGCTCTTCAAATGTTTTATCAAGCTCCATTTTACCAAGCTCAGAACGCATTGTTGTTTGTGAAAGCTGAGTTACTGCGAACACATAATCATCTACGCCATAGGTTGCTTTGTAGGGGTCTAACACTCGGAAATACAATACGCCATCAACAATCAATGAAATATTATCCTTCGTGATAGCTGACTGTGAAGGCACATCTTGTGCTTGTTCTTTTAAACTACGATCAGCGGCTATGCGGTCAATAAATGGCACAATAAAGTTAAGGCCGGCTTCTTTTGTTGATTGGTATTTACCAAACCGTTCTATTAACCAAGCACGGTTTTGAGGCACGAATTTAACGCTACTTTTCAAGAGCACTAAAATGAAAATTAGAATAAAAACTTCGACATTCAATAGTAAATCGAAAATTTGCGATAGGGGATCCATGTACTTTCCTTAGAGACTGTTAATGTTATTTTTTTCCAATAACTACATTATCACTGGGAAGCATGTCGCGCCATAAATTTGTTAAATGAACAGCCAGCACCACACTCAGTTGTGAGTGGCTGGCTGTTGAGGGAGTATTAAATGTTTTTTATGAGCCGTGCTTGTTTATTGCTATGGGCGCTAAATAGGTAACAAAAAATATACCCTGTTAGAAACATAAATAAGCTGTATGTCGCACCGGGTATGGCCATCGTGGGATTATTTATGAGGGTGCTAGCAATTAAAATAGCAAGCGTTCCATTTTGCAATCCAACTTCGATTGCAATACTCATTTGCTGCGGCTGCGATAATCCGGATATTTTGGCAAAGAACAGCCCTAGCATCAGTGTGGTTAGGTTTAAGGTAAGTGTAGCAAGGCCGCTGGTGGCAAAAAAACTAAACATTAGATCAGCATTTTTATGAATAATTGCCACGACAATAATGACTAAAAATACGCTCGAAAGTCGGCGAATTAATGGTTCAATTTTACTGCTAAGGTGGGGTTTAAGGTTGTTGAATAGCATACCAATAGTGACAGGCAATAAGGTAATAGCCAGCATTTGTATAATCGTTTTTACTATTGGTAACGTGAATTCATTCCCCGGCACACTAAATGATGACATAGCAAAGTGCACAATAAACGGCAAAGTAAAGGGGGATATAAAGGTTGCTAAAGTGGTTAAACTAATCGATAGGGCCAGGTCACCTTTAAATAGATAAGTATATAAATTAGATGTTACGCCGCCTGGACAACATGCGACTAAAATTAAGCCAATCGCAAGTTCAGAAGGAAGCTTTAAACCCATGGCAAGTAAAAAAGCCACCATAGGGAGTAATAACATTTGGCATGTTAGGCCTAAAATCAGTGCTTTGGGGCTTAAGAATAAAGCCCCAAAATCCTTCTTTTTGAGTCCTAAGCCCATACCAAACATAATGATAAACAGTGCTAATGGCAGCACTACTTTAGTCAAAATATCTATTTGCATGGTATGCCCTTATTGGTCGTAGCCTGGACTTTTAGAATCTAATAAGCGCAGCAGAGCAGGCCAAGCAATTGCACCGCCAAGTCCTTTAGTTGCGATTTCTGTTTGTCCTTTTATGCCATCAACAATGGCTTTAGGAACCTGTACTAAGTGTTCTGTATTTTGGGTCGTACGGGTTTGAACAGCACAGGCCGCTTCAAATATATACATAAACAAAAAGGCGTCGGCAACGGTGCTGCCCACGGTTAACAAGCCGTGATTACGCAACATTAAAAAGTGATTGTTACCTAAATCATTGACCAAGCGACTTTGCTCCGCGGGATTAAGTGCTATTCCTTCATAATCGTGATAACTGAGACCTGAGTGAACAACCACAGCTTGCTGTGATATGGGCAGTAAGCCGTCTTTATTTGCAGACACTGCTGTGCCATTTAATGAGTGAGTGTGAATAACGCAATGAGCATCTTCACGTGCCATATGTATACAACTGTGAATATTAAAGCCAGCAGGGTTAACGGGGTATTCACTGTCGTGCAGCTTATTACATTGTTGATCAACTTTTATTAAGCTTGATGCTGTGATTTCGTGAAACATCATGCCATAGGGGTTTATTAAAAACTCGTTTTCAGTACCTGGTACGCGCATTGATATATGCGTAAAAATTAGGTCATCCCAACCATATAAAGCAACGAGGCGGTAGGCAGCTGCAAGTTCTACACGTGCATGCCACTCTTGTTCTGAGACTGAATGTTTCATGGTCATGATGATTTCCTAAAATGGCACTTTACGAACGATAATGTCTTTAAACATAACCCAGTCACCAATAAAGCTATAAAAAGGATGGGTAAAAGTGGCAGGGCGGTTTTTTTCAAAAAAGAAATGACCAATCCAAGCAAACCCATATCCAACAACAGGGCATAACAGCAACCAACTATAGTGCTGTTGGTATAAAGCAGCGAACAAAATAGCTAACACTAACCAGCTACCAACGAAGTGTAAGCGTCGGCAGACTTTATTTTTATGCTCTTGAAGATAATAGGGATAAAACTCTTTGAAGCTTGCGAATTCACGTTTACTGGCTACAGTGCCCATAATACTTTCTCCATTGTTAATTACAGGTTAACAATAGGCTTTTATTTTTTAAATTACTTGATAATATGGGTCATTGAATTGTTTTTTGAGGACAGTGTGTGCGTACTCTTTCAAGCTGGTGGTTACGGGCTATGGCCGAGTCTTTTAAATGGCAAGGCTTACCGATTAACGAGTTATTTGAAAACGCGAATATTCGACTCACTGATCTGAGCAGTCAAAGTGCTCGGTATCCGCAAGCTCATGTCAGTTTGCTTTGGAAGCAAGCGCAAGCCATGTTGCCAAACACACACTTAGGCGTATATGTCGGTAGCAATATGAACGTACGCGCTATCCCTGTTGTGGGAATGGCTATTATTCAATCAACACAGTTACTCAGTGCGTTTAGACTTATATTGCGTTATCAAAAACTGATGGGAGATACTCATAATGTGTCGTTAATTGATCATGGTGATGAGTATGAGCTGCGCTTTAACTTTAGTGACGGCGAGCGCGATATGTCATTATTAAGTTACGAAGCCCCCATGGCTTTTTGTTTAAAAATAGCCCGTACAGTGAAGGGTAAAGACTGGTGTCCAACGCGTATTTGTTTACAGCGTAAAGAGCCTAACGCTGAAATTGACGAACACTTTAATTGCCCGATTGAATACGCTGCGAAAACACATAGTTTGTTTTTTAGCGAGCAAGTACAAAGCCAGGTACTTTTATCGAGTAATATAAAGTTAGCATCACAAAGTACAGTAACTCAGATTTTGCGTATTCTGTTGGAAGAGCATTTAATTCAAGGTCAGTTTAGTTGTGCTGTGCTCGCTAAAGCATTGAATATGAGTGAAAAAACATTACAACGTCGGCTAGCTAAGGAAGGCACTAATTTTAGCAAAGAATTGGCGTTACTCAGAAAGCAAAAAAGTGTGTCTTTACTGACAGAAACGGATTTATCACTGACTGAAATAGCTTTTTTATGTGGTTATTCTGAGCTAAGTGCATTTCATCATGCTTTTAACCGTTGGTATGGTGTGTCGCCTAAAGTGTACCGAGAGCAAATGATAGCCCTTGCTTAATAATAAGTGAGAGAGCGCTCGTCATTTTGCTAAAAGCGGGCAAGGTTATTCATCAATAACCTCTATTCGGTTTCGGCCATTTTGCTTGGCTTTGTACAGTGCTTTATCGGTGATATCGAGCACGGAATCTGCTGTTGTCTGTTTATCGGGTGTGCATGTATAAATGCCAAAACTCATGGTTAACAAAGGATCTATGTTCGAGCTTGGGTGTGCAATAGCGGCCTTCTTTATTGCTTTTTGCAGTTTTTGGCAAAATGTCAGGGCATGCTGGCTATTGGTTGCAGATAAAACGATGGCAAATTCTTCACCCCCGTACCGTGCGGCTAAATCACCTTCACGTTGGCACTGTTTTGCTAAAATACTTGCAACGTCTTTTAATGCTAAATCACCTTGTTGATGACCAAGTGAGTCGTTATAAAGCTTAAACGCATCAATATCACAAAGGATTAAACTCAGTGGTAAATCGCTTCGAGCACAACGATTGAGCTCTTGTTGGAGTACAAGGTCGAGCTGTCGGCGGTTTGCGATGTTTGTTAAGCTATCAATGTGAGCTTGTTGATGCAGCTCTTTATTAGCAGCAATCAGCAATTGCTGAGTGTGCTCAAGTTTATGTTTGTATTGCCAGCTTTTTAACGCGTTGGCGATCATGTCGCCCACTAATTTGATCCGCAATAAGTCTGTTTGCGACCACTGGCGTGCTTGTTTTACGCAATCACAGCCTATAAAGCCAAACAGTGTTTGCTCACTTACTAAGCCAATACATAATACTGATTGAATGCCTTCATTGGTAAACTCGGCTTTTTCGGCCGCAGCTTCATCGGGCAGCTCAGCGGTATTAGATGCATTAAATACATGACGAGTTTGCATTTGCTGAAAAAAGTAAGGCAGGGAGTCGCGTGGAATATTTTGCAAGTGCTCCTTAAAAGGAACAATGTCCGTATTTACCCACTCGTAAGTGTTACTCATTGATAAGCCATCATCACTAAACTCAAATATATAGGTGCGATCAGCTTGGCAATTTAAGCCAATGGTTTTTAGCGCTTTTCCTATTTGCTTATCCATACTTTCGTTTTGAATATCGATAAGTTCTGTGGAAATTTGTGAAATTAGCTCATCAAAGTCTTGCCTTTGATCGTGGCTTTTAAATGTCCGAGGTTCACAAATAGTAATAAATAAAGACTGACTGAGTGAAGCAAATTTGAAATCAAGTAACTTAAGCGTATTGTTTTTACTGTTTGCCAGCGTAATACTCAGTGGTTTGCTTTTTTGTGCGCAAGGTAAAAAATCATCGTAGGATAACAGACGGCTTGAGTGTGTATCGCTTAGGCTTAAGTGATCGACATTTAAATCGTGTAAATTAGCGTATTCTTCAACTGAGAATAACGATTGCGCAAGTGAATTAAAATAAAAGCGATTCTGCTCTTCATTAAACATGATTATTGCAAGCGGCAGAGCCGATAACGTTTGCCATGTTTGCTCACTTGAACTCATCGTACACTTTACCCTATATAAACGAACAGCATAAGTTTACATATTTTAACAAATAATTGATATAAAATTTTCCTTTCAGGTCCTCTGAAAGCCATAAATTAGTTTAATAGGTAGGATGAATTAAGTTTTTAGTGCGTTTAAAGGCGTCACGTATTACAATTGAGACTGTATATCATTACTTTTTATCCAGCGAATAGGTTACTCTCTTCTTCATGACAGATATTACAACACACCAAGCATCAAGACGCCGTTTATTGATCGCGCTAGCCATAACCTGCTCGTTTATGGTTATTCAGATCATTGGCGCCTATTATTCAAATTCGCTTGCTGTTCTTGCTGATGCTGGGCATCTGTTTGTTCATAACAGTTCATTATTTATAGCTTTGATAGCTTCAAGCATGGCAATTTATTTTGCAAAAAACTTTAATGATGGCTATCAACGAGCTGAACTAACAGGTGGGTTGATCAATGGTATTTTATATTTAAGTATCAGTTTGGTGATTCTATACGAAGGTGGAGAGCGATACTTTCATCACAGTGATGGCCATGAGTTACACATCAATAGTTACCTAATGTCTGTTATATCGGCGATAGGCTTTCTGTTTCATGGTGCAGCAGCATGGGTACTGTATAAAGGCCGAAAAGCCAGTATTAATGTGTATGCAGTATTTTTGCATTCATTTTTTGATTTAATTTCAACCGTTTCTACGTTCTTTGCGGGTATTCTGATTTATTTAACAGGGTGGGCAGAGGTCGACATTATTTCGAGCATGTTGATTGCCATGTTTGTATTATTCACGGGTGTCAAAGTTATTAGTCGGTGTTTAAAAGGTCTATTTGAAAACAGCGGAAAGCTCCCAGACGTAAATGAAATAGAGCAAAGTATTGCGTCAGTTGAACATGTTGAAAATGTTCATAATGTGACCGTGGTTCGCCAAGACAAAGAGTTAGTTGTAGGGGCTCACGTGGTTTTAAAGCAACATTGCACTGTTGAAAAGCATGATGAAGCTTGCCGCTTAAAGGTCGAAAAGCTATTACTGTCTCGTTTTAAAGTCGCAAAAAGCGTGCTACAAATTGAAAGCCATGAATGCCACCATGATATACCATTCCGCAAAAATACTTAATCATTTTGAGTGATTAAACCAGTCGCTACCTGCGTTAAAAATTTCTGATTTAGAACAACTAAATAACTAAATTTTTGCCTTGTTATCAACGCGGTTTTATTGCCTCAAAATAGATCACTAAATTAAGCGGAATGGTATTAATTAAGGTGGCTGACCTATCTGTATAATACGAATTCGCAATGATACATAATCATTTTGAGGGATTTAAGCTGTCGCTAGCTGCGTTAACATTTCTGATCTACGACTGCATGGATGCATGGCAATGCAGGGCAATGCAAGAGCAATTGCCGAGAGCCACTAAATAACGAAAATGTGCCTTGTTATCAACGCGGTTTTTTCAGCTCTAAAGAGCCCACTTAATCAAGCAAATTGGGTATTACAGTTTGTTTAGGCGCTCGACAATACTTTGAATAGTCTGCTGTGCAATCAGTTCATCGGCTAACATGGGTTTAGCAAAATAATAACCTTGCAGGTCATTACAGCCCATATTTCTTAAAAAGTTTATTTGGTCGAGAGTCTCCACCCCTTCAGCAATACAATATAAACCAAGGTTTGATGAGAGTGCATGAATAGTACGAATGATTGATTCGTTGCTTTTATCTAAGCCAATGTTGCGTACGAAGCTCTGATCTATCTTAATCACATCAATAGGGAACTGGCTTAAGTAAGTCAGTGATGAGTAACCCGTACCAAAATCATCTAAAAGAAGTTTAAACCCTGCATTTTTTAGCATTTTTAATTGTTTTGATGCTTTTTCTTTATCTTCGAGTAGCGTGCTTTCTGTTATTTCAAGTCGTAACTGAACAGGTTTAATTAAATGATTGCTCAGAATCATGAGTAATCGCTCAGTTAAGTTAGACTTTAAAATGTGCATTGGCGATAAGTTCAACGACAAGTAAAAGTGCGGGTTTGCGCGAAGTAGTGGCAATAACTCAGTCAGAGCGCGATCGAGCGCTTGTTCAGTTAATAAATCTATTAAACCAATTTCTTCTGCAATGGGAATAAATTCAGCAGGCGAAACAAATCCTTGTTCGTTTCTCCATCTCATTAATAATTCAGCCCCATGTATTTCCTTCGTTTTCGCATTAACGATAGGCTGATAATTGTTAAATAACTCATCATCTTTAAAGGCATCTTTTAACGCATTTTCGAGCAACAGTTTTTTTGTCAGCTGATTATTCATTTGCTCGGTAAAGTACTTAAAGTTATTTCTGCCAGATTGTTTCGCATGCATCATTGCTATATCAGAATTACGAATTAAGTCGTCTGCCGTTTTGGCATCAAATGGGTAGAGTGCAACCCCGATACTGGCTGAAATATTAATAGAAAAGTCATCGATAATTACTTTGCTCGCGAGCTCTTCGGTTAGCTTTTTAACCAGTTCACTCAGACTTTGAGGAGAATGTAGATCTTTGACCAACACTAAGAATTCGTCACCACTTTGGCGGCCAATAACAGCGTTTTCAGGCAAAATTAAGCTTACGCGTTGAGTAATATTACACAGTAATTGGTCACCCACAGCGTGACCAAATGAATCATTAACCGGTTTAAACTTATCAAGGTCAATAAACAACAGTGCTGCTAACTTGTTACGTTTTTTAGAGCTATTGATACAACTATTAATTTTAGAGTGCATTAATGTGCGATTAGGAAGCCCTGTTAAAGGATCGTAATTTGCTAAGTAGCGAAGTTCATCTTCAGCTCGTTTTTGCTCTGTTAAATCTGAAATAACAATAACATAATAGTTAATGCTTTGGCTGTCTTTGGCCACCGCAGTGACACTGATGTGGACTGGATGAGCAGGGCTTTTTAGTGTGCGAATATAGGCTTCTGTTTTCCAGTTTTGTTTAGGTTTAAGTGTTTTTAGTACATTTAAGTATTCGAGATAATGAGATTTGCCAATCGCACCGATAAAGTCTTTAACTGTTAACTCGGTAATATTTTTAGGTGTTGAAAAGGCTTCGCTAAAGCTCGTATTTGCTGAAAACGGTTTAAGTTGGCTATCTAAAATAAGTAACCAATCGTTAATTTGACTAAAGGCCTCACCTAGCACAGCTGCTTGTTGAGCATTGGCTCTTTGCTCTGTGATATTGGTGTAAATACCTGAAATTTTTAACGGCTTATTATCATCATCTGTTTCAACAACTCGGCCAACATCTTGGTACCAAAGCCACTCTCCATTTTTGTGCTTTAATCGGTATGTTACATTCCATTGTTCATTATTTAATTGTTTAGAAAATGATTCCCATTGGCTGATAACTAATCGGCGGTCAAGAGGGTGAATAAGTTGTATGAAATCTGCAATGGGCAGACTGTCTTTAAATTCACTGTAGCCAAGCTCCACTGCACAGCGACTATTAAAAAGGGTTCGCTCGGCTAAGTTAGCCTCCCATACGCCACTTTTATTACTGCTTAAAGCTAATTCAGTTTGTTGTTGAGATTTTAATACTTCATCGTGCGCTTTACGAATCGCTTTTTGACGGGCTTGATATTGCCAGAAAATAAAAAACAAAATGGCCAGAGTTATCATCGTATAACAGGTATAAGCAAGGGGGGATGACCACGTTGCATAGGCAACTTTAAAGCGTAATTGCCTACTTTCAGAAATAATATTATTAAGGTCAGACGCTGAAGAAACAGATAACGTATAATCGCCCGGGGGTAATTTTGTGAAAAATACTTTGTTTGTTGTTAGTCTGTCGTAATGAAGTGATGTAGGGCCTTCAAGCGTAACTTTGTACACCGTTTTGTCTTTATTTATAGTGTCAAAGTTAGAAAAATTGACCTCTAATCCCATATCATCAGCGGTCAGTTGTAGCGGATCATCAACGTATTTATAGGGATGATAATTTAATTCTCGAGAAAGCAAAGACACATTAGTAATTTCTGTTTTTACATTACCAGGCTCTACAGGTGACGATAAGAAATCTTCAGGAGACGCAAGCAGTACACCACGCGTAGATCCAAAAGCCAACTGGCCATTATGTAATGTTGCATCAGCATCGTAATTAAATTCATTAACGGCAAGGCCATCACGAATAAAGTAGCGGTCGAGTTCTAACGAACTTAAGTCTAAACGGTATAAGCCATTTTGAGAGCTCATCCATAAAAAGCCAAAGCGATCAATTTGCAAGCCAAAAATTGATTTAGCTTTTAAACCTGATTGCGTATTTATGCGGTATTTTACTTCATAGTTTTCGGCATCAATACCTATCAGTCCTTCATCTGAAGAAGCTAGCCACAGTGTGTTGTTGTAATCAATAATCCAATCAGTGGTAACAAAGAAGGCCGATGGGTTATAGTTTTCGACTTGATATAGTAATGTCAGCTTTTGTGTTTCTTCGTTATAGCGATAAAGCTTGCCCGACATACTCAATAAGTACTCATTAGGGTGGGTTGGCAATGGCTTTAGAAAACCATTTGCATTGATAATTTCAACTTGTTCTTTTAGGCCTTCTATAATGCGTAGTTCACCCGTTTTACCATCGTATCTATAAAAATCATTATCGGTAATAAATGCGAACTGATCGGGCCCAATCACGTGAAACCCCCAACTTGTATAAGTTGTTAGAATACGTACTGTTTCTTCATCACCTTTTAAGGGAACCAGTTTGCCTGTGAGCTTATCGAAAAGGGCTAACCCCATGTATCTCATAACCCACAAATAACGTTTTGTATCTTCGATTTCTGCTTCTGCAATGCCAAAAATACCATACTCACCGTGGAATGCTTTTTCGTCGGCACTTGTTAAATATGCTTGAGCTCGTTTGGTTAGTTGGTTGTATTTCATTAGACCATTATCGGTCCCGATCCAAATGGTGTGGTCTTTATCTTGTACAACAGACCATACATTATTGTTAAAATTATTGGTGTCGTTTTTTAACTCTATATGCTTAAACCGTCTCGCTAGGGTGGACCATGTGAATACCCCTTGTGAGCGAGATGCTAGCCAGAGTAACCCTGTTTTATCAACCATCATGTCAGGGATGGTGTTGTCGGTCATGTTGAATTTACTTTGATCAAAGCGAAGAATATATTCAACTGACAAAGTTTGACGGTTGAATTCATATAACCCTTTTTCTGTAACTATATACTCACCAAAAGAGCTTGCCGAGTAGTCCCAAATATTTAGCTCAGGAATTAATAACTTAACGCTACCAAATGCGAACAAACGTTTGTTATCAAAGGGGATGGCATACATGCCCTCAACAGTGCCAACAAGTAACCCTAGTTGGGGATCTACACGCAATAATTTTACGTTTTTGTTGTCATCCGTGACTTTTTGTTTTTCTGTTAATGGAATATTTGAAATATGGTCATCGGCTAAGTTTTTAGAAAACAAGCCATTAGATGTACCCATATACAAAAAGTTATCATGTATGATGAGGGCTCGTACAATATGCTCTTCTTTGTTTATAGAAAACTCATGTAAGAACTTTTTTGATTGCTTGTGGTAAGAGTAAACGTGCTGAGCAATAGCAAAATAAAAATAACTATCGTCTTCTGTTAAAGCGAGTATAGGTGAGAAAAACGCGTCTTCTGGGTCGAGCTTTCCAGCGTAAATTTTTTCTACCTTGAGTGTTTTAGGATCGATAAAAAAAGCGCCCGAAAACTCGGTACTTACAAATATTCTTCCGTCGCGAGTTTTGGCTAACGTATTTATCTGGCGCTGATCGAGAATGTGTTCTCCTGCAAACGCCGCCATTTGGTAGCCATCATAACGGTTTAAGCCTTGGTAAGTACCAATCCAAATAAAGCCTAAATCATCTTGAATTACTTTCGTTACACTGCCTTGTGTGAGTCCTTCATCTGTTGAAATACGTTGCATTTGCAGTGCATAGTTTTGTGCATACGCGTTAGGAATAAGCGCTAAAAAAAGATAAATGAAAACAAAATGGAAATGTTTAGGCACTGACTGATTAACCCTAAATTATTATTTGCGCAAAACTTTTAACAAAATATAGCACAATTATGGATGTAATTGAGGCTCCTGAAAAGATAATTTAGTAAATAGTCACACGCGAAACATAAAATGAGTGTATGTGCTATAAATACCTTAGTTAAAGTACGTTAAGGAATGAAATGCGCCATTCGTTTATTTGCCAAAAAAAGCAGGCCATTCTATTAGTTATTGATGAACAAGCAGGGCTTGCTCCTGTCATTACTGACTTTGCCGTTGTTGTTGAAAATACATCAAAGTTATTAAAGACAGCGTCATTATTGGATATACCATTTATATTTACTGAACAAAATCCAATCAAACTAGGGAGAACGAGTCCTGAGTTAAAGTCCTTTATCCGTAGCACGAATATGTATGAAAAAATGCATTTTAGTGCCTGTGTAGAGCCTGGGTTTATTCATATGCTCGCTGAGTATCAAAGACCGCAAATTGTTGTGACTGGGACTGAATCACATGTCTGTGTGTTACAAACAAGTCTTGATTTAATCGCGGCCGGTTATCAGGTGTTTGTTGTTGAAGATGCAATAGCATCGCGTAATAAACAGCATAAAGCATTAGCCATTAAACAATTGAGTGCAGCGGGTGCAATTATTACCTGTGCTGAAAGCGTGTTATTTCAGTGGTTAGAAAAAGCGGGAACAACGCAGTTTAGAACTGTTTTACAGTTAATTAAGTGAACTATGTTGCAGGTTTCTTCGTAAGACGGAGTCTGCGTTTTATTTAGTGAATTAGTTTAATTTTTAAGGCTTTAGTTATGACCAGTGTTAGTCGCCTTTTTACCTATTTGTTCATCCTATTATTTTTAGAGTCATTAATTTTAGGGGTTGTGTTTTCTACTTTGCTATCTGGTGTGCTCACTGGCCTTATCTTGCTTTCACTGCCTTTATGGATGTTACACAAACACCCCGACAGCGCATTAACAGCGCACATAGTGGCTGCGGGTTGTATGATGTTTTCATTTTTACATATTCAACAAAGCTTTGGTCTCATAGAAGTTCATTTTGAAATTTTTATATTGATGGCTGTTCTTATCATGTTTGTTGAGTGGCGCGTGTTTATAACCGCTTTAGCGTTTGTAGCTGTTCATCATTTGAGCTTTTATTATTTGCAAATAAATGATGCGGGCGTTTATGTATTCGACCCAGACAGGCTGTTTTTTAGCACCGTACTTATCCACGCAGCCTACGCTATTGTTGAAGCAATTGTAGCGGGTTACATAGCCAAAACGTTACAACTAGAACGCAGCGCTGGCTTATCGTTAAGTAACACAACCGAACAAATCATGGCGAACGAAAATAGCATTAACATCGGCTTAAGAGCGGATGAAAGGCACAGTGAAGCTGTGGCAGGTTTTAATAGACTCTTAGGGTTTCTTTCACGTGTTGTTGGCGATGTTAAAAGCCAAAGTAGTGTATTAAAAGATCAATCTAATCAACTTGTAAAAGTACATGATGAGTTGCATGAGCTTGCAACAAAGCGTGAGCGACTCTCTTTAGATATTGCTGAGTCTGGCGAGCGAGTAGCAGAGGGGTTTTCACAGGTTGAACATGAAAGTACAGAACTGCAAACACAGTTTAAACACTTACATTTAAGTGCAAAAGAAGCGTTAAATGAAGTTGCTAATACCGACAGTAAAACTGCTGAGCTCGCAAATAATTTGCACCAAGCCGATAAAAATATTTCTCAATTAGTCAGTGCTTGTAGCCATATATCTGACTTATTAAATGAAATTTCATCAATAGCAGAGCAGACAAATTTACTGGCACTTAATGCCGCAATTGAAGCTGCGCGGGCAGGTGAACAAGGAAGAGGCTTTGCCGTTGTTGCAGATGAAGTCAGAAATCTTGCCACACGGAGTAAAAATACCACAGATAAAATAACTCAAACTCTAGAAAGCCTGTTGCAAAACAGTGCCTCTTCTACGGATTCAATGCAAGGCAGTGTTGCACTTATAGAACAATTGACCGCAATTAGTTCGCAAATGAAACAACAGATTAGTGTTATGACAGAGCAAGTAAGCTTAGCTGCTACGAGCTCAGAATCAGTTGCTCATGTAGTACAAAGCCAAGCGGCAAACACGCGTGCAATTGCAGAAAACTCTCAAACATTGATTGAAAACCAAGCCAATGACAATGAAATGATTGAAAAATTAACTGAGCGCGTACAGTTAATTGACGTGAGTATCGATGTATTGGAGCAAGGTATTGCCAAATTTAAATAATGCCAAGTTAGGGATTGTAATTGCAGCGATAGGCTGGGTATTCGCGGTGGTATTCGCTTTGTACCTTGCTTATCAACAACAAGCACAGGTTTTTGATCCTGATAACAAAATGGCTCAAACTGATTGGTTGCAATCTTTTCACGCTACGATGGGTATAAAATCAAAGGGTATCGAGTTAACCCATGCCGATACACTCTATATTGTTGATGAGAACAGCTGTGTATGTTCAACCCGTTCGCAGCCTCATATTCAGAGCTTGTCAGAATATGCTCTAAATAATGACATTCATGTTGTTAAATTAACGCCTACCCCAGCCCTTGCCAGACTCTTACCAGCACAACCTGCAGCTATCCTAGTATCAAAAGAGCAACAGCTTGTTTACGCCGGCCCATTATCAAAAGGTTTAGCATGCTCAAGCCAAAACGGCTTTGTGGAGCTAGTAATTGCAAACTTACGCGCAGGATTTAATAGTCGTTTTATTAACTCTGATGCCAAAGGCTGTTATTGCCAGATTAGTTGAGATAATGTCCTATAGTGAGTAATGCTTAGACAGTATTGAGCTAATTTATATGCAGGCACGATACTATGCTCAGTTATGGGCGTTTTTATTCGAATGATCCCGTGGATGCGACTGCGTTCCTAAGTCAAGGTAATATTCACGGTTTCAATCGTTATACATATGCAAACAATAATCCTTATTGATACATTGATCCAAATGGAGAAAGCCCTCTTGAACCTTTATTAAGGGATCTAGCGATGCAAACATATATTGAAGTGAAAAAAGCAGAAATTATTGGGAAAGATGTTTTGGCAAATAAGAGAGGCCATAATGATTTAGGTGATGCCATTAGGCACTCAACTTGGCATTATAGAATGATGGAAGAAACAAAGCTTCCTAGTTTTGCTGTCAGGGGAATCGGTATAGCCCATGAAATAAAAGGCTATCTAAAAAACGATCAGCCTATGGAAGAGTTTTGGATGGATTTGAACAATAATGCTGAAGGAATAAATGCTTCCATGGAAGGACGGCAGGTTAATCAAGGTAACTTGATAACAACTGCAAATGAGGGGGACAACAATTATGAACAATATTCTGGCGGAAAAGTTACAGGGGTTGTTCGAGTGTCGGGAAGAATAGAAAGCCAAAAGCTAAAAGAGCTTGACGAAAAATAGTATAGGTAAATTTATGAAAATAGTTATTAAGACATCTTTGATGTTGTTTCTTATTTTGCTTGGTTTTTTTCTAGGTAGTTCAAGCTTTTTCAAAGAAGATAAACTACATGTTATTTCTTTAATTCCGCCGGAGAAAGCCGATAACTGGACAGTTGAATTTTGTGGTGAAAACTATGAAATACTTAAACAGGTATTCAGCTCTGCTTTCCAATGTGAAGGGAATTTAATTATTAGCAGGAATGACCAAAGAGTTGATGAAATGTACTTAACTGCCGGAGCTGAGTATTACATTTTGATTGATAGCACTAACCTGAAAAACGAAATTACTATCAAAGTTCTTTAATATTATATTGAAGATTTTTCTAATTGAATCCAAAGCCTCGCACTAGGTTTTAACTTCATTCTAATTGGTGGACTTTTTTATCAAAATCTATTTTATTCAATGAGCTTTTTATTTGCATTATTATTAATTGTTCGCACTTTCAACTATGTATGCCCTAATTGTAAGAGAAGTCAGGTAATGAGGTCATTCTTTAGCCATAGGCTGCCAAGCAAAAATTGTTACTCATGCGGACATGACTTAGAAAGCAAAAAACACTAGGTAAATCAAGTGAGATTACTGTTGTAATTTAATCCAAAGCCCCGCGAGTGAAGTGACCCTCAATAATTATACAAGCCAATTACTGGGGTCTTTTTATGTTTAGATCTAGTACAGAATTAAAATTTTAGTATTTAATAAAATTTGGGCTCGATTGAACCCACCTTAACCATCTTGCACCTCTGGCCTATGCTGAGTGGCAAAGCATTAAATCTGGAGGAGTTCCACAAGATTCTGCACTTAGCGGTAGTGACTCTTCTCTGATTAGAATCCTTTCTCTAAATTCCTTACCACTTTCTAAAAGAAAGGCCAAGCTATGCTTGGCCTTAATAGTAAGGAATGTAAAGGTAAAGCCTTATTGAATTTGACCTCTTAACTCACCGCTTGGGTTTGCGGGAGTATGCACATTTACATAGTGTCCACCCATGGCGAGTACTGAGAAAATATCAGCATTTATCATCGTGCCAGTGCTGGTCATCCAACGGTTCATATCGTTTTCATCTTGCTCTAGGGCAACAAGAACAGGGCCATTTTCACCTGCAACCCCTGTATGGATATGCGCGGCTGAGGCATCGCTCACACCGGAGGTTAAAACTTGCAGTTCAACGCTGTAATCAGTGGTGTTTATTAATGCATAGCCATCACCAAATGCGTCAGTCGTGACCGCTGGGACTTCTTGGGCTCCACTTAATGGGAAGGTAACAAATACATAGTTATCCGTTAAAATTTGACCACGTAGTTCACCGCTTGGGTGTGCTGGGGTATGAATATTAACGTAATGGCCGCCCGACGCGAGAATTGCGAATATATCTGCATTAATCATGGTGTTTTCAGGTGTTTCCCACAGGTTAACGTTATCTGCAGATTGCGCCAGTGCTGCAAGCACCTCACCATTCATGCCAATACGGCCTGTATGAATATGGGCTGCTGTGGCATCGCTCACGCCTTGGGTGATTGCTCTTAATTCAAGGTGATAGTTATCCATATTGACAAGAGCATAACCGCTGCCCGATGCTGTAGTATCAACAGCTGGCACTTCTTGCATACCGCTTAAAGGAAAGGTCACAAGTTGGTAATTATCGGTTAGGATTTGTCCTCTAATTTCGCCACTTGCATTTGCTGGTGTATGAACATTGACATAGTGACCACCAGACGCAAGCACTGCGAATATATCTGCGTTAATCTGGGTGTTTTCAGGTGTCATCCATTTACTTGAATCGGTTGGTGATTGTTCAAGTGCAACAAGTACTTCGCCGTTTGTTCCAATTCGGCCTGTGTGAATGTGAGCACCAGTCGCGTCATCAACACCGGTCGTGTTAACACGCAGCTCTAGATTATAATCATTCATGTTGACGAGTGCATACGCTTCGCCGCTGGCATCGCTGTCAACCGCTGGTACTTCTTGAGCACCATTTAATTTAAAGCTGGTAAATGCATAGTTACTAGTAAGAATTTGACCACGCAATTCGCCACCTGTGTTTGTCGGTGTGTGAACATTCACATAATGGCCGCCTGATGCTAGTACGGTGAAAATATCAGCGTTGATCATGGTGTTGCTGGGTGTCATCCATACATTTGGATCATCCATTGATTGTTCTAACGCGACTAACACATCGCCATTTTCACCAATTCGACCGGTGTGAATGTGCGCTGCGCTTGCGTCATCTAAACCAGAAGTTACCACTGTGAGTTCCACACTGTAGTCAGTGGTGTCGACGAGGGCATAGCCATCACCTTCTGCTGTGGTGGTCACCATAGGGACTTCTTGAGAGCCACTTAAATCAAAGGTAGCAACAGCGTAGTTATCTGTTAGTATTTGACCTCGAATTTCACCGCCTGCAAATTCAGGTGTGTGTACATTGACATAATGCCCACCATCAAGCAGGACTGCTAACGTGTCACTGTCGATAGTTGTACCTTCAGGTACAACCCAATCAGTCATCACTTCATCGTCTTGTTCTAATGTGACAAACACATCACCATTAGAGCCTAACTTACCAGTGTGAATATGAGCTGCTGTGGCGTCGTCTACACCCATGGTGACTGCTCGCAAGCGTAACTCTGTGCTCGCACTGTCGTACGAGGCGTATCCGTATCCCATGGCATCAGTGTCATTCATAGGTACTTGTTGGCTGCCGTTTAAGGCGAAAGTAATGATACTTGTTGTATCAGGAACGATTTGGGCGCGTAACTCGCCATTTGCAAATTCTTCGGTGTGAACATTGATATACCAATCACCATCCATTAAATCGGCTATTAAAGCTTCGTCAAGATCAGTAATAGCAACCTCGTACATGCCCTCACTTGTGGATTCAAAAGTGAATGCAACGTCGCCATTAGCACCTAAATCACCGTCATGAATATGAGCAGCGCTAAACCCTTCGACTGCACTCGCATCAAGAGTTGCGCGGAACTGCATTAAGCTTTCATCTAGCTCTACGGTTGCTGTTGCTGTCTGCATAGAGGTATTCATAGGAACTTCTTGTTTACCGCTCAGCGTCACGGAATACGTTTTACTGGGGCTAAATTCCTGAACAGGAGGGGGAGTGATAATTTCTACGTTGTTGTCGTCGTCATCATCGCTGCATGCGCTGATGAACAATATACTGCTTAATAAGAGTAAATATCTCATCGTTGTTCCTTATATATTTTTTTATGTTCGGACGTTACGACGTGTCCATTTCAATTAGGAATACGGCGAGTAAATATAGAAGGATCAAAATAGTACAATAAAGTAAAAATAATAATGCTTTTTACTTAATTTTCATCAATGTCACACACTCACTTTATGAACGACATGCTGGCTTATCTCGGCGGATATAAAATTGTTTGCGTTAATGAACATATTGCAGGCATTGGCTGATGAGCGGTACATAAATAATCATCGCCACAACGAACAAAAAAGATAAAAATTTTCACTGTTCAAAGTTGCAGCTAACCTAGTAAAACATAAAGGGAAAATGGCAGCTGCATTTATTTCAATGTGGCTATGGCTAAAATTACAGCAAATATTGCTCATAATACTATTGCGAACTATTACCGTTTATATTAATATGCGTTTATTAAATGTAATTGAGAGTGGTTTGCATTCATGTATATTTGTTTATGCCATGGTGTAACGGATAAAAAAATCGAACAAACGATTGATAACGGCGCAATGACAATGCGTGAGCTATCAAAAGAGTTGCAGGTAGGTAGCCAGTGCGGCAAGTGCTGTGGTTGCTGTAAAAAAATCCTTAATCGTAAACTTATCGAAATCGCTGACATTACAGAGCAAGTCGCTTAATGTACTTGCTCTTCATTTAATTACTTCTTTTCTTTGCCCCTTACCCCTTGATTCCAGTTTTTATTTGCTTTTAAGCCTTTCATTTATTACGTTATATCTAAGTGTTATGTGTGTATCGTACGTGTTATTTGCTCGGTTTGGCGGGTAAACCTGATGCGTGCAGCGTTAAAAGTTTCTGCTTGTAGCTGTACGGGCATATGTAATTGCACAATCTGACTAAATAACGAAACGTGTGCTTTGTTACAAACAAGGCTTTTTTGTCTCAAAACACATCATGTAATGTAGCGAACTGGTATCACCTGGTCATCATTGGTAGGGAACCATGATAATAAACTCTTTTAAAGCAACTTTTTGTGCAGTACTTATCTTTACTATAACGGGCTGTGCGCAGCTGCCTTCAAGGGAATCTATTCAACCAAGTTACGCTATTTCTGCTGATACACCGAGTACAATAGGAGAGGCTGTGGGTAGTAATCATCCTGGTTTGTCAGGGTTTTATCCTTTGGTAGATGGTGTCGATGCCTTCGTCGCAAGGCTTGCACTGATTGATTCTGCAGAGCACACCATTGATGTGCAGTATTATTTATACCATAGACAACAAACCACCATTTTATTTACCGCGTTTTTGCTGAAAGCGGCAGAAAGAGGAGTGAGGGTTCGCTTACTGCTTGATGACTTATCGCAAGCCGACAGTGAGCTTGATTTAGCAGCACTGGCTGTTCATCCAAATGTTGAGGTTAGGCTGTTTAACCCGTTCCCAAATCGACGGTTTAGGGCTCTGGGATTTATAACTAACTACAGCCAACTTTCTAGACGCATGCATAACAAGAGCTTTATCGTCGATAACCGTATTTTTATTACGGGGGGGCGTAATATTGGTAATGCTTACTTTTCAGCAGAAGATCATTCTGAATTTATCGATTTAGATGTCATGAGCGTGGGTGATATTGTGCCAGAAGCCTCAGATGCATTTGATTTATATTGGAATCACACACTTTCATACCCTGTTCAAGATTTACATGGTGAGCGTGATGAACAATCACTTATCGAGATAACCAAGACACTAGAAAATTATGTAGCAGACAATCAGCAAAGCAATTATGTTGAACAATTACGTGAAAGTGCCTTTGTAAATCGTTTGCTTAACGATGAAATAGAGTTTGACTGGCAGGAGTCGACCTTATTTTACGATCACCCAGATAAAGTAATGAATGATGTCGATGAAAAGTCGGCAAATATGTCGCCTTCATTGTTTAAAAAGATGGGAGAGCCAAAGCGCAAGGCTATTATTGTATCGCCGTATTTTATTCCTCGCGAGCAAGGTACGCAGTTATTAACCAGCTGGGTTAAAAAGGGCGTTGATGTTACTGTGCTGACTAATTCGCTGGCTGCTACGGATGTGTCTGCTGTGCATGCGGGCTATAAAAAATACCGTGCTGATTTAGTGCGTGGCGGTGTTAAATTGTGGGAGCTAAAACCAAGTGACCTAGTGGCAATTAAACGAAAAGCAGGCAGAAAGGTTACCGGATCATCACAGGCAAGTCTGCACGCAAAAACGATGACATTTGATGATGAAAAAATATTCGTTGGTACCATGAATCTTGACCCGCGATCACTTGATTTAAATACCGAAATGGGCGTACTAATAGACAGTGAAAAGTTGAGCGGTTTTTTAGCCCACTGGGTTGATAAAAAGATGCCTGAGTATGCGTGGAAAGTTGAGTTAAAAAGCCCAGATGATGACGAACTAATTTGGCTTGATACCATAAGTAATCAGCAATTTGATGAAGAGCCACAAACCTCGTCTTGGCGGCGTTTTCAAGTATGGTTTATCTCTTTATTTCCTATCGAAGACGAGCTTTAACGTTATTTATTCTTAAGCCCAACTTTTTAGTTGGGCTTTTTATTTTAATCCTTTAGGTTTGATTATTTTGATATAAAAAATCGAAATTGAGCGTACACGTGTAAGTTCAATATATTCAAGTGCTTAGCGTGCAAGGAAAAAATAAATATAAAAAAATGTTAAAAAAACTGGTTGGACCAATTGATCTATTGTGCAATTTATGACGTAATGTAGGTATTACTGTCTGGTCGGATGAGTTTATTATGAGCTTACGTACAAAATTAAAAAAAGTATTACCTAGTATTTCAATTACAGAACAAGAAGCGTTAGATGCAGGTGATGTTTGGTTAGAAGGTTCAATCTACCAAGGTAAACCTGACTTCGATGCACTTCGTGATGTACCCGCTGCAAAGCTGAGCGCCGAAGAGCAAGCGTTTTTAGATGGCCCTGTTAAAGAATTATTATCGATGATTGATGATTCTGAAATCCAAAATGGCGTTCATCTTCCTGATTACATTCTTGATTTCTTGAAAAAAGAGCGTTTTTTCTCGCTTATTATTCCTAAGTCATTCGGTGGTTTAGAGTTCAGCCCTTATGCAAACTCAACAATTGTTGGCACGATTGCAACGAAGAGTTCTGCGGTCGCGGTAACGGTTATGGTGCCTAATTCATTAGGCCCAGGTGAGCTATTACTGCACTTTGGTACTAAAGAGCAACAAGATCATTACTTACCTCGCCTTGCGAATGGTCGTGACATTCCATGCTTTGCGTTAACGAGCCCTGAAGCGGGTTCTGATGCCGGTGGCATTCCAGATATTGGTGTTGTTAAACGTGGTCAATTTAATGGTGAAGAAGTTTTAGGCTTAGAGATCACATGGGACAAACGTTACATTACGCTTGCACCCATTGCGACTGTATTAGGCTTAGCGTTTAAAGTTGTTGACCCTGATGGTTTACTAGGTGGCAAAGAAAACCTAGGTATTACCTGTGCGCTTATTCCTAAAGATCACCCAGGTGTTGAACTTGGTAATCGTCATGACCCAATGGGCATCCGTTTTTATAACGGGACTACTCGTGGCGAAAAAGTATTCGTGCCAATGGATTTCATCATTGGTGGTCAAAAGAATATTGGTCGTGGTTGGCAGATGCTGGTGAGCTGTTTAGGTGCTGGCCGTGGTATTTCGCTTCCAGCGCTAGGTGTTAGCTCGTCACAAGTGGCATTTAAAGGGGCTTCTGAATACGCTGCTGTTCGTGAACAGTTTGGTTTAGCGATTGGTCAATTTGAAGGTATCCAAGAGAAACTAGCTGATATTGCAGGTAAAACATACCTACAAGAAGCTATGCGCGTACTAACAACAGAAGGTTTAGGCATGGGCTTAAAACCATCGGTTGTGACTGCAATTGCAAAGTACCACATGACTGAAATTGGCCGTGATGTGCTCGATTCAGCAATGGATATTCAAGCTGGTAAAGCGATTCAAAATGGTCCGCAAAATACTTTAGCCAGTGGCTATGTTGCTCAACCGATTGCTATTACGGTTGAAGGTGCGAACATTCTTACTCGTAACCTAATGATTTTTGGACAAGGTGTAATGCGTTGTCACCCATATCTGCAATCTATGGTTGAGTCTATTCATAGTGAAGACAAAAACGCAGATAAAGAATTTAACCGTATTTTACGTAAAACAGTGGGCTACAGTGTCGCGAACAGCTTACGTGCATTCCGCTTAGGTGTATTACCATTTACAGCAGGTGCTAAGTCGTCGTTACCAGAAGTTCGCGATTACGAAAAAGCGGCACAAAAGCTGTCGGCTAAGTTAGCTGTTTATGCTGATTTCTCGTTACTTGTGTTAGGTGGCAAGCTTAAACAAGCAGAAATGCTATCTGCACGCTTAGGTGATGTAATGAGCTTCTTATACGCTGCCATGGCATCAATTAAGTACTACGAGCAAAAAGTAGCAAGCAGTGAACGCGAGCAAGCTGCGCCGTATTTCCACTATGCAACACGCTTTGCACTGCAAAGTGCTGAAGAAGCACTGCACAAGTTCTTAGATAACTTCCCTGCAAGTGGTACGCGTAAGTTCATGCGTTTCATCACCATGAATTACTCGATGAAAATGCCGAAAATTAGCGATGATCTAATTCGTGAGCTAGCAACACAAGCACAAATGGATACTGCGTTTAAGGCACAAATCACGCACTTAGTAACGCCAATTGAAGGTGATGGTCATTACATTAACGAGCAGGCTTACAAAGCGAAAATGGCGTGTCTTGAACTACTTGCAAAAGTGAAGAAAGCATTGCGTGCTAAAACAATTAAACCGGGCGTTCGTTTTGCAGAAACACTTGATAACGCACTTGTTGCTAACGTGATTAATGAGCAAGAATATGCGCAATTAATCGATTACAACAAGAAACGCGAAAAAGCTATTCGCGTTGACGAGTTCGATTTTGATATGAACTTGCTAGACGATAATGCAAAGCCAGTTAACCCACTTAAAAGTGTGGTAAACGAGTAAGTCATTCAACAATGCAAGTCCTCAGCAGTTTTAGGACTTTATCTTTAAAAACCCGTGTTTAACACGGGTTTTTTATTGCCTAAAAATAGACCGCTTAATTAAGCGAATGGAATAACTCAACATAGCCATGGTACAAAATGTACAACAGACCTGCATTATGAACCCCAAGCAGATATACTTTGAATTCGATGAATATTTTCAGTTGCATCACTCTTAAGTAAGTACGATTGTGGAAAAAGACCTCAACCCGTGATGTGTTGTGTTTATCTTCATTACTAGCTTTACCTAGAAACATTAAAACCTATAAATGATATGACATTAAAACCTATAAATGATATAACTCTAAAACCTAGCGGTGAAGTTAATAACGGGTAAGTATCGTAAGTAATGGTTGGAGCGAACATGAATGACATATCACACAAACTGGCAGCTTCGCTTGAGCAATTACAACAGCTTCAGGAGTCAGGAGTTGTAGCCATTCAGTCAAAGCAACTTAGTCGAGTGCATCGAGAGCGGCTCTTGAAGCATGGGTTTATTCGTGAAGTTATTCGAGGCTGGTACATACAGGCTATGCCAGATGAAAAGCCGGGCGACAGTACATCTTGGTATACTTCTTTCTGGGATTTTTGCGGTGCATATTTGTCACAGCGGTTCTCCAAATCATGGTGTCTTTCACCTGAGCAATCACTTAGTCTGCATATCGGCGATAGAACCGTGCCTCAGCAATTGCTTGTTCGCTCCCCCAAAGGCAACAATAAACCCACCGCTTTTTTACACAATACCTCTATTTTCGATGTTAGGTTAAATTTACCTGATGTTGAGTATATTAAAAACGTAGCAGGACTAAATGTATACAGCTTGGCTTCAGCACTGGTTTATTGCTCGGCTAACCAATTTAAAAATGCGCCCATCTTAATGCGTACAGCCTTATCAATGGTGACAGATGCATCAGACGTATTGTCTGTTTTACTTGCCGGTAATCACAGCGTGATTGCAGGCAGATTAGTGGGGGCTTTTAGAAATATTGGCCGCGACCTAATTGCTGACAATATCTTAAAAGGTATGCAGGCAGCCGATTTGAAAGTGCAAGAAGAAGACCCATTCGCCGAGAATTTACAGGTGAGTTTTGGTCGTCGTGATGTATCGCCCTATGTTAATCGCATGCGGTTAATGTGGGCGCAAATGCGTGAAAGTGTTATTGCGCACTTCCCTGAACAACCACACCAAACCATCGACATCGAAACCTACATGGCAGAAGTAGAAGACAAGTACGTTACCGACGCCTACCACTCACTGTCTATTGAAGGCTATCGAGTGACTCGTGAACTAATTGAACTTGTTCGTTCAGGTAACTGGCAAATTGATGGTTCAGACGAGAGTAAAAAGCACCTAGATACCATGGCTGCTAAAGGTTACTGGGATGCGTTCCAAGAAGTTAAAAAAGCCGTTTTAGCAGTATTAGAAGGTAAGAACTCTGGTGACGTATTGGAGCAGACGCACAGTGATTGTTACCTTGCCTTATTTGGCCCAAGTGTTGCGGCTGGTATTATTAAACAATCGGACTTAGCTGGTTACCGATCAGGGCCTGTTTATATTCGCCAGTCTATGCATACTCCACCAAGCAGAGATGCGGTACGCGATATGATGCCGACATTCTTCGATTTACTCGCAGAGGAGGGTAATGCAGCTGTCAGAGTGGTACTGGGTCACTTCATTTTCGTTTACATCCACCCTTACTTTGATGGTAACGGCAGAATGGGCAGGTTCATTATGAATTTAATGATGGCCTCTGGCGGTTACCCATGGACTGTTGTACCTATGGAGCGACGAGACGAGTATATGCAAGTATTAGAAGCTGCTAGCGTTGGTGAAGATATTGTACCATTTACAAAATTTTTAGCCTCGTTACTATAAATCTCTTACGTTCATTAAAGGTCAGATGTTTTCCACTCTTAAAGGTTCTTAAAGGTTCTTAAAGCTGCACTATCCATATGAACGGTCGGGTGTACGATCCAACGTTGGGTCGATTTGTTTAGGCTGATCCGTTTATACAATTTCCAGCTAACTCACGATCATATAATCGTTATTCTTATGTATTAAATAATCCATTAAGTTATACCGAACCATCAGGGTACTTTGTTAAGTGGCTTGGTAAAAAGATCAAGAAATACAGGCTAGTGGTGGTCGCGGCTGTTGTTGCTTACGTAACATACGGGTATGCATCGGAATGGGCTGCTAGTTGGGCTTATGCAGGAACTGCTGCTAATACCGTTGGAAACGCAGTAGCTGCTGGAGCAATGGCTGGTGCTGTCGGAGGAGCTTCGGCTGGATATTTAAATACTGGCAGTTTAACTGGGGCTCTTAGGGGAGTATTTACAGGTACAATTGCTGGTGGTTATGCAAACTTTGGTAGTGTTAGTGGCTGGGGAGACGCTGCTAGAAGAGTTGGTATTGCAGCATTAGGTGGCTGTGGTGCTGGTAAAGCCTCAGGAGGTTCGTGCGGCAAAGGTGCTAGAATGGCAGCAATGATGCAGGCTCTTTCTGTTGGCATGGAAATGGTTTCGAAAAGTAAACCTACATGGGATACTGCCGAAGGTGTTGGTGTAGAAAACCCAAGTGTGTCCAATGTAGGTAAGCCTATTGAAGTCATCAAAGGGAAAGGAGCAGATCACTTAGTAGGAAGATCTTTAAGCAGTTTAACTGCCGAAGAAGCTCAACTATTGCTATCCAATAATCCATTTAATCAAGGAAAGATAATGCTTGATGGTGAACATGTTAACTTCTCATGGGATAGTGAAGGCAGTAGTGCATTCACCAGAGTAGCTAATACAACACCGGGAATGAACTCAATGGTTGTGTTCCATGATGTTTGGATGGCTAAATGGAACGTAAATAGTGCTTTCGTTTTAGGAGCAACAATTGTTCGTGCTGTTTAAATGAACTACGAAGCATTAGGTTTTAGTTATTAGAAGTATTTGAGTGGTGAACTTGATGGCTAATAAAATATTAATATTCTCGGTAATGTTCATGGGGTTGGTGGGTTGTACCACTAGTCAGCATCTAAATATTGTTAATACATATTCATCTTCGCCTATTTCATATCAAAAGGTAGGCTATAAAGATGAATGGAAAGACCTATGGCCGATTGTTGGCTTTCAAAACGGAGTGTTGGTTAAGATACACTCGGATTCATGGGAATCATTAACTTTTGGAACAAAAAGTTGCTCAACTAATCAGAGTAAATTTTTCATACAGTTCTGGTCCAATACAGATACTCTTATTGACTTTGAAAAATCATATTTCGTTACTGAGCAAGAAGATAAAGTTGCTATAAAGTCTGTCTTTTCACCAGATCAAAAAGAGACTTATTTTAGTAGAAATAACCACTCGCTTTTGACCAAATTAAGAAGAACAAAATTAGCTAAAAATGAAATTTTAGCTTTGTGGGAGAGCAACAATTATCAAGAGCTAAAGGAAAACTCAGGGGCTTTAAGTTTAGCTTTAGAAACAGAACGGTTTGTTGGTTGCCCTAGAGATAAATTTAAATTATTTATTAGCTTTAAGCATGAAGGTTCAGATGCTCAGTATGGTTACTGGCTCTATTTTGCTCCAGTAGAGTTTAAAGCCTTTAGTAGATAAGCAATCTGCCGCTTCAGTGGCTTGGGAGCAACCTAAGCCAAGCCATCGAAAGCCAGCGTGAGCTGGTTTTCTTTTATCTGGCGTTTAATTTTCGAGCTTGGTGCTTCACTTCCTTTGGGTTGGTACCAAGTGAGCGAAGATTTTAAATTGCTGAATACCCGCTTGGTACCAAAGCTAATGTGCTAAAAGAGGCGGTGAAGTGTTTAACGCTCTAATTTGCTCTGGCGAAAATCCGTGGCGAAGCATTTCGAAATCGTCTAAATCGATAACAGCTCGTTTTCCGCGTCCCTTGAGAACGTAGCAAGAGTTGCTTGCTGTTATTACCTGCTGAGCCTTAACATCCATCGACACAAGCTGTGATATTGTCACGTAGTCCTCTTCAAAAAAACGAAAAGTTTGATCGTCTGCCACCATACCGTGCAACACATCACCGGCCAATTGCTCACCATCCATAACAGTAACAATGTACTAATTTTCTGCGGTGGTATTCATAGGCCGACTCTCGCTTTTCGCTTGATGACTTATGGTAGAAAAACATGGATTAAAAACATATCAAATGCGTGGATCTAATCCTGAGTTTTTCAGGTCAAATACGCTTATTTTTTTAATGAGTGTGATCAGTGTAAAAAGTTCAGCTTAGGGATGTAATATTGTGCCCGAAAGGGATATCACCTACCATTGCCCATAGATTTTTCGTTAAAACATGACTGTATGAACGTAAGGCAATTTGTTAAAAAGCACTTTCCTGATATTAAAGACATAGAGCACGCAGCCTCTGTATGGAGTGATTGCGGCGAAATTATTCGCTGTAAACTTAACGGTGAGGCATGTGTCATAAAAGCCATAGAAGTCCCTAAGCAAATTAATCATAGTCGGATCACGCAAAGTGAGTTTGCATTAGCAAGAAAGCGGCAATCATATTTAGTCGAATTTAATTGGTATCAGCAGTTTAGTGGGCAGTTACCGCTTGAGGCTGCAGCTATTCCCTGCTTAAACGCGGTACAAGAAAATAACCAGCAAGCACTCTTATTTGCTGATTTTACCGCGTGTGGTTATCAACAAGCCCAAGCAAGCTCTGCTCATATTGATGCGATTCTTAGATGGTTAGCACATTTTCATGCTGTTAATTTAAGTAGCACTGCTGAGGGGCTTTGGCCGCAAGGTAGCTATTGGCACTTAGCGACTCGTCCAGATGAGTATGCGCGAATGACACATTCAAGCCTAAAAGTTGAAGCAGAAAATATCGATACAGCACTTAAGCAGTGTGTATATCAAACGCTAATACATGGCGATGCGAAACTTGCTAATTTTGCCATAAAGCCACACACTAATTGTGTATATGGCTATGACTTTCAATACGTTGGAAAGGGTGTCGGTATTATTGATGTTATGTACTTTTTAGGTAGTTGCTTAAGTGATAAGGCGCTCCATGCTGATGCCAGTGCATATTTAGACCAGTATTACGATGAACTTGCCTTAGCTCTAAAATGTTATAAACCGAATATCAGTGCGGCAGATGTGATTGCTAGCTGGGATGAACTCTGGGCATATGCTTGGGCTGATTTTTACCGCTTTTTAGCTGGGTGGAGTCCCGAGCATTTAAAAATTAATCGCTATATGCAAAGTCAGTTTAACTATTATCTCACTAAAAAAGGAATGTAATGAATAAGCCAATTCGTTTTGCCATAATTGGGTGTGGCGCAGTAACCGAAGTTAAAAGTGGTCCCGCGTATCAACAAACCGATGGCATTGAGCTGGTGGGCGTGACGCGTCGAGATTTAAACAAAGCTCGCGACTATGCACGGCGTCATCATGTGCCCAAGGTGTTTGCAAGCCCCAGTGAGTTAATAAACGATGCACAGGTTGATGCCGTATACATTGCTACGCCGCCCGACAGCCATAAAACGTTTGCACTTGAAGTGGCGGCGGCTGGCAAACCCTGTTGTATTGAAAAACCCTTAGCGCCTAGCTATGAAGACAGTTTAGCCATTGTTGAAGCATTCAAAGAGGCAAAACAGCCTTTATTTGTTGCTTATTATCGTCGTTCGTTGCCACGTTTTAATAAAGTGAAATCGCTTATTGAAAGTGGCGCAATTGGTAAAGTGCGTCATGTAAGTTGGCATTTGAGCAAACCAGCAAGTGCTTTGGACTTATCTAGAGAATATAACTGGCGAACTGATAAACAGATTGCACGTGGCGGTTACTTTGATGACTTAGCAAGCCATGGTCTTGATTTATTAGCGTATTTATTAGGTGATTTTGAAAAAGTACACGGTTTTTGTGCTAATCAACAAGGGCTTTATTCCGCTTTTGATGCTATTACTGCGCACTGGCATCATAAATCGGGTATTACGGGCTGTGGCAGTTGGAACTTTGCGTGTGCGAACCGCTTTGACGACGTTATTATTTATGGCAGTGAGGGTGAAATATGTTTTAGTGTGTTTGACGAAAAACCTATCGAGCTCAACAACACACTGGGTATACGCCAACTATCTATTGAAAACCCAACTCATATACAGCAATTTCATGTAGAAAATATGGCTCAATTTTTTGATTTCGGCGCGCCTCATCCCTCAACCGGTGTAACCGCTTTACACACCAGCTGGGTAATGGAACAAATTTTAATGTCTTAATTTTTATAGGCGGCATTAAAAGCATCAACAATCAACGCATTGTCGGGGGCAGGAAATAATTCCATGAGCCTTGTACTAATGAGAGTCTTTATTTTCTCTGTTTGCAATGCGTGTTCAAATAATGCAATGGCCTGTTTACCTTGCGGCGAGGGCGAACAGGCTATGTAACCAAATGCAGCAGGCTCAGAGGGTTCAATCGTTAAGTAACGGATTTTATCAATACCATGTGCGCGTTGATAACGGTTAATGAACATTGATTTATATTCAAAAATAGCGTCAATTTTATTTTCAAAAAGCATGTAGCCAAGCTGAATTGCATTGGCAGCCCCATCTACTTTAAAAAAATGTTCTTCGTGTCGTTTTATAAAATCATCGATTTTAGCAGAGTAAGACCGCCGACTCGTCACGCCAATGGTGAGGTCATAATAATTTACGGCGTCGGTTAATGAAATCGAGTTGGGTAAGGTTGGTTTGTTAAATACAATCAGTTTGTTTTCGGGAAAGGCCATCAGAGGATAGCGAGTAAAAATAGCACTCGCTTCTCGTTCAGGTGTTTTAAGCTTGTTGAGTAAACAGACATCGGGAAGTTGACTAAGTTGTTTCCAGTCCTGTAATTGGCTGCCAGGTACAAACTGTAAGCTGATTTTATTGCCCAACTCAGTGGCCGCAGCTAACACGAATTCAGTTGCCTCATTCTCGGGACTGCCGTCTGCTTGCGGAATAAAGTCAGTCATTATTTTTACATGCAATGGCTCAGAATTAACCGGCACAGCATAAATACATAATAAAAGAATCGTTGCGTATAGTTTCATGCCATTCTGATGCCCAATTTTATTAAATGAATTGTTAAGCGGAAGTAGCCGATGTTGTTGCAAAGCGCTTAATAGACCCTGCCTACTGTTTAATATTAGACCAGTTAAAGAAATTAATGCAATGAAGGGGGATTTTTTGCAGTCGAGTTGTCTATTATGCGCTAAAATAGGCGTAATTTATTTCTTTTAGGTTCTACTTATGTCTATCCATGTAATTACTCACCCGTTAGTTCAACACAAACTTGGCCTTATGCGCGCAGAAGGTATTAGTACTAAAAGTTTTCGTGAATTAGCGTCTGAAGTGGGGACCCTGCTTACCTACGAAGCGACTAAAAATTTACCACTAGAAAATGTGCAAATCACGGGGTGGGATGGCTCTCCCTTAGAAGTTGAGCATATCAAAGGTAAAAAAATTACAGTTGTGCCTATTTTGCGTGCTGGGCTTGGTATGATGGATGGTGTTATGCAGTTATTACCTGCTGCAAAAGTGAGTGTTGTTGGCTTGCAACGCAACGAAGAAACCTTAGAACCCGTTCCATACTTTGAAAAATTAGTTGGCAAGATTGATGAACGTTTAAGTCTCGTAATTGATCCAATGCTTGCGACAGGTGGTTCAATGATTGCCACTATCGATATGCTTAAAAAAGCAGGTTGTAAAGATATTAAAGTCATTGTTCTCGTTGCAGCACCCGAAGGTGTTGAGAAAACATTGGCAGCTCACCCAGATGTTGAAATCTTTACGGCTTCATTAGACAGTCACTTAAATGAAAAAGGATATATCATTCCAGGCTTAGGAGATGCCGGCGACAAAATTTTTGGCACAGTTTAGGTAAATAGCGTGGAAAATCATCAAACATTTTCGTTAAAAACTATTTTAACGGGGGCGCAAATGCTATTTGTCGCATTTGGCGCGTTGGTACTTGTCCCTTTACTGACGGGGCTTGACCCTAATGTTGCACTATTCACCGCAGGCTTAGGCACTTTGTTATTCCATTTTGTGACTAAAGGCCAAGTTCCCATTTTTTTAGCTTCGTCATTTGCGTTTATTGCTCCTATTATCGCTTCAGTGCAAATGTGGGGTATTCCAGCCACAATGGGTGGCTTGATGGTAGCAGGGTTCTGCTATTTAATTTTAAGCTTAGTTGTTAAGTTTAAAGGTGTTAGCGCCTTAGAAAAAGTGTTGCCGCCAGTGGTGGTTGGTCCTGTCATTATGGTGATAGGGTTAGCACTTGCGCCTGTGGCTGTAAACATGGCCATGGGCAAGGCTGGTGATGGCAGTGCGCAGTTAGTGCCTTACGAGCAAGCTATTTGGGTGTCGGGTTTATCTTTGCTCGTCACACTTATTTTTGCTGTGTGGGGCAAAGGTGTTTTTAAGCTTATTCCTATTCTGGCTGGGGTTGTTGCTGGTTATGTTGCGTCTTTATACATTGGTATTGTGCAGTTTAATGCAGTAACCGAAGCCAATTGGTTTGCTGTGCCTGCGTTCACGTATCCAGAGTTTAAATGGCAAGCTATTTTGTTTATGGTGCCAGTTGCTATTGCGCCTGCAATAGAACACATTGGCGACATGATGGCTATTAGCCAAGTAACGGGAAAAGATTACTTAAAAAAACCGGGGTTACACCGCACCTTATTAGGTGATGGTTTGGCAACGTCTGCGGCATCCATTTTCGGTGGACCACCGAATACCACTTACTCTGAAGTGACAGGGGCAGTGATGCTGACACGAAACTTTAATCCGCGTGTGATGTTGTGGACAGCGATTATTGCTATTGTGCTGGCCTTTGTAGCAAAAATGGGCGCGGGTTTGCAGACCATTCCTGTGCCAGTGATGGGCGGTATTATGATCTTGCTGTTTGGCTCTATTGCGGTAGTTGGTTTGAATACTTTGGTTAAATCGGGAGAAGATCTGACAGCCCCACGCAACCTAACGATTATCGCACTTATATTAGTGTTTGGTATTGGTGGTATGCATATTGGTGGTAATGAGTTTAGCCTACAAGGTGTAAGCTTATGTGCCATTCTTGGTATTATTTTAAATGCCGTGCTCCCCAAAGCAGTGCAGACTGAGCAATAGCATGTAAAAAATGATGTGAATTTGCACCAAAAAAGCGCATTTAATATGCGCTTTTTTTGTAACCTCATAAAAAGTAAGGAATTATAAAACTGGTCTACTAACTGCATTTATCTCTATGTCATACTGGTAGGAGCGATTATGCAAGAGGCAAATGTTGTGGATATAACCCCGTTTTTAGCGAAACATCAGTTACCACTTAAATATCAATATTTAAGTGAACAATTCTTTATACCCCTCGCGCACGATGTGTTAAGCGCAAAAATGGCTGGACAGCCGATGCTGGTGGCGATTAATGGCTGTCAGGGCTCTGGTAAAACAACCCTTGCTGATTTTCTTGTGACGTGGGTCAACAGCAATACAGAGTTTAATAGTGTTTCCTTGTCTATTGATGACTTTTATCTTAGTCATGCAGCACGAGCCGAGTTGGCCGAAGACGTACACCCACTCTTTGCAACGAGAGGGGTCCCCGGTACTCACGATATAAAGTTAATGGAACAAACCTTATCGGCGTTAATGGCTGGCAAAAAGAATGTGCCTTTACCACAATTCGACAAGTTCACGGATGACCCTGTCGCAAAAGAACACTGGCCAACTAACCAAAAGCCGGTCGATATCATATTTTTTGAAGGATGGTGCGTTGCCAGTACTGCGCAGCAGCCATATCAGCTGCAAACACCTATCAATGACTTAGAACAACACGAGGATGCTGATGGCGTTTGGCGGCGTTGTGTGAACAGCTGTTTAGCGAATGAATATCAGAATGTATTTGCTATGGCTGATTACACCATTATGTTAAAAGCACCATCGTTTGAAGATGTGTATGCATGGCGTTTAGAGCAAGAACACAAGTTAATTGCTAAAAATGGATTAGGTAAAGGCACATTTGATGAAATAACACTGAGGCGCTTTATATCTCATTTTGAACGAATCACCCGTGAAAACTTAGCGACGCTCGCACATGATGTTGATGCCTTATTATTACTTGATAGCCAACGCGATATTACAAAAATGCAGTTGTTGGCAGATAAAATTTCACAACCACTTATTTTTACCGATTTAGACGGCACTTTGCTTGATCACGATAGTTACGAATGTGACGTTATAAAACCTTTTTTAGCTGAGCTGAACGACACGGGTATTAACGTTATTTTTAATACGAGTAAAACATTTGCTGAGGTTATAGATATTCAAGCGGGCCTTGAACATCACCAGCCCTTTATTGTTGAGAATGGGGCGGCAGTGTATATTCCCAAAAACTACTTTGCAGTAAAACCAATTGGTTGTGACGAATATCACGGGTTTTGGCGGTATGCTCTCACACAAAGCTGCGATAAATTACACGATGACCTTAATCAGCATGCAAGCCAGTTTAGTCATTGTGTGCGTTTATTTAGTCAGTTTTCAGCCCAAGAAATTGCTGAACTTACTGGTTTACCCCTCGATAAAAGCGAACTGGCTTTACAGCGTCAATATTCAGATCCTATTTGTTTTTCAGGCAGTGATACACAGCGACAACAATTTATAGACATTATGTCGTCACTCGATTACGAGGTGTTGGTTGGCGGTCGTTTTATTCATATTACGAAAGGGACAAATAAGGGATTAGCGCAAAAGTGGTTATTAAATCAATTTAAAAAAGCATATCGCAACCCCTTTACCGTTATTGCTTTGGGCGACAGTCAAAATGATGTTGCCATGCTAAAAGCGGCAGATACCGCCGTTCTTATCAAGAACCCGGGCAGTCAAGTGCAAGCACACATATTACAAAAAGCGTGGCAGCTCAGTGATAAACCCGCCCCTGAGGGCTGGGTTCAAGAAGTCTCGGCATTAAGCATTATTAAAGCGCATTTAGCAGCAAAAAAGGAGCAATCTCATGGCTGATTTTTATCAAAATGGCATCATAACTACGCTACACAATATTGCTGATCGACCAGTAGAAGAACTAGAAAAAGAGTTAATTAGCTTTTCAAAGCAACGGCCTATGGGGCTTATTTTACCCTCGTTATACAGTGAGCTTGAAGGACCTGCGCTGCAAAACATCATTGCTGAACTAAAGCATGTACCTTACCTTTCACAAATCACCATTGGTTTAGACCGTGCCGATGAAAGCCAATATCGCCATGCTTTACAATTTTTTGCTGAGCTTGACCAACACCACAAGGTGCTTTGGAACGATGGTCCGCGTTTACAAGCGCTCGATAAAGAGTTGCAAAAATTGGGCGTCGCGCCAAGAGAACTCGGTAAAGGTCGCAATGTTTGGTACTGCATGGGATATAAACTTGCAACGGCAAAAGTTGAATCTATCGCGTTACACGACTGTGATATTTTAACTTACGACAGAGCATTACTGGCTCGACTTATTTACCCCGTTGCACACCCGCGCTTTAACTATGAGTTCTGTAAAGGATTTTATCCGCGCACTGCTGAGGGGAAAATAAACGGCCGAGTGTCACGATTATTGGTCACGCCACTGCTGCGCTCGTTTAAAACTATTTTAGGTAGCAGTGACTATCTTGAATACATGGACTCGTTTCGTTACCCACTTGCTGGTGAATTCTCGTTTCGCCGTGATGTACTGAACGACATTCGTATTCCAAGTGATTGGGGTCTTGAAATTGGTGTGTTATCAGAAATGTATCGTAACTACTCACATAATCGGTTATGTCAGGTTGATATTGCAGATAATTACGACCATAAACACCAAGATTTATCGTTGGGTAATCAAGCTGCTGGCTTGTCAAAAATGTCGATTGATATCACCAAAGCTTTGTTTAGAAAGCTAGCAACGCAAGGTGTAACGTTTACCTCTGAGACTATCCGCTCGCTAAAAGCGACCTATTATCGCATTGCGCTTGATTTTATCGAAACGTATCACAACGATGCGCTAATGAATGGCCTAACG
The DNA here is from genome assembly GCF_053628915.1 of Pseudoalteromonas sp. MBR-15. Classification (NCBI taxonomy): domain Bacteria; kingdom Pseudomonadati; phylum Pseudomonadota; class Gammaproteobacteria; order Alteromonadales; family Pseudoalteromonadaceae; genus Pseudoalteromonas; species Pseudoalteromonas sp. MBR-15. The sequence goes on from NZ_JBRJHH010000001.1 coordinate 222,857, forward strand.
CTTGATATTCACCAAGAAGAAAAAGCTGTTGAGATGTTTGCGCAAAATATAATGAATGCGGGACAACACTTCTTAGAAAATCCAATGGAAGCCCCCTTTGTGCCAAGTTGGAACCGAGTTGCATCGGCGATGCCCGATGTATTTGCGCGCTTAGAAGAAGCCGTAGAGCTTGATAATAAAGACTATATTTAACGGAGAAGACACGTGACATTAGAGCTACTCCAACAACGAGTTATACAGCATTTAACGTGTATCTACGGCGAAGTTGAGCTTAATACAACCCTTGAACAACTCGCTGATAGGTTGATTAACACCATGCAATGCGATGATCCTGTTCGAGACCCAACGCCACACAAAAACCGTTGGGACGAACAAGATATGATTTTAATTGCGTACGGTGATTCGATTATTCGCCATGCAAACACGAAGGAAGCAGTGGCAAAACCAGAAGAGCCGCCATTGCATACGTTACATCGCTTTGTTAAAAATCAATGCTTACCAGAACTTAACGCATTGCATATTCTGCCATTTTACCCTTACAGCTCCGATGAAGGGTTTGCGGTGATGAACTACGTGCAAGTGAATGAAGCGCTCGGTAACTGGCAGCATATCCGCGATATTTCAGCCGATGTCAGGCTGATGGCTGATTTAGTCATTAACCACTGTTCTAGTCGTAGCGTGTGGTTTGAAAACTTTATTCAAGGCAAAGAGCCGGGCAGGGGGTATTTTAAAACAGCTAATCCCACCGATGAGTTAATTCAAGTTGTTCGTCCGCGAACATCGCCACTTTTACAAGCAGTAGAAACGAAAGATGGTTTGCAGCATGTGTGGTGTACGTTTAGCCACGATCAAGTTGACTTTGATTTTGCTAATCCCGATGTTTTAAATGAATTTGTCGCTATAATTCGCCATTATTTAGATAATGGTGTGCGTATATTCCGCCTTGATGCGGTGGCTTTTTTATGGAAAAAACTCAATACCCGCTGTATTAATTTACCTGAAACGCATGAAGTGATCAGGTTACTTCGTACCCTTATAGAGCATGTTGAACCTAATGTGATTATTATCACCGAAACCAACATTCCTAACCGCGAAAATCTGTCGTACTTTGGTAATGCCAACGAAGCACATTGTATTTATAACTTTTCATTGCCACCTTTGCTATTGCACACATTACTCAGTGGTAATAGCACCGCATTAAAACACTGGATGATGAGTATGCCACCGGCGCAGCAAGGCACGGCTTATTTTAATTTTATTGCGTCACACGATGGCATAGGGCTGCGGCCTGTCGAAGGTTTGCTCGATCAAACCCAAATAGCTGAAATGGTCAGTACAACAGCAAAATACGGTGGCAAGGTGTCTTTGCGAACGGCTCCAGATGGTACAAATACGCCATATGAGTTAAATATTGCGTTGTTTGATGCTTTGCAAGGAACGCATCGAGGGCCAGATAAATGGGGCATTGCACGGTTTTTATGTGCTCACGCAATTATGTTCGCTCTTGAAGGCATACCAGGGCTTTATATTCATAGCTTACTCGGGACAACCAATGACTATGAACGCTTTGAAAACAGCCAACATAATAGAGCTATTAATCGTCATCGCTGGCAAGAGTCAGACCTATTAGCAAAATTGAGCAATGAAAATGCCCATCATCGTACTGTGTTTAAAGCGATGAAAAACTTAATGGCAATTCGTAAATCTCAGCCTGCATTTCATCCAAATGCCACCCAATACACGTTACATTTAAGTGAAGGGCTATTCGGTTTTTGGCGTCAAAGTATCAATCGCTCGCAAAGCATGTTTTGTGTTTACAACATAAGTGATGAGCCACAAACGTTAACACTAGCTGACTTAAATTTAATTGGCACAGAGCAGTGGAAAGACTTAATAAGTGAAGAACTTATTACTGAAGAAACCCAAACAATGCTGCTATCGCCTTACCAAGCTATTTGGTTAAGCAATAAGTAATGTTTAATTGTGCGCTGTAAACGCCCTTTACAGCGCGTTTTTACTGGCTTCATCTAGTAATGATTCAATGCTGAATACCCGTGGTGTCTTTTGCGCTTTACTAAACACTTTAAAGTTAATTGTCAGTGTATTGCTATGAATTTGCTCAACGAACTTTAGTGTTTCTTCTGTATGAGGCCTAAAAATCGCCATCTTTTGGTGCAAAACATCGTGCTTAGGATTTTCTAAAATAGCATGGATATTAATGATTGCGAGTGCGCCTAAGGTAACATGCCCCCCAATGCACACATCGATTTTTTCAGCTGCGGCTCTGAGTGGCCAGTTTATTGCGCCAACGAGCACATCGGTGCGTCGTTTTTTTTCATTTAATGCGCGAATGGCTCCTAATGCCATCGCATCATTAGCGCTCCAAATAACCTGAATATCTGGATGATGAGTTAATAGACCTAAGCTTTGTCGGTATGCTTGTGGCGATGACCAATTAGCAACACCTTGTGCTGCAATGTTTACTTGTGCATGTTGAGCAGTAAACGCTTCAAGCCCTGTTTTACGATCCAGAGCGGCAGGGGTCGTGTGATCACCATTAATAGCATAAATGCTGGCAGGGAGTTGGGCTTTAGATATGAGCTGTTTTGCCAGTAAGTGTCCCGCTTGAACGTTGTCTGGCACGACACTGCCTGCAATGTTAATCCCTTTGTTTTTAAGAGCGCGTAGTTCGTTACCTGTTGGGCGATTTAATAAAAAGTAAACGGGCGTATTGAAGGTCGGCAAATTTAAAAGCTGTTGGGAGAGTACACTTTTTTCATCCACGAGTATCAGCATATCCGGTGATTGTTTTACTGCATCAGCCACTAATTCTTTCATTAGTATATGATTTCTATTTGCATAATGAATGGTTAAGTTCAGATCAAAATCTTCGGCTGCATCGCGCATTAACTGTGAAACTTCATACCAAAACGGACCGGTAACATTGGTGTTTGCATGCCCCGGATTGATAAATATAACGTTGTATTGTGCAAAGGTGCTCGGTAAGAAAGTCAGCAAAGCAATAAATAGCAAGGTTTTTAACATAGCATAATAATTGAGTAATAAAATTGTTGAAATTGTAACCTAGTTGGGGGGCTGTGGGGATCAACTATTTGTTTATAAATTAGCACATAAGTTAATGACAAAGAAAAGGGCTGTGCACATGCACAGCCCCCAGGGATCAATGTTAAATGTTATAAGTATCGATTAAAAATCGTAAGACAAGCGCACATAACCAAAACGACCGATATTGTCGTAGCTTGCGCTGCCAGAACCTGTTCCTAATGTACCGAATGGAAGTTTACGGTTGAATAAGTTATCAATACCTAGTTTCATACCAAAACCATTTTCAAAAGTATACCCAACGGTTGCATCAGAAATAATGTAAGTTCCAAACTTCATTAGACTGTTTGGATTAGGGTTATCTGCAAGTTCTTGCTTAGTATAAAGGTCAACTTCATCTAGGTAACGCGTATCAAACGTTGTAAAAAATCCATCACGCTTGTATGCAATTGATAAGTTAGCTTGCCACTTTGCCTCACCAGTTGTACCTGCATATTCATAAAACTCTGCAGGTTGATCTTGGAAGGGGTAATCTTTACGTTCAATTAAATAAGTACCTATCAAACGTGTTGTAAAGCTACCTTCAAGTGCATCAAAGTCATAACCTAATTCAAAGTCAACACCAGACGCTTCTTGGCCAGATACGTTTAGCACTGAGTTTTGAATTAATGTGATTTCATGTGACTCACTATCACGTGTAATGAGGTTACAATATTGGTTATTTATGCCACTAGCGTTATCAACACAACGATCTAGGATATCTTGAGAACCAATTGTTGAAATAGCGTCTTCAAGTTCAATCTTCCAATAATCGACAGTAATTACTGAGTTTTCAAGGAAAGAAGGTTGATAAACGAAGCCTAGAGTTGTACTTGTTGATTCCTCACCTTGTACATCTTTATTACCACTTACTTGGCCTTCAAGCGTTTGAGAGTCATATTCAGATGCAAAATCGGCTGGAACACCTAGTGCAGCACAGTTTGCACGACGAACTTCAGAGTTTTGTAAATCATTTAGATTCTCTGCTTTACATGGGTCGTCTACTCGGTAAAAAGTTTGGCTCGCAGCACCAAAAATTTCACCAATGTTCGGTGCACGAAGCGCCTCAGACTGTGTTGCTCGTATACGAAGTTGACTGTTCACTGTCCAGTCCAAACCTACTTTCCAGCTAGTAGCGTCACCGATGGTGCTATAGTCTGCGTAACGAGCCGCAGTATCAAGCACTAGGTCTTGCACAAATGGTAAATCAGCAAGAAGAGGAATTGATGCTTCGAAGTAGATTTCGTTTACATCGAACTCACCCTTGTCTTCACCGAGTGCATTGAAGAAGGTACCTACAGCATTATCAGGTTCTTCAGTTTCACTTTCTTCTTTTCTGTATTCAACACCCGCTGCAAAACCAACATAACCAGCTGGTAACTCGTAAATTGCTGAGTTTGCTAGTGACGCTGACACCACCGTTTGAGTAATTTTTGAAGTACCAGTTGAAACGGTATTTATGTAATCAATTGCTTCTTGGCTAGGCGAACCAAAACCCATAATATTGACAGGCACACAACCATCTGCTCGCGCTGCTTCACTTCGACATACGATGTTGCCATCTTCGTCTTCGAATGCGTCAAGTGCATTGTAGTAGTTTGCCATAATCATATTGGCGCCATTTACACGCTCTAAGTCTGTTTGACCATAAACAACAGATGCATCAAGTTCCCAATCAGTGAATACTGTGCCTTTTAAACCTGTTACAAAGCGCGTTGTTTCACGTGTATTATTTTCGATTCGACGGCCTAAATCAGTCATCATACGAAGAATATTGATTGAGTCGACACCTTCGTCTTCCATCATTTGTTTGATTTCTGGATCAAGGTACGGGTTATCAATTTTAATATTATTGTTTGGATTACCGAAGAAAAAAGCGGGTTGACCAATACTTTGACCTTCACTATTTACGTATTTCGCTTCAAAGTAAGCATTTAGATCTTCAGTGACATCATAATTAACTTTAAAGTTTACATTGTAACGCTCAAACTCAGGTTGAATTTCGTTAAACTGGGCTAGGTTAAATGAGTCACAGTTAGCACATGAAAGGCCATCTACTTGATCACCAATGTATAGTTCACGGTAGCTTCCATCGGGGTTAAATGAATTTACGTAGCCATTGCTTAATGCGAAAACACCTGCATTGTTGATTGCGTAATAGCCCGCATTTTCTGTGTAGATGAAATCAGGAAAGTTAGGGTCATCTTTATTCTCTGCTGTTTGCAGAGGGTTACGCATATTACGATAAGAGCCATCAGTCCATGGGTGATCAAGGGCATTCAGTGTATCTTGCGCAGAGTATTCAACTGCAAATGCGACGTTACCTCGATCTTCAGCAAAGTTAGTACCATAAGAGAAGGTTGCTTTTTCATTATTATAATCGCTTAATTCTGATGCACCCTTAGTGACACTAACACTTAGACCTTCGATGTTCTTTTTAAGAATAAAGTTAACTACACCTGTTACAGCGTCTGCACCATATACCGCTGATGCACCACCAGTAATTATCTCAACACGTTCAACCCACGTACTAGGAATGGTATTTGTATCAACTGACTGAGAACCTGCTGAGCTTGAAACGTGGCGTTTACCATTAACAAGAACTAGGGTACGGTCTGTACCCATGTTTCTTAAATCAAGAATGTTAAGGCCTGCCGTGCCAATAAATCGACCTGAGTTTGAAAGTGAAAATGTATTGCCTAATGCTGGCAATTTATTTAATGCTTCGCCAATATTTACAGCACCTGTATTTACTAAGTCATCACCGCTGATCACCGTTACTGGTGCTGGAGCAATAGCGCCTTCACGGAGAATACGAGAACCAGTTACTTCGATACGATCAATGGTTTCAGCATTATTTTGATCAGCCGCAATTACTTGACTAGAAATTGAAAAGATTGATGAACACAGCGCCAGTTTAATACTTGCACTTAAAAGACTATTATTTCTCATTAATAACACCTGTTGCTTTTATTTTATCACAGGGGGTGATTGTTAAATTCTTGTTTGTTTGGGTTAACATTTTAAAATCTAGCATTAGCTAAATCTTATTTATACAAACTTAATGTAGCAAACTGTACCAATTAAAAATCATTTATAAACAGCGGGTTATGTGTTTTGGTTTTTTTCGGTGATTGAGATGAATTACATTTTAAAGAAACTTTTTTGATAAAGTTAGAATCATGTTTGTTTAATTAGGTCTGAATTGAGTTTCATCTTATAATGCATACATTGTTATTTTTTAATTGAGGTTTTAATGAAAAATATTTTAGTTTTTTTATTAATCTTATTTTCAACAGCGAGCTTCTCGAATGAACTGGATCTTGAAGCTAATATGAAAAATATGGGGCTGGCTTATAAAAACTCAGTGCGCGCTACTGACCTAGACTCTTTTAATACAGCCATCGATGAGTTTATTCATCTACTAGAGAAAGCAAAAAAGGCTGATTTTAAACAGCATGAAAGTGAATCTTTAGAGGGACTTGATAAAGTTATTCTGCAAGCAAAATCCGCGAAGCAGCTTGCAGAAGTACAGGGGTTAGAAGCTGCAAAAGCCCCCCTTAAGTCAATTGATCAATTACGAAAAAAATACCATGAACTTCATGAGCCACCAGGTTTTTGGGAGTTATTATTTGGTAAATAAAAAGGTGCTTAAGCACCTTTTTTAACGTTTCTTTTTACCCTGAACGGCTTTAAAACGCGGGTTTTCTTTATTGATCACATAAAGACGCCCTTTGCGTTTTACTATTTGACATCCAGAACGAGTTTTAGCGCTTTTTAAAGAACTCAGTACTTTCATTTTTGCTCCGTATTAGGCGGTTATTTGCTTGCTAGGTTTTTGAAGCGACGGTTAAATGCGGCGACACGACCATCACTTGCCACCGCTTTTTGTTTACCGGTGTAAAATGGGTGCGAGTCACTTGATACATCAATTGGTACATAAGGATATGTTTTACCTTCTAGCGCGATTGTCCGCGATGTTTTAATTGTTGAACCAATTATAAAGTAGCTGTCTGCGGCAGTATCGTGAAAAGCCACTTGTTGGTAATCCGGGTGAATGTTAGGTTTCATCTCTTTAACTTATGTTATGTGATAATGTATCAATTATAGTAAAGTAAATATAGGGAATGTTCAAGATAAAAATAATTCTTATTTATGCATGCTAAATAGCATTAAAAATAAGCAGTGTGAGCAATCCTTAAGCAGTTGAATTCAAAAAACTGGCTATTGTCTTGAAGGCTGTTATAACTAGGTATACGCGCTTATACAAAGAGAAGGAGTAAGGCAGTGAACGATGAAATTCAAACTGAGCAGTTAGACCAAAATGTAATGAATACGCTTCGTGATAAGGATCATTCTACACTTGCACACCGCGTCGATACGTTATTATTTAGCCATAACGATATCATTGAACTGTTAGCGCAGTATCTTGCTTTGAGTGAACAAGAAGACGATGAACGTTTTGATACTTGGTTTGATAACTTAACGAAAGAACAGCATACGGTAGTGAAAACCTTTGAAGTGTATCGTGGTCAATATGAGCACCTAGATTAGACTTTTAATCACATTTTAATGTATGACTTAAAATATAAAATGCATTGCTAGCCCAGCTTAAAAACTGTTTGTTTTCCTCACTTTCATGGTGATAGGCATGTTTAGTAATGCTTAGTTACTACTCATTATCTCGCCCAAAAAGTTGACTAATTTTAAAACCCACCTTGAAACTTTATATTTTGGCCTCAGTGAAGTAAGTAAGCTCATCATACCAATTTGCAGTAATACTTAATCATTTTGAGCTGCTAAATCTGAGATTAGTTGCGTAAAAATAGCGCTCTTAATTAAGCAAATTGGTATAACCAATACTTCAAAAGGAGAGGTTATGTCACACCATGTTATTGAAATGCCTGATTTAGGTATCGGTACGTTTCGCCTAGAAGGAAAAACAGCTTACAACTCAGTGAAAATGGCACTCGATATCGGTTTTAGACACATCGACACGGCGCAAATTTATGGTAATGAGGAGCACGTCGGTAAAGCGATAAAAGACAGCTCTGTGCCTCGTAGTGAGATTTTTATTACAACCAAGGTTTGGAATGACAAACTTAACAGCGCTCAGTTTATTGAGAGCGTAAAGCAGAGTTTAGAAAAGCTTCAACTCGATTATGTTGATTTATTACTTATTCACTGGCCTTCTGCGTCTAACGGAGAAAAAATGAGTGAATACTTAACTGAGCTCAAAAAAGTAAAAGAGCTTGGTTTAGCAAAACACATTGGTGTTTCAAACTTCACAATTGCTAATCTAAAAGAGGCCATGCAGACCCTTGACGCGAGGGAAATATTTACTAATCAAATTGAAGTACACCCTTATCTGACGAACACGAAGTTACGCGCTTTTTGTCAGCAACAGGGTATTCATGTTACGGCTTATATGCCATTTGCCGTGGGTGAAGTGCTAAAAGACGACGTGATTGTTGATATAGCTAAAAAGCATGATGCGAGCCCTGCTCAAGTTGTCCTTGCGTGGATAAATGCACATAAGATGACGACGATTCCATCATCAACGAAGCGAGAAAATTTAGCGGACAATTTTGATGATTCCGTAAAACTTGATCAAGAGGATTTAGACAGAATTGATGCGCTTGACAAACATAAGCGCCTAGCCAATCCTGATTTTGCACCTGATTGGGATTATTAAAGTAAAAAAGCCGCCTTAATGGCGGCTTTACTCTTCTAGCGTTTACTATTTCAACATGTAGGCACGCATGGTAATTTGCTCTGCTGAGCTTGAACCATAGTCTGAGATCACTGTTCGAATGTGAACAAACTCACCTGTATTCCCTGTATTTGGAATTGTGGCTGTCCATTCACCATCCACTTGTTCTACTTTCGCATCTTGCCAGTTCTCTGTTGAGAATTTTTCTGACACAGGGCAGTAGATGTAAGCAGGCACCGATTCAATGGTACATTCTTTACCGTATGCATATTGGAATTGCACATTCGCTAATGCAACGTCGCCGACGCCATCAAGTAGCCCTGTGAGCTTCACTTTTGCTTCTTCACCTACTGACATTGTGTTGTTGATGTCAACAGGTAAATCAATCATAGGTACAAGTACGGGTTGCACACCTTGTTGGTACTCGTTAGCAGTAAAGGTGTAATAACCTAGGTACAGTGAACCAAGGCTATCATTCACAGGTGAACGCTCGCCAACACCACGTACATATGAACGCATTCCTAGAGTAATTTGATGATCGCCCGGCTCAAGTGTTAATGCCCCTTGGGTAGGAGATGCAGGCTCACCATTTAAAGTTAAGCCATACGCTGAGCTGCCAATATAACCAAAAATACCATCGTGATTAGCTGCATCGCCAAACGAAGCAAGGTTAAAGTGAAGCACGTTGGTATCACGCGTGATAATAGGCGCGCCACTGCTACCTAAAGTACCACCACGTGGACCTTTGAACCATGAGGTCGTCTCTTGTGCACCTTCAGTCATTGCTCTTGGCCCATCAAAATAAGCCCCAGCGCTTTGAATTTTATGGTTAGGCATGACAATATTTGTCCAGCCATTTTTGGCTGTCGCGGTGTAATACTCGTCACGTACTTGTGGAAGCATGATCAATTGTGTGCTGCCCGTTGAGTAAAACTCTCCCGTACTGTTGGTCATTGCCATGACATCGGTCCATGCTGGACGCTCATCATTTTGTGAGTGATACGTCGCCGTAATCTTATGCATTTTGTGTTCGGCAATATTAATTTGGCCAGACTGAATATGGCCATCAGTAATGTGGTTGATTGAATAAGCATAAGGTGAACGCTCAGCAGCAACACCTGACCAAGTAATAATATTATTACCCGCTTCAATCTCGGCCATTAGCGCTTCGCCTTCTTCAGAGCTAATACCAATAACAGGCACTTTTGGTGTGCCAGTCACGGTGCCTTTGTATCGGCCTTCACGCCCCGGACGATAAAAAATAACCCCCGTAGCGCCATGCTTCATTGCATTCGCGACCATGTAATTGGTTAGGTAATTAGGGTTTGCGATTAAAGCAATTTTGCCATCAAGATCAAATTGGCTCCAGTCGGTACTATAACCGGCATCACCAACAGGTAATACTTCTGCTGAACCTTCACCATGGAACGATAATGCAAGGCCTTGTTTGATGTAATCAAACTCGACACCATTTTGCATTTTTACAGTGGTTTCTGGTGCAACAGCACGGGTTGTAATAAATGAGCGAAAACGACTGTCATGACCTTGTGACCAAGCATACATATCATTTACATAGTCAGGCGCCATCTCGATAGCCGCTAACTTGGCTGATTTTTCATCATCAAGTGCGTATGTAAAACCGAATGAGTAACCTTGTGGATCAAGGGGTTGTTCTGCTTTAAAGGTCACTTGTTGTGCATTACGCGCATCAAAGTTAATTTCAGTCGCGCCATCTACTTTTTTGTTAAGCACTGCCATTTGTGCCGCTGACTCAACAAGTCCTGAGTTAGAGTCAGGGTTATCAAACGTCATGATATTTGCGATTAAAGTATAATAACCCGCAGGTACATTGATATCGGCTTTACCGTTATTTAATCTAACGATACTGCCCCAATCATCTTCTTCATTAATTAAATAAAGTTTTGATGGTGACGTTGCATTGTGCCCCCAGCGGTCTGTTAGGTTAACGGTTAAATTAACCTGAGGCTGGTCAATCCAGAATGATACAGGCACAGTAACTTGTTGGTCTAAATTACTGACCGTTGTACCAGTGATACGGCCTGTAATGGCACCGTAAGCACCGTTATTAAGTGCAACACTTGGGTCAATCCACATAGGTACGTGTGCTTCGCCATTCGCTGGAACAGTCACTGATTTTGCATCTAAGCCAGCAAGTGTTGCTGGAAGTTGCGTTTTACCGTCTTCGCCAAGTAGGTCTAATTTTAGTTTCAGCGTAATGTCGGTATCAGACGTGTTTGTTAAGGTTACGTGTGTATGCGTAAGCTCATCATTGATAGCGTTTTGGAAAAAGCCAAGCTCTCTATTTGCGGGTGCTACAATAGCTTGTGAAATTGCGCGGTCAACGTTCATTGCGCCGGCACCTTGCTCAAGCACGTGCGAATCACCGCTAAATACGGATGATGTAAGCACGTCTTTTAACTCTTTTGGTGTTAAGTCACCGCGCGCCTGCATAACCAGAGCTGCACCGCCGGCAACATGTGGTGCAGCCATAGAGGTACCCGAATAAACACGATAGGCTGTTTCGCCTAATCCACCTGATGCTGCAGCAACAACAGATACGCCTTGCGAAGCGATATCAGGCTTTGCTGAATGACCATCAGGCGACGGGCCGCGTGATGAAAACGACGCTGTATTGCCTTCACGGTCTATTGCACCAACAGTCAGTGCGCTTGGGGCACAACCGGGTGAACCGATCGTTTCGCGCGTAAAGCTGTTACCAGCAGAAATAACAAATAATGCTTTGTCGCTAAGTGCCTCAACCATGTCTACAAGTGGGCCACTACACGTTGTAGCTGTACCACCTAAAGACATATTAACGATGTCGGCATTTTCAGAAAGCACAGCCCACTGCATACCACTTAATATACCGTATGTTGAACCAGAACCAACATTACTAAGTACTTTGCCTATGATGAGATCCGAAGCGGGTGCAACACCCACCCATTTACCATCTGATTCATGACCATTCCCCGCAACCGTTGAAGCAGTGTGAGTTCCGTGACCATTAATATCATCAACGCCATTGCTTGAATAAGTATAATCGCGAGATGCAATTACGCGACCTTGTAGGTCTGGGTGTTCAATGTCGTAACCCGTATCAAGCACTGCGACTTTAATGCCAGCACCATTATAATTAATAGCTGATTGACCGTAAGCGCCCGTTAATGGCACCGTTGGGGTCAGTGTATTGGCGCTGCTTACTTTGTGAGCATGAACAACGGCATCTAGCCAAATACCTTCAACATTTGCTTCAGCAATAAGAGACTGCCATGTTTTAGCGGCGTTTTCTTTTGTGATAGCAAAGGCTGCACTGTCGATTAGTTCAATTTCACCTGTTAATGACATGCCAGACAATGCTTTCGGCACGGCGCTGCCGGCTAACGTCCCGTCTCGGTATTCAACAATAACGGGTAAAGCATTAGTAGACGCATCGTCGTAACCCGATTCATACAATTTGTTGATGTTGAAAAGTTCTAAATCAATTGCCTGTGAATCAACAAATGCTTGCGCATGGGCAGGGACTACATACGTATTATTTCCCCGTTTAAAAATACTGGTGAAGGCATCAGAGCCATCAGCATTTAGCAGACGAATACCGCCTAATTGGCCATCTTTATTAACAATGGCAGACACTTTATCGCCTGTTATTAACGTAAATGTTAGGGCATCAGCGGATGTTTTATTAGTAAAAGCAGTGTTTTGTGCCGCTACTGGTTGCGCTAAGCTCAAACCGAGCATAGCCAAGTAGGTCGCTTTTAATCGACCCAGCCTTGGAAAAGGTTTCATCTATTTATCCTTTATTATGATGTGATTAGTTTGAATAGAGGAGTTATTACAAGGGTGTCAAAACTGCAAAAATGACAAAAGAAATAACTCAACTACATCAATCTAACGACTAAAAAGATGAAAACCTACAAAACAAATGTACCAAAGTGTATTAACAAAAATGTAACAATGTATACATTGTTGCAACCTTGTTCAGGTGTTCAGTTACCCTTCATTTTCAGAAGAGGAAAGGGAGTGTTTGTCTCTATTTTACCGATAAATCGTATTTAGCAACCACGCTATCAATGTAACGATAGCGAAGCGTATTTTTACCTTCGTTGCCTGTACCATGACTCAATGCGCGGTTCATTAGCTTTAATGCTTTATGAAGAGCTTGGCGTTCATCAGCAGATAAGCCCGTTTTAGTGCGTAGTTCGGTGATATCATCAATCAGTAATTTGGCGACATCAAGCTGAACAGCTTCCTCTACTAAGCCATTTTGGGTCAAGACACCATATTTACTGCACAAGAATTGTTGCCACACTTGTTGTAAATGCTCGTCAATTTCAGCGCCAAATAATTCTTCATCTATTGCAAAGCCTTGCTCAGTGAGCTTACTTAATTGTGCCGAATAATGTTGGGCAAAATAATTAAAAGCTTGGCATGATGAGTTAATATCATGTTTGATGATTAGCTGACCCCAACTTGCGGCACCGCGAGGGTAGTAGTCTTGGTATTCTTCGCATTGGTAAATGCCAGAATAAGAGCTGCACTCTAATTGGCTTTGCAAGCAATAACTCGGCTTTGGAAATAGACTACTTTGCTGCCATGCTCCCAGTGTATCTTCATCAATCGAGAGGGTTTGACACAGCTCTTCTGTGGTATAAAAGTAGGTTGCCAAGAATTTAGAAAGTTGCATTATCAGTCACTCACAATAAATACTGTTTATTTGTACAGTATTTAATTTTGTCTTAACTTTGTCCATTTCACAAGTTTTTTATTTATTACGTTACATTACTCGGAAATTGCCTGTGTTTATGATACAACTAGCGCAAATTTTCCAAACATTAAAATAGTTATGCGTAGCCTAGAAACAATTAAACAAGCAAGCTTGATCACTGCAATTAAAACGCCTTACCTAAGCAATGGTGAAATTGATCTTGCCTGCTATGATGACCTTGTTGAACAACAAATCGCAGCGGGTGTTGACGGTATTATCGTAGGTGGTACAACCGGCGAAGGCCAACTAATGAATTGGGAAGAGCACTTGATGCTTATTGCACACAGTGTCAGTAAATTCTCATCTCGTTTACTTATTGTGGGTAACACAGGTAGCAATAACACGCGCGAAGCTATCAAAGCGACAGAATATGGTTTTGCAACGGGAATGGACGCAGCATTGCAAATTAACCCGTATTATGGACGTACTTCATTGGCTGGAGTAAAAGAGCACTTTAAGCGTTTACTTGATATTGGCCCAGCATTTATTTACAACGTAGCAGGGCGCACAGGGCAAGATTTAACCCCTGATATTATTGAACCGTTAGCGCAGCACGAAAACTTTATTGGTGTTAAAGAGTGTGGTGGCAATGAGCGTATTGCACATTACGAAAAACAAGGTATTGCATGCTGGTCAGGTAATGATGATGAAAGCCATGATGCGCGTCATATTTATAACGCACACGGTGTTATTTCAGTGACATCTAACTTGATCCCAGGTTTGTTTCGTCAATTAATGGACGAAAAAAATGATGCATTAAACACCAAGCTACAGCCATTAATGAACTGGTTGTTTTGTGAGCCAAACCCAATCGCAATCAATACAGCATTAATGATGACGGGAGCCGTTAATCCGGTATTCCGCTTACCCTACGTACCATTAGCACCTGCACAACAAGAAGTGGGTTTAGGCTATATTAATGAACTAAATGTTGCTGACATTGTGGGAGATAAAGCTCAACTTTTAGCCGAAAAGGATGTTATTTTACGCTAAAAATGAATTGGCGCTTAATTTTGGATACATTTAAGCGCCAACGTTTTACTTTTTTGTTGCTAATGGGTAAAATTAGCAATCGTTTGGCGTTATAAGAATAAAAGTTGTGAAATTTGTTGTTAATAATTTGTGTTTATGGGTTGCACCCGAGCAGCAAATAGCAGAACTAGGCCAACATACATACTGCGACCTCGACCTCAGTTGGGTTGCACCTATGCAACGGCGAAGACTCAGCCCTTTTATGAAAATGGCCTTGCATACTTTGCAACAAGCACAAGCTGAACATTCACACATTGCTATCAATTTTTCTTCTCGTCATGGTGATCTGCCAAAGACGGCCCATTTGTTACATGCGCTTGTTGAAGAAGAGCCGCTGTCACCTACAGCGTTTGGGCTCAGTGTGCATAATGCTGCGACCGGTATTTTTTCAATTATTAAAAATAACACCGCGCCTATGAATGCGATTGCCGGTGGTCAAGACAGTGTAATAAGCAATCTGATCGATGGGTACGCCCGTATTCAATCTGGTATCGAAAATTGTATTTTAGTAGCGCACACTGAAAGTGTGCTGCCTGAAGAGTATTTACCTTTTGCAGATGAGAAGCAAATCGATCACAGTGTGGCTTTTGTATTATCTCCTTACGTTGAAGGCGAATCTTATTTTGAGTTAACTAAATTATCGGGCAGCACTGATGCCGGTAATACTGACTCAGTTTTACCTTTGAGCATCCAATTAGCACAGGCTTTATCAAGCAAGGAATCCAGTGCACTACTTTCACATCAACAATCAGCTTGGATGCTTCAACATTATGGTGGCTAAACTTTTTCAGCGACTCAATCAAATTTGGCGCATTATCGCAACAGGGTTTTGTTTTGCTGTGTTTGGTGTCGGTGGTGTCGTTTTAACGTTGTTGGTGTTGCCACTTCAGCGAGTGCTTGAACCGTGTAAGCACAAGCAAAAACAAAAAGCGCGTATCACCGTACATTATAGTTTTAAATTTTTTGTTGCTCTGATGCACTACATGGGCGTTATCCATTTTTCTGTTGAAGATAAACAGCGCTTTAGTCAGTTAAAAGGCCAGCTAGTATTGGCAAATCACCCCTCTTTAATTGATGTTGTTGTGCTTATTTCGGTGATTAAACATGCCGATTGTGTGGTGAAGGCGCATTTATTTAAAAACCCATTTATGCGCGGTGTTATAAAAGGGACTGGGTACATTAGCAACGAAGATCCTCAGGAGTTATTAAATGAGTGCGAAGCATCATTGGCTGCGGGCAATAACCTGATAATATTTCCAGAAGGCACGCGAACAACGCCAGGTGATCCCCTTAAGTTTAAACGAGGAGCGGCAAACATAGCTGCGCGCTGCAAAGCACCGATTACATCTGTCATGATCAATATGAAACCAAGTACGTTAACGAAAGACACACCTTGGTATCGTGTTGCTCCTACAAAAGCTCATTTTACTATGCGCTTTGCAAAGCACGCCTTTACAGGCGATAAATTTTATAATAACGAACAACCTGCAATGCAAGCACGCCAACTAACCCGTGATTTACAGCATTACTTTTCAGAGGAACTCAGGCACCTATGACTGAACTAAAGAACCAAATAAAACAACTAATCATTAGCAGCTTAGATCTTGAAGATATTACCGTGGATGATATTGAAAATGATCAACCTCTTTTTGTTGATGGTTTAGGCTTAGACAGCATTGATGCTCTTGAACTTGGTCTTGCAATTAAGAAAGAGTTCAACGTAAAAATTGATGCCAACTCAGAACAAACAAAAGCACATTTTGCATCTGTTGATGCACTCGCTAATTTTATAAACCAACACACATCATAATACAGACTTAGAAGTAGGAAAAAGCATGAAAACCGCTGCTGATATTTACAACGTTTTACAGGGCATTTTAGTTGATGAATTTGAAATTGACGCTGATGACATCAGTTTAAATGCACACCTTTATCAAGATTTAGATCTTGATAGTATTGATGCCGTTGATTTAGTAGTGAAATTGCGTGAAATCACGGGCAAGAAAATTGAACCTGATGCGTTTAAGCAAGTGCGTACAGTTCAAGATGTTGTAAATGAAGTAGAAAAGCTCGTTTCTTAAGCTATTAAGTACAGCTTATGCTTAAAGCAATCGCCACAACATTGGTCTTAGTGTGCTTATCGTTATACCCATTTATTGTGTATTTTGGATTACAGCATGTTTCGATCAAGCAGGTAAGCTTAATTTTAATCGCATTACTTGCGATAAGGTTAATGTTGAGCCAAAAATTGACAAGCACAATGCCTTGGCTCAAACCTGCGTCATTTTTGGCAATTGTGGCGCTTGCGACTACGCCGTTTTTTAATAGCGAATTAGGCTTAAGATTATACCCTGTGATCATTAACACCGTGATGGCGATTACATTTATCTACTCATTGCTACAGGGGCCAACAGTGATTGAAAGTTTCGCCCGATTAAAAGAGCCTGATCTAGATAGTAAGGGAGTAAGGTACACGCGCCAAGTGACCAAAATTTGGAGCGTTTTCTTTATTTTAAACGGCACGGTTGCGCTCTACACCAGTCTATTTGCGTCGTTATCAATGTGGACACTTTACAATGGCTTGGTTGCCTATCTCTTGATAGCTATTTTGATGCTAGTGGAATGGCTAGTTAGACAAAAGGTAAAAAATAATGGTGGCGAGTAACCTACAGTTTCACCCAAATTCAGCGTTTGTTGTTGCAGAAAAACACATAACCCGTGAGCAGTTTTTTGCTGATATCAGTGCGTTTCAACATAAATTAGCGGGATTAAAACCTACCAGCCATGTGGTGTTGTTTCACCCAGATACGTATCAATTTGCTGTGCGTCTATTTGCTCTCGCCTGCAGCGGGCACAATGTTATTTTGCCGCCAAATGGTCAGCCGGAAACGTTGCGCCTCCTGTTAGCGCAGTCGCCTATTTTTGCGGGTGATGCACGTGAATTAAACACCGGCATTGTGTTTAATAATCTTGAGTTAAGCCAACAGCATACTCACAGCCGTTTGCCACGCTTACAGTGGCCAACGAAAACCGCCGTTATTTTTTATACTTCGGGCTCTTCAGGGCAATCTAAGCCGGTAGTGAAGCCATGGCGGGTACTCAACCGTGAGTTATCTGTTCTGTCTATGGCGTTTGATTTGCCAAGCCAGTTTACATTTTTGGCGACAGTTTCTCATCAGCATATTTATGGTCTGTTATTTCGTTTACTCTGGCCACTTGTAAAAGGGCAGGTTATTGACAGTGAACAAATTCAATATCCAGAACACATAGCGCAAAAGTTGCAGCATATTCAGCATGCTGTGCTTGTATCAAGCCCCGCGCAGTTAGGCAGATTGTGCATGGATAATGTACTGATACCAGAGCGCGCAAGGTTGACATGGTTATTTTCATCGGGTGGTCCTTTAAATAACGAACAAGCCGAAATGTTGTGTGAGCAACTTGCACGACCGGTAACTCAAGTGTTTGGCAGCACTGAAACGGGGGGAATTGCTTATCGGCAAGTCACTCAAGCCGCTGTCGATGTACCTTGGCAGCCTTTTAATGGTAACCATTTGTCAGTTAACCATGAAGGACGCTTAATGCTTGACTCATCTATATTAGAACATGCGAATTACCCATTAGATGACAGAGCCATTGTGCATAGTAATGGGCAATTTAAGCTCCTTGGGCGTATTGATAGAACCATTAAAATAGAAGAAAAACGCTTAAACCTTGATGAGCTAGAATGCTTTTTACTCAGTCACGAGTGGGTGAAAGAGGCTAAGCTGGTGGTTCTGCCAAGCAAACGAGTTCAAATTGGGGCTGTCGTTGTGCTCACGGATAAGGCCAGTCATGAACTTGAAGAACATGGTAAATTAGTCATAAATCGTACCCTGCAAGCGTATTTGTCAAACCGATTTGAGCGTGTTTGTTTACCTCGCAAGTGGCGCTATATCGATGCATTACCTTTTAACAGTCAAGCAAAGTTGAGTTTAAAAACACTGGAGCAGTATTTTGCCAAGCCTGAATAAAGTCACCCCACAGGTGGCGGTTTTATCGCAAACAGAGCATCGCGTTAGTCTAGCGTTAACGATTACGGCTGATTTAGATTATTTTCGAGGGCACTTCCCTGATGCTCCCATTTTAGCTGGGGTTGTGCAGTTAGATTGGGCTGTGAAATATGCGCAGCAGTACCTTGGGTTTGGTCCACAGGTGCAAGATCTAGAAGTGTTAAAGTTTCAGGTCGTCACCACGCCAAATATGACCGTAAATTTAACCCTTGAGCGCAACGCTAAAGGCAAATGTGTATTTAGTTATCAATCAGATAAAGGCCAGCATGCGTCTGGTCGAATTGTGTTTTGCGAATAAACAATGAATCAATTTTGTATTGTCATTCCTAATTATAACCACACCCATGCTATCGCAAGCGTGATTTTAGAACTCAATGCATTAAAACTACCGATTATTATGGTGGATGATGGGAGTTGCGATGATGCAAAGCAAGTGTTTGCGTCTTTACAGCAACAATATGACGATTTAACGGTACTTACACACGCAGAAAATCAGGGCAAAGGCGGCGCTGTACAAACTGGGTTGTTATATGCGCATGAACACGGCTTTAGTCATGCAATTCAGGTGGATGCTGATGGTCAGCATTCACTAGACGATATTGCTAAACTCATTGAGTTAAGTAATAACGAGCCAAACAATGTAATCAGTGGTTGTCCAATATATGACAGCTCAGTACCAAAACATCGTTACTTGAGTCGATACATCACTCACTTTTGGGTGTGGGTTGAAACATTGAGCTTTGATATTGTCGATTCAATGTGTGGTTTTAGGGTGTACCCACTCACCGCAGTAAAGCAATTAATGGCAAAGCAAGCGCTTGGCAAACGCATGGACTTTGATATTGAAATATTGGTCAGACTTTACTGGCAAGGTGTCAAGGTTACCTTCTTACCCACTCAAGTTATTTACCCCGAAAACGGCGTTTCTCACTTTCGCGCTTTACATGATAATTTGGGTATTTCATGGCTTCACACGCGTTTGTTCTTTGGCATGCTGTTACGTTCGCCCCTACTTATTTGGCGAAAGGTGGTGGGTTAATGGCTGCAAAGCACTGGTCAAAAATGCAAGAGCGCGGCAATCGACTGGGTATGCAAATATTGTTATTTAGCTATCGCATATTGGGTCGAAAAGGGCTCTGGATTATCCTTTTTCCTGTGGTGTTTTATTTATTTTTAACAGGTAAAACCGCGCGCCGCGCATCCTATGCCTTTTTAACGCAAGTACGCAAAGTTAATGGTAATGACAAAGTAGTGACGTGGCGAGACAGCTTTCGACACTTTCGTTGTTTTGCGGACAGCGCCTTTGACAAAATCGATGCGTGGCTTGCGCGTATACCCCAAAGTAATATTTCTTATACCAATGAGGCGTTGTTCATAGAGCTTGATGAACACGCGCAAGGTGCCATTTTTATTGGTTCACACTTGGGTAATTTAGAGGTGTGCCGCGCTTTAAGTCAGCACCGCTCAAGTAAAGTGATTAATGTATTGGTATTTACGCATCATGCCGTGGAATTTAATAAACTTTTAAAAAGTATCAATCCAGATGTCGCAATTAACCTAATTCAAGTGACAGACTTAGGCCCTGATATGGCAATAATGCTTAAAGATAAAGTTGAGCAAGGCGAAATAGTTGTTATTGTGGGCGATAGAACCAGTACGACAACAGCGGGGCGTGTCATCGAGGCCGATTTTTTAGAAAAACCAGCTCCTTTTTCTCAAGGTCCATTTATTCTAGCTGCGTTATTAGATTGCCCTGTTTTTCATTTGTTTTGTTTAAAAGATAAGACGGCCGATGGCAAAGTATTTTATCGTGTTATTTTTGAAAAATACACGGATAAACTTGTTCTACCGCGTAAAACAAGGCAACAGACATTACACAAGATTGTCAGCGATTATGCTCAAAGGCTAAGCTATTACGCTGCCGCATACCCATATCAATGGTTTAATTTTTATGACTTTTGGCAAAATGACGAGCACGTGTCTCGCGACCAAAACAAGGAGAACTAAGGTGCCAGAGCACTCTACTACAACATTTGGCAAGCAACGTTTATCTATCGAAGATATTGTTCATATTGCGTTAGAGCAAGGAGCTGTCGCGTTAACTTCAGACAATCAATTTGCCAAGAAAATCGACAGTGCTGTAGCATTTTTAGACAAGCTTTTGGAAGATGATGGCGTTATATATGGCGTAACTACGGGCTACGGCGATTCTGTGACCGTTAAAGTGCCGCTTGATTTGGTGAATGAATTACCTCTTCATCTTACTCGTTTTCATGGTTGCGGTATGGGAAGTATGTTTACCCCTGAGCAAGGACGTGCCATTTTAGCCACGCGATTAGCGTCACTTTCACAAGGGTATTCAGGTGTTAGCTGGGACATGCTTAACCTGCTAAAAGACTTTTTAAATCACAATATCGTACCGGTTATTCCACAAGAAGGCTCAGTGGGAGCAAGTGGCGATTTAACGCCATTGTCATACGTTGCTGGTGCGATGGTCGGTGAGCGCGACGTATACTATCAAGGCGAAATTAAAAACAGCTTAGAAGTGATGAAATCATTGGGTTTAACCCCATTGAAACTGCGCCCTAAAGAAGGGTTGGCAGTGATGAATGGCACTGCAGTTATGACTGCGCTGGCGTGTTTAGCCTTCGACAGAGCGGCGTATTTAGCGCAATTAACTAGCCGTATTACGGCACTTGCCAGCCTTGCTTTGAAAGGGAATAGCCACCACTTTGATGACATACTATTTTCTGTAAAACCTCACCCCGGGCAACAGCAGGTTGCAGCGTGGATCAGAGGGGATTTAAATCATGTTGAACACCCTCGAAATGCTGATCGCTTACAAGACCGTTATTCAATTCGCTGTGCGCCTCATGTGATTGGTGTACTGCAAGATAGCCTGCCATGGTTCAGGCAAATGATTGAAAATGAACTTAATTCGGCAAATGATAATCCCATTATCGATGGTGAGGGAGAGCATGTGCTCCATGGCGGTCATTTCTACGGCGGCCATATAGCAATGGTAATGGATACAATGAAAACGGCGGTTGCTAATTTAGCTGATTTAGCCGATCGTCAAATTGCGTCGTTAGTTGATACGCGTTACAACAACGGTTTGCCATCGAACTTATCGGGCAGTAACGACGAACGTCGTTATATTAACCACGGCTTTAAAGCTGTGCAAATTGGTGCCAGTGCTTATACGGCTGAAGCATTAAAGCTGACTATGCCAGCGAGTGTGTTTTCACGCTCAACCGAGTGTCATAACCAAGATAAAGTGAGCATGGGTACGATTGCTGCGCGCGATTGTTTGCGTATTTTACAGCTTACAGAACAAGTGATTGCAAGCACGCTGTTAGCAAGCATTCAGGGTTTACGTTTGCGTATTGCACAAGGCGAGCTTGAATTTACTAGTTTAACGGCCGATGTGCAGGCCATGTATCAAGATATTAGTGAGTTTTTCCCACTGCTTGATGAAGACCGCCCTTTAGAAGCCGTATTACGTTTTACTGTTGATGCGATTCAAACTAAACGATGGAGTTTATATGCATAGTCGTGGCGCATTATTAAGCACCCATGTAGAGATTGAAATTCCTTTTCATGATTGCGATCCAATGAATGTGGTATGGCATGGTAATTACCCGCGTTACTTGGAAGTAGCGCGGTGTGAATTACTGCGTTTATTTGATTATGACTATTTGCAAATGCAGGCGTCGGGTTATGCATGGCCAATCATTGATATGCACATTAAGTATGTGGGCTCAGCATTGTTTACTCAAAAAATTAGGGTTGATGCGTATTTAAAAGAGTACGAAACTCGCTTACGTATTGATTATGTTATTAGCGATGTCGCAACGGGGAAAAAGCTCACCAAAGCAACGACGATTCAGGTGGCGGTTGATATTGAGTCTAAAGACATGCAATTTGTGTCTCCCCCCGTGTTGCATGACAAGCTGCAAAAGGTGATGTAATGCGAAATAGCCTATTAATGTTACTGTGTTTTATGATGGCTTGGCCACTTATGGCAAACCAAGTTGGTCTGAAGCAAGGTACCTTTAGCCAAGAAAAACATTTCAAAGGTTTCACTAAGCCGTTTATATCTGAAGGGCTATTCAAACTTACTGAGCAAGGACTTATTTGGCAAGTAGAGTCACCCATAAAAAGTAAACTAGTCATAAAACAAGGCCAAGTTTATACCTATAATGAGCGTGGTGAAGCGCAATTACAAAAAGGTGCCGAGCCATATGTAGCCCTTTTACAAGCGATTATAAAGCACGATAAAGCGGCGCTGGCTTTACAGTTTGATACCCGTGAACACGCTGACAATGATTGCCAATTATTACTTCCTAACGATGAAACGCTCCAGCAGATTTTTAGCCAGTTTACAGTGTGCGCTGATGAAAAAAACGTTAACAGCGTGCGTTTACAAGAGATAAATGGCAATGTTACGTTACTGCGCTTTTCATACCCACAAGATGGAAGCCCACAGTGAAAGTTTGGGGGGTAACACTGGGTTGGTTAACAGTAATGGCGAGCTTATTGGTTGCTGTATTTGTCATAAAACAGCCCGCCTTAAATAATGATATTTTGGCATTACTTCCCCAGTCAGAACCTAGACTCCAACAGCTCGAAACGCACTTTTTTGCCAGTAACAAACAGCAATTAAGCTTTTCATTTTCGGGTGAAAATAAAGAGCAAGCTTACGATGAAATGGTTGCATGGTTAGCTAAAAAAAATATCACACCGCGCTTTAGCGTCCCCAAGGTCGAACAGCTTGCCACGTTCTATAGTCAATATGCGGGCAACTTGCTGACTCCAAGCTATCAGCATGCATTAACTGATGCGAGTCGTTTTCAGCACTACTATTTTAGTCAATTGAGTAAAGTGGCCGATCCTTTTGTATCGAGTACGATTAATCTGGATCCGAGTTTAAGTACCGCAGAATTTTTAACCTCGGTAATCACACAATTACAGCAATTTGAAATGTCAGATGGCCGCATTAGTATTCGCCATTTAGATAATGACTATTTGATGTTGTTTGTACACGCAGCCGATAATGCATTTTCGATAGACCAAGCAGTGGCATTAAATGATGATGTGCTCGCTCAACTTGCCCAACTACATACGAATTACCCACACACCAGTATACATTATTCAGGTGCTTTATTTCATACCGCAGAAAATGCACAACAAGCAAAATTTGAAATGACCTTGTTCGGGACTTTGAGCTTAATCGCGCTGATTATTATGGTGGTTTGGGTTTTCAGGTCGTTTAACGCATTATGGCTTGCTTCTGTGACGGTTATCAGCGCAGCGCTTGGTGGCAGCATAGCCTTGGCTATCTTTTTTGCTGAGATTCATGTGTTAACGCTTGTTTTTGCGGTGACCTTAATTGGTATTGCAATTGATTACGCATTTCATAGCATGCTGGACTTAACAACGCATAAAAATGGCTTTAGTCGGGGCCTTAAACTTGCTCTTTTGTTGTCTTTAGTGACGACAACATTAGGCTATGCGAGTTTATTTTTCTCGCCTGTGCAGTTATTAACTCAGGTTGGGGTTTTTGTTGTAGCAGGACTGATAACCGCGTGGCTCACTACACGGCTTTTACTCCCTAGTTGGCAAGCAAGACTCACAATCAGTGTTGAGGCAGGAAAATTTGCGGAAAAATTAAGTGCCCTGCTTAAGTCTATTCATCGGCAAAAAGTCGCGATCATCTTGCTACTGCTCGTTAGCCTCAGTGTGTTTTCGCTGTTAAAACCTCCCGTATTAAATGATGATGTGAAGCTGCTCAATGCAAGTCCTCAAGTGCTTATGAACAACGAAGCCTTGCACATGTCTTTATTAGGTAAAGATAATGGGCAAATAATGATCATGTTTGCCGAAAATGCTGAGCAGCTTTTACTTAAACAAGAAGCACTAAAAGTTAAAATTAAGCAGCAAGGTGGTCAGGCATTGATGCTCAGTGACCTTGTGCCGAGTGCAAGTACACAACAAAAAAATAACAATGAGATGCGTGTGCATCACGCATCACTCGATGTTGTCACACAATTGACAGGCAGTCCTTTAGTGTTGTCAGATTCAATCCTTACTCTGGACGCTGCACTAAACTCACCGTTAGGTCCTCTTATTGCTAATCAAGTGATCTTAAACAACGAATTTGCTGCAAGCTGGTTTATGGTTACGGGTATCGATAAAACGCAATTAGCTGAGTGGGCTCGCGCTGAAAGCGAGCTGCTAATGTACGATAAAGTGGCTATGATAACTGCGGGGCTAGAGGATTACTCACACTCGTTATTAGTAACCATTGCAATCGCTATCACGTTTGCCATGTTATTGTTTGCCTTAAAGTTTGGTTTTAAAGTCGCTTACCAGCAAGGGTTAATATTGGGGTTAACATTAGCAGCCGTTTTACTGCTTTGTAGTGCAATTCAAACACAATTATCAATATTTAACTTATTGGGATGCTTGCTTATTTTAGCGCTCGCAATCGACTATTTAGTGTTTTATCAAATCAATAAGTTAACCCCGAGCAATGTATTAGCGATTAGCTTATCTGCCGCCTCTTCTATGTGGGTATTTGGTATGCTAGCGGTATCAAAAACGCCCGCTATTTTTAGTTTTGGTTTAACCGTGTTAGTGGGGCTGATTTGCATTTATTTGTTAGCGCCGCTCTGTGTCGCATTACCTAATAATAAGGAAAAATAATAGGTGAATAATCAGATTCAACAGGCAGATGTCGTCATTATTGGCGCAGGGCCTTCGGGTGCCGTTGCAGCCAGTTTACTGGTGAATAAAGGCTGGCGTGTCGTGGTGCTAGAACAACAAGTATTCCCTCGATTTTCAATTGGTGAAAGCTTACTGCCACAGTGTATGCACTTTCTTGCAGAAGCAAACTTAGCTGAGAGTGTTAAAGAGCAAGCTGACACGTTGGGCTTCCAATTTAAAAATGGTGCTGCATTTCAACGTCGAGGCGAGCATACGGCGATTGACTTTACCGAAAAATTTACTCAAGGCCCTGGTACGACATTTCAAGTAAAACGGGCCGATTTTGATAAGTGTTTAGCAGATGGCGCAATGGAACAAGGGGCTGAAATTCGTTATCAGCACAGCGTCATAGAGTACACAGACCATGGCGATGGTGCTTTACTCACCGTTGTTGATGAAAAAAATCAACGCTACCAAATAAAAGGGCGGTTTGTATTAGACGCCAGTGGTTTTGGCCGCGTATTACCACGTTTACTTGATTTAGAAACGCCATCAAATTTTCCTGTACGCTGGGCGTATTTCAGTCATTTTGAAGACAATATTACTGATGATAAATTTGATCGCGAAAAAATCCTGATCAATGTGCATCCAAAACATAACGATATTTGGTATTGGCTTATTCCATTCAGCGATGGGACTGCCAGTATCGGTGTGGTTGGAAAACCTAGCCAATTTGAAGACACAGCGCCTTTAGCTTGTTTAAATGAGTTTATTGAGCAAGATACGTATTTAAGTGAATTACTTGCACGTAGAGTTGCAATTGGCGAAGCACGAACAATTAAAGGATACTCAGCCAATGTAGTCTCGCTTCATGGGGAACACTTTGCGTTACTGGGCAATGCGGGTGAGTTTTTAGATCCGGTGTTTTCATCGGGAGTCACAATAGCGTTAAAATCGGCATCATTAGTTGCGCCATTAGTCGATGACTACTTACAGGGCAAACAGGTTGATTTTCAAGCACAGTACAGTGAGCCATTGCAGCAGGGTGTAAACTGTTTTCGAACTTATGTGGCTGCTTGGTATGATACTTCGTTTCAAGATGTGATTTTTTACAGTGAACAAAACCAGCAAGTACGAGAAATGATCAGTGCTATTTTGGCAGGGTACGCGTGGGACCTTGATAATCCATTTGTAAAACAAAGCGAGCGACGCTTGAATACCTTGGTTGAGCTATGTCGAGATTAAAAACGTTAGTCATTGCAGCAATGGTGCTGTTATTAGCAAGCTGTGCAAGTGAGTTTGCAGTTAAAACAGGGGTGGATCTTGCTCCCAATGCGGGGATTTATTTAATGGATCCGCCTGCTTCATTTGTTGCAGATAATTGGCAGCAGGTGTTAGAAGTCAGTCACAACGATGAAAGCCACACGTTACTAGCACAGCTCGATATTAACAGTCTTAGTGGAATTAACCTCGTGGTAATGACCGCACAAGGAGTGCCTGTTTTTCAATTGGAAAAAGCGATTTCAGGGCCCGTTAAAAGTAAAAAAATGCTGCCAATTGAGCGTCTTGATCCGCGCTATATTTTGGCCGATATAATGCTTGTGCATTGGCCTGTGGAAGTACTCAGTTCGCAGCTTTATGGTTTAAAAATAGTTGCAAAAGACTCAAAGCGTTTGCTTTATAAAGGTGATGAGTTGATTTGTGAGATCCGTTTTTTAGAAGAAAAAACCGAGCTCGTAAATTATCAGCGAAACTACAAAATAATATTTCAAAGGGTTAATTGATTATGCCATTTTGGCTCAATGATTTAGGAATTGTGAGTGCATTAGGTGTTGGGCAAAAGCACACTATGGCGTGCATCAGTCAAGCGCCAACTCAAACACTTACAAACGTGTCTTCACTTGTTTTTGAACAGCGCCCAACATTTGTGGGGTTAGTGGATGTGTTACCGTTAACAGAATCAATGCGATTCTATAAGCTTATTGACTTAGCCTTGGCAGAACTGACCGACACGCTAGCAAAAGTAACATGTTCACGCGATCGTATTGCAGTGGTTATGGGCACTAGCACGGCTGCTATTCAAGAGGGGGAGAGGGCACGTAAAGTACACGCTAAAGAAGGAAAATGGCCGGCTCAGTTTAATTATTACGACCAAGCTCTCATCGCACCCGCGGCTTACATTGCAAAGACACTTGATGCAACGGGTCCCTGTTACAGCATTTCGACAGCATGCAGCTCAAGTGCCAAGGCAATGATCAGTGCACGTGCCTTGCTCAGTGCAGACTTAGCCGATGTGGTTATTTGTGGTGGAGTTGATAGCTTGTGCCAGCTGACAGTGAACGGTTTTGATTCACTCTCTTCAATTAGCGATGAAATTTGTAAGCCATTTAGTAAGGATAGAAAAGGCATTAATATCGGTGAAGCAGCAGCCGTGTTTGTGATGAGTAAAGAGCAACTCAATGATCACGCAGTGGCATTTTTAGGAGGGGGGGAAAGCTCCGATGCTCACCATATTTCAGCGCCAATTAGTGATGGTTCGGGTGCAATAAGTGCAATGCAAAAAGCACTTAATGATGCCAATCTACTCGCAACAGATATTGACTATATCAATGCTCATGGTACTGCAACAGTGCAAAATGATGCCATGGAGTCACTTGCAATCAGTAAGGTGTTTGGCAACAATACGCCCGTTAGCTCATCAAAACATTTAACCGGTCACACTTTAGGCGCTGCAGGTGCACTAGAAGCAGGCCTATGTTGGTTATATTTAGCTTACCCTGAGTTTACGCGCTTGGTGTTTAATAACGCAGAAGTAGATGAATCCCTGAGTGACATTAACCTAATAACTCAGCCCAGAGACGCATCTGTTAGCTATTGTTTATCGAATTCTTTTGCCTTCGGGGGCAATAATGTCAGTGTAATATTAGGACATCTGCATGAATAACTATAAAATTGAGCACGTCGTCCCTCATAGTGACCCAATGATTTTGCTCAATCGCCTTAACGGTTACACCGATGAATCTGGCTGCTGTGAAGTAGATATCAGCCCTGACAGCCCTTTTTACGATGAGAGTTTGCGCGGCGTTGCCAGCTATATTGGCTGTGAATATATGGCACAAGCCATTGCTGCGTATGCGGGGGCGTTGGCAAAAGACAGAGGCGATGCTGTCCAAATTGGCTTTTTAATCGGGACGCGTAAGTATAAAACGTATGCGCCTGTATTTAATAACGGCAGTACGTTAAAAGTATCCGTTGCAAGGTTATATCAAGAAGAATCCGGGTTGAGTGTGTTTGAGTGTCAAATTCATGATGCTGAAACATTATTAGCAGAAGCAAAAATAAATGTGTTTCAGCCTCAGGACCCCATGCAGTTTATAAGAGAAAATCAATGACAAAACGAATTTTAGTCACAGGTTCGAGCCGTGGAATAGGTAAAGCAATCGCATTACGATTAGCAAAAGATGGCTTTGATATTGCGGTTCATTGTCGAAGTGGTGTGACTGAGGCTGAGCAAACTTGTAAAGAAATCAGGGAGCATGGTTGTCATGCAAGCTTGTTACAGTTTGATGTGTGTGATCGGGCGCTGGCAAAACAACAAATTGAAGCGGATATCGCAGCACATGGGGCATATTACGGCGTGATCTGTAATGCGGGTATTACTAACGATATGGCCTTTCCTGCGATGCAAGGTGATGATTGGGATAAAGTTATTCGCACTGGTCTTGATGGATTCTACAATGTGGTTCATCCCACGGTAATGCCAATGGTTCAAACCCGTAAAGGGGGCCGCATTGTTACTATGGCATCAGTGTCTGGTATTGCGGGTAACCGTGGTCAAGTAAACTACAGTGCCGCAAAAGCGGGGATCATTGGTGCAACCAAAGCATTGTCGCTAGAACTTGCAAAACGCAAAATTACGGTGAACTGTGTTGCCCCTGGACTTATTGAAACAGCAATGACCGATGATTTACCCGTCGATGACATGCTAAAAATGATCCCATTAAAACGTATGGGCTCAGTAAACGAAGTTGCAGGAACCGTTTCATTCCTATGCTCTGAAGATGCGGCTTACATTACGCGTCAGGTTATCTCGGTTAATGGCGGAATGGTGTAATGAAACGTGTTGTTGTTACAGGTATGTCAGCTATTACTGCGCTGGGCGATACTTGGGAGGAATTTAAAGCCGCTTTGCAAAAAGGTGAAAACGCAGTTCAGTACATGACCGACTGGGATAGCGCACCAGAGCTTAACACTCGCTTAGCTGCGCCGGTTACTCATTTTACAAAACCCAGCCATTACAAGCGTAAACAAGTGCGTTCAATGGGGCGAGTTGCCTTAATGTCGACCTGTGCGACCGAGCATGCTTTACAAGATGCGGGACTGTTAGAACACCCAAGTTTAACCGATGGCTCTACAGGGATTGCGTTTGGCTCATCAACAGGCTCAACGCCGCCGTTGCTTGCCTTTGCCAAAATGATGGAAACGGGCGAAATGACCGGGGTGACAGCAACCAGCTATATTCAAATGATGGCACATACGGCCCCTGTCAATGTGGGCGTGTTTTTCAAAATAAAGGGCAGAGTAATCACGACAAGCTCTGCATGTACTTCAGGCTCACAGGGAATCGGTTACGCGTATGAGGCCATTAAGTTTGGGCGTCAAAAAGTGATGGTTGCGGGTGGTGCCGAAGAGTTATGCATTACCGAAGCGGCGGTTTTTGATACGTTATATGCAACCAGCACAAAAAATGATGCAGCAAAACAGACGCCACGTCCGTTTGATCAACATCGAGATGGTCTTGTTATTGGTGAAGGGGCTGGTACGTTAATTTTAGAAGAGTATGAACATGCCGTCGCTCGTGGAGCGACAATTTTTGCAGAGCTGGTAGGTTTTGGCTGTAATTCAGATGGTCAACACGTGACCCAACCTACAGCTGAAACCATGCAAGTTGCTATTGAATTAGCACTGGCAGATGCCCAGTTAAGTGCCGATGATATTGGCTACGTTAATGCTCATGGCACCTCGACTGATAGAGGTGACATTGCTGAATCTCATGCGACCTTTAATGCCTTAGGTAAAAAGCCAATTAGTTCATTAAAAAGTTACTTAGGACATACACTCGGTGCCTGTGGTGCAATTGAAGCATGGGCAAGTATTAATATGATGAATGATAGCTGGTTTGCACCGACTATTAATTTGACCCACGTTGATGCTGAATGTGCTGACCTTGATTACATAACTGGACAAGGCCGCGAAATGCGTACGGACTATATTATGTCTAACAATTTTGCATTTGGTGGTATTAATACATCGTTAATTTTTAAGAAGTGGCAAGCATGATCTGGCGCTGCGTTGTTGTTATTTTAGTTCTGGTTAGCGTAAAGGCGTACAGCGCAGCAAAAATGGAGTTGGGGGCTGGGGTATTTTATGCCGATATACCCCATTACTTAGGGTCAGATGAGAGCGAAAAATATTTACTTCCAGTGCCTTATTTCCGCTATCAAAGTGAGAAAATGGCCATTGACCGTAATAACTTCACCGGTTACCTGTGGCAACATGAAAACCTGCATTTAGATTTATCGGCGGGTGTTGGTTTAGCCGTTGATAGTAAAGATAACAAAGCACGCGAGGGCATGGACGACCTTGATTGGGTGTTTGAATTAGGGCCATCCTTAAATTATTACGTTATAGGTGAACCAAATAGCAAAGAGCACATGTATTTTAGTCTCTTTGTACGTAAAGCCATTGCGACCGATTTTGGTGATGTAGATGATATAGGTTGGCGTTATGGTCCCAGTATTTATTACACCATACCGCTTTTAGAGCAAGCACACTCACAGTTTTCAGTCGCATTTCGTGGTAATGTAAATTTTGCGACAGAGCGTTATTTGGACTATTACTACGCGGTTAACGAAATAGAAAGTAATGCAACACGGCAAATATACGCAAGCCGTTCAGGTTTTTCAGGCGCTGATGTGTCAATTGGGCTCCATTTCGATACACCTAACTACTGGTTAGGTGGCTTTGTTAAATATCATCATCTTGCTAATAGTCAGCAACATGCAAGCCCGCTCGTTAAGCAAGACTATAATGTGTCTATTGGCTTTGGTGTTGCGTGGAAATTCTACCGTAAGCATTTTTAATGAGTGCGGCACATATTAAACGACGATCACCCTCACTTGTTTTATTAAAAGGCACTTTAGTGAAGTAATAACTAACTAAAGTCATTTTTTTTCTGTATAATTTGCGACCCTTGATATGATGGCCGCAGGTTATACAGCATGAACTTTAAATCGTTTAGTTTTTCTTCTGAGCTCTTACAGGCATTAGAAGAACTTAATTTCCATACGCTTACTCCCGTTCAACGCAGTGCAATTCCTGCGGTACGAAAAGGGAAAGATGTACTTGCTAGCGCACAAACAGGCACCGGTAAAACCGCTGCGTTTGCGCTGCCACTTATTCAAAAATTATCTGAATCAACCTTAAGCGATAACAATGCGCCGAGCGCACTTGTGCTTGCTCCGACGCGTGAACTTGCTGAGCAAATCGCCAATAACGTTAAAGCGTTTGCTAAATACACGGCACTAAAAACAGTGTGTTTATTTGGTGGTGTTAATTTAGCCGGACAAGCAAACGATCTTAAAGCGGGTGTTGATATCGTTGTGGCGACACCTGGTCGTTTATTAGATCATCTTCGTTTGGGTAATATCAGCTTAGCAAATGTAAAGCACTTGGTTCTTGATGAAGCAGACCGTATGCTCGATATGGGTTTTATAACTGATATGCAAACGGTTATAAACGGCTGTGATGAAACACGTCAAATTTTACTCTTTTCAGCAACGTACCCCGCGGCGATAAAACAGTTTGCAAGCAAAGTTCTTAAGCAACCTGAAATTATTCGTGTCGATCAAACAAACAGTACCGCAGAAACCGTACAGCACGTTGTTTACCCTGTTGAAGAGCGCCGTAAACAAGAGCTTTTATCAGAACTGATCGGTAAGAAAAATTGGCAGCAAGTGTTAGTGTTCGTCAACATGAAAGAAACAGCCGATGAGCTCGTTAAAGAATTGAACCTTGATGGTATTCCTGCGGCTGTGTGCCATGGTGATAAAACCCAAGGTAACCGACGTCGTGCACTACGTGAATTTAAAGAAGGTAAAGTACGTGTGCTTGTTGCAACTGAAGTCGCAGCTCGTGGTATTGATATTGAAGGCCTTCCACGAGTGATCAATATTGATTTACCTTGGCTTGCTGAAGACTATGTACACCGTATTGGTCGTACAGGACGTGCTGGTAAACCGGGACAGGCAATCTCATTTGTAAGTCGCGAAGAAGAGAATACGTTATTCGATATTGAAAAGTTAATTGGTCAACGCATTAACCGTATAGTGCTGCCGGGTTATGAAGTAAGCAATCGTGAAGTCCTGATCGACAAAATTGGTAAAAAGCCATCTCATTTACGTCGTAGCCGAAGCAATAAGCCATCAGGGCAGGCAACCGGCGAAGCCAGAGCCAAGAACCGCTCGCGTATTGCTAAAGTGAGAAAATCACTTAAAGGCAATAAACTTAGCTTAAAAAAATAGCGTTTATTGGTCGTAATTAGCCCCATCGCCTTTCGGCCATGGGGCTTTTTTGAACCTAAAACTAGTCCAAAAGGAGTGTTTTTGTTAATTTTTATGGTTAAAAGAGTGGTTTGTTATTAACAAGTGTACCTTATTGAATTACAATTGCTTTTTTAATCAATGAAGTCGTGTAATTTGTGCGCACGTGTCTAAATGGATGTTTATGCTGTACTTAAAAAAAATAATAACCCGTGTTGTAAAATCCTGCCTAATTTTCAGTTGCGTCAGTATTTCTTCGCTAGCAACGGCTAGCGACAAAGTGGAGTTTGCTTTAGCGCATATTAAAGAATCAATCAGTGTTGATGGCGTTATGGATGAAGCTCATTGGCAACAAGCAACAAAAGTACCGCTAAAATATCAGAATGAGCCTAATGAAAAGGGCACGCCCCCGGTACACACCGATGCCTACCTGTATGAAGATGGCCAATACTTGTACGTTGGCTTTATTGCTAAAGACCCAGACCCGTCACAAATACGTGCAGCACTTCGTGACAGAGATACACTGTGGCAAGACGATAATGTTGCCCTGATGATCGATACCTTTAACGACGAACGAACGGGTTATGAGTTTTACGTAAACCCACTAGGTGCGCAAGGCGATATGCGCATGACCGATATCGATGATTGGGTGGAAGACCCATCATGGGATGCAATCTGGGATAGTGCGGGTCAAATTACCGATGAGGGTTATGTGGTTGAGATGCGCATTCCCTTTACGGCACTGCGTTTTCCAAAAGGTAAAGAACAACTGACTTGGAGC
This sequence comes from Pseudoalteromonas sp. MBR-15, assembly GCF_053628915.1. NCBI lineage: Bacteria > Pseudomonadati > Pseudomonadota > Gammaproteobacteria > Alteromonadales > Pseudoalteromonadaceae > Pseudoalteromonas > Pseudoalteromonas sp. MBR-15. Next base: position 256,629 of record NZ_JBRJHH010000001.1, read on the forward strand.
TTGGCTGTTTGGCGTAATTATCCGCGTGATGTGTTTTATCAAATGTCTAACGTAGGCTTTGACCGTGATGTAAAGTGCAGTTTTTGTCAGTTTGATAAACTAACAGGGTTTGCTGACATGACACAAAGTATGAATATTCAGCTTACCCCGACTTTGACCGCGCTTCGTAATGATACAAAAAATACGCTGCCAGGTGATTGGCAAAATGGAGATGTTGATACAGAAGCGGGCCTTGATTTACGCTGGGGCGTTACACAAGATGCAGTGATTAATGCAACGATTAACCCTGACTTTTCGCAAGTTGAAGCGGACTCACTTGAACTTGATGTTAACACCACTTACTCGATTTATTATGCTGAAAAACGCCCATTCTTTTTAGATGGAGCATCCTATTTTAAAACCAGTCAGTTCGAGTTGTTGTATACACGCACAATAGCCGAGCCTGACGTAGGCGTTAAGTTAACAGGCAAGACCGGTAACCACAGCTATGGGTTTATATATGCAGATGATGACAACACCAGTGTGTTATTACCAACCAACCAAGGCTCATATTTTGCAAATCTAGGCGATAAAACTCATGCCGCTGTGGGGCGCTATCAATTTGATATTGGTCAAAAAGGCACTATCGGGGTTATGAGTACACACCGGGAAAATGATGATTATCATAACTCGGTATTATCACTCGATGGCAGTTATTGGTTTAACCAAACAGACAGCTTGCAATACCAAGTTGCAACAACCGATACAAAAAACTCTGATTTTTTAGTTGATGTTTATGGCTTAGAAGAAACGCAATCAGATCAGGCCTATAAAGTAGAGTTTAGTCGTACCAAACGTGATTATGAACTGTATGCAAGCTATGAAAACATTGGTGAGGAGTATCGCTCTGACTTAGGTTATCAAGCAAAAGTTGACTATAAACAAGCTCAACTCGGAGGCGGTCAAACCTGGTATCGTGATGCCGATGATATTATCACTGAGTACAGCTATAATGCTGAGTGGGATAAAACCTGGGCACAAAATGGTGACCTACTCGAAGAAGAATACGATGGCTTCTTTACCTTTAAAGGTAAAATGCAGTCACAGACTGAAATCGGCTTTATTCACCGCAATGAATTTTACGCAGGGCAGTTCTTTAATCAAAACATCGCTTATATTTATGGCGGTTTTAGGCCCATCCGCGATATCCGCTTTTTACTGTATGCTCAGTATGGCAGCAAAATAGACTACAGCAATGCGCAACTTGGCACGATGGTGCGTGTCGAGCCTGAAATGACTTGGGATATTAATGACCACTGGCAAGTTCAATTAGAGCATAGTTATAGCTACCTTGATAACGAGCAAAATGAACGCGTTTATACTGCAAACCTCACTGATTTACGTGTGTATTATAAATTTAATATGCGCTCAATGCTCAAGCTTGTATTGCAATTTAAAGACATAGATCGTGATAGAGATGCCTATTTTTCTAACGTGAGTGAAATTAACCGTGATTTCGCCAGCCAATTAGTGTATTCATACAAAATAAATTCACAAACCCTGTTCTATTTAGGTTATTCGGATAAAGGCTATCAGGATGACTCTTTAAAAGAGCTAGAACGTGATCAACGAACATTTTTCACAAAACTAAGCTATGCATGGCAGCTTTAGTTATAATTATAAGTAAGGAAAACAATGAAGTTATTAAAGTTATCAGTCGTTACTGCGGTAGCAACAGTGCTTGCTGGGTGTGCAGCAAAACAAGACGTCTCACATTTTGAAGCCGAAGTACCAAAAACAGTGTGTATTGCAGAGCATCAAGCTGTTAAAGAGGGTGTCGTAACGGCGCTAGAATCAGGGTTTGCCAAACATAACGTGAAAACTCGTGTTATCCCAGCAAACTATGTTTTAAAACATCAAGCGTACCAAACGGATATTACATCGGCTAACACGGATGGCTGTGATGCAGTTGCTTTTTATGTCGCTAATTGGCATTGGGATCTCGCCCTGTACATGGCGTATGCTAATATTTGGGTGATGGATCCTGAGCAAAAAGAAACGATTGCTCAAGCAAGCTACCGCACTGGTGGTGGGCTAGATAAGTTTATTGATGCTAATGATAAAATTATCGAACTGGTCGATGCGATGTTTCAGCAAGTTGAAAGCAAAAACAAAAATAAATCAGAAAAAACAGCGATCTAATTAAGTTGGTCAGCCTATGGCTGACCAATCTCTTCTTTAACTTTATTTCTTACCACACTTTCAAGGCTTTTCAGGCCCCATTGTTTACCGGTTTCAATTGCTTCATCTATCGGTTTTTTAAGTGTCACAGCATGATAAAGCGCAACCAAGGCACCGACACGATTACTACTAGCACAGTGCAATAAGGTGGTTTCTTGTTGATGTGTTTGCAGTAAGGCTTGAAGTTTTGTGGCATTCTCAAGCGTAATATCTGCTTTCGAACGAACTGGAATATGGTAGTAATTCATACCGAGTCCACTTACTAACTCTTTCTCCGACCAGCTAGTTTCATTATCGCCGCGTAAGTTAATAACTGTTTGCAGCCCCAAGTCTTTTAACTTAGCAAAGTCTGTTTGGCTGGGTTGACCCGAGGTATAAACAGACTCTGATTGTGCTTTTAAGTTTAAAATATCAAGTTGTGTTACGTCTGTTTGAGCGGCTATCGTTGAAAACGACAGTAAAGCGAATAACGCTAAGTGTATGAGCTTATTCATAATGTCTCTTTTAATTAGGTTAATGTTTGGTATAAACAGTTCGCACGCAAGTATGCCCAGTCTATGATGACTTATTCAGTAAAGGCGTGGTTACTTAGGATGATAAAAATGTGTTTTCATCCCTTTTTACACTGCTTTTATGTATTTACTCTAATCTGTCGGATTAAAAATGTACATCTTAGTTTGAAATTTGATTGTTGTGCTTTAAAAGAGAAATAACTATCAAAATTAAGTAACTAAATTTCATTGAAGTAAAGCACAATGGCGGCTCCCTCTAGACTACTCCCACTATGAATATTGATACCAATACCAAAATTATCGAACCATGAGGTCCAGTGACGGCTGTCCCACAAAAAGCCAAGGCCATATTCATAAAAGTGATCAGTGCCAAACGCAGCTGGGCTATCTCCACCTAAGTCAATGCGTTGCCCTTTAATGTAGAAAGCTTGTTCAAAGGGGCCCACTTTGAACATATTAAATTTAGCTTTTATGCCATTAAGTATCCGTGTTGTTTCAGGCTTTGCACTTTCAATTTCGTTAGGTTGTGATAAAGCCCAGCCGTAATAATAATTAATATTTAACTTATATTCATAATAGCCCCAATGTCGAGGCAATCTATAAACCATAGACAGGCTGGGATTTAACACCAGCGCATTACTGTTTAAATTGGTATAGAGATTGTTGGTTAGCGGTTTTAATACGTCACGGCTTTGCTGAGAGTTATAATCGTAGTCATTGTCGTAATGTAGGTAGTGGCTATTTAAGCCAATAATATAGGACCATTTTGAGCCAAGTGCTTTTTCAGCATTAATACCAAACGTGGCGCTATAGACAGTTTCAGAAATAGAGTCGGATTGGGCTTCGTCAAAGAGTGAAATGAAATCAGCTTGATTCAAATAACTGACCCGGCCGTTTATATGCCACTTATGTTCATAGTAGGGCTGTTTTGCCTCCCATGAGAAAGGAACACTGTATAAGCGCAACTTTTTGCGAAGGGCAATGCTCTCGCCATCTTTATTGGTAAAGTGAGGGTTAAATATTTTTTGAGGATCAAAATCACCAAACCCCAAGGTAATACTGTCGCCATCAGTAAGTACTAAAGACGTTGATAAAGCAGTTTCAAGCTGTTTGGTTGGGTTTGCTTGCAAACTGAAAGTCATTACACAGCATAGTAAAGCACAGACTTTTATCGGTAACGTCATAAAAAATAAAGGATAGGAACAGGAGTAATAATCATAGAAGTATATACACAGCCTCACAACAATCGAAACAAAAAAGCCAAGTATTCTACTTGGCTTTTAAACGTTAATCGTGATTAAGGTTGGTAATAAATAGGTGATTCAGGTCCCACCGGAAGGCCTAATACAAATACCCAAAGATAAAATAGGGCAACCCAACCGACAAAGAAAATCATGCTATAAGGCAACATAGTGGCGACGAGTGTGCCAATACCCATGTCTTTTTTGTATTTAGTGGCAACCGCCAAAATTAAACCAAAGTAGCTCATCATTGGTGTAATTAAGTTTGTCACAGAGTCACCTATACGGTATGCCGCTTGAATGGTTTCGGGTGCGTAGCCAATTAGCATTAACATAGGCACAAAAATAGGTGCTGTTACTGCCCACTGTGCAGAGGATGAGCCTAAACTCAAGTTAACTAGCGCACACATTAAAATAAAGAGTACGAAAACCTCTGGGCCTGTTAGGTTTAAAGCTTGCAGAAGTGCAGCCCCATTGATAGCTAAAATAGTACCTAGATTAGTCCATTTGAAAAAGGCAACAAATTGAGCTGCAAAGAACACCAAGACGATATACATGCCCATAGAGCTCATACTTTTACTCATCGCATCGATGACGTCTTTATCGTTTTTCATCGTGCCGACAACTCGGCCATAGACAAATCCAGGAATACCAAACGTGACAAAAATAAAAACCACGATGCCTTTTAAGAAAGGTGAGTGTGCAACTAAGCCTGTTTCAGGGTTACGCAAAATGCCATCGTCAGGAACAATGGTCCATGCAAGTAACAGCGATACAACCAATAATGAGACACCCGCCCACTTTAATCCTGATTTTTCTTTTGCCGTTAAGCCTGCGATATCGTTTTTAGGTAAGTCATTACTTGCTTCTTCTGGGTTGTATTTACCTAAGCGTGGTTCAACAATCTTTTCGGTAACGAAAGTGCCTAAAATAGCAATTAGGAATACAGAAATCATCATGAAATACCAGTTAGCTTCGGCGCCTACTTGATAATTTGGATCAATCATTTGTGCCGCGGGTGTCGTAATACCCGCTAACAGTGGATCAATCGTACCTAGCAATAGATTCGCACTGTAACCACCGGATACCCCTGCAAATGCTGCAGCAAGACCTGCTAATGGATGACGCCCCAAGCTGTGGAAAATCATTGCGGCTAAAGGAATTAATACAACATAACCAAGCTCAGATGCAGTATTTGATAATATTGCCGCAAAGACCACCATAAACGTGACTAAACGTTTTGATGCACCCATGACCATGCCGCGCATTGCTGCAGAGAGTAGTCCCGAATGTTCAGCAACACTGACACCTAAAAGAGCAACTAATACAGTGCCCAGCGGGGCGAAACTGGTGAAGTTGGTTACAAGACCTGTCACAATACGTTGCAAGCCTTCAGCGCTAAGTAAGCTGACTACTTCAATCACACCATCAGGATCGCGGCCAGCGGCACCTTCGGGGCGCGGGTCTATGGCACTTAATCCAAACCAATCTGCAACACCGCTAAAAACAATAATTGCCACACAAAACATTGCAAAGAGTGTGATTGGGTGGGGGAGCATATTCCCTAAAAATTCGACAGTCGCTAGGAACCTGTTAAACAATCCATTGTTATCACCATCGTTTGTGGTTGGTGAATCTACTGCTTTTGACATATCCAGTTCTCATAATTACAAAATGGCGTTAACCTAGCATTTTTTGACCTCTGGGTCATGTTTTTAGCGATAAGATATGTTTTAAGTGCGGTTGATTACCCCTTTGTACAGCAAAGGGTAACGGCGTAAACGTTTACCGATATAATCATCGGCAAGAATTTGCGCACACACTTCGTCTACACCGTTACTGGCTTCAAAGACCCAATCGAAACGTTCTATTGCTAGCAAGAAACCTCGTTTGAGAAAGCTTTGTTCGCGATAAAAGTCTAGGTTTTTACGAATGATGTCTAACTTACGAGGATCATCCTTCAGTGCGCTAATTACCTGATTTATGTAAGCAACTTGCTGCTTTGATTCAGCTTTTACACGTCGCGACATTGTTAAGTTAGTGCTCCTCGTTAGCAATAAATTGAATTTTCTTTATAAAGTCGTCTTTATTCTTCTCATGTTGGTAATCAAGGTGATAAGTATTATGAAAACCAAAGCGAAGCAAAACACCACTGCCTTTTAAGTAGACGGTGTAGCCATCAATATCAGAGAAAGCGCAAATGCCTTCATAGAGCTTGCCGTCTTCATGGTCTTCACCGTGTTGGATAATTTTTTCGTAAACAGAAAGAATTAATTTACCGTCTAATTCATTTTTCATGATGACTCCTTTTATTCTCAGTACGTTAAATACCTATAAAAAGTTTAGTGCTATTTTGTGTAATGTGAATATTCATACGCCAGTGTTTTGCGTTAGGTCATTAAAAAACAAAAAAAGTGCCGTGGGTGTCGAAAATTTACAATACCTTAGCGACACCTCACCACTAAACTGTTTTCTATTTGCAGGTGACCGTATGAGCCGTTTAGCTATTACAATTTTATTCATGTTACTTATGAGTATAGGAAGTCCGTTGTCAGCGCAACCTCCACTCACTTTACAAACCCACACAGGCGAAGAGGTTAGTCTTAATAGCCTATTTGGACAAAAACCCGTTTACTTAAAATTCTGGGCCACCTGGTGTAAACCTTGTATGCAGCAAATGCCACATTTTCAACGAAGTTATGAACAGTACGGTGATAAAATTCAGTTTATCGCTATCAATATAGACCTTAATGATAACGCGGATGCCGTTGCGAAAGTTGAAAACCAGTTTTCACTCACAATGCCTATGTACACAGACCATACAGCGAAGGTTGCAAAGCATTATGAGTTTTTAGGTACGCCTTTTCATGTCTTAATTGATAATAATCAAAATGTGATTTTTCAAGGGCATGATGCCGATCAGCCGCTCGATAATACGTTACGGTTACTCTCACACAATGGCCGAGTTGATAAAGTAAGGCTGCTTAATGAAAAGCAAAAGAGTGGCACGCAATTAGTGATCCCCAAAGACGCTAAAAAAGCGGTGTTGTTTACAACAACGTGGTGCGATTGGTATTTAGCTGATACCCGTCCACAAATGGCCAAGCAATGTGTACTTGCTCAAAAGTACATTAATGAACTTGCAGTACAGGGAATTGATGTGGAAGTAAAAGTGAGTCAGCTTTGGACAGACCATAATGCGGTCGCTGAGTATGTTAAAAAATTCACCGCCAATATGCCGGTTTCAATTGACTATGGTAATGATTTATTTATTGAATATGGGATAAATTCGGTGCCAAGTTTATTAATCTTTGAGAATGGAAAGCGTGTTGCAAAACGCGAAAAATTTTAGTCAAAACGCTGCGAATTTGCTTTGTAATTCACTGAATTTAGCCTATGCTCAAAGCTCATTTACTTGTGAGCTTAAAGCATGATTGATAAGGCATTATTAACAAAAACTCGCGAATTATCTGACCGATTAATCGCCCTACAAACTCCGATCAGAATTCTTGATGCGATTAATTGGGATAAACAGATCAAAGAAGAGTTTTTTAAACATAAATGTCAAAAAAACCCGACAGTTGACCAAGCCTATTACCAACAGCGTGACCTTGGTTTTGTGCCAAGTGATTTACGCCGAGCATTTTCAGATCTTAACCGCGATATCATCAGTCAACTCGGTCAGTTAAATCCTATTGCACAGTACATGAGTAAAATGTGCACAGAGTATAAAACCGTACTTAGTATGATTGAATATCGTGGAACCCCCGAGTTTCATGACCTGTCGGTGGAGTTATTTGGTCACCCAAAAGATTTATTCCATGCGGGTGAGCCTTCGCTTGCTGAATTGGCTACGATGTTAGAACAACCCCTTAAAAGCATGCTTGATGCAGACATTTTACCCGATGACCCAAAAAATATTGAGGCAGTGGATGCGGTAAAGATTCTGGCTGAGCAAGTGAAGCAGAGTATGCCGGGTATAAACGTAGAAGTTATTTTAAGTGATGGTATTGTCAGTGATGCAGCAGCAGGGGCTGACAATATTAAGCTGAATCAAGATGTGAAATTCTCACAACGAGAACTTGATATTCTTGAAGTGCATGAAGGCTGGATCCACGTTGGCACCACGCAAAATGGTTTAGCTCAACCTTATTTAACCTGTTTAAGTAAGGGCACTCCAAGTTCAACAGTTACCCAAGAAGGCTTAGCTGTTTTGACAGAAATAATTACGCTTAAGTCAACACCAAGGCGGTTAGCTAAATTAGTTAATCGTATTCAAGGTATTACCAAAGTAATTGATGGTGCAGAGTTTGTTGATATTTATCGAGATTATATTGCGCAAGGGCTAAGTAAAGACGACAGCTATACGTTAACGCAACGTGTCTTTAGAGGAAGCACTGCAACGGGTCTGCCATTTACGAAAGACATTGCTTACATTAAAGGCTTTGTGTTGGTGTATAACTTGATCCGTGTTGCAATTCAGTTAGGTCGCATTGATCAATTACATTTATTGTTAGTCGGCAAAATCTCAATTGATGATTTTAGGCTTATCTCACAATTACATGACTTAGGAGTGATTGAAGATCCTAAATTTATTCCTCCACACTTCAAAGATTTAAGAGGTTTAGCTACGTGGCTCAGTTTCGGGCGTTTTATTGGCAACTTGTCATTTGAACAACTTGAGAATGACTATAAACCTTTGTTTATTTGAGAATAAAAAACTCAAAAGTAATGCAATAATTATATAAAGCAAATTCCATCTAAATTTAGCATGTATCGTAAATTTTTGTTTACGATACATGTTTTTGTTTCTTTTTTATAAACAGTCTGGTTTTTCTTACAGCCCCCGTATAACCTCCTTTTCGCCAATTTACATGATGTTAACGTTATGTTTTTATTTTTGTTATTCACCTTACTGTTGTTGTAAACGATATAGTGATAGAAAAGGTATGTTACATTTTGGTAACAATAACGAGAGGTGTCCAAATGGGATTTAATAATTATAAAAAAAGCATAATAGCGTTGACTATTATGGGTGCATTGAGCGCACACAATGTAATGGCTGCAGACAGTGCATCATCGGGCTTTTTAACAGGTGTTGTGGAATCTAGCCAGGGTCAGCAATTGTCAGGGGCTGTGATAGAAATAAAAAATGAAGAAACAGGCCTAACACGTACACTTGTTACATCAGAAAATGGCTCATACCGTTTTCCTCTATTACCAACGGGTTCTTATACCGTGTCTGTAAAAAAAGACGGTTATGTACTGGCTCAAGAGTCTGGTTTAAGAATCAATATGGGTGTTAAAACAAGTTTACCTGTGACGCTATACGCATCAGGAGAAAAACCTGAAGTGATTGAAGTGATGGGTAATCGAATTAGTTCAATTGATGTTTCATCAAGTGAGTCTGTTACTTTTGTTGACCAAGAATTATTGGCACGCGTACCAGTCGCACGTGATGTAACTTCAGTTGCATTATTAGCGCCAGGAACGACACAAGGTGATGCAGGTTTCGGTAATTTAGCATCATTTGGTGGCGCGTCAGTGGGTGAAAATAGTTACTATGTGAATGGCATGAACGTAACTAACTTCAGAAACGGTTTAGGTGGTGCAGATGTACCATTTGAATTTTACGATACATTTGAAGTTAAAACCGGTGGCTACTCTGCAGAATTTGGTCGCTCTACTGGTGGGGTAGTCAACGCGACAACCAAACGTGGTACAAATGAATTTGTATGGGGTGCGAGCACCTATTTCGAGCCAAGCTCAATGGCAGAAGACATTCCACAAACATACCGTACAGAGGAAGGGGTCGATCTTTACGGCACTGAATATTTTAATGGCGACCAAAGTCAGCGTAAAGTTGGTGAAAATGACTATAACTTATGGGCTGGCGGTTCAATTGTTGAAGATAAGTTATTCTTTTTTGGTTTAGTTAATTACAACGAACGTGTCTCTGACTATGCATCAACTTCTAATAAGTATGAACGTGAGTCAGGCGACTTATTTGTAGCACTTAAACTTGATTACTATATTACAGATGATCACATTTTAGAGTTCACGGGTTGGGATAGTTCAAGTGATCTTGATAGTATTAAATACAATTGGGATCCAGAGGCAAGTCAAATTACTAGCCGTCGAGGTGACTATACTTTAAAACGCGGTGGTAAGACTTATTCATTAAAATACACAGGTATTTTATCTGACACTTTAACGGTCAGTGCGATGGGTGGAATTAACGAAGCGAACTACAGTAATGTAAACGCTGGTTCGAGTCCGTTTGGTGAATACCCCATGGTTTACGAGCGCTTTAGCGGTACTGATTTAGGCGAGTGGGCTTTAAGCTCGCCTAGTTTACAAGAAGATAAACGTACTGCTTATCGTCTTGATTTTGACTGGTATGCGACAGATTCTCATACACTACGTTTTGGTCTAGATTATGAAGAGCTTGATTCTACTGAGAATACTCAACGTTCAGGTGGTGTTGCTTATCGTTATCAAGGCTGTGATGATTTAGATGCTGTGAAAGCCGGTGACCCGTCTAGCTGTGGTGTGGTTCGCCAAGAGTTTTATATAAACAACGGTGATTTCACAACGAAAAGCTCTGCATACTATATTACTGATACGTGGACAGTGACCGATAACTTAACCCTATCACTTGGTTTACGTAATGAAACCTTCGAAAACTATAATAAAGAAAATCAAAAATTTGTTGATGTGTCAGATCAATGGGCGCCGCGCTTAGGTGCAAGTTGGGACCCATTCGGTGAAGGCGAGTTTAAAGTATTTGCAAACTACGGTCGTTACTTCTTACCAGTTGCAACAAATACCAACATTCGTCTAGCTGGTGATGAACTGTACACTCGTCAGTTTTTCGAAGTGTTAGGAATTGCAGATGATATTTCGAAGGCGCCTATTCTTGGAGAAGCATTGTCGGCAAAAGATATCCTTGCTGATGGTACGTTAAAAGGCACGGATGAAACAGTTAACGCTGACATTGAGCCAATGTATCAAGATGAGTTTATCTTAGGTTTCCAAACGGTATTAACTGAAGATTGGAGTATGGGTGTAAAAGCGACATACCGTGACTTGAAAAGCTCATTAGAAGATATCGCGATCGATAAAGGCTTTAACGATTATGTTGAGCGAGAGTTTGGTAGTTCATGTACCATGTGTGATGGTTTCCATTATTATGTACTAACAAATCCAGGTGAAGACGTAACAATTACCACTGACCCTGATGGCGATGGTCCACTTGCATACGGAGCCTACACGATTCCAAATTCAGATTTAGGCTATCCTAAAGCTGAGCGTCAGTATGGTGCTGTTGATGTGAACTTCAATAAAGCATGGGCTGATGGCTGGATGTTAGACTTTACCTACACATGGTCACATAGCTGGGGTAATAATGAAGGTTATGTTCGTTCAGATAATGAACAGACCGATGCTGGTTTAACAACTAACTTTGACCAACCAGGCTTAACGGATGGTGCGTCTGGTAACTTACCAAATGACAGACGCCATCAGGTTAAGATGCAGTTTGCTTATGAAATTACAGAAAACCTAACAATGGGTTCTAATTTTTTCTGGCGTACTGGTCGTCCTTATGGAGCATTTGGTCTACACCCAACTGATGCCTTTGCATCTTTATATGGTGCAGAAGCATTCTATAAAGACGGTGAGCTGGTGCCTCGTGGCAGTGCAGGACGCACACCAAACACTTGGAACCTAGATTTAAGTCTGCAATATAACATGAAAATTTCTGAGCATGACTTAACATTTAGAGCGGATGTATTCAATGTATTCAACAATGATGAAATAACGGAATACAATGAAACTGCAGAATTTATTTCAGCATATGATCCGGATTTTGGTGGTTATCGAGGTGCAGCTAACCCAGATTACTTGTTAGCAACTAACTATCAAAAGCCGCGTTATGTTCGTTTAAGCGCAAGCTTTAAGTTTTAAGACAGCACTCTAAGTCGTTTAATAATTAAAGCCTTTTCATTTGAAAAGGCTTTTTTAATAAAAAAACGCAGCTGGAATGAGCAGCTGCGTTTTGTAGAGTTAAAGCATGTTTGCCTTGCATGCTTTGTCGAGGAACTTGTTAACCTGTTAGCGCATCAACGTGTACAACATCGTTTAATACAATGACTTCTGCACGTTTAAAAAAGTTAAAGTCGGTTGCGGTTGCTAATGTATATGCACCCATCATGCGACTGATGATTAAATCACCGTTGTTTAGTTTTGGTAGCATAATTGACTCGCTTACTACGTCAATACTGTCACATGTTGGGCCTGCCAGTACCGATTCTACGCGCTCGCCTGACTGTTTTAATGAGTCAATCGGGTAACTCGCTTCGTCAAAAAGTAAACCACTGAATGAGCCATAGATACCATCATCTAAGTAATACCATGGTTTGCCTTCGCGTACAGCTTGACCCATGACTGATGCAACACTGGTGACGGCACCGGCAACAATAAAGCGGCCGGGTTCAGCAATTACACGAACGGTGTCTGGTAATTGCGCTAACGCGTCGTTTATTGGCGCACAAAACTCATCAATAGGCAGTACATCTTTGTTATAAGGCACAGGGAAACCGCCACCAATATCAAGCGTGCTTAATGCAGGTAATCCCAGCGCTGTCACTTCATTAATTACGTGGTTACATGCTGAAATTGCTGTAACGTACTTGCTTGGGCTTGCTGTCTGCGAACCAACATGGAACGATAAACCTTTAATACGAATACCCAGTTGCTGTGCGTAGGTAATAATGTCAATCGCCATTGCAGGGCTGCAACCAAACTTTTTCGATAAATCAGCAAATGAGTCTGCATTACGAAAGCTTAAGCGAACAAGAAGTTCAACGTCGTCTTTGTATGCAATGAACTTTTCGAGTTCGTTGATGTTATCAACCACAAACACATTGCAACCGTATTCAAGTGCATCACGAATGTCTGCATCGCGTTTTATTGGGTGAGTGTGAATAGTACGCTCACTGGGCACGCCTTGGTTTGCAACTAAATCAATTTCCCCACTGGTTGCTAAGTCAAAGCTTGCACCTTCTTCAAGTAAAGTTCGTACAACAGCAGCATGCGGGAGTGGTTTCAGTGCAAAGTATAAAGTCACACCCGGCAAAGCACGGCTTAAAGCTCGGTACTGTTGGCGAACAGACTCGCAGTCTAAAACCATTAGCGGGGCACCGTGTTGTGCAACTAATTGCTCAATAAGTTGATTTGACGGTTGTGCAAAATGTAATGTTTGGTTTGCAGCAACCGTAGCTGCAGGTACTTTGATTGTTAAGTCTTGTGTAAGTGTTGAAATAGCCATTTTACTCTCCGGCAATTAAGCAACCGCTCGGTAAAAATGGAAGTCCGAGTCAGTTGAGTGTCATTAAAAGCGCACATATTTATAAAGGGTGTGCAATCAAATTCACTCTTGGATAGTTGCTCTATCGCCTTGCTACAAACAGGGTTTGTAATGTACTCGGATTGGCTATCATCAAGAAGCAGCGAGATAATAGATCTGGTTTTTTATTTGTGCAATAAAATTTTTTAGGAAAATAAAAATAATTTTTTATTGTTATTTTTCAAGGGTATAAATCGATTAATAATATTTATTCTATGGATTAATATTGTTTGTTAAACGAAAAAAATCCCCTTTAAAAAGGGGATTTATCAATTCTATAATTGCAGAACCTTGCCGCTAATTAGCGTGCATTGGTACTTTCAAATATTTTATCAGCAGAGGCCGCCACAAAGCCTGTGTAAAGTTCGCCATCGGGTTTTGGATAACGTAGTGCGAACTCGTAAAAACAGCTTGGTACTGCCATTTTACCATCACTAAATTCTACTTCACTGTCATCAGCTAAAGTTGATGATTGTTCAAGAAGTACCTCTGGTGAGCCTTTAATTTCACCGCCAGAGGTATTGAGTGCAAAGCCTGCGTCTTTCAATGCTTGGTTTACGCTCTCAATGTTATCAAACTTGGCAAGTTCGTTAATGCTAACTGTGAAGTGATTGGCACGGTAGCCCCATGCTGACATCCACGCTGCATATTCACTCTCAGCTAATAGTTTTTTGTAAGTGTCTGAGCTTACTTGCCAATGAGTCCCTGAGTATAAAAAGTTATCAGCAGTGACGGCATCGGCATCAATTTTTTCTACCATGTCGTTAACAATGGCTTGTAACTCTGCTGAACATTGCTCTACAAGTAATTCAGAAATAAACACTTTAGGTTGTTTCGGATCTGAATGTTCATAGTGCTTTGCATACAGTTTTTTTGCTTCGAAGTGGTATTCACCACACTCTTTATAGCCCACGGCTAAGAAGTGGGCTGCGAGCTTTTCGAGGCCAATCTTTTCATGGTTAAAAGTACGTAATGCAATGTGGTCGTTTATTACATCATCTTTTTGTGTCGAACCCAGTAACTCATGAACTTTCACTGCCGAAGGCGTAACTGATAAATAGTTATCCCAGAGTTTTTCAAATAGGGCATTTACATCTGTGTGCATTTTAAATTCCTTCATTTAAGGCGGTAAGACCGCCAATCAATTATTCAATAATTAAGCCCGGCGCAAGGGTTTGAGGTAAGTTAACTTTGTCGGCCTCTACAGAAGCAACAGGGTATGCACAGTAGTCTGCTGCATAGTATGCGCTTGCTCTGTGGTTTCCGCTTGCCCCAATACCACCAAACGGTGCGGCGCTAGAAGCCCCTGTTATTGGACGATTCCAGTTAACAATACCAGCACGAATACGTTTTAAGAAGTGATCATAGTCTGCACTTGCATCACTTAATAAACCGGCAGATAAACCAAATGCGGTGTTATTTGCCTCTTCAATCGCGCTATCAAAGTCTGTATAGCGATATACCTTGATGAGTGGTCCAAAGTGCTCTTCATCAGGCATCTCTTTTACATTCGTCACATCAATAATTCCTGGGCTTACAAAGCCTGTGCCCGGTTGTAGATGTGTTAGTTCAACAAGGGGAGTTGCCCCCATTTCAATAAGTTGTTGCTGCGCAGCAACCATGCCAAGCGCTGCTTTTTCGCTGATCATTGCGCCCATAAATGGCTGCTCTTCACTAAAGCTATCTGCGACGACAATGTGCTTAGTTGCTGCCACTAATTTGTCTAAGATAGCATCACCATTTTGTGTATTCTCAATGAATAATCGGCGTGCACAGGTACAGCGTTGACCTGAGGTAATAAAACCTGATTGAATGATATCGTGAACCGCAGCGTTGATATCAGCGACACCTTTTACAATAAGCGGGTTATTACCGCCCATCTCCAACGCTAAAATTTTACCTGGGTTGCCTGCAAATTGTTTATGTAATAGGTGACCTGTGTTTGAGCTGCCGGTAAAGAATAAACCATCAATATCTTTATGGCTGGCAAGGGCAATCCCAGTATCCACTTCACCTTGTACAAGGTTGATGACACCTGCTGGTAAACCGGCTTTTAGCCACAGTTTTAATGTAAACTCTGCAACATGAGGGGTCAGTTCAGAAGGTTTAAACACCACGGTATTACCCGCTAAAATGGCAGGAACAATGTGGCCATTTGGTAAGTGACCAGGGAAATTGTAAGGGCCAAACACTGCGACAACACCGTGTGGTTTGTGTCGAATAAACGCTTTGGCGCCTGGCATTGGGTTTTCGGTTGTGCCAGTACGTTCGTGGTATGCTTTAATTGAAATAGCAATTTTACCGGTCATCGCGCCTACTTCAGTGCGCGTTTCCCATAATGGCTTACCTGTTTCACGGGCAATAATTGTTGCAAACTCTTCGCTATGTTCTTTTAATTGGTCTGCGAAGCGCTCTAATACTGCAATGCGTTCATCAACGGTTTTGTCTGCCCAGTCTAGTTGTGCTTCTCGTGCTGCTTTTATGGCAGCATCCACTTGCTCTGCTGTGGCTGTTTTGCCTTGCCAAACAATATCACCATTGCTTGGGTTAACAGAGTTGAACTCGTGGCCTAGACCATGCTGCCACTGGTTATTTATTAATTGCGTATCTTGAGTTATTTGACTCACCGTAATCTCCTTAAGCGGCTACAGGCGGAAAAATCGCGCTGCATCCCCTTGTTTTAATTTAAGTGCATTGGCCACTTCTTGGCTGACAATAAGCGTGTGTTTTGCGTGGTTATAATGAGCATGCTTTGTGAATGTGGCTCTAAAGTCATTCACACCTTGATTGCAGATTGCCAATGTGTCTGAGCTTTTTTCGTTTATATGCGCCAGTTCAGCAATGGTAATAGGGCATACCTGTGATTCACGAATGCTGCGAATATTGCCAAGTTTTGCTTCTACCGTGGGGCCTGCATCGAATAGGTCAACATAGCCGCGATGCTCAAACCCTTCTTTTTCGAGTAGTTTGAGTGCTGGTTTGGTTTTTTCGTGCACTTTACCAATCACAGCTTGCGCTTTTTTGCTTAAAAGGTTGGCATAAATTGGGTATTTTGGCATGAGTTCGCTAATGAATACTTTATCGCCCAAGCCCACTAAGTGATCTGCTTGTGGGAACTCAATACTAAAAAAGTGTTCTTGTAACCATTGCCAAAAGGGTGAATGTCCTTTTTCATCACTGACACCGCGCATTTCTGCGATAACGGTGTCTGCAAAACGCTCACTGTGCTGCGCCATAAATAAAAAGCGCGAGCGTGATAAAAATCGTCCGGTTAACCCTTTACGGTTTTGCTCACGTAAAAATAAGGTACAAATTTCGGAACAGCCTGTGTAATCATTACACATGCTCAAAATATCAACCGTGTTATACACGTTAAGCGTGCGAGAATGATGGACTGTTTTACCTAAGTGATAATGATAAAGTGGGACCGACATACCTACCGCAGCCTCAATGGCTGTGGTACCAATGACTTGACCGGATTTACTGTCTTCTAAAACAAATAAATAGGTTTCATCATGTGGTTTGTTGATGTCTTTGGCAAAACTGCGTTCAGCGCGGTCAATTTTTTCTAGCAATAAATTGTCATCAACCGGGAGTGAGGTAAAACCATGGCCCGATTCAATGGCAATTTGCTTTAAAGCTGCAAAATCATTTGCAGTAATTGGACGTAATACTTGCATTCATTGCTCTCCGATGGCGTGCTGAATTAACAGCACGCCAACTTGGATTAACCGTTTACAACGTCTGCAACCGCTTTTTCAAAGCGTGCTAAACCTTCTTTGATATCTTCAAGTGGGATCACTAAAGAAGGCGTAAAGCGCACAACATTTGTGCCAGCAACTAGGCTCATTAAACCGTGCTGAGTGCTTGCAACGAGGAAGTCACGAGAACGGCCTTCATATTTACTGTTAAGCACTGCACCTAATAATAGACCCTTACCACGTACTTCACTAAATACGTCGTATTTTTCGTTAATGGCTTTTAAGCCATCACGTAAAAGTTGTTCGCGCTCTTTAACTCCAGCAAGCACGTCTGGTGTGTTAACTGTATCGAATGCCGCTTCAGCTACAGCGCACGCTAATGGATTACCGCCATAAGTAGAGCCATGTGTCCCTACTTTTAGGTGCTCGGCAATATCAGCTTTGGTGATCATGGCACCGATAGGGAAGCCACCACCCAGTGCTTTTGCTGTTGTTAGGATATCAGGTGTTACGTCTAAATCTTGGTAAGCGTATAGAGCGCCTGTGCGGCCAACACCCGTTTGTACTTCATCAAAAATGAGAAGTGCGTTGTGTTTGTCACATAATGCGCGGACCCCTTTAACAAAGTCGCTAGTTGGCGAAATAATACCGCCTTCACCTTGCAAAGGTTCCATCATAACCGCACATGTGTTGTCGCTGATAAGCGCTTCAAATGCAGCAAGGTCATTGTAATCACAATGATCGATGGCAGCTGGTTTTGGACCAAAGCCATCAGAATACGCCGCTTGACCACCTACCGTTACAGTAAAAAATGTACGGCCATGAAAGCCTTTATTAAAGGCAATAATTTGATTCTTTTGTTCACCATGTACATCTAATGCCCAACGACGCGCGAGTTTTAAAGCGGCTTCGTTTGCTTCTGCCCCTGAGTTTGCAAAATAAACCTTATCAGCAAAGGTCGCATCAGTGAGCTTCTTAGCCAAACGCAATGCCGGTTCGTTCGTCATTACATTTGATAAATGCCAAATTTTCTCGCCTTGCTCTTTTAATGCATTAACAAGGGCAGGGTGACAATGACCTAAGCAGTTCACTGCAATACCACCTGCAAAGTCGATAAACTCTTTACCGTTTTGATCCCACACGCGTGAACCCTCGCCACGAACTGGGATAACCTCTGAAGGGTTATAGTTTGGCACCATTACGTCGTTGAATAATTCTCTTGTTACTTGCATGTGTTGCACCTAAATCTGGCTTAATATGAAAAAATTAAAATTGCAAAAACTAGGTTAGTTAAGCCGTTCCTGCCTAGTTACGCACGATGAGATTATTTTTCTTATCAATTATTTATATTATCTGGTTTGCGAACTTAAATTTGCAGTGCTATTTTGTGTAAATTGACTAAAATAAAAAGCATATTGACGAAAGAATTAAACAAAATGATAACTCCTCAAGATGAAAAGTTGCTTGCGATATTAAAAACTAACGCTCGCGCAAGTGTGTCGGATTTAGCAAGGGCCTTAAATTTATCACGCTCTACGGTACAAAGTAGGATGTTAAGGCTGGAAGAGTCGGGTGTGATCAAAGGGTATAGCGTTGATTACGGTGATGCCTATTTAAGCCAAATGGTCTCAGCGCATGTATCAATTAAGGTGAAACAAAAGTTAACCACAAAAACGAATATAGAACTGAAGCAAATTGACGCAATTTCTCAGCTTTATGCGATTAGTGGTGAATTTGATTTGATTGCAGTCGTACAAGCTCAAAACCTCGAAAAATTGAGTCATTTGCTTGATGATATAGGTAATCTAGATGGAGTAGAAAGAACAACTTCGTCGGTAATATTAGAAACAAAGTTTAAGCGCTAATAGGGCCATTTAGCGCTTAATGTTGGCTTAGTTGCTTGCTTTACGAATAACTTTCTTTTCAACTTCATCCAGTTTTATGACGTAGGCATTGCCGCCAATGCCTTTAAATTCTTCATCGGTAAACACGATGGTGTTGTCATCATAAAAGGTGACAGCCTCTTTTTGAGTAACGATACCTAGGTCGATACGTGATACATCACCCGAAAAGAATTTGTCTTCTTTAAAGTTTTCAAATAGCCAGATACTTGTTGAATCGAGAAGAACCAACTTAGTTCTATCGGGGCTTAAAGCCGCGGAGGTGATCCAACATAACTTTTCTAATGTGGTACAGGTCTGAAATGAATCAATCAGCTCAGCGTCAAAATTAGCAGCGTGATCGCCTACTTTATAGACATTCGTTATACCATCAAATGGTTCTGTTCTATTTTTAGTAAATAAGTATAAATGACGACCGAAGGCGACAAAGGCCTCTAGGTCAAAGTTTCGTTTGTCAGGCTCAATAGGGGTGCCATCCATTTCTGGATAGGTGAATTTGATGATTTCGGCTTCAGTTGTGTCCCCTTTGATATCAATGGGGTTTTCGATTTTATAAATTGTTAGCCATTTTCTGTCGTTTTTATTATTGCCGAAATCGCCTAAGAAGAAATGCCCGAAGGTGTTTTGGGTCATGTCCTCCCAGTCAATGTTTTTGGCATTAGTGACAAGGATTTCTTTGGCAATTGAACCATCTTGGTTAAGGCGGTATAACTTGGGCTTATCGCCACTGTCGTTTATTGCCCAAAGCCGTTTGTATTTATCAAATTCAATACCAGAGATTTCTTTGACTTTAGGATCAACAGTTAATCGCTTTTTACTGTAAAGGGTGTAAATAGAAGACCCGACCAGCGCTGCAACAACAGTCACGGCAAGGATAAAAAAGGTGAATACGCTTTTCTTTAACATTAACAAGGAAATGGCTTTGGAAGATGTAAAGTAGTATACCCTACAATCTTTATCTTTGTATATTCCATACCCCAGTTCCTGTCGCGGCCATAAAGTTAATATTGTCTTGCAAGACTTTGTGTCCAACATTCACTGATGATTCTGGGTGGCTGACTAAATAACCTTGTACACTGCGTATCCCCATTGATTTTACGAGTTCAAACTGGGCAAATTCTTCGACACCCTCAGCCACAATTTTTAGTCCTAATTTATGGCCAAGCTCACTGATTGAATGCAGTATTTCATTGTATTTAGGATTGCTATTCGCTTGGGCAATAAACAGACGATCGAGTTTAATGACGTCGATTGGTAAATCAGCCAGTGTGCTTAACGAGCTAAAACCTGTGCCAAAGTCATCAATTGCAATAGTGACGCCACTGGCTCGTAATTTCTCAAGCTGCTGAATAATGTGTTTACTGGCTGTAATAAGTGTTGATTCGGTTATTTCTAACATTAAGGCACTTGCAGGCAAGCCTGTTTTAGCCAATATGTTCATTACCCAATCATACACAGCGCGATGTTTAAGTTGAATGCCTGATATATTCACCGATATTTTAACTTTTTTCATCCCTGCGTTATACCACGCTGACATTTGTCTGCATGATTCGAGTAAAATCCAATCGCCTAGTTCGAGGATCAGGTTCGATTCTTCGGCAATAGGAATAAACTCAGCAGGTGCGATTGCGCCTTCTACCGGATGATCCCAGCGGGTGAGAGCTTCAAAGTAATCGATAGTGCAGTTTTCTACGTGCACAATTGGCTGGAACGATAAATGAAAGTTCTCGCAGGCAATCGCCAAACGCATTTCTTCAAGTAAATAGTGATAACGGCGCATTTTATTGCCCATTTCGGGGGAGTACACCTTAAAGATACCGCGACCATCTGTTTTAGCGCGATACATTGCAACATCGGCCATTTGTAATAATGCATGGGGCGTTGCTGCACTATCGGGATAAACGGCAATACCAATACTGGCACTAATTTTAATCAGTTTATTGCCGAGTACAAAATCGCGTTCGATTTCTTGCAATACATTTTGCGCAATTTCTAGGGCTTTATCTTTGTGGTCGAGCTGACTTATAAAGATTGAAAACTCATCACCGCCTAGACGCGCTAAGTTTTGTTCAAGCCCATTTGTAGCAGACACATTATTAAGTTTATGGTGGCGTACCACACTGGTTAAACGGGCTGCAACTTGAATAAGCACTTCGTCACCAAAGCTGTGCCCGAATGAATCGTTAACTTGTTTAAACCCGTCTAAATCGATGAATAATAACGCGCAATTTAACTTATCGATTTCAGCCAGACTTAATTGCCTTGTTAAATGTTCAATATAGGCATGGCGGTCAATTAACAGCGTTAATTTGTCTTGGCAGATACTGACCTGCGATTCGTGGGTGTAGGTCGTAATGTGTGAGCTTAATGTATGAATGTGTGTTTTTAGCTGGCTTACTATTGGTTGGCTTGTATCGTTATTACGCGCTAAATGTAAGGATTTGAGAAGGTTTGATAGTTGATTATTGAGCTCAGTTAAGGTGTGTGTATCGTTTTCTGTTTGTCTTTTTATATTGATAAGCCAACTAATCGCTAAACCGAGCAATAAAAATATACTGATATTGATGGGCGAGAGGAGCGTTGACCAAAACAGGGATGATGCACTGATAGTAATAAATGAAGTGGGTGTTGATTTGACTACAACATACTGCAGCTCATCTTTGTTAATGAGTTGCTGACCTCTAAACACCATATTATACCACGGTGCAGATTCTAGCTGAGTGTTTACTTTTGGCTGAGATTGTAACTGCGTATTATTATTGAAATGCGCTAAATCATTAACTTGTTTCGTTAATAAAATATTTAAACCATACACAAATGCAATTAAGGTAATAATACAAATAGATAATGTACGAAACGCGTTGGTCATTAGTCGCTACCATCCCGGGTAAAATAGTTTTTAACCCACTTCTGAGTTTTTCCAGTATATTGTTTGTCACTAAAATAGACAAAGTCTTTTTAATGTAATTAATTTGTTAATAGTTTTGCAAGTGAAAAATTTTGCATCTACGTTAGTGTTTTTACTCTATTT
Source organism: Pseudoalteromonas sp. MBR-15 (assembly GCF_053628915.1). NCBI lineage: Bacteria > Pseudomonadati > Pseudomonadota > Gammaproteobacteria > Alteromonadales > Pseudoalteromonadaceae > Pseudoalteromonas > Pseudoalteromonas sp. MBR-15. The sequence goes on from NZ_JBRJHH010000001.1 coordinate 278,644, forward strand.
TTGACTTAAATTTTATTCACTTTACCCCTGTCTACTTGTTAACTACTTTTATGAGTATGCGCTGATCAAAACAATAAAAGAGCCTGAAAATTAAGTGTATTTTATTTTCAACTTGGTTCGGTTATTGCTCTTATTGAATAAGCAATATGATTTTGAGTACTTTTATTTATTTTGCGCACTGAAATGGTGCGAAAAATAAAAAATTGCACTGTCATAATGCGTAAATATAGATTTGATTTACTAAAGCAAAATGCATGCTTTAGATTGGACGTTGTTTTAAATCATGTAACGCACAGCCTCCGTCTGTTGAGTAGTTGAACACGGCACTGTGGCAAGGATTAATTTACCGATTGGTTGAATTGGAGCCCACTATGTTAAGTAAACGTTTTTTTAAGACTAAAGACGAAACAGAAGTCACTTTTGAATTTCAGCACCCTGATGCTGAAGATGTGCAATTAGTTGCTGAATTTACAGATTGGCAACCTGTGCCAATGAAGTTCAGTAAAAAAGAACAAGTATTCAAGTGTAAGCAACGTCTGCCGTTGGATAAAGAATTTCATTTCCGCTATCTGATCAATGGCCAAGTTTGGGATAACGATCATCAAGCTGATGGGTATATTCCAAACGGTTTTGGTACCGAAAACAGTATTGTTAACACTCAACGCGCTTAGGTGTATTAATGCAGTCACTTGCGCAGTTATTTTATCTGCATGGTATCGGTTACGAATATACAAAGTACACTGGCGAGCACGTCGTTTTTGATGAAAGTACGCGCCGCAGTGCACTCAGTTGTTGTGGTATCGATTGCACTGATACAGACACCATTAACCAGCTCAACTTTGCCCTGGATGCAGGAACGTGGTTAACGTTATTACCTAACGTTAGCCTTGTTGAGTCAGATGAGCCCTTTTTACGAGTGCGAGTTGATGAGCGTCTTTTATCACGCGGCTGTGAGTTACGCCTGCCATCGCTCGATATTGTTGTTAGTCGAGAGAACTTGCACGAATTGAGCGTGACAGGTGATTACCGTTTTAATGATATTCGTTACCTTGAAGTAGCGCTTCCCTTACCCGACATGCCCATAGGCTATCATGATGCTGTGATTACAGTGGCTGATCAAGAAGCACATTCTGAGCTGTGGATCATGCCAAAACAGTGCTTTACAGTGGATGATAAAAAGCGCTTGGGTGTGTCGATACAGCTATATAGCCTATTTAACGCGCACGGTTTAGGTATTGGCGATTTTGCAGATTTAGCGTCGCTAATGCGCGAAGCTGCGGCCAATGGTATGGATTATATTTTATTAAATCCATTGCATTTATTGTTCGAACACAGCCCTGAGCGTGCCAGTCCGTATAGCCCTAATAGTCGTGCGTTATTAAATCCGCTTTATATTGCATTGTCATTATGCGAAGACGCGAAAGATAATTTGGCACTTGAAAAGCTGCTTAATGAAAAACCGCAAGGCACCGATACATACATTGATTACACAAGTGTCAGTGATTTTAAATACCAATTATTTAGCTGTTTGTATCATCACTTTCGTGAGACAGCATCGATTGAGCGTAAAGCACAATTCGAAGCATTTTGCCTAACTCACAAACACAGTTTAGCAACGCTGGTGGTGGGTGATAATGAATACGCAAGCTACTTGCAATGGCAAGCGCATTTACAGCTTAACCTATGCCAGCAAATAGCGAATGAATGTGGTATGGATATTGGTCTCATCAACGATTTAGCGGTGGGGTGTGCGGGTGACGGCAGTGAATACCGTAGCCAAGATGAGCTATTTTCTCATGGTGCAAATGTTGGCGCACCGCCAGACCCATGGGCTGAACAAGGACAAAACTGGGGCTTACCTGCACTCAACCCGCAGAAATTAAGTAAAGATAATTTTGCGTTTTATCGATCGCTTATTCGCGCCAATATGGAAGATGTGGGTGGGTTGCGAATAGACCATGTTATGGCTATTCGCAGGCTCTGGTGGTGTTTTGATAATCAAGGCCAACAGGATGGTTGCTATGTTTATTACCCTTTTGAGCATTTGTTAGCTATTTTAAAAATAGAGTCACACCTTAACCAATGCGTGGTTATAGGCGAAGATTTAGGGGTTGTGCCCACCGAAGTGCGTGATGCATTGAAAAGCAGTGCTATTTATTCCAATGGCTTATTTTACTTTGAAAAAGATCACAATGGTGAGTTTTTAGCCAGTGAACATTTTGCTCCACATAGCTTACTGATGATTGCTAATCATGATGTACCCCCCTTTAATGGCTGGTGGACAGGGCACGATATAACTGTTAAACAACAGTATAGCTTAGTTGATGAAGCGCAAAGCAACGCCTTGCTCGAAGCCAGAAAGATTGAAAAGCAACGTATGCTTAATTTCATCATGCGCGAAACTTCTCAGCAGCTGACCTTAGATACAGAGGCCTCTGTAGTATACCAAGCATTAGCATGTTGCCTTGCGGCAGCACCCGCTCGATTGTTTACCATTCAGATAGATGATTTAGATCAGCAAATTTTACCGGTGAATATTCCCGGAACGGATAAAGAATACCCCAACTGGCGGCGCTTATTGTCGCGCCCGACGCAGCAAATTATGCATTCGCAGCAGTCATTTTTAGCCAGTTTAATTTCTATAAGGAATCAATAAATGCGAAGTCGTGTTCGTCAAGAGCAAAGTGCACAACCACTGATTTATCAGTCGCAAATCGAGGCGTTGTCAGCAGGTTGTTTTAAAGATCCTTTTAGTTTCTTAGGACCGCATAAAATTAATGATAGCCGTTATGAAGTGCGCTGTTTTTTACCGGGTGCCACTATGGTATCTGTTGTTATGGGGTCGCAGCAGATTGCAGCTCAAAGGCAAGGGGAAAGTGATTTATTTGTAGCAACGATTGATTGCACATCAGTCCCTGAGTACCAGTTAGATGTGAGTTACGCCGACAAAGCGAGCCACAGACACTACGATGAATATAGTTTTGCGAGCACGCTCGATGAACAAGCAATGTATTTGTTTAATGAGGGCAGTTTAGAGCATGCTTATCGCCATTTGGGCGCGCATTTTACTACTCAACAAGGTGTAGAGGGCGTGCGCTTTACCGTATGGGCGCCAAATGCTAGCAGCGTATCGGTTATTGGTGAATTTAACTTTTGGCAACGCCAGCGTCACTTTATGCGTTTTCACCCAGCAAGTGGCGTATGGGAGTTATTTATTGCAGGGCTTAAAGAAGATCAGTGTTATAAATTTGCAATAACTACTCTAATGGGTGAAGTGCTCGATAAAGCCGACCCGTTTGCATTTAAAATGCAGCAAGCACCGGGTACAGCATCGGTTTTACACGCTAGCAAAGCAACCGTAAAACTTGATGAGCACGCCCTTAAAAATCGTGCAAAGCGTAATAGTATTGAATCGCCTATTAGTATTTACGAAGTACATGCGGGCTCTTGGCAGCGCAGAGATGATAGTAGCCGGTATCTAACGTGGCGTGAATTAGCTGATAATTTGATTCCCTATACCAAAGCTCTCGGGTTTACTCACTTACAGTTAATGCCAATTAGTGAATACCCGTTTGATGGTTCGTGGGGCTATCAGCCTGTTGGTTTATTTGCTGTGACAAGTCGTTACGGTAGTTTTGACGACTTTGTTTACTTTGTACAACAATGCCATGAGGCTAACTTAGGGATTATTCTTGATTGGGTCCCTGGGCACTTTCCAAGTGATCCCCATGGCTTACATCGCTTTGACGGCTCGCACTTATATGAACACGCCGATATACGGCAAGGATTCCACCCAGACTGGAATACATACATTTATAACTACGACCGTGCTGAAGTGCGCAGCTTTTTAATAGCCAATGCCATGTATTGGTTACACGAGTTTGGCATTGATGGCTTACGGGTTGATGCCGTGGCATCCATGCTTTACCTCGATTATAGCCGTGAAGAAGGGCAGTGGGTTGCGAACCAATATGGTGGGCGCGAAAACCTCGGAGCAATAGAATGTCTAAAGCAAGTTAATTTGCGCTGCTATGCTAATAACCCCGGCATAATGATGGTTGCTGAGGAATCGACAGCATGGCCAGGCGTAACCAGACACGTTGAGCATGATGGCTTAGGATTTGGCTATAAGTGGAACATGGGGTGGATGAACGACAGTTTGCACTACATGCAACGCGATCCTTTGTATCGTGCTCATCATCATCATGAAATGACATTTTCGATGGTGTATGCCTACAGCGAAAATTATGTCTTGCCATTAAGCCATGATGAAGTAGTGCACGGCAAAGGTTCCTTAATTGAAAAAATGCCGGGTGATGACTGGCAGAAATTTGCAAATTTACGCGCTTACTACGCCTTTATGTGGGCTCACCCAGGTAAAAAGTTGTTATTCATGGGGGCTGAGTTTGCCCAGCGTCGAGAATGGAATCATGATCAATCTCTTGACTGGCATTTACTGGAGCACACGAGTCATCGTGGTGTTCAAGAAACAATAAAAGCGCTCAATAAAGTGTATTGCAATACACCCGCACTTTACGAGCAAGATACAAGCCCCGCGGGGTTTGCGTGGCTCGATAGCAACAACTCAGCACAAAGCATTTTTAGCTTTATTCGCTATGCAAAACAAGCTGATGATTTTGTTGTGGTTGTGAGCAACTTAACCCCACAGGTTTACCATGATTACGTTATCGGGGTGCCAAAAGCAGGGCGTTATCAAGTGATCTTGAATACAGACAAACCCGAATTTTTTGGCTCAGGGGTTGAGGTAACAAGCGATCCTGAACAGATTATTTTAACTCAAAATATGCTCAATCATGGATTTACACAGTGCGTGGTCGTGTCATTACCAGGCCTTGCAACTGTGTACCTTAAGAAGGTGAGCGATGAGTCATAGTGTTGCACTTGAAACAGGGGTAACGATGCCGTTAGGCGCCTCGGTGCAGGGGGATGGGGTTAACTTTGCCGTCTATGCACCCCAGGCACACAGCCTATCTTTATGCTTATTTGACAGCAGCGGTCATTCAGAAATTCTCACACTGCCCATGCGAATGAATGAAGGGGGAGTGTGGACATTACGTGTTAGTCCTTTAAAAGCCGGTGCGTTGTATGGCTTTCGAGCTGATGGTGACTATGCACCTCAAAAAGGGTTATTTTTTAATCCTCATAAGTTATTGCTCGACCCTTATGCACGCGACATTTATGGCGAGTTTACGTGGAGCGAGCGCCACTACGGGCAGATGCCGGTTGGCACATTAAGCACTGTGAACAACGCGATAGATATGCCTAAATCACGCGTTAGAGAGCTTGCGCTTTACAAGGGCACTAAGCCACAGCACAGTTGGGGAAAAACCGTCATTTATGAGTGTCATGTAAAAGGCGCGACCTGTCGCCACCCTGATATACCGAAAGCGTTGCAAGGCAAATTTTTAGGCTTAAGCCACCCTCGTTTTATTGAACACTTGCGGACTTTAGGTATCACGTGTTTAGAACTTTTACCTATTCATGCGTTTATTAGTGAGCAATTTTTAACGGCTAAAGGGCTGCAAAATTATTGGGGCTACAACACGCTTAATTTTTTTATCCCACATAAAGACTACTTGGTCGACGATGATATTAGCGAGTTTCAAGAGATGGTCGCTGAGCTGCACAAAGCTGATATCGAAGTCATTCTAGATGTCGTCTATAACCACACCGCAGAGGCTGGCACTGATGGGCCGCTATTATCTCTACGTGGGTTAGATAATCTGGGTTATTACCGAACGGTTGCCGATAAGCCACAGCATTATATAAATGATACGGGCTGCGGAAATACGCTTAATATCGATTCACCACGTGCTTTGCAATTGGTGCTTGATAGCCTGCGTTATTGGGTAGAAGTAATGGGGGTTGATGGTTTTCGTTTTGATCTGGCCACCATACTTGGGCGCAATCCAAATGGTTTTAATCACGCGCATGCTTTTATGCAAGCTGTTAACCAAGACCCTGTTTTAAATAAAGTTAAATTAATAGCAGAGCCTTGGGATATAGGCCCAGGTGGTTATCAGCTCGGGGCATTTCCAGCGCCTTGGCGCGAATGGAACGACAAATACCGCGACACCGTAAGACGTTTTTGGAAGCAAGAACAAGGTGTAATAGGGGAACTTGCTAAGCGTTTACATGGCTCGTTTGATTTGTTTGAACATAACCTGCGTGGACCCCTTAATAGTATTAACTTTATCACCAGCCATGATGGATTTACCTTGGCCGACTTGGTGAGTTATGAACAAAAGCACAATGAAGCGAATGGCGAGCAAAATCGCGATGGACACAGTGCGAATCATTCCTTTAATTGCGGTGTAGAGGGGTATACCAGCGACCAAGCTATAAGCAAATTACGCTTGCAACAGCAAAAAAATATGCTGCTGACTTTGTTACTTTCCAAAGGGGTGCCTATGCTTTCTTTAGGAAGCGAAATGGCGCACTCGCAAGGCGGTAATAATAACGCTTATTGTCAGAATAATCGTACTAGTTGGCTTGCATGGAAAGAATCGCAATTTAACCATCCACTGACCCGATTTATTGATGATGTGCTTAGATTACGCAAGCAATTTAGCGTTTTTCAGCACCCTTTCTTTGTGCATGACGGTGACCCTCGTTATGCCGTTGCGTGGTTTACAGAATCAGGCACCGATATGCAACAAGATGACTGGCATCAGAGCGACCGTCAATTTTTAATGTATAGCCTGACTGATAAGCACACGAAACAAGCTTTACTGATTATTTTAAATGCTGGCTCCTTGCCTATCACTTGCCAATTACCGCGCTTATCAAGCGGTCAATGGTCTTTGGCACTTACCAGTATTCATTCGGTTTCGACAGCGAATGTTGATACCGAACAACAGATTGCTGCGATGAGCAGCTGGGTTTTTACCGCCGATTCAGAGGACTTAAGTCATGACTAAAAAAGGTGAACAAGCATGTGTTGTAAAAGGATGGCAAGATGCGCCTATTATTGATAAAAGCACCTTAGAGGATGACCTATCACGCCATTTTTATTACACCTTAGGGCGTGACAAAGTGGGTAAGTCACAACTGTATTTATACCATGCACTGGCGTTAACTATTCGCGACAGGCTTGTGGCGCGATGCCGTGACACAAAACAGCAAATACATGAACAAAAACGCCGCAAAACTGCTTACTTATCGCTGGAGTTTTTGATGGGGCGTGCATTGGGTAATGCGATTTTAAATCTTGACCTTGATGAGCAGGTAGCAAAGGCATTGCAACAGTATTGTACTGAGCTTGAAAGTGTTGCCGAAGCTGAACATGATGCAGGGCTTGGGAATGGTGGTTTAGGTCGCTTAGCTGCGTGTTTTTTAGATAGTTGTGCCAGCCTTGCGCTACCTGTTATTGGTTATGGCATTCGTTATGAATATGGCATGTTTAATCAAGCGATAGAAAATGGTCACCAAATTGAACAGCCCGATAACTGGTTACGCGAAGGCCACCCATGGGAGTTAAGCGCACCAGAGCAGTCTAAGCGAATCAAATTTTTTGGTCATGTAGAAAGTTACACCGACAAGCAAGGGCGTGTGCATCGTCAATGGCTCGATACCCAAGATGTCTTGGCGGTGCCATATGATGTGCCGATCCCGGGCTACAAAAACGATATTGTAAACACGTTACGGTTATGGAAGTCAGAGGCAACCGATGAGTTTGACTTGAGTGAGTTTAATGCGGGCAGTTACTCAGAAGCGGTGGCGCGTAAAAATCTCGCTGAACAAATCACCATGGTGCTTTACCCCAACGACAGTAGCGAAAATGGCAAAGAGTTGCGTTTACGTCAGCAGTATTTTTTATCGTCTGCCAGTATTCAAGATGTTGTTGATATTTGGGTAAACAAGTCAGGTGAAAACTTTGATGAGTTTGCTGACTACCATGTTTTTCAACTCAATGACACTCACCCCAGTATTGCGGTTGCAGAATTAATGCGCGTGTTAATCGATGACTATGAACTTGATTGGGATAAAGCGTGGCACATTACGACAAAAACCATGGCGTATACCAACCATACCTTGTTACCAGAAGCCTTAGAAAAATGGTCTGTGTCATTATTTTCGCGCTTATTACCGCGCATTTTAGAAATAATTTACGAAATTAATGCCCGTTTCCTCGCCGACGTCGCACAAGCATGGCCGGGAGATGTGGCTAAACAGCGCGCCCTTTCTCTGATTGAAGAGGGCCCAGAGCCACAAATTCGCATGGCGTACCTTGCGATTGTCGGCAGTTATTCTGTCAATGGTGTTGCGGCGCTTCATACTGAACTATTAAAAGCCGGTTTATTTAATGACTTTTATCAATTATGGCCGGAAAAATTCAACAACAAAACCAATGGTGTTACGCCGCGTCGGTGGCTTGCCCACTGTAATCCAGAACTGACTAAGTTACTGAACAGCAAAATTGGCGATGAATGGGTGGCTGACTTTAGCAAAATTGGCCAATTGCGCCGATATTACGACGATACCGAATTTCATACACAGTGGCAGGATGTTAAATATGCCAACAAACAACGTCTTGTTGAGCTTGTAAAAAGCCGATGTGGTGTTGAGTTTGACGCCACGATGATGTTCGACGTGCAAGTTAAACGCATTCATGAGTACAAGCGCCAATTACTTAATGTTTTGCATATTATTCATTTATACGACCGGATTCGTCAGGGCGATACAGAAAACTGTGTGCCACGTTGTGTACTCCTCGGGGGGAAAGCTGCGCCAGGTTATTACATGGCGAAGAAAATTATTAAGTTAATTAATAATGTGGCTGAAGTCATTAATAAAGACCCCCTTGCAAAGCCATATTTACGGGTTGCATTTTTACCTAATTACAACGTCAGCGCGATGGAAACGATTTGTCCTGCAACCGATTTATCTGAGCAAATATCAACAGCCGGTAAAGAAGCATCGGGCACTGGTAACATGAAGTTTATGATGAATGGCGCGTTGACGATAGGGACATTAGATGGTGCAAATATTGAAATCCGTGATGCTGTAGGTGCTGATAATTTCTTCTTGTTTGGCGCACGAGCAGAACAAGTTGACGATATAAAAGCGCACTATAATCCGGAGCAAGTTATTTATCAGACCGAAAGCTTATACAAAGTAATGCAACTCTTAGAAAGCGGTCATTTTAATTTATTTGAACCAAACTTATTCGACGACATTATTGCTGCGATAAAGAGTCCGCACGATCCATGGCTTGTAGCCCATGATTTTGCCAGCTTTGTTCAAGCGCAAGAGCAAGTTGAACAAGCCTATTTAGACAGCGCACACTGGACCAGAATGAGTATCTTGAATACTGCTGCCAGTGGCATGTTTTCAAGCGACAGAACCATTGGTCAATACAGCGATGATATTTGGCATTTGGAACCACTTTTAGACACGAGCGCACAGCAACACACACAGAAAAAAAGCAGCTAACTTAAGACGGAGAGAGTTATGCCAAGTTATGCAAATCGATATATAAGTAGTTTAACAAGAGAAACGTATGCCCTTATTTTAGCAGGGGGGCGAGGTTCACGTTTACACGAATTAACAGATTGGCGAGCTAAACCGGCGGTGTATTTTGGTGGTAAACACCGGATCATCGACTTTCCGCTGTCGAACTGCATTAACTCGGGCATTCGTCGTGTTGGCATTGCTACACAATATAAATCGCATTCACTGATCCGCCACGTTAATCGTGCATGGGGTCACTTTAAGAAAGAGCTGGGTGAGTCGGTTGAAATCTTGCCAGCGTCACAGCGTTATGGTGATGAATGGTATTGTGGTACAGCTGATGCTGTGTTTCAAAATATGGATATTATTCGTCATGAGCTGCCAAAATACGTCATGATATTATCGGGCGACCATGTATATCGGATGGATTACGGTGGTTTACTCGCAAAGCATGTTGAAAATGGTGCAGACATGACCGTATGTTGTATCGAGGTACCGTGTGAGGAGGCCGCGAATACCTTTGGTGTCATGACTGTGGATGAAAGTAAGCGCGTTCGCCGGTTTGATGAAAAACCTGCGTCGCCAACCTCAGTCCCCGGCAAACCTGGCACGTGCCTAGCTTCAATGGGGAACTATATTTTTAATACTGAGTTTTTATTTGAGCAACTGAAAAAAGACGCCGAAACAGAGGGATCTGGCCGTGACTTTGGTCATGATATCATTCCAGCCATTATTGAAGAGCATAACGTTTTTGCGTATCCGTTTAGAGACCCAGGCTATGATGGACAACCTTATTGGCGTGATGTAGGAACACTTGATTCGTTCTGGGAAGCGAACATGGAGCTGGTTATGCCAGAACCGCAGCTAGATTTATACGACCCTAGCTGGCCTATTTGGACTTACCAAGAGCAACTTCCACCGGCTAAATTTATTTTTGATAATGATGACAGACGAGGTATGGCGGTCGATTCAACAGTGTCTGGCGGGTGTATTATTTCGGGGTCTTTGGTGAGAAAATCGCTATTGTTCTCTAATGTACATGTCCATTCTTATTGTCAAATAGAAGAGTCAGTTATATTACCAGGGGCTAAAATTCAACGTAATTGTCGCATAAAACGCGCGATTATTGATCGTAGCTGCGAGATACCCGCAGGTCTTGAAATAGGCTATGATCATAAAGTTGATAAAGAAAATGGTTTTAGAGTCTCGAAAAAAGGGATTGTCTTAGTGACGCGTGATATGTTGAATGAACTGGCAAAAAAGTTAAAACAACAAGAGCAAGATAACAAACGCCTTGCTTAAATATGGGTGGGGTGGAAGGTACTAATATCACCCCCCAGCACAAAAAATAGAAGTAAAAAGGAGTACGGCAAAGCATGCATGTATTGATGGTTGCTGCAGAGAATGATGCATTACCGAATGCAAAAGTAGGTGGTGTTGCCGATGTCGTAAGAGATTGTCCTAAAGCCCTTGTTGAAAAGGGGCTGACAGTTGATGTGGTGATCCCCGATTATGGTTTTCACGATTTAGAGCGTCATAGCCTAGGTGTGGTCAATGTGGCGTTTGCCGGACACATGCAACAACTCGAAGTGTGGCAACTTGCTCACTCTCAGAAAGGGGTTAGACAGCTGGTTATTTCTCATTGGGAATTTAGCCGTCACCATGGCGCTGTTTATTGTAATGACGAGGCAGGTCGCCCATTTGCAACCGATGCCAGTAAATTTGCCTTATTTAATGCCGCTGTGTGCGAAGCCTTATTACAAGGACTCATTTGTAAGCCTGATGTTATTCATTTACATGATTGGCATAGTGCGTGTGTTGCGTTGTTACTTAAAACAGATAGTCGCTATAACGATTTCTCCACCTTATTTTTAGCTTACACCGTACATAACCTTGCTCTGCAAGGGATCCGTCCTTTTAAAGGGGATACTTCGAGTTTAGAAGCGTGGTTTCCAAGCTTGGGTTATGATGGCCAAAAGTTATGCGATCCACGTTACCCTGACTGTTTCAACCCAATGCGCACAGCGATTAACTTGGTTGATAAAATACATTTAGTATCACCCACATATTGCCAAGAGGTGCTAAAACCAAGCGATCCTGTTAATGGCTTTTTTGGCGGAGAAGGGCTCGAACTTGATTTACAAGCTGCATATCAGCAAGGCCGTGTAGTAGGCATTCTAAACGGGTGTGAGTATCCAGGTGATGAACTATCCGATGTCAGTTTTGCTCATTTATATCAGCACGCTGAGTCGGCACTTTTTCAGTGGATGGCAAAAACGTCTGAGCTTGACCCAGCGCATTATATAGCACATCAGCGTGTGCTTAAGTTTAAAACACAGCCTTTCTCTGGCCCTTTAGTGACGAGTGTTGGGCGATTAACAGATCAAAAAGTGCTCCTGCTTTGTCAGCCGTATGATAAAGCATTAGTGCTAGATGAATTATGCCAGCGTTTAAAGCAACATGATGGGTATATGATTATTCTTGGCTCAGGTGATACTGAACTTGAAAAAGTGATGACCACAGTCATGGCCCGACAAGATAACTTATTATTTTTGAAAGGATACGCTCATTTTGTTGGCGAGTACTTGTATCATTTAGGCGATCTGTTTTTAATGCCCAGTTCATTTGAACCCTGTGGTATTAGTCAAATGCTCGCCATGCGCGCAGGTCAACCGTGTCTAGTGCATGGTGTCGGTGGACTTCGTGATACTGTGCAGCACCTTGAAACGGGATTTAGTTTTAAAGGTGAGAGTTTAACCGCTCAAAGTTACGAACTTATTACTGGTTTTACTGAAGCGCTTGCGCTAAAAAATGCAGATCCTAAAAAGTGGCAAGGAATTTGTGAACAGGCTAAAAATGCGCGTTTCTCGTGGCAATCAGTCGCAGATGGTTATTTATCGTACTTATATCAATAAAAACACCCTGATTCATGGCAATTAAGTGACTTTTATGTCAATTTCCGCTATTAATTACTTAGTGTTATATAAATGATAAAAAGTAGGTAAAGTGGCTGTATTTGTTGCTAGGCAAGCGGTCTTTAATCGTCGTCAACAAGTTGTCGCCTATGAGCTACTATTTCGCGATAGTGAAAAAAACAGTTTTCCAAACGTGTCAGAAAGCACCGCAACGGCACGTCTCATTATGGAAAATCAGCTCAATTTAGGTACCCGGCATATCACGTCGGGCAAAAAAGCATTAATTAATATAGGTCCAGAGTCTTTAAAACTGGATCTATGTGCTTTTTTGCCAACGAAAGATGTCGTTATCGAGCTGCTAGAAACGATGGAGCCTACCGATGAAAACTATGCGTTTTGTCGTGAGTTATTTCATAACAATTATAAACTTGCCTTAGATGACTTTGTGTACCAGCCCGAGTGGGACCGCTTTTTAAAGCTTGTTCGACTTATCAAGTTTGATGTAAAACAAACCCCATTTGAAGAAATTCTACCCGTAGTTAAAAAATTAAAAAAACACAAAAAAATAAAGTTATTAGCAGAAAAGCTCGAGACGGCAGATGATTTTGAAAAAGCCTACGAAATGGGGTTTGACTTTTTTCAAGGCTATTTCTTTGCCAAACCAACCATGATCCAACAGCGTGATATTGATTATAACTACGCATTGGTTTTATCAATTTATGCTGAAGTCATGCGTCCAGACCCCGATATTAGCGAAATAGCGGGGTTATTCTCGCTAGATACTGCTTTAGCTTATAAGCTCTTACGCTTAATAAACAGTGGTGTATTCCCTATAAAAAGTAAAATAGGTTCGTTAAAACAAGCGCTTGTTTATCTTGGTCATGAACGACTGAAAAAGTTTGTTAGCTTAATTATTACTGCACATAGCGCACAAACTAAACCTGCCGAGCTCACGCGGCTTTGTGTTGTAAGAGCTCGATTTTGTGAGCTAATAGCACAGCGTGTGGCTAAGCAGCAAACCGGAGAAGCGTTTTTAACAGGGTTGTTTTCATTACTCGATGCTATTCTTGACCAACCAATGGAAAAGTTGCTTGAACGTTTACCATTTCCAGATGAAATACACAGTGCATTAATGCAAGAAAAGAATATTCTTTATTATATTCTCGAAACAGTTAAAGCCTACGAAACTGGAAGCTGGTGGGCATTAGAACAAGCAGTGGCTTTTTTAACAATAGAAAGCGCAGACCTTCCCAAAATATATGAAAATGCTGTAAATTGGAGCGATAGCTGCAGACAAAATTTATAAGTGATATATGCGCAATATTAATATGGATGTGTTAAGAGGGATTGCGGTACTGGGTTTAATGTTCATGAATGCCTATTACTTTGGTATTTTTGAGTATGGCTATGTAACAAGTGCAACACCTTCTGTGGCGGATAAGTTTATAAATATTATTAATTTAGTCTTTATTGATGGCCGGTTTCGAACCCTCTTTTGTTTATTGTTTGGCGCAGCACTTACAATTCAATTACAGCGCTGGCAAAGCATAGATGCATTGCATAAGCGTTTAAAAGTATTAGCGTTTATAGGGTTGGCCCATGGGTTTTTACTTTGGGCTGGTGATATTTTATTCATTTATGCATGTGCAGGGTGGTTGGCACTCAAGTTCAGCCATGAACCGAATGATAAAATAGTAAGAATGGGCATGCTATTTCTGCTACTCGGTGCACTCTCCTCTTTTTTATTGGCATTTATTGAACCTGAACTGCTTCCTGTTACGCGTGACTCTGCGGCTTTTTTAGAGGCATACAATGCGGCATTTTCATCCTATTTAGCGGGCTTTATGAGTAATGTGTTGATGTTTATCATCATGATTATAGCTGTTCCGCTTATTACGCTGTGGATGGCTGGCGGGCTCATGCTGATTGGGATGTATTTGTATAAACAAAAGATCTTCGAAAATGGCCTTACTAGAGAACAGTTAAACTTTATTGTGCCTGCAGCGCTGGGCTTTACCGTTTTACGATTAGCGGTTGAACCAAATACACATGTACTTATGGTCGCATTGGCTGAGCCTTTCTCTTGGTTTGCAGCACTTGCGATGGCAACGTTGTATATTCATATACTCGTAAAATACGTTAAGAATAACCCCGAAAAGTGTTTAGTATTACAACAAGCAGGGCGTATGTCTTTAACCCTTTACTTAATGCAAACCGTGATATTTTTAGTGTGTTTTAAAGTCATGTTCCCTGAGTGGGTGTTGAGTTTTGATCGCATTAATTATTGGCTTCTTATTGCGGGTGTGGTTGTCTTTCAGCTGGTATTTTGCAAAGTATATACTCAACTGTTTCGATACGGTCCGTGTGAGACTGTGTGGCGAAAACTGTCACGATAATTACCCGTATACTACACTTTTAAAAAATAACGTGCTGGAATGAACATGCGGGTTATATTGAGTGTTTTAATACTGCTTTGCTCTTTACCACTTTTTGCTGTAGAGCAATTTTCGGTGCTATTTGTAAATCCCTCGGTAAAAGCGGAGCCTTTTTGGCAAAAAGTCACAGCAGTAATGCAAGCTGCGGCAACACACAGTAACGTCAAGCTTGATATTATTTACGGTGGTGGCAATCGGCATATTCAGCTAGAAGAGCTTAGACACTATCTTAAATACAACGCCACTCCCGACTATGTTGTACTGATTAATTACCCTGGGGGAGCAGATCAATCAATGAGCTTACTTGAAAGTCACAAGATAAAGTTCATCACATTAGAAGAAACCACCCTCGGCGCAGAGCGCCAGCAAATTGGTAAACCCTCAGAGCATTTTAAATATTGGCTCGGAGAGGTTTATCACGATAATTTTGAAGCGGGTATACAATTAGGAAAAGCATTGTTTGATAATGCTAAACAAGCAAAACAAGAACCCAAATTTGTGGCCATTAACGGTCACTATGGGACTGAATCAGATACTCGCAGTAATGGTTTAAGTCACTATTTACGAACCCAACATGTCGAGCTTGAGCAAGTTGTTTATGCAAATTGGAATAAAACCGAAGCCACTGAAAAAGTGCGCCGTCTATTGCACCGTTACCCACAAACGAATGTTATTTGGTGTGCATCGGATTTAATGGCACTGGGCGCACTTGATGCAGTTAAAGAAAAGTCAGGCAAACGCTATTTTATCGGCGGCATAGACTGGCTTGATGACAACTTAAGGTTAATTGAACAAGGGCGCTTAACAGCCAGTGTAGGCGGGCACTTTATGATGGGGGCGTGGGCGTTAATTAGTTTGGTCGATCATCATAATGGTCATCCATATTGGCAAACTCATCATGAAATTAAATTTAAATTAGGCGTGATCACGAACCAAAATGTGACAAGTTACCATTGGCTCAGTGATATCACGGACTGGTCAGTTATTCCATTCGATGCTTTTTTGCTGCGCAATACTCGCAATGCAGAGTATCGGTTTGATTTTGACACATTGCAGACGTTGCTCACCGAAAAACCTGCACTGCATTAAAGCGAGCCGTTAAACGAAGATTAATCTGCCTAGCGTGCTATAGGGTTCTGGTATAAACTAGCGGCTTTAAAATTAAGACAGAAGTGTGCCATGACAGAGTTAAAGCGATTAAATAAATTTATCAGTGAAACAGGGTTTTGTTCGCGCAGAGAGGCTGATAAATATATTGAGGAAGGTCGTGTTACTGTTAATGGTAATTTGCCAGAAATGGGTGTTAAAGTCAGTGATGCTGATGAAGTACTTATTGATGGTAAACCACTCAAAGCCAAACCGAAACGTGTTTATATTGCATATAATAAACCCGTTGGTATTACCTGTACCACTGAGCGAAAAATTCAAAGTAACATTGTAAAAGCGGTTAATTATCCTGAGCGTATTTTCCCAATTGGTCGATTAGACCGCCCATCTGAAGGCTTAATCTTTTTAACCAACGAAGGCGATATCGTTAATAAGATTTTACGAGCGGGCAATAACCACGAAAAAGAATATGTAGTCACTGTCGATAAGCCACTTAATCGTCAGTTTGTAAACAAAATGGCAAATGGTATTCCAATTTTAGATACCGTTACGAAAAAGTGCAAAGTGAAACAAACTGGCCCACAGCAGTTTACTATTGTGTTAACGCAAGGGCTAAATCGTCAAATTCGCCGTATGTGTGAATACCTCGGCTACGAAGTGGTCACGCTTAAACGTACACGTATTATGAATGTGACGTTAAAAGGCTTAAAAGTGGGGCAATGGCGCCATTTAACTGAGCAAGAGATGGCTGAAATTAATAACTCAATTGCCGACTCGGGTAAAACAGAGGAACGTTCAATTGACGATAATAAACAGCCAACTAAGCCAAGAACGCCTCAACCACGTTCAGAAGGCGAGAAAAAACGCGACTTTTCTAGCTATGTTAAAAAAGGCCGCACAGACTCAAAACCAGGCTCGAATAAAGCGAATCAAGGTAAACCTAGGTCAAACCAAATAAAGCGAAGTAGCACAAAACGCACTGGCACATTGAGCTTGAAAAAGTAAACGCTATAACGGCGTTTTGCTCAATTTTATCTTCAACTATTATGTGTTGTTGGTGCTCGCTTCACCAACAACACTGTACTTATCGCTTAACCCCCAATTTTGTACCAGGTATTGCTTCTTATATAGTTTTAAGTCGATTTAGATTACTTTCTCGATAACATAGCTGGTGGCAATACCTTAAAACCAGTAGTTGATGACTTTGCTTGCCAAGCTATTTTAGATAACTGGGATAGCACTGACTTAACTGAAGTTACCGCTTTTCTAAATCAGTTATGTGATGATCAAGTCGCTCAGGTTGCATCGCAACCAAGTAAGATGTTTTTTGAGTTCGACAATATGAACTGGCAATTTACACCTTATGCTGCACTTATGCTGTTAACGCTAAGAGCACATCATGGCCTTGAGAATCCTGATTTTGAGCATCCTGGGTTTGGTAATCTTACTTCTTTGCTATTAACGCAGCCTGTAGCGCCTCAAAAAGATGACGTGCTTGAACAGCTCGTAGCTAAATTACATGAGCAAGGCTTTGATGAATTACTTCAACACCGTGAATCTTTGGGAACTGTTGTCAGAAGCTAGTAAACTAGAAAAAGTATCGTTTACATAAAAGCAATCTACCTGATTTACATGGGTAGATTGCGTATCGCTTTTATCATTTTTAATGATGAGCAGGCATTAGAATAGCGTGTGTGATATCTTCGAAACGAATGACATGCCCGCCAAATTCATTTTGAAAGTTTATCGCATCTTGTTCAGTTGCAAAACTGGCCAATGTATTCCCCATAGCGCCTTGTTGAGATGAGCCCGCAACATACCAAGCTTTTCGCGCATTTATAAAGTAATTATCGGCGGGTTTATGCCAGGGTGTTTTACTCATGTCATGTACAAAAATATCGCTTACATTACGTGTGTTTTCAGGTTCTAGGTAGTAACTGAACATATCTCGTGTTGAACAAAACTTATGTATTTTTTTGCCCGAGCCCGAGTTTGTATCAGTTTGCAGTAGTTCAGCCTTCGGGCCTGGAAATTCTGAAATCAACATACCGCATAAATGACATTCATCGGTTGCTTCAATTGCAACTGCTTGGCTGGGTGTTTGTTTAATTTCACTCTCCCCACAGGCACAAAGCATGAATAGAAGTGGCAGTATCGGCAGTAAGGTTTTAACGTTCATTACATTCTCTTTTTAGTAAATAGTGTGATGGCTAAAATTAATGGCAAGATAACCCAGGCGACGAGCACGCAAAGCAACTGAGTAAGCGACAGGCTTGAGCGTATTGCAATAGCAAGAGCCCCGTTTACATCTGCGCTGTCTAAGCCTGCTAGATTCACTAATCTAAAAATATCAGCGGGATTCAACATCATCAGAAACGTGAGTGATTGTTGGCTTATACCATCTTCTGTGCCTACGAGAAGAGCGAGTAAACCGAGATCAAATATGAGTGCGAAAATAAACCAGACGATTAAAGCAGCACCGGCAGCTTTCGACTTTTCACTCACCGAGATGCTAATTATAAAGGCAATAGCAATGAAGCTAAGGCCTAACATAACGGCACTGGCTATGAATAATGAAAATACAGTAATAATTTCAGTTTGCTGAGTATGGGCATATAAAATGACACCAGATGCACCAAAGCCAATTAAAATTGCCAGTGCAATGATACTTCCTTGCCCTATAAATTTTCCCATTAGTAATTGGGTTTTGTTGATAGGGTAGGTAAGTAATAAGAGTAAGGTGCCACTTTCTAGCTCACCTACAAAGCTGTCGTAACTGAGTAACAAGGCGATTAAAGGAATAAGAAAAACAGCTAAACTTGCTAAGCTTGCTACAGTGGTCGAGGTTGAGGTTAACCCTGTTTCACCTGCGACCGCTGAGCCAAAATAGGTCAGCCCTACTGATAATAAGGCAAAAATAATTGTAATTGAGAGCAACCAACGGTTGCGAAGACCATCGCTAAACTCTTTTGCAGCAACAGTGAAGACTGATTTCATATGCTTCCCTTTTGTGGCGCTTGAGATAAAATTTGTTGATAAACCTGATTTAAATCGGGTTGTTCAATGTGTATATCATCTAAATGACGGTATTTAACGAGCTCGCGGAGAACATTCATTTTATTCTCGTCTTTTACCAATAAATCGGTATCGTGACAGAGTTCAACATGGGTCATTAATTGTGAGTCATTAACGAGCTCAGAGGGGGAAACACCGCGAGTTTTAATGCGTATATCTAAGTTTGCATGTGCGCGTAGACTGGCTAAATTACCGCAAGCAAGTTGTTGCCCTTTACTCAGAATAATCGCACGGTCAATATGGCGCTCAACCCCTGGTAACACATGAGAGCACAGGATAATACTGGTGCCGTGTGCTTTAAGGTTGTCAACTTGTTGGTAAAATTCAGTTGTTGCAACCGGGTCAAGCCCAACCGTTGGTTCATCTAGTAATAGTAATTTAGGTTTACCTAAAAATGCCTGGGCAAGTCCTAAACGTTGACGCATTCCTTTGGAATATGTTTTAACCGCGCGGTTCATTGCCTCTGTTAATCCTACTTGCGCTATTAAATCTTTTGCGTGTTGTTTGTTAAAACCTTTCAGTTTTGCAAAGTAATTGAGTACTTCTATTCCTGTTAAATGCTCATAAAAACTGACATTTTCAGGCAAGTAACCGACTTGGGATCGAATATGCCATGCGGCTTTGGAGTCTGGTTTAGCACCGAGTACATCGACACTGCCATTTGTTGGCGATGTGATACCCAGAATGAGTTTCATCATGGTTGTTTTGCCAGCACCATTATGACCAAAAAGGCCGAGCACTTCACCGGGCGCGAGCTCGCAGCTAAGGTTATTGACTGCTGTGAGACTGCCATAGCTTTTTGTTACTTGGTTCATTGAAACCACGGGCGTGTTAGTCATGTTGTTTGTCCTTGATATCACTCTGCGATTTAATAACTTGAGGTGAGTGTGGGGAGCGCATTAATGGGTAGCTGTCTTTAACACCAGCAGGCTTTAATACAGGAAATTGGCGTTGTACCCAGCGCAGTGTTAATACCGATGGACTATCCATTAGCATTTTCATTTCTGGGTATTGCCAAACCAATTTATCAATTCCGTCGTTGGGTTCAAAGGCAACATCACCCACGCCATCATTATTCATATCCCAGCCTAAATAATTGCTCCAATAGTTACCGCGGCTATCGTGACTCCATTCTTGTTTTTTATTGGAAACGTATTTGACTTGCGTGGGGTTATTTATAAAGCTGTTGCCATACACTTGCGTATGCTCAGAGCCTGCAGTGAGGTGAATACCAATTTCTGTGGTATCAACCACGTTATCGACAATGTTGTTATACGCTGAGTTGTATACAAAAAAACCTTTTCCGTCTCGCCCTAATACTTTGTTTTCGGGCTTGGTCCACACATTAGAAATGTGATTGTTTAGGATGTCTGACGAGGTAATAAAATTCATTAGTAACCCATAATCTTCACTGTTAGTCGTTCGATTACCTTGGATCACTAAATTGCGCGAGCTCATTAAGGCATAACCAGCCCGCGTATTGTATGCGTTATTATTGAGTACTTTATTGTCGTGGGAATACATGTAATGAACGCCATAGCGTAGATCATGAAGCGTGTTATTTTCTAATACGTTATCTTGGCTTGATATTATGTACAGGCCATCGCGCGTGTAAGAGACATCATTTCCTTTAACCAGTACATGTTGCACATTGGAGAGCTGAATACCATTGCCGCGATCTGCTGAACGCAGGGCTTTATTGCCAACAATCACGTTATTTAAAACCTGTACATGCTGGCCTTTTTGTAACCAAATACCAAAACCATCGCCTTTAAGGTGGTTATTGGCAATCATTAGTTGCTCTGCTTTTTGATCTGAATAAATACCGGAATGTTGTTCGGTTAAGTTATTTCCCCAATTCACTATCTCGAGATTTTTAATCGAAATATGTGAACTTTTTAACAGTAATGCGTGGCCTTCGCCTAAAGCATCAATGACAGCACCTGTTTCACCAATAAGGTGGATGGCTTTATTGACAACAAAATTTCCTTGGTAAATACCCTTCGTTAAAACAATTGTGTCGCCTGCTTTTGCGCTATCTAACTGCGCTTGTAAATCATCAGCTGCAGAGAGTCGCGTACTCACTGCCAACGAATAACATGAAAAACAGAGCAGTATTGCTCCACATAAACGGTGTAACCAAATTAACTGCACTCAATAAACCTTCTATTTGTAACGATAAAGGGTATGGGAAAGTCCCATACCCAAATACGAAGCTTACGCTTCAACTAACATGCGGCCTCGCATTTCCATATGCAGTGCATGACAGAACCAGTTACAGTAGTACCACTGCACACCCGGTTTATCAGCGATAAACGTTATGGATGCCGTTGCTTGCGGTGCAACTTCCATCTGCACACCATGATTGGTCATACAGAAACCGTGTGTCACGTCTTCAACTTGGTCTAAGTTAGTAATAACCACAGTGACTTCGTCACCTAGTTTCACTCTAAACTCAGTCATGCCAAAGCTAGGTGCAATTGAGGTCATGTAGACACGTACTTTTTTGCCGTCTCTCACCACTTTGTTATCAGCGTAAACATTAACACCGTCTGCTTTTGCCATTGCGATAGTATCGGCAAAGAAAGGATCGTTTCGCTCCCACAGTTTATTTGGCTTCACCTTAGAGCGGTGAACAATGATACAGTCGTGAGGTTCAGCGAAAGTTGGGCCATCGTGAACCAACTTCATTTCATCACCTGAAATATCTATGAGCTGATCATTTTCTGCACGTAATGGCCCGACAGGTAAGAACCTATCTTTTGAGAACTTACACAGTGCAATAAGCCATTTACCATCTGCATCACGGGTTTCACCTTGAGAAGTATGGTTGTGCCCCGGCTGATAGTGAACATCTAACTTCTGACGTATGTAGTTCACTTTCTCACCATTGTATGCCTTGATAGCATCTTCAACGCTCCACTTCGCAATTTGGCTGTCGATAAACAGCGTGGTGTAAGCGTTACCACGGTTATCAAATGCGGTATGAAGTGGCCCTAAGCCTAGTTCAGGTTCTGCAACGATGGTGTCGCGAGGCTTAATTTTGTTATCAAATAGGTCATCTAGTTTCTTAATTGAAATCACAGAAACAGTCGGTGATAACTTACCATTAGCAACAAAATAGTCGCCATTGGGTGAGGTATTTAAACCATGTGGTGATTTAGGAACCGGAATGTACGCTGTGAGTGTTGACCCTTTACGGCCATCTAACACTGGTACATTATTGCCATTGTAGGTTTTAAATTTGCCTGCTTTAATGGCGGCTTCGCATCGCGGTAAGTTAAATACAACAACATGGTCACGTTCAGATGAGATCATATCACCGAGTGTGACTCCCATTTCTGAGTTATAACAGGTTGATGCAAAATACTTTCCGTCAAAATCGGCGTCGGTGTTATCTAAATTACCATCCACCATTACTTGGAATGCGACTTCCATGGTTTCGGCATTAATCACATTAAACAATGAACGATAGGTGCTAATGTCGTCCATTGATGCTTTGCCATCGTTGTTCATGGGAATTTCGAATTCGCCATTACAAATCACATATTTAGTGTATGGAACCTTTTGCACACGCAAGCCATGGATTGCTTGAACATTAGGAACGGTTAGCATTTTATCGGTCTTCATAACATCACAGCGAATACGTGCTACACGACTGTTGGCCTTGTCGTTAATGAACACATATTTACCGTCGTAACGGCCATCAGTCATACTCATATGCGGATGGTGTGAGTCACCACATTGCAGATGTGCGCTGTCGCCTTTGATGCGTTTAGATTCATTCGTCAGACCCCAGCCTGTTGCGCTGTCGGTATTAAAAACAGGAATACGCATGAGTTCCCGCATTGACGGAATACCTAAAATACGCACTTCCCCCGAGTGGCCTCCACTCCAAAAACCATAATATTCATCTAGTTCACCTGGGTGAACAGTGGCACTGTTACTGCCTGCTTCTGCGGCTTGTGCCTTAGCCATTGATGCGAACATAGTAGCTGACATAGGCGCTGCAACTACACCTGCACCTAATAAAGCACTTTTAGCAAAAAACTTACGTCTGCTTTCGTCTTTCAGCTGTTTTTGTTCTGGGAGCTTTTTCCTATCACTCATGGACTTCCTCCGGTTATTTCATTGTGCTTGGTGATGGGCGTAGTTAGCTAACGTCCACCGTGGGTATTTCTTTTTCCTGAAATTTATTCTTCTTCCTGGCAAGTTTCTTTAGTGGTGGACATTTCTGTTCATTAAAATAGGTGACTTGACAGTCAAGACAGTAGTGACACTCGCGCATATTGATTGAACCATCAGGGTGAATAGCTTGTATTTCGCATTCTTTAGCGCAGGTTTTACATGGCTGACCACACTCAGGCCGACGTTTTAACCAACTAAACAAGCGTAAATTAGAGCCCACAGAGAGCGCTGCGCCTAATGGACATAAGTAGCGACAAAAGAATTTTCGGTTAAATAAATTAATTACCAGCAAAGACACGGCATACAACACAAATGGCCATTGCCTATCAAACTTGAGTAAGAAGGTGGTTTTAAATGGTTCAACTTCAGCCATTTGCTCTGCAACAGCCATAGAGTCAAGAGACATGCCGAATAAAGCCAGTAAAATAAGGTACTTAATGGCCCATAAACGTTCATGCACTGCAAAAGGGGGCTCTATTTGCGGCAGCTTCACATAGCGTGCAAATACATTTAGTAGCTCTTGCAAAGCGCCAAATGGACATAACCAACCACAGTATACGGCGCGCCCGAACATCATAATGGTCACCGCAGCAGCACACCAAAGAATGAAAATAACGGGGTCGAGTAAAAATAAATCCCACGAAAAATCAGACATCAATGCTTGTAAAAAAGTGAATACGTTCACTACAGAGAGTTGTCCGCCCCAGCTCCAGCCGATAAACACCACCACCACGATAAGGAATATGTGTCGGAAATTGTGTAAAAAGGTTGGGTGACGCACCAGAATATCCTGAAATATTAAGGTAGCGCCTAATAGAAGCATGAGGAACAGCAGAATAATCACTTCCACTTGCTTGTCTTGCCATACTTGTTGCGTCAGTGATAATTCAGCTTCTGGTTCAGGCATAGCGGGGCGACTGACATATTTATCTAAAGTATGATAATCGCCTTTAAAACTCGTGAATGTGCTGTCGATAGCGCCCATTTGACGGCGTACTAATAGCTCTAGTTGCCAATCGGCTCCGGGGTTAAACTCATCGTGAGCGCGTGCGATAAAAATAGACATTTCTTTGAATTTGGGTGCGCCTGTGGCGTAAATATCAGTGACGCGAAAGTGGTCTAAATCGTGGAACGAAATGGTATCGCCATTTTGCAAAAGTTGAATACGGTCAAAAATACCGCCACGAACGTAGCCTGAGCCTTTAAAAGAATAGCCATTTCCTAGCACAATAAAGGCATGCTCACCGGGGGCTAATTGCGCCATAAGCCATTGGTACTCACTCTCACCAAGTAAGTTTATGCCTATGTGAGGAATATTAGCTTGTGCGTAATAAAGTTCAGCGAACATAGCGCTTTTTTGTTCAGGAGCAGCTGCATCAATGTGTTCTGCTTCTGTGCCTACAAACGCCTCATCAACGGCCTCTCGACTTAGGTACAAGCGGCGAATAGACCCGTCACCCGTTAACGCTTGCCAACTTGCTGGTTGATAAACATCGTGCTTTATAGTGGCCATTGGTAAGCGATTTAAAGCTTCAAGATCAATTATGTTTAAACGTGCGGCGATTTTTTTTGCTGACTTAGTTACCGCATCATTCATGACCATGACCGTGACTGTGGCACCAGAAAGTCCATCAATGTTGACGATATTATCTGAGCTGCTGCCTCCTACTTTAAGGCGATCGCTAACATGTAAGCCCGTGTATTGATCAGTAAACTCCCATAGTTTTGATTCTGGGATACCCGTTAAAATAATCGGCTCGTGATGCTCTAATACCTTCACCCCTAAATAATTACCTTGGGGGTCAATGGTAACGAGCATATTCACTGGCTCGCCCGAATAAGCTGGAATTTTGGCAATATCATTGGTTTCAAAAGCGTAGCCCAGTACGTTTTTGTCTTGATAAACGACCCATGCGAAAGGCGCACTTTCGTCGTTAGATATCCGCTGTTTTTCACCAATATGTGTCGCTTGGGGAAAAATTTCCTCAATGAATGGCATGGGATCTTTTGGTGGGCTTACAAACACCGCCTCGCAGGGTAATGTAAGTATAATTAACATCATCGCGCAGAGGTACAAAAGCCAGGTTGATTTTATATTCATAACAGCACCAACAATTCCTTATAAATGGCTTTATTTAGGAAAGTTATATTGTTTTATTTTTCTCATTAATAACCTTACTCTTCTTTACAATGATTTTAGTGACCTTGATCAATTTTTGACTAGATAACATTTAACTACATGTGTTTTTTCGAGTGGGGTTAATGTGTTACAGAAAATTTAATAATTAATTTAAGTATAA
Organism: Pseudoalteromonas sp. MBR-15; assembly: GCF_053628915.1. Taxonomy (NCBI): domain Bacteria; kingdom Pseudomonadati; phylum Pseudomonadota; class Gammaproteobacteria; order Alteromonadales; family Pseudoalteromonadaceae; genus Pseudoalteromonas; species Pseudoalteromonas sp. MBR-15. Next base: position 304,138 of record NZ_JBRJHH010000001.1, read on the forward strand.
ATTTTAGAGAGATGATATACCTAGTAAGGAGTACCTAACTAAGAGTAGTGTAAGGAATATTTTTTAGTGCGTTAGGCTTAGTCTTGATTTTATAAATAAACTGGTAAAGAAGGATTAATCGGTTTTGAATTTGGTTTTTTTATTCATGCCTTTGTATTTTTAATCGCATGTAAATAGCGGTTGCATGGTTTTTATTGTTCATTTAAATACAATTATTTGGTGTGTTTAACCCAATGTATGGCGTTTTATATTGGTGTAAAAATCACTGTTTAAGAGTGTTTAAAATACATTCGTACATACCATGTATATACACTTTTAGGTAATTAAATACAGTCGTACCGCATGACTAAAAAGGGGGTGGTGATGAACACCAAAAAGCGGTTTATTTCACCGTCAGCCATGCTCTTTAACAGCCTGCGGCCAGATAACCTGCTTGAACAATAAGAAACTGCATGCCTTGGTGGCAGTGATTACAAGATTAAAGAGGGGCTGATTGTTTCGCTCTTTAAGATTCAAGGGTTGGTAAAAAGAGAGAGCGGAACTTATTACTAGCTATAGTATTAGAGCTAGTATAAGCCCATGCATTAATAATGATGAGCTTGAAAGGTTTTATGGTAACTTAAAAACAACCTTGCAAAGTACCATAATCAACGCGTTAGCATATGATAAATGATGTAATAGTGTATATCTGTTATCACAGTTTAGAACGTTAGTTTCTTAAGAAATTGGTCTGATTCGGTTGCGCAAAATACAATCAAAAGTTAATGTATTTGAGAACATAAAGAGCGGCAAGTTTCATAATAGACCAAATGTAGCTGATAGCGCTTGACGATGTTTTAGAACGTGGTGTCCATCTCTATGCAATCGTTAAACAACTTCGGTATTAAGAAAGCAGTGAATAGCGTGGCTATAAGTAATAATGGGTCTATCAAGAAATAAATAAAGCGCTTCGAGAATAAAAAGCAAGGATATTTTTCGCCGCACAGACGTTATGTATATATGTTCTAAGTAAGAGGATGTTTATCGTAATGTGCTTGAGCAACATGCTCTTATTCAGCGTGTTAGCCATATTTGAAACTTCTGGGAAAACGTCTGTCGAAAGATTTTCCATTCAATGATAATTGCATTAATTTAATACAAGCTAATCATGAATCGCGAAAACATACATCAGAATATCTGCTCTTTATATTTGTTTTGAAATTGCGCTAATTTTTATTGACGAATAAAAATATTTTACTAATTCATGCTACAAGGGATGGTGTTTATTATGAAGAAAATCAGTGTTTTATTTATTTTATTTAACTTTTTCACATCCGCATTATACGCGTCTGAAAAACCACAAATTATCTCTGTTAATTTGGTTAAGTGTAACGGTTGTTCTGATCAAACAATCAGTTCTCATGCTGCATCAATGTATTCACTTTCAGGTGTTGGTGTTTACGAGGTTAATTATCTGGATATTACTGGGGGCATTTTATCGGTTACAACCGTCAATGTGACGCCAGTGAATGTTGGTAAGGATCGTTCCGAAACAGAGGTTAATGCTCATGTTGATTCTAGTGATAGTGAGATAAGTGGCAAATTAAAATCGGTCAGGGAATCGTATGAAAAGATAAATGATATCTTTAGACGAGGATACACGTTAGATAGTCGTTTTGCTTTTAAAGATGTATACCAAGCTTTGCTTGCCAAAGAAGCATTCAAGCAAGAAGTTGAGTTCTATATCCGAAATGCTGCTAACATTCTTAGAAACTTAGATAATGCTAAAGCAGCTGCAGCTATTATTGCAGGTAAAACAAGTGCCCAATCAAGAGCCGTTTTGGCAAGTGTTGCATCACATTCAATCAATAATACAAAAGTAACGTTTACTCTTTCTGATGGTACAAAAATTGAGGTCAAAATTGCTTTTCAATTCGTAGATGGGGAACTTACATTTGAAGTTGTTGATTTAGGGTTGGCATATACTGCTGATGGTCAATTAGTCCCTACGTCTAGTTTTCAAATGCAGAATCATGATGCGTCAGGCGTATACTCTTCGTCTTATATCCAATACCTTGGCACTTTGAATATAGATGTTACAGTAAATGGAAGTTTTGGTGGAGGTAGTACTTGCCCAACAAAATTAACTTGTAACGAAAATGGAACTGAGTGTGTTGCTGCGACTGTAAGTTGCGAATGAGTTATCCTTCAAAATTAAGGGTCATTCTGCCACTTATGAGACTGTAACTAATTTCTGTAATTGCCTATCTCAAATTAACCTCTAGATTGGGTAAGAGTAGGTAAGTGGTAACAATTGGGTCAGATATTACTTTTTGCATTGTAAATGTTCATTAAAATGAAGAGTGAATACACAACAAAACCAGCTAGATAGGAATCATTAGGTGCGTTGATAAAATACTTGGCGTGTTTATTTTGTATTTACTATAAAGGTGTGTAAAAACGTGACAAAAAGAAAGACCTGATAACAGCCTTCAATTGAACGAAACGATGATTAAATGAAGGCTTTAAATAAGAGTAACCTAATTGATTTGCCCAAATATCGGTAAACGAAAGGAGTGTGTTGGAGAACTCTATCTGATCATCAAAGTCGGCCTGCGGCTCAGATAACCTGCTTGAACAATAAGAAACGGCATGCCTTGGCGGCAGTGATTACAACATAGTGCCTGTTTCATCAATACCACAGGCTATAGACTCAATTTTCTTCGTGAGAATATTTAACGTGATGGCTATGAGCAAGCGCTGATTGAAAATGCTGCTTTGTAACTGACGCGATTGACGTTAAATTAAAAGATAAGCAGTGCATGCCCAATATCGCTGATTTGACTAAAACACTCATTTAGCACCGTGTACCTTCGTCGGGCTAGACTATTAAACAGTATGGGTATTTGGTGCTGGTAATGGGCAAGAGAACGCTCAGTGTTTAATCCATTGTGTAGTAAAGAAATAGCAATTTTTGATAAAAGTATGGGTAAATACCGATTTTAAAATAACAATCAACAACACTCTATAAAACAGGAACGACAAATGTATACAGGAATTAGTCAGGTTATTCGTGCTTTACCTGCATTCGCATTAAGTGTTTTTTTAGCCGCTTTATGCTTTACAGTTAACGTGTCTGCAAAAGAAAATACCCCACTCTCTGAACAAAGAAATCAACAACTAAAAAACCTTGTTCAACAAAGTACAATCCCGCAATTAATTCAGGCAATGAAAGAAAAACAGCTCACAGCAACTGAATTAACACAGTTTTTTATTCAGCAAATCGATGAGCTCAATCCTCAATTAAATGCTGTGGTTGCAATGAACCCCGATGCTATAAGCATAGCTATGCAACTTGATGAAGCGCTTAGTCATGGTAAGTTACGCGGCCCTTTGCATGGCATACCAATTTTAGTAAAAGATAATATCGAAACTGAGACTATGCCTACAACGGCAGGCTCGTTAGCATTAAAAGATAATTTTACGCACAGAGATGCGCCAATTATTGCCAAACTTAAACGTGCAGGGGCCATTATTTTAGGCAAAACAAATTTAAGTGAATGGGCCAATATGCGCTCTGAACGTTCATCGTCTGGGTGGAGTGCGATTGGGGGGCAAACGCGTAATCCCCATGATTTAAATCGTTCTACGTGCGGGTCTAGTTCAGGCTCTGGTGCTGCTGTTGCCGCCTTTTTAAGTGTTGCTGCGATTGGAACTGAAACAAATGGCTCTATTACGTGTCCGTCTTCTGCAAATGGTATTGTGGGTATAAAGCCCACGGTAGGTTTATTGAGCCGCCATGGCATTGTGCCTATTTCTCATACGCAAGATACAGCGGGGCCTATGACACGCTCGGTAATTGACGCGGCCATTTTACTGTCAGTTATGCAAGGTTTTGATGAAAAAGATCCCGCAACAAACATCGCAAAAGGGCACCTTAATTATGACTATACGCCAGAGCAAAGTGCCATCTCATTAAAAGGCAAGCGTTTAGGTGTACTGTATGCTGCGCCACTTGCTCATGAGCAAGTTGAGTCACTTTTTAACCAGACTAAACAGATGCTCGAACAAGAAGGTGCTTTATTAGTTGAGGGGTTATCGACAGAGCCATATGATCATTTTTATCAAGATAGTTATGATGTTTTACTCTATGAGTTTAAAGCGACTTTAAATGACTACCTTGCTCAACTGCCAAACGAATATAAATCGCTGACACTAGAAAAGTTGATCCAGTTTAATCAAGCTCACGCTACTAAGGAGATGCCTTACTTTCAACAAGAAATATTTGAAAAGTCGCAGCAAAAAGCAACGTTAACCGACGAGAAGTATCTAACAGCATTACAAAAAGTGCATCAAGCAACCAGAGCAGATGGCTTAGATAGAATGCTTAAAGAACACAATCTTGATGCAATTATTACTGTGACTTTAACACCCGCGTGGTCAATAGACCGTATCAATGGGGATCACTTCACGGGCAGCTTTTCTACTTACCCGGCTGTATCTGGCTACCCTCATTTAACGCTGCCTATGGGTAAAGTGCATCATATGCCCGTTGGACTTTCTATTACGGGGGGTGCATTGAGTGAAAAAGAGTTGATTGCAATTGCGCATCGGTTAGAGCAATTGATTGGATACAAATACAATTAATTTGTAGTGCCTCCCCTGAAAATATCCTTTCAGGGGAGGCACAAATACAAGAGTACTTAATTACTGTGGCGTTGTTTAGGTACTTTAATTTTAAACAACAGTGTATAAAGCACTGGCACGACAATAAGCGTCAGTACTGTCGCAAAACCAAGCCCAAACATGATTGTGACCGCCATTGATTGGAAGAATACGTCAAATAAAAGTGGGATCATTCCTAAAATAGTCGTGATCGCTGCCATAGCGACTGGGCGCACACGACTAACGCCTGAATCAAACACGGCTTGATAGGGCTCTTTTCCGCTATCGAGTTCGAGGTTAATTTGATCCACTAATACGATGCCGTTTTTAATCAACATGCCACTTAAGCTCAGTAAACCAAGCAGTGCCATAAAGCTAAACGCTGCATTCATTAATAACAAACCTGCCGATACACCAATGATTGCCAGAGGCACTGTGGCCCAAATAACCAGTGGTTTTTTAACTGAGTTAAACAGCAATACAGTAATTGCAAACATTGCCAAGTAACCAAGCGGTAATGAGCCAAAAATCGCTTTTTGTGCTTTGCTTGCTGATTCAAACTCACCGCCCCATTGCAACTCGTAGCCGTGTGGCAGGTCAATCGCTTCAATATCTTTGCGGACACGGGCAAACAGCTTCGCAGGTGTTTCATCACCAATCACATCATGGTCTGCCATGACAGTGATAGTGCGTTTTCGGTCACGGCGCATAATTAAACTGTCTTCCCATTCAACAACAAAGTCATCAACTACTTGCGTAACTGGCACAAAGACTCCCAATACAGGGCTGTATATTTGTAAGTCGCGCAGGCTTTCGACATTTAACCGCTCTTCTGCAGGCGAGCGTGCAATAATGGGCAGCATTTGCGTGCCGTCTTTATACACGCCGACCTGTTTACCCGATAAGCTTGTTAATAAAAGCTGATCAAGATCAGACTTAGCAATCCCTAAACGGCGTGCTTTTTGTTCGTTGAACTGCGGACGAATAAGTTTAGAGCGAGCACGCCAATCATCACGAATATTAAAGGCACCAGCGTCTTGATGAAGAATGTCTTTTGCTTGCTTAGCGAGCTGACGCAGTACGACAGGATCAGCGCCTGAAAAGCGCGCTTCAATTTTTGCATCGGTCGATGGCCCAATTTCCATGCGTTTAACTTTAAGCTGCGCATCGAGAACATGTTCATGTTGGTAGTCGCGCACTTTTTTGATCATGGCTGTCACGGCCTCACGATCTTGTACACGAATAATCAACTGTCCATAAGCTGGGTATGACTTTTCTGGCGCGTATGTCAGCATAAAGCGAGGAGCACCTTGGCCAACCGTGGTGGTCACTTCTTCAACGAGAGGGTCGGCTTGTAGAAACGCTTCAAGTTTTGCTACCCCGTCCATCGTGGTATGAATATCGGCACCTTGAGTATGCCAGTAATCGACATAAAACATGGGGGTGTTCGAGGCCGGAAAGAATGATTGCTTAATAAACTTAAAGCCAAATACCGCACTAACGAGCATGATCACCATGAGCAATAAGGTGGTTTTACGGTAACGCATTGCGTAATGCAAAACACCTTTATACACATTGAATATGATACCTTGATAAGGGTCTTCATCGTGGTGAGGCTGTTTTTCCGTAGCTTGTTTAAACATTAAGTCAGCAAAGAAAGGCGTGAGTGTAATCGCCGTAATCCAACTGAGTAATAACGAAATAAACAACACCCAAAATAAGCTACCTGCAAACTCACCACTGGCATCCGAGCTTAAACCAATTGGGGCAAATGCAGTAACCGCAATCACGGTTGCACCCAATAATGGCCATTTAGTTTGATCAACAATATTGGTTGCAGCTTGTAGTTTAGTTTGCCCGCGCTTTAAATTAATAAGAATACCTTCGGTAACAACAATCGCGTTATCAACCAGCATACCGAGCGCAATGATCAGAGCGCCGAGCGAAATCCGCTGTAAATCAATGGCAAACAGCTTCATAAAGATAAAGGTGCCGAGTACGGTTAGGAGTAAAATGACACCTATTAGTACACCGCTTTTAAAGCCCATAAATACCAGCAACACCACAATGACGATAGCAACGGCTTCAAGTAAGCTAATAATAAAACCACTGACAGACTTTTCGACTTCTGCTGGCTGATTATAAACACTATTAATTTCTATACCGTGTGGGCGTTGATATTCTAACGATGCTAAATGCGCGTCTATTTTAGCGCCCACATCAACCACGTTTACACCTGTGCTGAACGACACGCCTACAAGGAGTGCTTGCTGCTGATTAAAGCGAATAATGTTGTTTGGTACTTCTGCATACTCTCTAAATACCGTTGCAACATCACCTAAATATATAAGCTCGTTTTCACCCGGCTTTGAAATTAATAAGTTTTCAAGCTCTTTAACGTCTTTAAATTCACCGGTGGGGTGTAAACGAATTGATTCATCGCCAACCCGTACTTTCCCCGCGTTAGAGACACTATTTTGGGTTTGCAAAAGCTGGTAAATACGGTCTGGCGAAATACCTAATTGTGCTAATTTTCGGGTTGAAATTTCAACCATTACCTGTGCTTGTTGCTCACCGCCAACGGTTACTTTGCTTACGCCCTCAACCAGCACTAACTCACGTTTTAAATAATCAACGTAGTCTTTTAACTCATCATACGAATAGCCATCACCCGTCACGGCATACATCACACCGTAAACATCACCAAAATCATCCATAATTTTACTTGGGTAAACACCCGAAGGCATTGCGGCGGCTTGGTCGTTAATTTTACGACGCAATTCATCCCAAATTTGGCGAAGGTCTTGTTTGCGGTAATTACTTTTCATCTCAACGGTAATTTGTGATTTACCGGGCGACGAAATACTGGTGACATAATCAACATAGGGTAATTGTTGAATTGCATTTTCAATTGGAAAAGTAACTTCTTCTTCAACTTGTTGTGGTGAGGCACCTGGGTACAGAGTGATCACCATTGCTTTTTTCAAGGTGAACTCAGGGTCTTCAAGTTGCCCTAAACCAAAATAAGCCACGGTGCCGCCTATTAGCAAAAACAGTGCGAACATCCAGCTTATAACTTTTCGCTCAATAGCAAGTGCAGCAAAGCTCATTATAAGCCTCGCTCTTTTTGCCATGGACGTACTTTCATGCCTTCCTCTAAGGAATGCACACCTGCAGCAACCACCATTTGACCTTGCTCAATACCTGAAAGCACTTCAATACCGTTGCGGTGTAATTGGCCCACTTTAACCGCTTTTTTATGAACTAAACCGGTGTTTTCGTCATACAGCCATACATAGCTATTATTTTTTTCAGACTCTGTTGGCTCTGAAAACACTGCCTCAACAGGCAGCAGAATATACGCTGATTGTGAGTGGGTGATTTTGCTTAAATCAATATCAACACGGCCTGTCATTCCCGCAAGAAGATTAAAGTCTTCAGGCACTGGCAGCGAAAACACCACTTTGTATGTAAGGGTGGTTGGGTCAGCTTGGGTATCAAATTCTTTTACGGTGAGTTGGTACGACTTGTCTGGGTAGCCATCAAAAATAACATCAGGTTGGTAGTTAACGTCTTTATCAATGCGTGCAATGAGTTTTTCAGGCACTTGGATAACCACATCCATTAAGTCGCGGGTTTCAAGACGTAATATGTTTTGCTTTGCTTGGATATTTTCAAAGTTCTTCACAAAAACTTTTGCCACAGTCCCCGCAAAAGGGGCGCGAAGTTCACTGTTATCTAAATTGGTTTTTGCAATTTTTAAAGCAGACTCTGCCACTTGCTTATTTGCCAGTGCTTGGTCTAGCTCTGCTTGGCTTGCGATGGAGCGATCAAATAGTTTTTGAACGCGTTCAAGTTGCGAGTCAGCAAGCTCAAAACGTGCTTTTCGCTCTTCGTACTGAAGCTGAAAATCTTCTGGATCAAGTTTGGCAAGAAGTTGGCCTTTTTCAACATGTTGGCCAGCAAGTGCAGGAAACTCAAGTAATTCCCCATTAACCCTAAAGGCCAAGTAAGACCCTTGGTTGGCAACGACTTCTGCAGGAAAACTACGAATAGCCTGATCTGACTGACTGTTGGTATTGAAAAGTTTAACAGGGCGTATGACCGGCTCAGCGTTGCTTTGCGCAGTTTGCTCTGTACATGCCGCAAGTGACCATAATACAGTGGTGAATAACACGGCGGATGCCAATCTCATTGTCTTCTCCATAGATATGAAAGCATAAATTTGCTGCAGGATACGCTGCAAAGATATAAAATAAAAATTATTAAATTTTAGAAACATCATTAATTTTATTAATAGGGTTTGCGGTTAATGAATTTAAATCAATTAATTATTTTAGATGCTATCGTGCAAAGCTCTAGTTTGAGCCAAGCGGCGGTAAAGCTTCATAAAACACAACCCGCCCTTACAATTGCCATCAAGAAGCTAGAGTCTGAACTAGGCTTTGAGTTATTAGACCGTGCACACTACCGATTACATTTGACTGAAAAAGGGCGTATTTTTTATCGAGAGGCGCGTCAGTTGCTTAATGCTAACAGTGAGTTAAGTTCGTTAGCTAAAGAGCTTGCACTCGGTAATGAAGCTAATTACCGAATTTGTTATGAGCAGCTGTGTCATCAACATAGTTATAACCAAGTCATTAGCCACACTTTCAAGCGCTTTTCGAGCACCGAGTTTAGTATTTCGTCTGGTAAACGCTTTGTTTCGCTAGAGCAAGTAAATAGCCATCAAGCAGATTTAGGAATTGGCCCATGGTTTGATTTGTTTCATGCGACGGGTGATCTAGAAAGTTTACCCATTGGTAAATTTGACATTGGAATTGTGAGTGCGCCAGGTGTCGTGCCAGCTGAAATTAGCTTTGCCGACATTCAAAATTACCCGTGTCTGGCAATGTTTGAGAGTGACTTAAGTTTTGATAGCGACAGACTCTCTTATACGCTAGGGTCTGCCTTGATGAAAATTGATGATATAACCAGTGTTAAATCGTTTTTGCTTTCTGGGGCAGGGTGGGCAATGATCAGTTTACAGCACTGTCAAAGTGAAATAGAAGCAGGTCTTTTACAGCAAATAAAAATTACAGATCGAGAGCACCAATTTGGTGCAGAAATTCGTGTATTTAGACAGCACTCCGTGCACCATGGCCCGGTTGCGAGGGCTATTTGGCAGGCATTTAGTGAAGTAAGTAAACAGTATTTGGATTCAATTCGTGCAACAAGCAACTAAAGAAGAACTCATTTATACGGTTATAGCCTCTATTCCAGAGGGAAAAGTAGCCAGCTACGGGCTGGTAGCTGGTCTTGCTGGTTATCCTAATAATGCAAGACTGGTGGGACGATTATTAAAAATGATGCCAAGCGATTCTAAAATTCCATGGCATCGGGTGGTCAATAGTCAGGGCAAAATATCCTTCCCTGAAGGCACACCTAAACACCGTGAGCAACGTCAAAAACTGATAATAGAGGGTGTCACCTTTAACAAGTCAAAAATTAATATGCGTATACATCAATTGGACTAAGCCACTACGCCTGCTATAAATATATAAACCCGCCTCAATACACGTATAAACTAATAGATAGGTAGTGGCATACGCAGCCGATAAGTACAAATACATGCCATATAGCGTGACTGTAATGTCGCGTTTTAGCGCTGTAAAAGAAAGTTCCCAAGCTATAAGCAATGCCGCCTGCGAGTAACCACCACAACGCATTTGGGTCAAGATTCAAATATAAAGGGTAAACAAGAGCAAGTGCAAACCAACCCATCAATAAGTATGTTGTGAGCGATATTTTTTTATTGGTATGCTTTACAAGCAACTTATAAATTACCCCGCCAATGGCTAAAGACCAAATAAACACTAATGCGGCCACTGCCCACGCGCCCGACAACGAAATAACTAAATAAGGCGTGTAGGTACCCGCAATCAGTAAGTAAATTGCACAGTGGTCACACTTTTTATAAATAGCACGCAGGCGCTCTTTTGTACTTGCGTGGTAGAGCGTTGAGGCTAAAAAAAGTACCAATAAGCTTGAGCCATACACAACAGCACTCACGGTGGCTGATATTGCGTTTGATTGTGACACTAAGTCCCACAGTACATACACAGAAAATAGGACACCTAAGCCATGTGTGAGCACATTAAGTTGTTCTTCTTGGCGTGAATAAGGAAACGCAGTTGTCATAGACCATCTAATAAAAATGAATTAAAAAACAATTTAAGTGTACAAGTGTACGCTGAAATTATCAACGCTTATTTTTTCACTAAAAGTTGGTTAAAAAAGTAAATTTCATTGGTTTTATTAACCAATGCTGAATAAGTGTAAAAATAAATAATCTATAAAATTTATTTAAAAACAAGTTCTTATAAATTATTTTCATGATGGCACAACCTTTGATTATGTAATTACGACTAATTACTTAAAGAGACAAGGAATATCATTATGAATAACTCACTAAAACTTACGACTGCTGCGTTACTTGTATTAGGGTCTGCTCAAGCAAGTGCTACTGACTTTGAATTAGACATTAGTAACACCATCACACAAACCATTAAGAGCTATGTTCAACAAGCAAGTATAGAGCTTAAGCAAAGTGTGAATAAAAGCATTGAGTTTGATGCTCAAAAATTACTTGAAAGTTACATGGGTGATGCGGATACCGCTTCAAAAGAAGCCGTAACGTTGGCTGCAAAAACATCTGAAGTAACTAACAAGCAGTAAGGAGGCAGGACAATGAGTAGTGAAATCAGCTTATTTTTACTAATGGTTGCACCTGTGTTGAGTTTACTCAGTGCGTATGCATCAATCGAGTTATTTCGTAATGTTGCACAATGGTTCAACTTTTAGGATAGGAAATAGAATTAAGATTTCATGAAATATTGATCGGCGGACTAAAAGCGCACGTAACTAAAGGCATGTGGTTTTTTGATAGTAGACTTTATGAAGCGTGCGATTTTTCCTTTACCGGTTTTTATTTTACCTGAAGGGTACACAAAGCTAAGAATCTTTGAACAGCGTTACTTAACCATGGTAAAAGAAGCTGTTAAAGACAACACCGGATTTGTGCTTTGCACATACCAACACGACACAGAGCTTAATCTGCCTGAGTTCGGTTGTATGATGCAAATAACCGATTTTAATCAAGATGATAGCGGGCAGTTACTCATTGATGTGTATGCAGAGCATGCCGTGTCTATCAATCAACCATTTTATGATAAACAAGAACTTCGTCATGCTGATGTTGAGCGCGTGTCGAAACCGAGCTGGTATGTAAAATCAGTCGTCACCGATGAAAACTTATTGCTAAGCCATACGTTGCAAGCTGTATTTGCGAATCAACCTGATTTAGCTGCACTCTATAAAGCCCCTCAATTTGATAACCTTGCGTGGGTTGCTGCGCGTTGGCTCGAAATATTACCCATTTCACTAGTTAAAAAACAACAACTTGCCTTTAAATCTAACTTTGAAAATTTGCTAAGTTTCCTCCATACTTTGATTAATACCGAATTTACTGATTAATGTGATCTGTTTGTTGTCGATCTGCGTAATGTACGTAACGACAATAATTGGATGACATTAAAATGGTAAGTCAACAACTTCAAACAGGTTGTAAACCTAACACAGGTCAATTCACTGCCATGCCAGATACACCAAGCAAAGAGCTTGCAGATGCATTATTTGCAGTTGCAACGCACCGCGATAAACGGGCGTTTGCGCTGTTGTTCCAATATTTTTCGCCAAAAATAAAGCGCTTTGGAATTAAACAATTTGGCTCTGAAGCGCAAGCGATGGAGCTTGTGCAAGAAACGCTTACTTCAGTTTGGCGCAAGGCACATCTCTATCACAAGGACAAAGGGGCCGCAACGACATGGGTTTATACCGTGATGCGCAATGCTTCTTTCGACATGCTAAGAAAAATGAAAAGCAGTAGAGAAGAGTGTATCAGCGAAGATATTTGGCCACTTATTGATGAAGCGACTCCGGGTCAACACGAATTTAGCGACCATTTAGAAGACAAACAAATTAAGCAGTACCTTAACAAGCTGCCTCAGGCGCAACGTGAAGTTGTACGTGGGGTGTATTTTCAAGATATGTCGCAAGAACAACTTGCAGAGCATTTAAATATTCCCGTAGGTACAGTGAAGTCTCGTCTTCGCTTGGCCTTGCAGAAGTTACGCAACGAAATGGGAGACCAACATGATTAAGCACCATCCTTCTAACGACATTCTCATGCAGTTCTGCGAAGGCAATTTGCCAGCATCGTTGAGTATCGCTGTCGCTATTCATGTTGAAATGTGCCCCGTGTGTAAAAAAGAGATTGCAGCACTCGAAGCCAAACAGGCTGATAATGTATTTGCAGGATTTGATGCTGATAGTGAAGATTCATTTGATGCAGGCTTATTCGATGCAATTACGGCAGACGATGCAATCGACGAAATTTACGAGCAAGCCCCCATTACGGTTGATGTTAAAGACAAAACTTACACATTGCCTCGCGCCTTAACACGTATTGGTCACAGTAACTTTATGCAACTTGGTAAGTTGGCGCGCTCACGCATTGACATAGACGACGGTGCTTTAAGAGCCAGTCTTTTACATATTGATGCAGGGGGTGAAATTCCAGAGCACACACATACTGGATTTGAGCTAACCTTACTACTAGAGGGTGAGTTTAGTGATGAAGAAGGCAGTTACGTACCTGGAGATTTTATGATGCTTGATGGGCGTCATAATCATACGCCTAAAACGGCGCAAGGGTGCTTATGTTTTACGGTGGTGAGCAGTGCTCTACACTTTAACAAGGGTATCAGCAAATTACTTAATCCAATTGGTAATTTGATTTATTAGTAGGAACTTTATGCTGCAATCGACAATAAAAATAGGTATTAGTGCTTGCTTAGCAGGCGATAAAGTGCGTTTTGATAGTGGTCACAAAAAATCAAACTTTTGCATGGATGAGTTAGCTAATCATGTCGAGTATAAAAAGTTTTGCCCTGAAGTCGCGGTTGGTTTGCCAATACCGCGACCGACCATTCGCCAAGTGCGTGTTGGTGACACGATAAAAGTATGTCGACCAGATGGCACGGGCGATGTTGGCCCTAAACTGACCGAGTATGGTAAGCGCGTGGCAACAGAACAAACTGCTGAGTTAAGCGGTTTTGTGTTTTGTGCTAAAAGCCCAAGCTGTGGCATGGAACGGATTAAAATTTACAATGAAGCGGGTACCGGAAATACTTCTGAGGGCGTTGGTTTTTTTGCTGAGCAAATTATGGCTCACAACCCGCTACTACCCTGTGAAGAAAACGGTCGCTTAAACGATATGCACCTGCGTGAAAACTTTGTCATGCGGGTCTACACCTACAAACATTGGCAAACGCTTAATGAGCAACCCATTACTGTGCACCGTTTAACGCAGTTTCATGCGCAATATAAATATTTGCTGATGGCTCATAATTACGAGGCGTATCGAAACTTGGGTAACTTACTGGGCACGTTTGATGGCGAAGATATTAATGCGCTTGCGAATGAGTACATTTTGGGACTAATGACCGCATTAAAGAAACCTGCTTCGCGAAAAAACAATGCCAATACCTTAATGCACTTGCAGGGGTATTTTAAAAAGTCGCTCACCAAAATTGAAAAGCAAGAGCTTCGCGATGCGATTGATGAGTATCGAAAAGGACTTGTTCCTTTGTACGTACCGCTTACCTTAATTAAGCACCATCTAAAAATACATCCCAATGAATACCTTGCAAAGCAAGTCTATTTTGACCCTTACCCGAACGAACTAAAATTACGCTACGGAATTTAATGAAGACATTATTTTGGTTTAGGCGCGATTTGCGCCTTTTTAATAACGACGCTTTATATCGCGCTATCGACAATGGATGCCAAGATGCGGTGTTTTTTATAACCGAAAAACAATGGCAACAACATGATGTAGCACCTATTCAGATTGATTTATTAAAGCGCCGTTTAGCATTTTTAGGGCAACTTTTAGCAGACAAAGGCATTACATTACACCTTATTGATGCACACGATTATTCGGGGTGTGTTGATAAGCTCTCTGCGTTTTGCCAACAGCATTCTATTGAAAGTGTTTATGCAAATAATGAATACGAACTCAATGAAGTTGAACGAGATAATGCATTTTTAGCTAAAGCTGATGCGCTAGATGTACATTTTTACAGCTATGATGGTGATGTTATTGCCCCACCAGGCAGTATTAAAAACCAAAGTGGCGAGATGTTTAAAGTGTTCACGCCTTTCAAAAATGCGTGGTTAAAGCAGTTTCAAGATACGCATTTTTATTTTGCCGAGCCTCCTAATATGCCATCTGCAGTTCAGTGGCAAGAAAATGAATTATTAACCTCTGACGGCAGCTCCGAAAAATGGCCGGTTGATGATGAAACGCTAAGCCATGTATGTGCACGCTTTATCGACGAAAAGCTTGGTACGTATCAGGAACAACGTGATATCCCAAGTATTAAAGGCACCTCAGGTTTAAGCCCTTATTTAGCGCTGGGCATTATTAGTGTTCATCAGTTGCTGGCGCTCATTCAGCAGCGTCATCCCGATGTATTGAAAAATGCTAAAAGTAGTCTGTTTTGCTGGGTAAACGAGTTGATTTGGCGCGAGTTCTATCGTCACCTGATCGCGATTTATCCAAATTTGAGTAAATACGCCAACTTTAACGATAAATACGATGCGGTAGCATGGCGCGACGACGAACATGACTTTAATGCGTGGTGTGAAGGTAAAACCGGCTATCCGCTTGTGGATGCAGCAATGCGACAATTATTGCAAACCGGCTGGATGCATAACCGGTTGCGAATGGTGGTTGCTAGTTTCTTAACTAAGCACCTCCTTATTGATTGGCGCAAAGGCGAACGCTTTTTTATGAAACACTTGATTGATGGCGATCTGGCGTCAAACAATGGTGGATGGCAATGGGCTGCTAGCACAGGGTGTGATGCACAACCTTATTTTCGTATTTTTAATCCAATTACCCAAAGCGAGCGCTTTGATCCAGATGGTGAGTTTATCCGTAAATATCTACCAGAGTTGGAAAAAATACCTGCGAAACACATTCACTTCCCACATGACTACTTAGCTAAACAGGGAAGTAAAAGCAGTTATTGGTCTCCAATAGTTGATCATAAAGCGGCGCGAGAGCGTGCGTTGAACGCGTTTAAGGTGTGATATGGACAAGGCGACCCTTGACAGATTTATTAATGTTTATCAAACACTCAATAAAGACAATTTGCATCTGCTTGATGAAATCTACCATCAAGATATCCAGTTTTCAGACCCCCTTCATGCAGTGGATGGTTTAGCCGCTTTACACGGCTATTTTAAAAATTTGTACGCTAATGTTATTTCCTGTGAATTTAACATCACTGATGTCGAGCACACGACCAACAAAGCCTTTATTTATTGGACAATGTTTTACCGTCATCCAAAATTAAACAAAGGTAAAAAAATAGCGGTGGAAGGGCACAGTCGGCTCGTTTTTTCTAACGAAAAAATTATCCAACATCGCGATTATTTCGATGCGGGTGCCTTACTGTACAGACACATTCCGTTACTTGGTTCAGCAGTTCGTTTCATTGATAAAAGAGCGAGTGCATAATGACAACACTAATTACAGGCGCGACATCTGGCATAGGTGAAGCGCTTGCGTATAAATACGCAGATGCTGGCGAGCAGGTTATAGCCTGTGGTCGTAACACCGACAAGCTTGCTAAATTAAGTGCCCACAGCAACATTGAACGTTGTGAGTTTGATGCCACAAACTTGCAAGACATTCGTTCAAGCACCGTGGCCTACACACAATTTGATCGCGTTATATTAAACGCAGGAAATTGTGAATATATTGATGATGCGCGTAATTTCGACAGTGCATTATTTACCCGCGTTGTAACAACAAACTTATTAAGCATGGGCTACTGCTTAGAGGCCTTGCTGCCAAAAATTAAGCCGGGTGGCCAGTTGGTCATTGTCAGTTCAAGCGTTACATATTTACCCTTGCCACGAAGCCAAGCCTATGGCGCCTCTAAGGCGGGAGTCAGTTATTTGGCCAACAGCCTTGCTGTTGATTTAAATGATGTAGACGTGACCTTGGTTCATCCCGGATTTGTGAAAACGCCTTTAACAGATAAAAACGACTTTCCTATGCCCATGGCGGTTAGCGCAGAAAAAGCAGCTAATTACATATACAAAGGGGTTGAAAAACGACGTAAGGAAGTGCATTTCCCTTATCGATTTACCCTCATTTTAAAATTATTACGAATGCTTCCTACGCCATTATGGCTGAAGCTTGCAAAAGGATTATCACGTTGAAAAAAGTGGCCGTAATTGGGTCGGGTATAGCTGGTTTAAGCTGTGCTCACCTACTTCATAAACATTATGATGTAACAGTGTTCGAAAAAAATGACTATATAGGCGGTCACACTGCCACAATTGATGTCAACGTTGACGGTGTTGATTATGCCGTTGATACAGGCTTTATTGTGTTTAATGATAGAACCTATCCATACTTTGAAAAATTGCTCGACCGATTGGGTGTGCAACGACAAAAAACGCAAATGAGTTTTAGTGTGCATAACGAACAAACAGGCTTTGAATACAATGGCCACACTTTTTTTAGTTTATTTGCACAAAAGCGAAATATCTTTCGTCCTAAGTTTTGGAAACTACTCAAAGACATCGTGCGTTTTAATGATGTGTGTAAGGCGTTACATGCAGAGCAAAATTATCAACCTAACCAAACGCTAGGCGAGTTTTTAGATGAGCATGATTTTAACGAATTTTTTCGTTACCACTACATCCTGCCTATGGGAGCTGCAATTTGGTCGACCAGTATTAAAGAAATGACCAAAGTGGGAACAGAGTTCTTCGTTAAGTTCTTTTATAACCATGGCCTTTTAGATATTACCAACCGCCCTCAGTGGTATGTTATTCCGGGAGGGTCTCGTGAATATATCAAGCCAATGATTAAAGGTTTTGCAGACAAAATTCGTCTTAACAGTAATATTAGTTCTGTATCGCGTGGTGAAGAGTGTGCCCATGTTCATTTTGATGACGGTCACAGCGAAACGTTTGATAAAGTTGTTTTTGCGTGTCACTCAGACCAAGCTTTAAAGCTCTTGTTAGACCCAACTGAGGATGAAAAAGCGGTACTTTCTGCGATTCCATACACAGCGAATTCGGTGGTATTGCATACCGATATCTCTTTGCTTCCTAAACGTAAGGCTGCCTGGGCAAGTTGGAATTATTTGCTTAATAACAACACAGACAAAGCTGCTGTGGTTACTTACCAAATGAATATTTTGCAAGGAATTGAAAGTAAACCACAATTCTGTGTGACCTTGAACCACTTAGAGGGAATTAACAAAGACAAAATCTTACGCGAATTTATCTATCACCATCCTGTCTTTAACAAAGAATCTATTGCTGCCCAGCAGAAAAAAGCGCTGATAGATGGCCATAAAAACAGCTATTTCTGCGGTGCCTATTGGTACAATGGTTTTCATGAAGATGGTGTAAGAAGTGCCGTGAATGTTGCTAAACAACTCGGAGTTGAGTTTGAATAGTGCTATTTACATTGGTGATGTTCGACATCGGCGTTTTGCAGTAAAAGAGCATCACTTTAAATACCCGCTCTACATGATGTGGGTCGATTTAGCCAAGCCAGAGGAGCTGAATAATATTCATCCTTGGCTTGGTTGTAATGGCTTTAAACTATTAAAGTTTAAACAAAACGATTATTTTAACTATCAAACCAACATGCAGTTATCATTGCAGCAACGCGCACTGGATAAGCTTGCAGAACTGGGGGTTAACACAACGTTTAGCCATGTTTATATGCTGGGGCAAATGCGCTGTTTTGGCATTTACTTCAGCCCCGTAAATTTTTTCTTTTATCAAACCCCCGATGGCAATTTTACACACATGCTTGCAGAAGTGAGTAACACGCCGTGGAATGAACGTCATTATTATGTCGTACCTTTAGAAAAAAAAGTGAACTTTAAAAAGGTTTTCTCCGTATCACCTTTCATGAACTTAGATATGAACTATCATTGGAATGTCAGACTTAATTCTGATAACGCTATGATTCATATTGAAAATAAAAAAGACGACACTCTTTTGTTTGATGCAACACTTCGTTTGCAAAGGCAAGCCCTGACTAAAGAGCAGGTTAGTGCCGTGCTGAAACAGTTTCCAGCGATGACGTTGAGTATTTTTAAAGGTATTTACATTCATGCGCTGAAACTATTTTGCAAACGTGTGCCCTTTATTGGTCACTCAGGCAAGCAAGAGAATTAAAATTAGGTGATGTGATGGAAAAAGTATCAAATTTAACGCAATCCTCTACAACAGGTTGGTTGTCAAAAATTTATAAGAAACTGGTGACAGGTGCGTTCAGCAGTATCGACATAGGCTGCATCACATTAATTGATGGCAACGAGCGCGAACAGTTTGGTAATCCACACAGTTCGCTCAGTGTTACGGTGACAGTAAATGACGCCGCAATGTATAAAATGTTTGCCATGTCGGGCAGTGTGGGGGCTGGTGAAGCGTATATTTTAGGGTATTGGGATTGTGATAACTTAACGCAACTCATCGAAATATTTGCCCTCAACCAAGACAAACTAGACGCTTTTGAAAAAAAATTCGCTTTTTTAAGTGGCATTGCTCACCGAGTCAATCACTTAAAAAACAAAAACTCTGCATCGGGTTCTAAAAAGAACATCGCAGCGCATTACGATTTAGGCAATGATTTATACAGCGCATTTTTAAGTGACGAAATGCTTTATTCATGCGCGGTGTATCCATCGAAAGCAGCGACGCTAGAACAAGCACAAACACACAAACTCGCACTTATATGTGAGCAAGTCGACTTGCAACCTGGCGATAAGGTCATTGAGATTGGAACCGGGTGGGGGGCATTTGCTATCTATGCTGCAACGCATTTTGATTGCCATGTCACAACCACCACTATTTCTGATGAGCAGCATGATTATGTTGCAGAAAAAATAAAAGAATTAAATTTAGAGCACAAAATAACGTTGCTTAAACACGATTATCGTCTCCTTGAAGGCCGCTACGATAAGCTTGTCTCTATTGAGATGATTGAAGCTGTGGGTCACGAGTATTTGCCTGGCTTTTTTGCTAAGTGTCAGTCACTGTTAAAAGCTAATGGGGCAATGCTAATACAAGCGATCACAATTGCGGATCAACGCTATAGCCATTACTTAAAGAACTCAGATTTTATACAGCAGTATATTTTCCCCGGCGGTTGTTTGCCATGCTTAGATGAAATGAACAAGCAAATTAAACAGCAAACTGACATGGTTGTTCACAGTGTTAAAGACATTGGGGTGCATTACGCCAGAACGTTGGCTGACTGGCGTGAACGCTTTGTGGCAAGCTGGCCTGAAATCGATAAAGTAAAATTTGATCAACGCTTCTATCGTTTGTGGCTATTTTATTTGGCTTATTGCGAAGGCGCGTTCAGAACGCGTTCGATTAGCACGGTTCATTTGGTTGCTCGTCGACCTCGTTTTGTTCACTCAGGCGATGACATTGCGCTCAATTATTAATTTCGTGTTGTTTCAGGGAGTGTGGTTTATGGCCTTACTCCTTGAGCAACAAGCCATTATTCCAGCTTTAGGCGTTGTTGGATTGATGATCTATCTTTCCGAGCAACGCAAGCAAGACCTTTTGCTTCTAGTGTGTGGCCTGCCCCTTGCGTTAGGCTTTGAATGGCTTGCGACATCCTTAAACTTACTGAGTTTTAAAGTCTACCCCTTTCCATTTTGGCTGGTACTCCTTTGGGGAGCATTGCTTTTAACCATCAATACTTCAATGCAGTTTCTACAAAAGCTTCCATGGTATTTAGGGTGGCTTGTATGCGCTCTTTTTGCACCGGGTAGCTATTATGCAGGGGCGCGTTTTGGTGTTTTAAACATCGATATATCGCTTTGGATGTTCTGGTTGTGTTATGGCATTAGTTGGGCCTCGATGTTCATGGCACTTATTGTCATAAACAAACGCTATTTAACCTCAAAATGATCACTTAGCCCCTGTGATGCGTAGTGTCTACAAGATATGTTTTAAGGTATAGAACAATGAAATACAGACTCGCATTACTCCTATTTTCCTCACTGGTATTAATGACAAACGCTAACGCTACAGGTTTCAAAACTGTAGGCCAAGCAAAAATGGAATACTTGTTTTGGGATGTGTATAACGCAAAACTAGAAACGCCCACAGGACACTATGTTTTTGGCCAGCACCCAACCAAACTCACTTTAACGTATCTGCGAGATTTTTCGGCAAAAGATATTGTTAAGGCCACTAATGAGCAATGGCAGCATTTGGGCTTTGATGAAATGGTTGGTGCCTTTGATACTCAATTACTTGATTTATGGCCAGATATAAAAGAAAACGATTCCTTGTCATTTGAAACAAACCAACAGGGAATCGGAACTTTTTACTTCAACAACGAAAAACTCGGTGCTATTGAAGATGAAAGGTTTGCTGATAATTTTTTAGCAATTTGGCTTAGTGCCGACACAACAGAGCCTTCACTCAGAAAACAGCTTATAGGAGGGAAACATGATTAAGCTCAAAGCAATGTTCATTTCAGCTATGGTATTTTTAGTCGCGAGTTGTTCAGCCCCTGATGTTGATTATTATAAAGGGACAGAGCCAGAATTTAACTTTAAACGTTTCTTCAGTGGTGAACTTAAAGCGTACGGCGTTGTTCAAGACCACAAGGGCGAGTTAACGCGTAAGTTAGTTGTTGATATGCAAGCAAGCTGGCAAGGCAATCAAGGGGTGATTGATGAGCAGTTTGTTTATGACGATGGGGAAACGCAAACTCGCACTTGGTATATCACTCTAAATGATGACGGGAGTATTTCAGGTACCGCTTCAGATGTAGTGGGTGAAGCGAAAGGGGATAGTAACGGCAGTGTGTTTCATTGGACTTACTCGGTAGAACTTCCTTATAACGATAGTACTTTAGTTGTAAACTTCGATGATTGGATGTACTTGGTAACACAATCGCGCTTGATTAACCGTACCGCTATTGATAAGTTTGGTGTCGAGGTTGGGGAAGTAACCTTGGTTATCGAGAAAATCGAATGATCGTTTAGCTGTCATAAAACCTTTTGGAAGATGGTTAAATTCAGTCTTTATTAATCCTGATGTCACTAAGTTAGTGATAGACAGTTAAAATGTAGCCATTTTTGAATAATTTACGTAAAAATAGCAATTTGCTGTTGCTAACTTTTCAAAAATGCATAAAGATAGGTTTTGCGAAGGCAAAATAATAACGAATAGGAATCTAACAATGAATAAAGCTCAATTAGTTGAAAAAATCGCTACTGATGCAGAAATCTCAAAAGCGGCAGCAACGCGTGCACTAGATGCATTCACTGGCGCAGTTACTAACTCTCTTAAAGAAGGTAACTCAGTAGCATTAGTTGGTTTCGGCACATTCTCGGTAAAAGAGCGTGCAGCGCGTACTGGCCGTAACCCACAAACTGGTGCAGAAATCCAAATCGCAGCAGCAACTATCCCAAGCTTTAAAGCGGGTAAAGGTCTTAAAGACCAAGTTAATCCTTAATAAGAATAAGTACTTATTAATTAAAAAAAGGGCTAGTAGCCCTTTTTTTGTGTCTGTAATAAAGCGGTAAAGGCTTATGCCTTTAACGCCTTATCACCTCGACCAATGCCGACCGCACCCGAACGCACGACTTCAATTAAGTCTGTTTCATGGCGAAGCGTGTCCAAGAACGATTCTATTTTCTCGGTACTTGCGACAAGCTGTAATGTATAGCTGTGGCGGCCCATATCGAGTATGGCACCTTGAAACACATCGACAACGCGCGTGACTGCGGCACGGGTGTTTTCATCTTGAGCAAAGACTTTAACTAACAATAACTCACGCTCGATGTGTGCCATTTCTGTTAAATCAATGATTTTAAGTACATCCACAAGTTTATTTACTTGCTTTGTGATTTGCTCAACAATGCGGTCATCACCCATTGTGGTGATAGTGATACGTGAAAGTGAGTGGTCATCAGTGGTGCCCACTGTCAGGCTATCAATGTTGTAAGCGCGCTGTGAAAATAAGCCAACAATGCGAGACAGTGAACCTGGTTCGTTTTCTAATAAAATCGATAAAATACGGCGCATTATGCTTTTACTCCTTTACGTAACCACATGTCATCCACAGCCCCTAGCTTTATTTGCATTGGGTAAACATGCTCTTTTTCATCAACACAAATATCTAAGAATACTAATCGGTCGTTAATCGACATCGCTTTGTCAATGGCTGGTTGTAGTTCATCAATATGATCTACGCGAATACCGACATGGCCATAGCTTTCAACCAGTTTTACAAAATCAGGTAATGATTCCATGTACGATGATGAGTGACGCCCTGAATACATCATGTCTTGCCATTGGCGAACCATGCCTAGTGAACGGTTATTAAGTGACACGACTTTCACAGCAAGGTTATATTGCAAGCAAGTCGAAAGCTCTTGAATATTCATTTGAATCGAGCCATCACCGGTAACACAAATTGATTCTTTGTCTGGGAAAGCCAGTTTTACACCCATAGCCGCAGGCAAGCCAAAGCCCATCGTGCCAAGGCCTCCAGAGTTAATCCATTGGCGCGGGTGTTTAAACGGGTAGTACTGAGCTGCAAACATTTGATGTTGGCCTACGTCAGAGCTGACATACGCATCGCCATTGGTTGCTTTGTAAATTGCTTCTATAACCGCTTGCGGTTTAATTTTATCGCCATCGGTGCTGTAGCTCAGACACTTTTGCTCTCGCCAGCTAATAATTTGTCGCCACCAATCCTCTTGTGCAGAACGGTCAATCGCAATGGAGCTTTTATCTATTGCGCTTTGTAATTGTTCAAGTACCGTTTGTAAGCAACCAACGACAGGAATATGTGCTTTTATGGTTTTTGAAATCGATGTAGGGTCAACATCAACATGAACAATAGTGGCGTTCGGGCAGAATTTTTTTACATTATTGGTTACCCGATCATCGAATCGTGCCCCTAACGCTAAAATAACGTCGGCATGGGCCATCGCTTTATTTGCCTCTAGACTGCCGTGCATACCCAACATACCGATAAAGTTAGGGTGTGTGCCGCTAATACCACCTAGTCCCATTAATGTATTTGTAATGGGGGCATTAAGTGACTCTACAAGATGGGTTAATTGCTCTGATGTATTCGAGAGAATAATGCCGCCACCAGAATAAATAACAAGCTTTTTCGCTTCTAGAATGGCAGTGACAGCTTTACGAATTTGCTTTGAATGACCCTTGGTATTTGGGTTGTATGTGCGAAGCTCTGTTGTTTTTGGAAAATCAAATGGAAATTTAATGGCTGGGTTTAGCATGTCTTTTGGCAATTCAACCACAACAGGACCAGGACGCCCTGTGCTGGCTATGTAGAATGCTTTGGCAAGAATGGCCGGGATTTCCTTTGCGCTTCGACAGTTAAAGCTGTGCTTTACAATCGGACGAGAGCAGCCAACGATATCGGTCTCTTGAAAGGCGTCATCGCCAATCAGTCCTGTGGGTACTTGACCAGACAACACAACCATAGGAATGGAGTCCATATAAGCGGTAGCAATACCGGTAATGCAGTTTGTTGCTCCAGGACCCGAAGTTGCAAGCACCACACCGACATCGCCCGTTGCTCGGGCATAACCATCGGCCATATGCGTGGCTGCTTGTTCATGACGTACTAAGATATGTTCGATATCATCTTGTTGAAAAAGTGCGTCGTATAAATCCAGCACTGACCCGCCTGGGTAGCCAAAGATATATTTAACCTTTAATTCTTTAAGTGCCCGAACAACAAGTTCGGATCCATTATATTCTGCTGTACTCATCCTCATTCCTCTGTGTGCTAGCTACAAGAGCATAAAAAAACCCCCGCAAATGGCGGGGGTTTTTAAAAGCGTGCTTTCATCTTTTAATACGTCCCCGCTGGGCTTTTTACTAAGACCAGTACGAGTACATTGACGACTAAAAGATGGCTGCGAAAATTCATTGTTTTTTTCTTTATAAAAAATAACAGCCGACTAGACGGCTACTGTTTAAAATTTGTTAGGGTTATTTTTAAGCCTTTTGGAAACTGATGTCAACCGCAAAAGCATCTTTTTGCATTAATTTTTCTTTTTTGACGCGGTAATTTGTATTTATTGCATCTAAATTCATTTTTAGCACGTATATTAAGGTGTAACTATGCATTAAATTGTTCGTGTGGCAAGCGTTAAGTGTCTGTAATAAATAACCTAAGGTCATGTTATTTATGCATAACTTAGCTATGATTAGCCATATACGAAACTGGGGTAGGGTATTAATTGTGAGATTTATTAATTATTTAGCAGGCGTGTGTTTGTTGTCGAGCTTTTCGGTGTTTGCAAAGCCTGTAGCGACTCATGATATTGGCTTGATCAATAAAGAACAAATAGTGTATTGGCTGAAAAAACGCGGTGAACTTAATCAGCGCGACGAGCAAGCTGCTTTAGAAGACTATATTGGGCAAGTGAATACAGCTCAACGCGTTGCGATTAAACCCAGAGTGTTAGACCCCGCAAAGGTGCACAATAAAGCAGTGCTTGATAATAAGTTCACAAATTTTGTATCGTTAATCCCAACCGATGACAAAACAAACGTTAAAGTATTGGCAATCTTAATCGACTTTCCTGACTTGCCTTACGACAATAATCAACTCACTGCTGAAGATACACCCATGTACTACAGCGATTACAGCCAAGCTCACTATCAACAAATGCTCTTTAATGACACATCGTACCCGGGACCATCGGGTCAATCGTTAAACACGGTTCATCATTATTATCAACAAGCATCAGGTGAAAGCTTTGCATTTACAGGAGATGTTTATGGGTGGGTGAGTGCAGATAAGCCGGCTAAGTTTTACGGTGAGCGAGAAGGTGACATTCGTGATCTAAACGCCCCAGATCTTATATTAGAAGCGGTAGAAAAAGCCGTTGCAACCTTTAATATTAATTTACAAGACTACGATTTAACTGATCTCGATGATATTGATGGTGACGGTATTACAAACGAACCTAATGGGATTATCGATCATGTAATGGTGTTTCACTCTAGTATTGGGGAAGAAGCGGGTGGTGGAGTACTGGGCACCGATGCTATTTGGTCACACCGTTTTTTCGTTACAAACAATGCGAACCAACCCGCTGCTGTTGCTGGCAGTAATGTGAAATTATTTGGCTACAC
Source organism: Pseudoalteromonas sp. MBR-15 (assembly GCF_053628915.1). Classification (NCBI taxonomy): domain Bacteria; kingdom Pseudomonadati; phylum Pseudomonadota; class Gammaproteobacteria; order Alteromonadales; family Pseudoalteromonadaceae; genus Pseudoalteromonas; species Pseudoalteromonas sp. MBR-15. The sequence goes on from NZ_JBRJHH010000001.1 coordinate 330,088, forward strand.
GATTAATCCCATCGATGCGGGAATTGGGGTTGTTGCTCATGAGTTTGGTCACGATCTTGGATTGCCTGATGAATATGACTTAATGGGCAGCGCAATTGGTGAACCTGTTGCGTCTTGGTCTATTATGGCCGGCGGGAGTTGGGCTGGGTCGCCAAGAGGTTCAGCGCCAGTGATGTTTAGTGCGTACGCGCTTGACTACTTGCAAACACGTTACAAAGGAAATTGGCTACATCAAACCGAAATTGACTTAGCCGACGTAAATACAGACTCTGAACATAATTTAAAAGCGTCGAGTAGCTTTAGTTCTGGCGTAAATCAGTTAAAGGTCACCTTACCCGCTAAATTAGAAAGCTTTAAAGCACCGTTACAAGGGCGCTATCAGTATTACTCAGGTAAAGGGAATGAGCTTGTACACAGTTACAAGCAACGCATTACATTACCCTCTACTGCTGGCAGTACCGAGCTTGCGTTGTTATCACATTTTAGCATTGAACAAGACTACGACTATGCACAAATTAAAGTAAATGGTGTTGCACTTGCTAATAGCTATACCAAGGCGATAAACCCACACTATGGTGACATTGGTCCTTATTTAAGTGGCGACTCGCAATTTAAAGATGGCGCAAAGTTGCCGCACGGTCACCTTGATATGCGATTTGATTTGTCTGCTTATGAAGGGCAAACAATCGAGCTTGAAATTACGTATGTCACCGATGTGAACATACACTTTTATGGCATTGTGGTTGACGACTTAACTATCACACAGGGGAATACCGTTGTATTTAAAGATGATGCAGAGCAATCATCAATCGCTCAACTAGCAGGTTTCTCACGTATTGGTGAGTACGTTTATCAGCAACCAACACATTACTTTTTACAGCTAAGAGATTATGCCGGCATTGACAGTGGCCTCCAGTTTGAGTCTTACTCTCCAGGGGTATTGTTGTGGTATGTTGACCCTGCTGAGCAAAATAACAACACAGCTTCTCACCCAGGTGAAGGCTTTGCACTTGTGGTTGATGCTGACCAAAATACGATTCGTAAGGGCACAACATCAGGCCCTGCCAATACTGATATTCAAGTGCGCGATGCGGCATTTAGTTTGTATGATCAACGCCAGGGCTTGGGAGATGAGCACCTATTAGCAATTAGCTCATTTTCAGATGCTCAAGATTACAGCTTCCCTATTCAGCCTGCGTCGGGGGTTAATGTACCTTCATTGGGCTTCGGTTGGCGCATTGTGTCGCAAGCAACGGATAGCAGTGAAGTGAATGTAGAGCTTAACTATGATGCAACTTCTGGTATTAGTGCCCAACGTAGCGACCGAGATGTGTCGTTTAGTATCAACGGTCTTATTTTAAATGAAACCGATACTTTTCTGTGGTCGTTTGGTGATGGCGAGCAGTCAACGGTGCTCGCGCCAACCCATCAATATGCAGAATATGGCCGCTATACTGTCGTTTTTGAGCGTACGACTGAGTCAGGAGAGGTTACGCGGTTAAACAAAGAAATTATTGTTAGTGAGCCGCTAACACTTAGCCTTTCGGTTACAGCGAATGAAAATGGTTTACTGGTTGCGACAGCCACTGCACAAGGGGGCATTGCACCGTATCAGTATAGCTGGGATTTTGCCGACGGAGGTGCTGCATCAACGGCAACGGTCAGTTATCAATATGCGTTGTCGGGTAGCTTTGATGTGAATGTCACGGTGGTTGATGCCAACATGGAGTCAACATCTTCGCAATTTGCAGTCACTGTGGATGTGCCTTTAAATGCCAGTGCTCGGTTTAATGCACAAGGTTTAAACGTGCAGTTTTCAAGTCAAATAAGTGGTGGTACAGGGCAATATCGCTATCAGTGGGACTTTGCCGATGGCAGTACAAGTACCTCAGCATCGCCGACACACCAATACACAAATGAGGGGACGTACGCAGTCACGTTAACAGTAACAGACACCCAAACGCAGGCTGTAAAACAAACAAGCTTATCAGTCACGGTTGTTAAAACACAGAGTAATTCGGGATCAAGTGGCGGGGCTATCTGGTGGTTATTACTGATTTTTAGTCCGCTGATTATACGCAGGTACGGCAAATTTTAAGCATTAAAAAGCCAGTTAAAAAACTGGCTTTTTTATTAGTTAGCATACAGCTAATTATAGACGTTCAATCACTGCTTGTGTGAAGTCTGTTGTACCGTGGCTGCCGCCAAGGTCACGCGTTGTTCGGTCACCTGTTTTGATAACGTCAGCGACTGCACTGCGAATACGTTCTGCTGTGTCAGCCATACCTAAGTGCTCAAGCATTTGGATTGATGCTAAGATAACTGACGTCGGGTTAGCAAGGTTTTTGCCTGCGATGTCTGGCGCACTACCGTGTACTGCTTCAAAGATAGCGGCATCTTCGCCGATGTTTGCACCTGGAGCCATACCAAGACCACCAACAAGACCAGCACATAAGTCAGATAAAATGTCGCCGAATAAGTTAGTTGTAACGATAACGTCAAACTCATCTGGGGTCATGACTAGTTTCATACATGTTGCGTCAACAATCATCTCTGTTGATTCGATTTGTGGGTAACGTTCTGCTACTTCACGTGCAACTTTCAAGAATAAACCCGATGTTGATTTAAGGATATTTGCTTTGTGAACAGCGGTTACTTTTTTACGGCCTTCACGGACTGCAAGTTCGTATGCGAATGTAACAATTTTTTCAGCGCCTTCACGGGTGATTTTTGATAATGCTTCAGCTTCGTTACCGTCTTCAGATACTACTTGACCAAGACCTGAGTACATACCTTGCGTGTTTTCACGAACAGTGATGATATCGATATTATCGTAACGCGCTTTAGTACCCTCAAATGATTTAACTGGGCGTACGTTAGCATAAAGGCCAAATTGTTTACGAAGTGTCACGTTGATAGACGTAAAACCTTCACCTACTGGCGTCGTTAATGGGCCTTTTAAAGTGATCTTGTTACGTGCGATAGTGTCGATTGTTTCTTGAGGAAGCAACTCACCAGTTTTCTCTAGGGCAGCAAGGCCAGCATCAACGAATTCATAATCAAAATCGCAACCTGCGGCATTTAGGATCTCAAGTGCTGAATCAATAATGCTAGGACCAATGCCGTCGCCTTTGATCACTGTGATGGTTTGTTTAGCCATTTACTTTTCCTATTTATGAGTAGATATACACGTAAATACATCGCGAAAATGAGCGCGATTTACTTGTTAGAGGATTTACGTGGATGTGTTTGAAAATTTAAGCGGCTTTTATAGCAATTTATTCAGCTTTTTGCCAGTTTATACTGTGAATACTGACTATAAATAGACGAAAGTTCATATTTTCTTAACGACTTCGAACGTTTTAGCACCATTTTTTAAAAATTATCAGCAAACTCGCATGTACGAAGGTATGAATAAAAATCCGCTTTTGACTGCCAACCGACCGTCGTTAATGTTTCAGCGATAATGTTTTCTTGCCAACTACTAAACATAGCCTTAGGTTGAAATACATAATAACTGAACAATTTTACTGCTATCCAAAGCTTTTCATTCTGTTGTAATTGTTGTTTTTTTAATTGCTCACTGTTAAGTAAATGCTGTGTCCAAGGATTATCGCCGATTAACTGGGTAAGGTATTCGCTCAGGGGAGCCAAATCAAGCGTGTTAATCCCAAACAAGCACGCAAGTGGAGGGCTTACCGTATGCTCTTCTGCGTGTTCAAACACGGTTTTGCGTGACATACTTGTTGCCTGATTCTCACACAGATACAAGACATAGGCATATAAGGGCAAGGTGACTTGCTCAAATTGCTGAATAGGTGAGTGTTTAAACAGTGCTTGAATAATCCGTACTATGTTTTCAAGGCGTTTGGCTATGTGCGGATATAAAGGGTGCGATGTGGTGGCAACTAAGCGCTGAAACAATACTTTCTGGATAATCGCTGGCGCATTGTCATAGCCCACCATCGATAAGCAATGGCGTAAATCTTTTGCGCGTTGGTGCTCTTTATTATAAGGCTTAACAGCGTACGTAAGCTGGTGAATAAGTTCAGGGTATGGACTCAGTAATTTGTTTAACGCCCGATAACTGTACTCTTTTGCTATTTTAAGTTCGCTGATCAGTGTTAGATACTGTTGCTGGCGACGCTGATTTGCTGGGGGAGGCAGCACAAAATTGATGTTTTCACTAAACCAAACGGTATAAAGCAAGCGTGAATCATTGCAAACACGTTGTTTATCAATAATTGACAGGGGGGCTTTAAATCGATGCCAACGAATTTTTTCAGGTTGAGACACATCAATTAAAATATGCCGATGTTGCTCGTCAGTCGTTAGGTATATTAAGGTTTGCTCGGCATACTTCACTTCGCTTGCGGGAATGTACGGACCGATATGTGCAATAAAGGCTTTAATTGCATTTTGCGCAAACTCATTAGGTGTACGAAGGTAAATATCGGCCAATGCTTTATGCACACTAATATGGCCACCGGACTCTCGGTAGGTAGTATTCATCGCGATGATATTAGCGAGTGCAACAAGGGTTGTCGCACCATCGTAAATCATCACTTTTGGTGCGCTGAGTAAGGCTTGCTTATATTTATTTAAACGCGCTAATAAGTGCTGAATTGAAACCGTATTTGGGCCCGCTGCATGGAGCAATTTTACAGCAAGTTGATGACGACAATGCCACAGTTTTTTGTCTTGCTCGGTCAGTGTTTGCCCTGATGCGAGCTTATTACTTTGTGATTGCACACATAAATAATTAGCAAGACAGCAACTTATAATTTGCTCACTTACTGCTTTATTATAATTGAGGCTATGGCACATTATGCACGCAATGACACACTGGTTAACAACCAGGTTCGTTGTGTAACCATGGGCTGCGACGTATAAGTTAAGTTGTGCCTGCAGACTTTTAGGGTATGTTTGGTATACCAGGTAATAACGCTCAGCAAGATTACTGAGTAATGGGTAAATTTGTGACCATTTACGTTTTTGATAATACAGGTTAAGTAGCTGATGTGTGCTATCGAATAAGCGTGCCAATTCCCGCGGCGTCACAGTGTCCATCATTGTGTGCTAACTTTCTTGCTGATAACTTTCATAGGCACTGGGCCCCCATAATACAAGTTGGCCATTTTTAAACAGTAAGCCTGTACACTCATCAATCGTGGTTATGCCATCTGATTTAACATGTTGAGTGCGATAAAAAATAATTTGCCATACATTGTCTTCAACGCGTTTTGCATAGGTTAAATCGGGGCTACCTAAATAATCAAGCACGGCATTGAGGTTTTCGGGTTTTTCTATTGAAAGCTTGGCGATGTAGCGTTTGTTGAAGGCTTCACGGTCTTGCCAGATCATGGCTTGCGGATCATCTTTATAAAAAGTGATCACTAGGGCTGCTATAAGTGCGTAAACACCTAACCCTAATACCAGATATTGGAAAACCTTTTTAATCATGTGTAACTCTATAAAACAAACACGAATTTTCAGTATACGCGCAGTTGATAAACTGTGCTACGAGATTGCGACTAATTGAGCCTTAACTGCTTTAAACTAAAGCCTAAGTTTATATCTGTTCGTAACATTACTAAATTTCTAGAGATAATCAGCTTATCCATATCAGCGGTTAACTTACGTTTTAAAGTGGCATTGAGTGCGTCGTCCATCATGGCCGTTTCAATCGACTCATAGTCATTAATTAATTGCTCAGCCGATTTATTACCAATTCCTTTAACGCCCGGTATATCATTGGTTTTATCACCTGCAAGTGCCCAAAAGTCAATAAGTCGATGCTGGGGGACATTAAACCGCTGTTTAATGTCTTGATGCTCAATATAGTGTTTTTTAAAGTAATCGAATATGGCGATATGCGCTGATAAAAACGGTAAAAAGCCTTTATCGGTAGACACAATAGTGGACGAGACATTATTTGATGCTGCTTTGTAGGCAAGCGTGGCAATGATATCGTCTGCTTCGTCGTTCTCAGGCGAGAACACCACGATACCGGTCTCTTCGATAGCGTGTTTAAAACGCGCTAAATTGTTTTTTAGTGTATCAGGCATGGGGGAACGCGTGCTTTTGTAAGCAGCGTAGTAATGATATCGCCAGCTTTTATCGCCATCAAACACCGCAATTGCATGGGTGGCGTTGCATTGACTTAGTAATTTTTTACAAGCATGTGCCACGCGGGCACAGCTTGCTTTAATCATATGCTCTTCACTGTGATGACTCTGATTACTATCAACGGCATAGATGCGCCGAATAAGGTTTAACGCATCTATTAAAAGTAATTGGGTTGTCACATGTTCTCCAGTTATGCTTTGATTTCATAGCAAGGGATATACTTGCTGCCAGGTAACTTCATACGACCTTGCTCAACAAAAGCGGCAAGCAGTTTATCCATATCGGCCATTAATGCAGGCTCGCCACTGAGTACAAAGCGGCCGTACTGTTTAATCGCCTGTAAGCCTTCATCTTTTACATTGCCAGCAACAATACCCGAAAATGCGCGTCGTAGATTAGCTGCAAGTTGTTGAGTAGGTTGATCTAAATGTAAATCTAAGCTTGCCATATTAGCATGTGTCGGCGCGAACGGCTGCTGAAAATCGTTATCAATTTTTAATGTCCAGTTAAAGTAGTAGGCATCACCTTGGCTTTTACGGTATTCGCGTACGTCTGCCATTTTAGCTTTAAGGGTTCTGCCAACACGTTCAGGGTCATCAATTATGACGTCAAATTTATCAAGGGCTTTTTTGCCGAGTGTGTTTTCAACAAATTTACAAAGCTCAATAAAGTAGTTTTCACTTTGTTTAGGCCCTGTGAGAATAACGGGTAAACATTGCTTCTCGTTTTCAGGGTGCAATAAGATGCCTAATAAATAGAGCAACTCTTCAGCAGTGCCCGCGCCACCAGGGAAAATAATAATACCATGCGCAGAACGTACAAAAGCCTCTAAACGTTTTTCGATGTCAGGCAGTATAACCAGCTCATTCACGATAGGGTTAGGTGGCTCAGCGGCAATGATACTAGGCTCCGTTAAGCCTAAATATCGGTTGTCGGTAATACGCTGTTTAGCATGGCCAATGGTCGCCCCTTTCATGGGGCCTTTCATTGCACCTGGGCCGCAACCGGTGCAAATATTTAAACCACGCAAGCCTAACTCGTAACCCACCTGTTTGGTGTATTTATATTCGACTTCGTTAATAGAGTGGCCTCCCCAGCATACAATCATACTAGGATCGCTATTAACTCTGAGTGCTCCTGCGTTTCTGAGCATGTCGAATACCATATGGGTAATGGCCTTTTGCTCTGTTAGATCTTTTTCGTATTTTTGGCAAATAAACAGGATGTCACGGATCACTGAGAAAATATGTTCGTGAATACCCGTGATTATTTCGCCATCGACAAACGCGGATTCTGGTGGATTCTCTAATTCAATTTTAATACCGCGCTCACGGCTTAATAAGCGAATGTCGAAATTTTCATATTTGTCGTAAATTTCAGAACTTGAGTCTGTGTGGCTACCCACATTGAGAACAGCGAGCACGCAGTTCCTAAATAATTTATAACGCTCGCTGGTGGATGATTGTTCGAGTAGATCAACTTCTAGTTGTGATAGTAAATCCAGTACACCGGTAGGATTCAGTTGTTTTAACATAAGCACTCTCCTAGCTCGTCAATGAGCCTGTCTAATATGTATTAAAGACCCTAAGTAAGGTATACATGAGGTCTTTATTTGCTAATGCAAACTCTATTTCGTCCTTCATTTTTAGCTGTATAAAGCGCTTCATCAGCTCGGTCAAAGGCAATCAATTGCGTATCGCCTTTTTTTAGTTGAGTCGCGCCAATTGAAATCGTAATTTCAACTTGCGTATCTTTAAATTTGAATGGGATACTTTGAATTGTTTTTCGTAGTTTTTCTAAGGGGGCTACGGCTTTTTCAAGCGGCATGCCGGTCATTAAAAGTACAAACTCTTCACCGCCGTAACGGGCTATAAAGTCAGACTTTCTAATTGATTTTTGCAGCGCTTTAGCGAGCACCTGAAGTGTTTTATCGCCTGCACTGTGGCCATATCTGTCGTTGATTGATTTAAAATGATCGACATCAATAACGACTAAAGTAAGCTCAGAACCTTGCGATAAAAACAACTGGTATTCATGTTCAAAGCGCTCATCAAATGCGGCACGGTTCGGAAGTTTCGTTAAGCCATCAAGCAAACTTTTAAAACGTTGTTCGTTTAAACGTTGCTTATAAGTTGTCAGTTTACTCTCTAGACTACTTACCCGATTATTAATGTCTTTAAAGCTTGCAAGTAAGTTTTCACGCTCAGCGTGTTCAAGTTTTTCTTTGGTGATTAAATCATCGCTCAATGACTTGAGCTCTTCTTCCACTAATTCTTTAAGCGCCGAAATTGATGTTGCTTGTTGAGTTTGCTGATTAAGATTTTTAATTTTGCTTTCGATTCTTTTATTAAGTGAATCGTATTCTGCACTCAGTGACTCAGAGTGTTTAGTGGTTGAGACGATAGAATGATGCAGCTCTTCAATTGTTTGATTTAACGAAATTAAAAAGCTCTGCGCCGACTGGCGTTCTTTACTTATATTTTGTGAAATAATGGTAATGATGCCAATCGCAGCATCAAGTAGCTCATCAACGCTGTCGTTGCGCGTAATTTGGTTTCTGATATTTTTTATTTGTTCAGCACTTTCGTCTTCAAATAACAGTCCATTAGCCAATGTCATTAGCTCAGAGGCAAGCTCGGGTTTAATTAAAGCTTCGCCGGTATCACTTTCAGCTAGCTTTGCTTGCAGGGCTTGGTGATAAATAACAACCAGCTTGGATAAAATGGGCACAAAATCATGGTTCGATTGAATGTTATCAAGCTCACGGTCAAGCAAGTTGCGCAGCGAGCGGCGCGCATCATCAGGTAACCCTTTTACTTTTTGTAACTGCTTGCCCGCATCTAATACGCTTTTATTAAGATCGCGCTGCAAGGCAATTTGTTTTGCTTCTTGGTGTTTGAGTAAACCGAGTACATCGTCAATAAAGGGGGCTAGTAGGTTAAAATCAACGCCTTTTTTTAGAGCACTTCGGTATTTGGCAAGGCGGTTATCAAGCTCCATGTCTAGGCCTTTACAGCTCAGCGATAACTTAGCCGCAAACTGTGAAAGTACTTCAACTTGATGTTTGCGCGCATCCTCGACAACCATCCTTGCGTCGATCGCTTGCTTTAACTTTTTATTAAGAACATCATGCTGTTGCTGCACTTACTTACACCGCCATCAAGTTTTATATTTATGTACCTTAAGTCTACAACAATTTAATGTGAAATGTAGGTGATAAGTCAAAAACTTAACTATTTTGTCTATCAGGCTTATTGCTACGGCAGTTTATCGGTTTTTAATTCACATTTTATATCTCAGTTGATAGGCTAATTCGCAATTATCGATAGTAATAAAAAAGAGTTGTTATGAAAAAGTTTTTGGCTATGTCAATTTTGGCCGCATGCTCTAGCAGTGTGTTTGCAGATGTAAACTATTCACTGGCGATCACTGAACCTGAACATCACTTAGGTAATGTTAGTGTGGAGTTTCCTGAGACAGCCCAAGCGCATTTAGACGTAAAACTTCCTGCATGGCGCACTGGACGCTACGAAATTTTAAACCTTGCGAATGGGGTACGTTTTTTCGATGCGAAAGATGATAATGGTAAGCCGTTAAAATGGGAAAAAATTGACCACAGCACATGGCGTGTTCACTTAAATGAGCCAACACACGTTAATATTGATTATCAAGTCTATGCCAATGAACTAGGTAAACGCGCGCGTCACATCGATGACAGCCATGCGTTTATTGATGCATCGGGCTTTTTCATGTTCAGTGAATCATTTCGCCAAGATCCTGTGACGGTAAAGCTTGATGTGCCTAAAGCATGGCGCTCTGTTTCGGGTATGGAAAATGCAGGTTCAAAACACAGTTTTAAAGCGGCTGATTACGATATTTTGGTCGACTCGCCAATTGAAACAGGCATTAACGAGTTACATAAATTCACGGTGGATGGCCGAGACTACGAGCTGGTTATTTGGGGCGACGGTAACTACGACGTTGAGCAAATGCTAACGGACCTTAAAAAACTAGTGGCTACAGGTAATGTAATTTGGGATAGTTATCCGTATGAGCGTTATGTATTTATGGTACATGCAACGTCTGGTGCAGGAGGAGCTACAGAGCATTTAAATTCAACAATTATTCAGCGCCCACGTGACCGTTTTGGCTCTCGTAAAGACTACTTAGCGTTCATTAGTACTGCTGCCCATGAGTTTATTCATACATGGAATGTAAAGGCGTATCGTCCGAAAGGCATCGCTCCTTACGATTACACAAATATTAACTACGCGAAAACACTGTGGATTGCAGAGGGTTCTACAAGTTACTTTGAAGATCATTTGTTAGTGCGCTCTGGTATTGCAAAAACGGATGAGTTTTTTGATACCCTAACTAAAACTATTAACCGCCACTTGCAAACCCCAGGTCGTGAAGTACAAAGCGCCGCTGAAACCAGCTTTGATAAGTGGATCAATCAAGGTGGTGACCATGCTCGCAACTACAGCACTAATATCTACCTTGAAGGCTCGTTAATTTCAATGGCACTTGATATCGACTTGCTAGAAAAAAGTGATGGCAAAATCAGTTATCGTGATGTGCACCGTGCGCTTTACAATAAGCATCGTTTGCCTGATGGTTTTACACCTGATGATGTAAAAGCCATTTTAAAAGAGCTAACGGGTCGTGATTACAGCGCATGGTGGCAAGCTAATGTGGATGAGCCAGCAGCCATTGATTTTGATGCCTTGCTAGCAAAAGTTGGCTTAGGTTTGACTCGTCCTGAAGGCGCAAAATCAGTACCGAGTATTGATTCATTCGCTAAAAATAGCGGTGAGTTACTAACACTTACACATGTTCGTCGTGGTGGTGCAGCATGGCAAGCAGGTTTAACAACAGACGATAAAATCGTTGCCTTCAACAAAAAGCATGTTGGCAAAGACTTAAAAGCAAGCTTAGAAACGTTTAAAGCGGGCGACACAGTGACTGTTGACTTTATCCGCCGTGATGCGCTGCAAAGCACAACGCTCACACTTGGCGAAGACTTTGATAAAGAGAAAAAAGTAACAGCATTAAAAGATGCTACACCTGCTCAAATGGCGTTGTTTAAAGCATGGATGGGTGTTGACCACCCAAACCAAGCTAAGTAAACATTTAATGATTTTTGATTGGTAAGAGAGGAGCTGCGGCTCCTTTCTTTTTGTCGGGCGTTTGTTGGGCTTTTACAAACTGTTTGGTGTATTTTGCGTTTAAAATTGCACTGTGGATCTGCTGCTTTTTACGTCGCCAAAATGACTTTTTAACCTGACAAGACCTATCACGAATATCGCTTTGCGCACTGTCAGGTTGTATAACAGGGTAAGGCAGGAGTGAAAAGCCATAAACGCCGGTTTCCCACACGTGTTGCAAATCGCAGTCTACAGGGCGCGCAAATGTGTCTGTGGCCTTAAGCAGTGCTTTAGCCCCCGCTAAGCTAATAGCCGTTGCGCAGCAGCCAGACATGAGTTTTTTATGAATTGCTAAGTGCTGATCATCTGCAAGCGGTTTTGCGTATGCAATGTCACGATTGCGATTTTTATATGCGGCCAATTTAATGAGTTGCCATGGCTGTTTTAAGTGATTGATGTTCTCAATAGCACTGTGAATTGAGCGGTCGAGCACAAAATCATCTTCTAAAATAATGGCGTAGTCGAGTTGCCTATCGACGATTGTTTGCCATGCTTTTCGGTGACTCAGGTAACAGCCTATTTCACCTCGACTTAAAGGTTTGTGGTACTTTTTAAGGTTTAAACGTGCATTGTAATGCTTGGCGATATCTGCGTCTGTTAATGTTTTACCATCGACAGCATCAATGCGCTCAAATGCTAAGTTCTGTGCATTAAGCTCATCGCTTACGCGGTTTAGTCGCTCTATTGAGCTTGCTAAGTTAATTACAAAAATAGGGGGCATTATGCTTACCTGATGAGTCGTTTTAATCAGGCTAACAAGCTTTAATGACGCTTGGGTGTCAGCATTATTTCGTTTTTATGTCAGAGCGAGGGGTATTTAAAATCGCACACTTTTCTTTTTCAGATAAAATGATCCAATCAAAAATTTCATCATTCGTTCGGCCACACCCAGTGCAGTAGCCATTAAGTCGATGGCATTGCCCAATGCAGTCAGTTTTATATGTGGATTTTGGCTTTTTAGAGTCTGTCATGCGAGTTAAACGTTAAGGCCACAACAATGTGGCCTTAATGCATTCGATAGGTTATTTACCTGCAACAGGCTTACCAATTTCAAGAGTGGTTGACCAAGGCTGTTTTCGCGATAATGTTTTACCCGAATGAATAGAAATAACGGGGGTATTTTCATCAAGCACAAACGTTGTACGCAGTGATTCTGCAGACTCTTTTTGGGTTTGATGCCAGTTATTATCTGCTAAACAAGCTTGGGTGAAATTGACTGCCCGAGTGTGATCTGCAACCGCTTGCTGTTGTTGCGCGTAGTTACCTACACAACGATACGTGACATTGTCATTATCAAGCGCTGTAATTTGGCAGTTGTCGGAAATTAGGTTGTATTTTGCTGTCCATGTTTCCATGTATTTTGTGTTCACACGGCTGCGTTTTAAGCCTTCAAAGCGATTATCGTATGCGCCTAAAAGTGCATTAATCTTCTCGCAAGGTGTCAAATTATCTATGGCGGCTTGTTGCTCGGTCGTAAGGCCAGTACAACCTGTTAAAACAAGGCCAAAAAGTAAGGCGGCGAGTGGCTTTTTCATATCAGGCTATCCTTTTAAATAGCAGTTCCTTTAACGTTTCCTAAAGGATACCTAAGCCCTTGTAAAAATGCTAATAAAGATTTATTGGCGGGAGGTTTTGTGATGACAAATTGCCCCATAAAATAAGGGGCAATTGAATAACATTATTATACATACGCGTATTTATAACGTTGTTTTACCAGAAATATTCGTTACGTTAACTGAACCTGAGCCATCGCTAAGTAGTTCAAAGTTAGCTGCTTTATCAACACGAATGCTGCCAGAACCGTCAGAAATAACCACATCACCTGCGATATCGTTTAAGTCGATGCCACCAGAGCCGTCGTGAACATTTATATTACCTTGGGTGTGTGCGACATCAATGTTGCCAGAACCATCGTGAATTTTAATATCACGACTGACGTTTCTTACGTTAATGCTGCCAGAGCCATCATTGATTTCAAGTGTGCCTTGAATGTCGATTGCCTCAATGGAACCTGAACCATCGTTGATCACGGTGTTAGCAGCTTTGCGAATAATAATTTCGCCAGAGCCGTCGTGCACGTTGACATTAAATGAACGTGGAATACTGACGGTTAAATCAATGCGTGTTTGTTTATTCGTGTGGTAGTCACATTGGCCAGCAGAAAGCTCTGCATTACTGCCTTTAGCCTCAAGTCCTAAGCAGTATTCATCGTGAGGCTGATCTTGGTAAATTTCAGCTTTTACGGTTACTTCATCACTGTCACTGCCTATTATGTGTAAAAAACCTGAACCGGCTTCTACTTTTAGAGCGCTTAGTGATTTTGCGTTTAGTGTCAGGTTTTTAGTGTTTTGTAGAGGCATATCGCCCCACGCGAATGTTTGCGCTGATAGCAAACCTGCGGCAATGAGTGATAACGTTTTAACTGTGCTCAACATGACTTTCCCTTTTATATGTATGGTGTTGTTAGCTTAGTCGTAAACGTGGAGGAGAAAGGTTTAAATGGGTTTAAAATTTTTATGTAATAGCTTAAGATGCGCCATTTTAGCGGCATCTTAAGCTTTTAATGTTACTTATGGCGGCCTTGTAAGCAGCTCACGACATCAGCCAGTGAAAGGCCTTGACGCTGTAACAACACGGTTAAGTGATACAGTAAGTCAGCCGATTCATTGGTTAATTCATCGTTGTCATGCTTCATGGCTGCCAGTGCTACTTCAACACCTTCTTCACCGACTTTTTGGCAACTACGGCTTAAGTCTTTTGAAAATAAAGACGCTGTGTAGCTTTTACTTGGGTCATCGTCTTTGCGTGAAACAATCACTTGTTCAAGTTCAGCTAAAAAAGCTAGGCTGGGTTTAGCGTCATCACCAAAGCAGCTTTGCGTGCCTAAATGACAGGTTGGGCCTAATGGGTTTGCGAGTACTAAAATGGAATCGTAATCACAATCGGTGTGAACAGAGACGACTTCAAGGTAGTTTTCTGATGTTTCGCCTTTGGTCCACAAGCGCTGCTTTGAACGTGAGTAAAAGGTCACCTTTTGCTTGTCGAAGGTGGCGGCTAAGGCATCCGCATTCATAAAACCTTGCATCAAAATAATCCCAGAGCGTGCGTCTTGCACAATGGCTGGGATCAATTCGCTTTTGGCAAAATCGACTTGAGTAAGGTTATCTTTGGTTAATTGCATAGTCGTGCCGCTATATTATTATCGATTAAAAATTGTTTTAGTTCGCCAATGTTAATGACGTTCTTATGAAATACGCTGGCAGCAAGTGCACCGTCAACGTGGCTTTGCTGAAATACATCAACAAAGTCTTGCATTGTGCCGGCACCACCTGATGCAATTAGCGGAATGTCGCATAATGCGCGCATTTTAGAAAGTTGAACATTGTCGTAACCTTTACGCACACCATCTTGGTTCATGCAGTTTAACACGATTTCACCTGCGCCTAGGTCTTGCACACGCTTGACCCATTCTTCGGTTTTGTATCGTGTACGGCTTGATGCATTAGGGTCACCCGTTAATTGGTACACTAAATATTCGCCAGTGGTTTCATCGTAAAAGCTATCAATGCCGACAACCACACATTGTTTACCAAACTCATCGTGTAATTCTTTGATAAGTTCAGGGCGTGCAATGGCAGGGCTGTTGATACTGATTTTATCTGCGCCGCGCTCTAGCACACGCGCTGCGTCGGCAACTGATTTAATGCCACCAGCCACACAAAATGGAATATCAATATGGCGGGCAATACTCTCAACCCAATTTACATCAAGTAGGCGTTTTTCGACACTGGCGCTAATCTCATAAAACACCAGTTCATCAGCACCGGCATCGCTGTATGCTTTTGCAAGTGTTAAAATATCACCAACCACTTCGTGGCCTTTAAACTTAACGCCTTTTACGACTTGGCCGTCTTTGACATCTAAGCAAGGAATTATGCGTTTTGATAACATGCTAACGCCTCCTCAACATTAAAGGCACCATCAAGCAATGACTTACCTAAGATAACCCCACCCACACCGAGTTTTTTAAGCTTGGCGATATCGTCAAGCGAGCTTACGCCGCCAGATGCTTGTACTTTTATTTGGTTGTTGTGGTTTATTAAATCTTCATACAGTGCAAATGAAGGGCCTGTCATGGTGCCGTCTTTACTGATATCAGTGCACAGAAAGTCAATGACGCCCAATGCTACGTAAAAATCAACAAGTTCAAATAATCCAAACTCAGATTCACTTAACCAACCGTGAGTGGCAGGAGCCCAGCCGTTTTCGGTTTTATTTACATCAAGGGCAATCACGAAATGTTCGGCCCCAAACTTTTCAATCCATGCTTGGACTTGCTCGCGCTTTTCAACGGCCATTGAACCAATCACAACTTGGTTAGCTCCGGCTTCTAGCCAGTCGGCCACATCGTGTTCAGAGCGAATACCGCCGCCAACCTGATAAGGGACGTTTAATGCTTTGGTCGCGGTTTGAATATGTTGCCATTGCTTTTTGCTCGGGTCGCGTGCGCCCTCTAAATCTACAAGGTGCAGCTTACCTGCACCGCTGTTTGCGTACGCTTGTAAGCGTGCGCCTAGTTCGTATGGGTAAAATTGTGCTGTATCATACTTACCTTGGTATAAGCGCACAATTTGGTTTTGTAATACATCAAGTGCTGGAATAATCACGTTTTGGTCTCTTATTTTTGTGCTGCGCTTACAGCTGCCAATCTAAAAAGTTTTGTAATAATCGGGTGCCGACTTTGGCACTGCGCTCTGGGTGAAATTGCATGCCTGCATAGTTATCTTTTGCAACAATCGCAGAGAAAGTGTTTCCGTATTCACCACTGACAAGCGTGGCATCGTTGACGGTGTGAGCAAAGCTATGCACAAAGTAAACATGATCTTGCGCTGTTAAACCTTTAGTGAGCGCATGCTCTTTTAATACTGTTAGGTCGTTCCAGCCCATATGCGGTGATGTCAATGTACCTACGTCAAGTTGCTTAACAATACCCGGGATTTTACCTAGGCAATCAACATTGCCTTCTTCGGTGCTTTCGCAAAGTAATTGCATACCTAAACAAATGCCCATAAGCGGACGCTGATATTCATCAATGGCTTGTTGCCAGCCACCGTCTTTTAGGCGCTTCATTGCCACAGAAGCATGGCCTACACCGGGTAAAATAGCACGTTCAAAGCCTTTTAGTTGCTCAGGTGAAGTGATCACTTCTGGATTTTGACCGAGTCGCTCAAACGCAAAACGCACCGAGTTGATATTGGCACAACCCGTATTAATTATGGCAATCATAAACACCCCTTTGAGCTGGCAGTTTGTTGCGTGGCATCTTTTGCGATAGCAGCGCGCAGCGCTCTGGCAAAGGCTTTAAATAAGCCTTCTACTTGGTGATGACAGTTACCCTCGCTGACTGACAAAATCAGGCTCATTGCGGCGTTGTCACTTAAACTTTTAAAGAAATGCTCAACCATTTGCACATCTAAGTCGCCGACTTTTTCACGGCTAAAATCGGCATTTAACACAAACGATGCACGGCCCGATAAATCTATTTGCGCCTCGGCTTTACATTCATCCATCGGTAGTGCAAATCCATAACGGCCAATTTGCGTTTTTGTACCCAGCGCTTGTTTAAGTGCTAGCCCTAAGGCAATACCAATGTCTTCAACGAGGTGGTGTTCATCAATGTGTAAGTCGCCCGTGGCTTGAACATTAAGTCCGATATTGGCGTGGGTGCGAATTTGGTCAAGCATGTGATCAAAAAAGCCAAGGCCAGTACTAATGTCGCCATTTTTGGTTTGGTCTAAATTAACCTGCACATCGATTTGCGTTTCTTTGGTGTTGCGGGTTATGCGACCTTCACGGTTTTGTGTTGTTAGCTGAGTGACAATGGCATCCCAACTGCCGGTGTATAAAATGCCTTCGCAGCATAAGTTAGCAGCAAGACCTATATCTGTTTGGCGGTCACCGATGACAAATGAACGGGCTAAATCTACTTTGCCTGAGCGCATAAGTTCAGTCAGCAACCCTGTTTTAGGTTTACGGCAGTTGCAATTGTCTGCATCAAAGTGGGGGCAAATCAGTACTTCGTCAAATTGAATACCTTGGCTGTTGAGGATATTCATCATTTTGTCTTGCGCAATGTCAAAATCAGCCGTTGGGAAGCTATCTGTACCTAGTCCATCTTGGTTCGATACCATAACTAAGCGGTATCCCGCTGCTTGAAGTTGCAGTAGAGCAGGGATCACATTGGGTAAAAATACTAATTTCTCGAGGCTATCTACCTGTTTATCGGTGATTGGCTCTTCGATAATGGTGCCATCGCGGTCAATAAATAAATACGGGTTACTCATTATACTTCCTGTTCTACTGTGTTACTGGCAAGTGATAAACCATCTAGCCAAATTTTTACTTGTTCTAATTCTTGTTCATTACCGATTGAAATGCGCAGCCAATCATTTTCACCATAAAGAGTGAATGCGCGCATCACAAGACCTTGTGCCAATGCAATATTAAATGACTGTCTATCTTTTAGCTTTAAGGTTACAAAGTTACCTTCACCACTAAGCACCTTAACCACGGCCGATGATTGTTCAAGCCAGTCTTTTAGTTTGGCTTTTAAACAATTTAATATAGTAACTTGGCGACGCATTGAGGCGATGTTATCGCTACTGAGTGCATCAGCCGCAATGCGTGCGACTACAGTTGATACTGGATAAGGCGCAATTACTTTACGGATCGGTGCCAGTAAATCACTGTTTGCAAGTGTGAAGCCTGTACGCAAACCTGCTAATGCAAACGCTTTAGATAAGGTTCTTAGCACCACAAGATTATTAAATTCATTAATTAAGCTTGCTGCAGTGTGTTCTGGACAAAACTCTATATAAGCTTCATCTACCACGACGATGGCTTTACCCGCAAGTTGTTGGGTAATCTTTCTGATCTTGTCTAGGCTCGTCATGCTGCCTGTTGGATTATTAGGATTACAAATGAAAACTAATTTCGAGTCAGCTATCGCAGCAACAATTTCATCCACCGTGCCTTTTAACAGTAACTCTTGGGTGAGACCGTTAATGCTCACGTTGTGAGTGTCGGCAGTGACTTTGTACATACCATAGGTTGGTAAAAATAGCGCGATACTGTCTTTTGCTGGGCGGCAAAATGTACGCACCAATAGCTCAATGCCTTCATCGGCACCGCGTGTCATCAGCACTTGCTCTGGCTCTAAGTTGGCATAACATGCGTAACGGTTAATAACCTGTGTTGGCTGTGGATCGGGGTAGCGATTTAAATCGGCCAAACTCACAGTAGGCGTGCGAGAGTAGGGACTTTCGTTGGCATTTAGCCACGTTGTTCCAGTCAGTTTCTCGCTCTTTGCTGAGCTATAAGCTGTTAGGGCTGCAATGTTGTCTGGCAACTGTGTGGTAAGTGTTGAGTTATCGCTCATTATTTAGTGCCTCAAGACGAATTGAAACAGCATTAGCGTGAGCATCAAGCCCTTCTGCTGCGGCCAAAGGTAAAATTGCTTTAGATAATTCACGTAACCCATTTTTGCTAATGGTTTGTACTGTGTAAGTTCTAAAAAAGTCCAGTAAGTTTAAGCTCGAATAGGTGGCACTGTAACCATACGTTGGTAGTACGTGGTTAGTACCTGACGCATAATCGCCTGCAGATTCCGGTGTATAGTCGCCCACAAAGACAGAGCCAGCATTTTTAACTAAGCCTAAATAAGGCTGAGCATCAGCAAGTTGTAAAATTAGGTGTTCAGGACCATATTGTGCTGATACTTCAAATGCCTGCTCAATAGAGTCGACTAAAATCAAGCTTGAATTTGCAAGGGCTTGTTCAGCGGTTTCTTTACGGCTTAATTTTGCAAGCTGCGTTGTTAATGCTTGCTGCGTAAGTTCAATAATGCGCTCACTATTACACAGTAAGATTACTTGTGAATCAGCACCGTGTTCTGCCTGCGATAATAAATCGGCAGCAATAAATTCAGGATTTGCACGTTCATCAGCAATCACCAGTACCTCAGAAGGACCTGCAGGCATATCAATTGCCATGCCCGGAATCGTCTGGGCGACAAGCTGTTTTGCCATTGTCACAAAACTGTTGCCTGGGCCAAATACTTTATTGACCTTCGGTACAGACTCAGTGCCGTAAGCCATCGCTGCAATTGCCCCTGCGCCGCCACTTTCAACAATTGTTTTAATACCGCATAGCTTAGCTGCATAGAGAATTGCAGGGTTAATGCTTTCATCGCCCTTAACAGGTGTTGCAAGCACAACAGTTTTTGCACCGCTTAATTGTGCAAGGACACCTTGCATAATAACCGACGAAGGTAATGGCGCACTGCCACCGGGTACGTATATACCCACTGCTTCAATCGCTTGGTATTTAAGCTCACATAACACCCCAGGTTGAGTTGTTAGTTTAATGTCTTTTG
Source organism: Pseudoalteromonas sp. MBR-15 (assembly GCF_053628915.1). NCBI lineage: Bacteria > Pseudomonadati > Pseudomonadota > Gammaproteobacteria > Alteromonadales > Pseudoalteromonadaceae > Pseudoalteromonas > Pseudoalteromonas sp. MBR-15. Next base: position 349,858 of record NZ_JBRJHH010000001.1, read on the forward strand.
GTAATTGTGCTTGGTGAAAGCGTTTTACATTAGCGTAAGCTGTTTCAATCGCGGCTTTTAATTCGCTCGATAAAAACTGTTCTGCTTGATCAATTTCTTCAACGGGCACTAATAAACGCGGTGTTTCGCGCTTATCAAATTGTTTTGCCATGTTTAAAAGCGCAGCGTCACCTTGCTCTTTGACTGCCGCTAAGATATCGATGCATATTGATTCGATCTCTTTGCTTGCCGTGACAGCAGGGCGGGTAAGTACCGCTTGCTGTGCGAGTTGGTTTTCCTCATTCCAGCGAAACATGGATACTTACTCCATCATTTTTTCAATTGGCATAACGAGGATCGAGTTTGCACCGAGTGCTTTCAACTCTTCCATCGTTTCCCAGAATAAGGTTTCGCTGCTCACCATGTGCAGTGCCACATAATCATCACTACCGGCTAAAGCAAGTAATGTTGGTTGACCTGTGCCAGGCAGTAAATCACACACTTCATCGAGTTTTGCTTTTGGCGCGTGTAGCATGATGTACTTACTTTCTTTAGCTTGGCGTACACCCCGTAAACGCGGCATTAGGGTGTTGATTAAATCAAGTTTGCTTTGATCTGTCAGGTCTTTGTTTTGGATTAAACAGGCATTTGATTCGAGGATAGTATCGCCTTGCATTAAGCCGTTGGCTTCAAGTGTTGCACCGGTAGACACTAAATCACAGATAGCATCGGCAAGGCCTGCACGCGGAGCCACTTCTACAGAGCCTGTTAGCATAACTGTGCTTGCGTTGATGCCTTCACGTTTTAGATATTGACCTAGAATTTCAGGGTAGGTAGTGGCAATGCGCTTGCCTTCAAACCAGCTCTTCTTTTGCACACCAAGCTCTTGTGGCCAAGCTAGTGCTAAGCGGCAATAGCCGAAATCAAGTTTTGACAGTTTATTTACTTCAAATGCAGCGCCTTGGCGCTCGCGCTCGGCTTGTACTTCAACAAGCACGTTTTCGCCAACGATACCTAAGTCACACACACCGTCCATAACTAGGCCTGGAATATCGTCATCACGTACACGAAGTACATCAATGGGCATGTTAGTAGAGTGTGCTATTAGGCGTTGTTCACGAAGATTCAATTTAACGCCTAGCTGTTTTAAAAGCTCTTGGCAGTCTTTTGATAGTCGGCCGCCTTTCTGGATGGCGATACGTAAACGGTTGTTATTACTCATTATTCATTTTCCTTTAATTCAAAAACTAAAAACCCCGAGGAAACCTCAGGGCGAAAATAAATAATGTGGTTGATTACTCGCCAGAGGTTCCTTTTAGGAATAACCTCTCAGCGAAAAACCTGACAGGCTATTCCGGTGAATGATGGTGATGATGGATAGTTGTCAAGTTGAAGCGCATAATCTTTCCTGTGTTGCACTCGTTTGTGTAAACCAGTGCGTTAATCTGTTTAAATAATTTACGCATATAGATAAACATGTTTTTAATATTTTTGGCAAGCACTTTTTTTTGCAATTAAAGAATATGCTATAACGGTCGATAATAAGTGGATGGGTAGGAGGTACAAATGGATATCATGATCCCCTTTTTAGGACGCATCACGCGTTTACAACTTGAGAGTAAAGGTGCATTCCACATTGCGGGTGTAAAAGATGCGAACGTGCAGAGAATTGAACTCGAAAAGCGGCAAAGACGCGAAATTGAACGGCGTAAAAAAGCAGCCGAAAGTGCTAATAAAAGTGCTGATAAAAAGGATAAAGATATTATCGAAGAAGATGAAGACGGCAATAAGCACCTCGATACATGGGCTTAATGCTTAAGAAAATAAAATTATTTTTATCTCGTTTTCTAGCACTTTGTGCTAGGTTTATAGAGTAAAATTAATTTTCAGATTCAAGGCGATATTATGGATAAGCCAGCAGTACCATTTAGTGAAAAAGCGCGCCTTGAAGAGCTTCGTGCACTCGAAATTTTAGATACCCCAAATGATCCAGCGCTGGATAGAATAACGCGCCTTGTTCAGCAGTTCTTTTCGGTCCCTATTTGTTTAATCAGTCTTGTTGATGAACACCGGCAGTGGTTCAAGTCATGCATTGGGGTCAGCGTAAAACAAACACCGCGTGATATCTCTTTTTGTGCCCATGCGATTTTAGATAATGGTCCATTGGTAGTCTGTGATGCATTGCTAGACCCTAGGTTTGCTGATAATCCCTTGGTGACAGGTGAGCCCAATATCCGTTTTTATGCTGGTAGCCCTATTACATTGCAGTCAGGCAATCGTATTGGCACTTTATGCATAATTGACCATCAGCCTCGGTCGTTCACCCAAGAACAAGCGAATGTGTTAAAAGACTTTACCGCCATTATTGAACGAGAGCTCGCAGTGATGCAATTGGCAACAACTGATGAGTTAACATTATTGCCTAATCGACGAAGTTTCAGCAGTACGGCTGAGCGTTATTTAGATTTATGTATCAGACAAAATTTAAAAGCGAAGTTGGTCTTTATTGATCTCGATAATTTTAAACCGATTAACGATACGTTTGGTCATGCTACTGGCGATGAGGTATTGAAAGGCTTCGCCAATGTTCTAGCATCGTGTTGCAGAAAAGCAGATTTGTTTGCCCGATTGAGTGGCGATGAATTTGTTATTTTGTTTACTGATTTGAGTACCCAAGAATGCGAAGTCATTATGCAGCGATTAGCTGAATCATTTAGTGAATTGTCAGGCCAATTTAAGCATAAATTTAACCTTAGTTTTTCGCATGGGATTGCCAATTTTTCAAGGCAAAAACCATGCTCACTGTCACACCTATTGGCGCTAGCAGATAGCCGAATGTACAAAACAAAAGTGATAAAAAAGAACCTATTAATACCAACCTAGTCAAATGTTTAACTTTTATTAGGTTCAACAATTAACTCAATTGGTATAACGCACATGCAGCGATACTATTTCCCAGTTACGTGTTTGGCAGATTGAATACTGCTTTGAATAAGTGGTGAAATAGTTAAGCCTTGCACAATAATAGAAAAAATGACGACGACGTAAGTCACAATGACAATTAAATCATGAAGGTCTGAGCCCGCAATCATTACTTGGTCGCGAGGTATTGCCGCAGCCATTGCCAGTGCTAACCCGCCTCTTAGGCCACCCCATGTTAGAATCTTCACAGAATGTTTGTCGTATTGCCTATACTTCTTGAAGAACATAAATGGCGTCCCCACGCTGATAAAACGCGCAAGTAATACAACAGGTACCATGAGTAAGCCAAGACCAATTTCTTGAATGGTGATAGGCATAGTGACAATTAGCATACCGATAATCAAAAATAGTAAGGCATTTAAGAAGCTGTCGGTTGCATGCCAAAAGTCTTTTACATAGCGAGTATCTTCAGGACCGGTTCGTTCAGTCGCTTTTGAGCGGGTAATATTACCCAACAAAATACCACTTGTGACCATTGCCAGAGCACCTGATATTTCCCAAATGTTAGCAGCTGCAAAGCCCGCAGTAGGAATGGTGAGTGTTAGTAATAAGCGAATATTAACATCGCGGCTATTAATGATTAAAAAGTGCCCGACTAATGCGATTACTAAACCAAACACAATGCCGCCGATTGCATCGACTAAAAATAACTCTGCTACGTCAGTAAACGTTGCCTCTGTACCATAAAAAGCCACCGAGAAAATAGTGGTAAAGATCACCAAACCAATACCATCATTAAACAAAGACTCACCTTCCACTTGCACAGAAATACCCTCTGGGGCTCGCATTTGTTTAATAATGGCTAACACGGCAATAGGGTCAGTAGGGCTAATTAATGCTCCAAATAACAAACAGTAAATGAAAGGGACAGGCCAGCCCACAAAAGCAAATAAATAATAGCTCAAGTACCCTACAATCACGGTTGAAGTAATGGTTGAAAATAGCACTAATGCGGTTATTTCCCACCGCTGTTTACGCAGCGCTGCTAAATTAATTTCAAGCGCACCTGCAAACAGCAAAAACCCTAGCATGCCCTTTAACAATAACTGATTAAAGTTAATACTTGAAACCACCTGAGTCATTTCGAGGGCTGTGGAATCACCGAGCATTTTAACGGCGAGAATAAGGAGTAAAGAAATAACAACAGAGCCTGTTGTTATAGCAATTGTTGTTTGCATTTTGAGGATGAACTGGTTAGCAAAAGCAATAAAAATAGCTAATGCTGAAAGAAAACAAATGAGGTACCAAGCATTCATTGTTTGACCTTAAATATTTTATAAACAAGACACAGAAAGCAGTCACTTTCTGGGCGCATATGGTACGCCTGTATCATACGTATGTCACAGTGTTTATGCGATTTTCATTAAATTTTAGAGTAAAAATTCAAGGTGCTGATTGCATTTGTATAATTGCTGTTAAAATTGTCTCAAAAGAGACAAATCCAACCTGTTGGAAAGTGCAATTATCATAAATTTAGCTAGGTCAATGTGAGTCTTTAAACGACGCAGACTCTTGTGTCGTGTTTATAGCACGAATAGGGTAAGGAATCACAATACCTTCTTGGGCGTAGCGTTTATGTAATGCTTTGATAAAAGCCGATTTCACCCAAAAACGATTAAAGTACTCTTTCACTCTTAGCATCACAGTAAAATTAATACTTGATTGATCAAAGGTGTGAAACACGACAAACGTGTCGTAGTCATCAATTCCCCATTCATGGCTTTTTAGAACTTGTCTTGCTACATCAAGTGTTATTTGCTCGACCTTTTCAAGATCGGAACCATAATGTACCCCCACTTCCACTGGCACACTGAGCTCTTTTTCAGGGTAAAAATAATTGATGATTCGCGATTTAGACAACTGACTATTGGGGATCACTATCATGTTATTGGGCAACATTTTCACCCACGTTGATCGCCAGCCTATTTTTTCAACAAACCCTTGGTCACCACTCTCAAGCTCGATAAAGTCGCCGACTCTAATAGGTTTATCGATAACCAGTTGAACCCCAGAGAAAAAATTTTCTAATGTCGGCTGTAAGGCAAGAGCAACGGCGAGGGAAGTGATCCCTAGCGACGCGATAATAGGCGTGATTGAAATACCTAATGTGCCTAATAAAACCAGTAGTCCAACACTGACAATGGCACAGCGGATCACTCCTTTAATAATGCTGCGGCTGTTAGACACCACTAACGAGCGCGAACTGTAATAGTCAACGGTACCGAATAAGAAGTCATCTAAAAATAGCACTAAAGCAAAAATTAATATTGATTTCGCAGTCGCTGCGATAGGAAGCGGGTAGTCAGTTAGAAAATCAGTCATGTTTAATAAATGACCAAAAATGATCACAAGCACCATCATTGTGCATAAAGTAAGTGGCGTGGAAATTGAGTCGACGAGCAAAGAGTCAAACACAAAGTCTGTGCGCTGGGTCCACGTTTTTAAACAGTAAATAATTATAAACTTTATTAAAAACAAGATAATAGCAGCTATAAATGTGCCACCAATTACGAGTAGCCATGGCTCGTTTACCCACACATTTTGTGCCAATTCAGAAAACATCTTCAATCCTTACGCCTGAAGTTCTTGCTGTCACCTGCAATATATGTACCTAGCTATTGAGGAGGAAAAACCTGCTGATATGGTTTTTATCAACAGAGCATACGAGTAATCAGTTGGTGAAAAAATAAAAGGTACAAATGTATAATTAATGTTATAAAAATGTATGAAATAATTTACAGTATACCGTTAATTGTTAACATTTCAGTTACCTTCAAATTTCCAATACATTGTAATATATGAACTTTATTTTTAGAGCTAACACTTTATTTGTAAATTTTTTGTTTCATTTTCATTTTTGCGTTTACCCATCTAGGCTGGTCACTAATCGGGAACATGTGCAGTCCGGTTACTAAAAAAACATTAAATACATAACAATCTAACGGAGCGTAAACGTGAATTTATCTAAAATCACACTAGCAACTCTTGCTGCTTTTGCTTTGACTCAAGCAACAAGTGCAGTAGCTGCGAATAAGCAATACTTAAATCAACAAATGGGGATTAACCAAGCTTTGCAAACTAATGCTGCATCGGTATTGATGGCAAGCCCTAATCAGTTAGTTGGTCTGGGTGCAGGGAATGATTTAGTTGTATTAAAAGAAATCAAAACAAATAACGGCCATACAACCCGCCGTTATCAGCAAATGTATCAAGGTCTACCTGTCATCGGCGACACGGTTAGCCTTACATTTGATAGTAATGGCCAGTTAAAACGCGCACATGGTGCGGCGGTGTATGATATTGCAGCAGACATTAGTTCAGTATCTCCTGTACTTAGCAAGAAAAAAGCCGTTGCTAAAGGGCTTGCAAATTCACCGGCAGCAATTAAATCGGTTGGCTTAAAAAAGCATAATGAACTGTCTCGTTTAGCTATTTGGTTAGATGAAAATAGTGTGGCACATCTGGTGTATGAAGTGTCTTATGTCACGTATGGCGATAACCCATCTCGTCCGTACCAAATTATTGATGCAAACAGCGGTGAAGTTTTATTTAGCTTTGATAACCTTCAACATGCCAGTGCAACAGGCCCAGGCGGAAATTTAAAAACGGGTAAGTATATTTATGGCACTGACTTTGACAGTCTAGATGTGGCTCAGTCGGGCAGCACTTGTACGATGGATAATGCCAATGTAAAAACCATTAATCTTAATGGTAGTACCAGTGGCTCAACGGCATATTCGTTTACTTGTCCAGAAAATACATTTAAAGAAATCAATGGTGCGTATTCGCCATTAAACGACGCTCATTACTTTGGCAATGTTATTTTTAATATGTATAACGATTGGGTCGGCACAGCCCCCTTAACCTTCCAATTAAAAATGCGTGTTCACTACGGAAATAACTACGAAAACGCGTTTTGGGATGGAAGTGCTATGACCTTTGGCGATGGTCAAAACACGTTTTATCCTTTAGTCAGTCTTGATGTTTCAGCGCATGAAGTAAGTCATGGCTTTACCGAGCAAAACTCTGGTCTGGTGTATTCTGGTAAATCAGGTGGTTTGAATGAAGCTTTCTCTGATATGGCAGGTGAAGCCGCCGAATTTTATATGAAAGGCTCAAACGACTGGTTAGTTGGTCAAGAGATCTTTAAAGGCAATGGTGCGTTGCGCTATATGAATAATCCAACGCAAGATGGCAGCTCGATTGATCATCAGAATGACTATTACTCGGGTATGGATGTTCACTACAGCTCAGGTGTATTCAATAAGGCATTCTACAACCTTGCAACAACACCAGGTTGGGATACGCAAAAAGCCTTTGTGGTTATGGCTCGTGCGAACCAACTTTATTGGACTGCTAGCACAAACTGGGATCTTGCGGGTAACGGTGTTATGGATGCTGCCTGTGACTTAAGCTATGAACCCGCTGATGTTCAAGCTGCACTTGCGGCTGTGGGTGTAACGTCAAACCTCAGTGCAGGTAGCAGCTGTGGTGGCACAACAGAACCACCTACAGGCGATGAAGAACTAACAAATGGGGTTGCTCGCACAGGCATAAGTGGTGCAGCAAAAGAGCAGCTGTTCTTTACCCTTGAAGTGCCTGACTATGCAACTAACTTGCAGTTTAATACTACAGGTGGCAGCGGCGATGCCGATCTGTATGTGATGTATGGTTCAAAACCAACACTTAGCAACTTCGATTGCAAAAGTACGTCATCTACGAGTACGGAAAGCTGTGCAATCAGTAATGTGCAAGCGGGTACTTACTTTGTGATGGTGGAAGCATGGAATCAAATTTCAGGTGTATCACTAACAGGAAGTTTTGATACGAACACCGGGGGAGGTGCCACACCAATTAACCGTACTGAATCTAACGTGAGTGTTGCCTCAGGTGGGTGGACTCGTTTCACGCAAGACCTCGATGCGGGATACTCATCGCTTGATGTGACTATTTCGGGTGGATCAGGTGATGCGGATTTGTATGTTAACTTTGGTTCTCAATCTACTACGTCAAGCTATGATTGCCGCCCTTATAAAAACGGTAATAGCGAAACGTGTACATTCTCAAATCCACAAGCGGGTACATGGTATATCGACCTTCGCGGCTACCGTGCTGCAAGCGGTGTAACACTGACCATTTCGGCTAACTAGCCTATTCTTCGGGAGCTTCGGCTCCCTTTTTTCTCACAGATAAAAAGGATTGATTATGACAACCCTCCTTACGCGGTGCTTAATAGGCATTGCCACACTCTCCGTTAGCCAACTAAGTCATGCCGGGTCAAACGAAACTATTTGGGTGACTATTGATGCGCTTGCAGCAGAGCACTTTAAAAAAGAGACAATGAGTCAACGTAAGCAAGATAACAATTTTGCCATGCAATCATCAACGCTAAACCAAGTAAATTTTATGCGCTTGAATAAGCAAGAGATCGCTGGGTTAAGTGAGTTCATGCATGATAATTACCATCGATGTGGTGGTTTTGTTGCTCATGATTCATTAGCAGACGCCGAGCTTTACACTCAACAGTTAAAGGGTGTTTCGCAGTTAGCTGCGAGCTCAAGTTTAGTTAATTATAGTCTTGATAATGCCGCTACAGTCAACGCGCTACTTTCATCTATTAACAGCAGTGAGCTCACTGATACCGTTAACAGCATGATGAACTTTCATAATCGATATTACTCGGCACAAAGTGGTGTTGATGCTGCCCAGTGGTTAAAAGGGCATTGGCAACAAATAGCCAGTAGTCGTAGCGATATCAGTGTTGATTATTTTAGCCATAGTTTTTCACAATCGTCGGTGATTGTAACGATACCCGGTGCAGAAAAATCGAACGAAATAGTGATCATCGGTGGCCATTTAGATTCAATTAATCAGTCAAACCCAAGTAATGGTAGGGCTCCTGGCGCAGATGATAATGCATCGGGTATTGCCGTGCTCACCCAAGCGCTTAAAGCGATAGTCCAGAATAATTATCAGCCACAACGAACCATTCAAATTATGGGCTTTGCTGCTGAAGAAGTTGGGCTTAGAGGCTCAAAAGAAATAGCTGCCAATTACAAAGCACAAGGGAAAAATGTGGTAGGCATGGTGCAATTTGACATGACCGGTAATCATGGCAGTAGCACCGACATTGTTATGATGACAGACTATACAAACGCAGCACAAAACCAGTACTTATCACAGCTTTTAGATGCGTATCAACCAAACGTTAGTTACGGGTTTGATCAATGTGGTTATGGTTGTTCAGATCATGCGTCGTGGTATCAACAAGGTTTTGCTGCTTCAATGCCTTTTGAATCGCGTATGAGTGATATTAACCCGTTGATTCATACCTCCAACGATTTACAGTTTGACCCACAACATGCCAGTAAATTTGCAAAACTTGCCGTGAGTTATTTGGCTGAGATAGCTAAAAATGCCGGAGATGTTGTTCAAGAGCCAAGTAATGAACTTGAAAATGGCATTGCCACAACGAACATTGCAGGGGCAGCCAAAGAACAGTTATTTTTTACCCTTGAAGTACCCTCAATGAGCAGTAATCTTGAGTTTGTTACTCAAGGTGGCACGGGGGATGCCGACTTATATATAAAATTTGGCAGCAAACCAACATTGCAAGATTTTGACTGTAAGAGTACAACATCATCAAGTAACGAGCGTTGTGTAATAGCGACCATTAAAGCAGGCACTTATCATGTGATGGTTGAAGCTTGGAATGAAATTTCAGGTGTCTCCCTAACGGGTCGTTTCAACGAGACGGGGAGTGTCGGTAGTATCGACCGTACAGAAAGTAATATTAGTGTCGGTGCTGGAAGTTGGCAACGCTTTACACAGCAAATACCGGCGGGTTTGAGTCGTTTAACCGTGACAACTTCAGGTGGCAGCGGTGATGCCGACTTGTATGTGAATTATGGCTCAGCTTCCACAGCTTCAAATTATCAGTGTCGCCCCTATAAAAATGGCAACGAAGAAACATGCCAAATTGATAACCCGCAAAGTGGTACTTGGTACATAGATATACAGGGATACCGTGCTGCGTCGGGAATAACGTTAACGATTCAAGCACAGTAATCGTCCTTTTTGCTAATGAGGAAGCCCGCCTTCCTCATTTAGTCTTGCCCTTGGCAAGTCAGTTACGTAAAATCTGGCCATCACTTTTAATCTATTGGCGAAGTTTATCAAACAACTTTTCAGTGCCACTGGCCCTCTTGCGCTTTCTCTTGATGGATACACACCTCGACAGCCACAAATTGATATGGCTGTTGCGGTTGATGATGCCTTGCAAAAACGTCATCAATTAGTGGTTGAGGCAGGAACGGGGACGGGTAAAACTTATGCTTACTTGGCTCCTGCATTAAAATCAAAAGGTAAGACAATTATTTCTACTGGGTCAAAAGCCCTGCAAGAGCAGTTGTTTCATCGTGATTTGCCAAACTTAGTAAAAGCATTAAGCGCGACAAAAAAAGTGGCCTTGTTAAAAGGCCGTGCAAACTATTTATGTACATATCGGTTAAGTCAGCATGTAGCGCACGTGCCAACAGATGACCCGGATGTCATGCATCAATTAGCAATGGTCGCAAAATTTGCCAGCGAAACACGTTCTGGCGATTTAGCCGATTGTATTGGTATTGAAGAAGATGCAAAAGTGCTGCCCTATGTCAGTTCAACGGCCGATAATTGCTTAGGGAAAGAGTGCCCTGACTTTCAAGATTGTTATATACGTAAAGCACGATTAAATGCGATGGAAGCGGATGTTGTGGTGATTAATCACCACTTATTCTTCGCTGATATGGCGGTAAAAGACACCGGTTTTGCTGAATTAATGCCAACAGCCGATGCCTATATTTTTGATGAAGCACACCAATTAAGTGAGATTGCCAGTGATTACTTTGGTGAAAGTGTCAGTACAAAAAAGCTGGTGGATTTAATTAATGATCTGCGGGCAATTTACCGTGCCGATATCCCCGATATGTTGCAGCTGGGTAAAACGCTCAATAAACTAGAAACCAGTGTGGCTGACTTACGCTTGCAGTTTGGTATTGATGGCAGTCGCGGAGATTGGCGAGAAAAGCTGGCCGATAAAGATATCTGCGCGGCACTGCATCGGGTGATAAGCGATCTCGACTTTTTATATCAAGTACTAAAACTATGCTTAGACCGCAGTGAAAAAATAGAGCACCCCTTTGAACGCACGTTGGCCTTTAAAGGGCAGCTTGAACGCGTATTCGATACAGCACAAACAGGTTATAGCTATTGGTACGAAACCACGCGTCGCTATTTAACGGTGAACATTACGCCGCTGAACGTGTCGGCAAAATTTGCACAGATGATGAAAGACACTGGGGCTGGATTTGTTTTTACCTCAGCCACGTTGTCGGTAGATAATGATCTTGGCCACTTTAACGCCAGCCTTGGTTTAAAACCCGCGCAAAGCATGATTGTTGAAAGCCCATTTGACTATGAACAACAGGCCTTGCTGTGTTTACCTCGCTATTTACCTGAGTCGCACGCTAACAACATGCCACATGCCATTATTAAGTTAACGCTTGAGCTTATTAAATCAGCCAAAGGGCGTTGCTTTGTACTGTTTACAAGTTACCGTATGATGCATTTGGTGGCGGAAGGGTTAACCACACAATTAGATTACCCGGTGTACATGCAAGGGCAAATGTCAAAACGCATTATTCTTGAAAAATTCACTCGCCACGGTAATGCTGTTTTACTTGGCACTGCCTCTTTTTGGGAAGGGGTGGATGTTAGAGGCAGTACATTAAGTTGTGTTATTATTGATAAATTGCCGTTTGCTGCACCAGACGACCCCCTGCTTCAAGCGCGCATGCAAGATTGCCAACTGCAAGGTAAAGACCCTTTTGCGCATATTCAATTACCTCAAGCGGTAATTGCCCTGAAGCAAGGAGTAGGGCGCCTTATTCGTGATAACAAAGATAAAGGTGTATTGGTTATTTGTGATAATCGATTAGTGACACGCCAATACGGCCAAGTATTTTTAAAAAGTTTGCCACCCATGCGACGTACGCGTGATTTAGCAATGGCAAACGCCTTTTTAGAACAGATCAATTAGAGTAATGTAGATGATTAAACAAAATATTCTTGCCCTCGATGCATCAACAGAAGCCTTATCAATTGTGCTTCATTATCAAGGGCAAACATTTCATCATTTTGAAGAGTGCCCGCAACAGCACAGTCAAAAAATCTTGCCTTTAATTGATGAATTATTAACCAAAGCGCAATGTAAATTAACGCAGTTAGACGTGATTGGTTTTGGTCAAGGCCCCGGCAGTTTTACGGGGGTACGTATTAGCGTAGCCATCGCACAAGGTTTGGCCTATGCGGCCAAATTACCGCTTGTGGGTGTATCAACGCTGCAAATGATGGCTCAGCAAGCACATGAACAACATCATGTTTCAGATGTGTTCTCAGCAATTGATGCACGTATGGGGGAAATATACTTTGCTCAATATCAAGCAAATGAGCACGGTTTAATGACACTTGTGAATGAAGAACAAGTGATTAAACCAGAACTACTTACCCTGCCAGATAACTCCGCAACGGCGGTAGGTACAGGCTGGAAAACGTACCCAGAACTTGTCAGTGAAATGGCAAATATAAGCGTAAGTCCAGATATTTTATTGCCTGATGCTCAGTACATGTTGGCATCGGTTGCCAGTGCCTTTGAAAAAGGTGATACGGTAAGTGCTGCAAATGCTCAACCTAAATATGTGCGAGATACCGTAACGTGGAAAAAGCTTCCCGGGCGTGAATAACGAGAACATGTTGACCTTTCATAATTAAAATGTGTTCAGGCTAGAAGGGATTTAATCGCGGTGCGAGGTTTGTTACCTAGTGCGCTGAGTAATAACCGAGCTAAGTAATAATTGATCTGAGTAATAATCGAGCAAAGCTGCCGCGTGCTGCACATACTCTCACCTATATTATGTAGGCAACCAAGAGTTAATCGCCCCTAGGAAGAACCCGAAGGGCAGCGCATGTTTGGTATGTGTGCTGCGTTATAGCCTATTTATGGGTAATAACCACACCCTAAACTTGCAGCGTTGGCATTTATGACACATAATTTAAGCATCTTTAAATTGGGATTAAGACCTTGACGTTACCGATTGGCTCAGGCTTTTTCACTGGCGATATACCGGGTCAGTATAGCCGTAAAAATACCGTAACTGATGCGCCTAAGGCGATATCAGACCAATCGGCTGAGCAAAAATCGTCAACGGAATACGTTAAAACGAGCCCTCAAGGTGTTGCGCTCGCAGCCGAATTTAAAACAGAGTCACAAAACTATCAGCAAACCATTTACGATAAGCCAAATAACCCGAAAATTAGCCGTGCTATTTCGACGTATACCGAGTTTGCTAATTTAGAGCGACGTGCTGAGGTGCAAAGCCTGATAGGTGTAGATGTGTACGCTTAATGTGAAAACGATAAACATAAAAAAAGCCTAAACACTTGTTTAGGCTTTTTTCGTTTAAAACGATTACTGTTTAATAAAATCAATCAACTTATCAGCAATGTCTGTGTTGTTTTGCGAACCGTAAAAGTCTTTTGCGCGCTGACCGTAAGCAAAAACTTGTACGTCAATAGCTGTATGACCACCCGTTGTCCAGCCAGTAAAACTAGCGTGGTTAATGATATCTTTTACAGCAAGGAGTAACGCTTTATCACCCATTTTTTTAGCTTGCTCAAGTTTGATACTATTTTCTTCGGTAAATTCAATATTAGTATAACGTTGCCATACTGACTTTAAGTCGTCAGTTTTTTGTAACTCATCAGTAATGGTACCCGCCGTCGCTTTAACACCTTTAACGACTTCTGTTTCCCATTTATATTGACCGTGAGCACCCAGAGTTAAACCACCTGTTGAGTGATCAGCTGTGATGACAAGTAACGTGTCTGGGTTTTTATCAACATACGCTTTTGCCTGTTCGATAGACTTTGCAAAGTCGTCCATTTCACCCATTGCACACGCGATATCGTTCGCATGACCACACCAATCAATTTGACTGCCTTCGATCATGACAAAGAACCCTTTATCATTTTGACCATCAAGTAAATCAAGCGCTTTCGACGTCATTTGTGTTAAACGTGTTGGGTTTTCGTCCAGCGCAAACGGTAAACCGACTTCGGCAAATAAACCCAGAGCAGGTATTTGCTTTATCTCATTAAGGGCTGCAAAGTCATCACTGTACTGATAACCAGCCGATTTAAACTCTTCTACAAGATTGCGATCATCACGTACATAGTATTTCGTACCGCCACCTAACATAAGATCGACGGGTAATTTACCGGCGATTTTATTATCAATATAGTCGTTAGCAATTTCGTCATAGTTACGACGAGATTCATTGTGCGCTGCAAAACTCGCAGGTGTTGCATGATTAATTTGTGACGTTGCCACAAGAGCCGTTGTCATGCCACGCTCTTTAGCTATTTCGAGCATTGTTTTGACTGGCTTTTTGTCAGTATCAACGGCGATAGCGCCATTATAACTTTTTCGTCCACTGCTTAACGCTGTTGCGCCCGCAGCACTGTCTGTTACATAAGTATGGTCATCAGGGTAAGTGTGCGCCATACCACGTAAAATAGTATCGAATACAGTTGGGTCTACAACTTTGGTGTTTGGATCATCTTTAAAGTAACGATAAGCGGTGGTATATGCAGGGCCCATTCCATCACCAATCATATAAATGATATTTTTTGGTGCAGATTCAGCCATAACTGAACTTGCTGAGCATAATAATGCTAAAAGACTTAATTTAAATTTCATTGATGTAACCTTATTATTGTGCCCTTATTTATACTGCCGAGATTATTGTATACTAGCCAGACGATAAATAAACGCCTTTAAGTTGAAACGTTTAAAAAATAGGAGCAAGTGTGCAGCCTTTTTCTTATCAAACTGGCGATAAAACCTTGCATGGCCTAACCTTTGGTCATGGTGAAGAGGTTGTGATTGCTTTACACGGATGGCTAGATAACGCAAATAGTTACCTACCTATGCTACATAATGCGACCTTAAACCACACATGGTATTGCGTTGATTTTCCGGGGCACGGCTTATCAGATTGGCGTAATAAAGATGCACATTACTACTTTATAGATTACATTGATGATATCTATATGTTACTTGCGACACTCAATGTGGATCGTGTTCACTTAGTTGGTCATTCGATGGGAGCGATGGTTGCAGGCGTTTTCGCAAGTTGCTTTCCAGAAAAAGTGGCCTCGGTCAATTTTATAGAAGGGATAGGCTGTGTGACTACACCCAGTTCAGATACAGCGAGTCAACTTCGAAAAGCCATTTTGAACCGGGCACGTGTAAACAGTAAACAGCCACGCGCATTTGAGTCAAAGGCGCACATCATTAGTGCAAGACTCGCCAGTGGCGATTTAGCGTACCCGCACGCTGCGCTCCTCATGGAGCGTAATTGTTATGAAAAGGGTGGTAAGTGGTACTTGAGAACCGATCCTAAGCTTAAAAATCATTCAGGGTTTCGTTTTAATGAGGCACAATGTGCAGCAACAATTAAACTCATTAAAGCCCCATGCCAGCTTATAATGGGCGATAAAGGATTTGAGTTCGTAAAACAAAACTTAGATGCTTATGGTAAATATTACAAGGAGTTAAAAATTCATCAGATACCAGGCGGTCACCATTGCCATATGCAAAGTCCTGCATTAACCTTAGAACACATTCATGGATTTATTAGGCACGATAAAGCAAGTTAATTGTATAATTGCACCAAATATGGGATTATCTGCACCATTAGAGTATTTACTCCATTGTGAAACGGCCTTAGTTAGATTAAGGTTATTAAAAAATATAATTATAAACAGGAGCTAAGAGTGGAAAAAATCTGGCTTAAGCGCTACCCAGAAGGTATGCCTGAAACAATCGACCCTGAGCATTATCACTCGTTACTCGACTTGTTTGAAAAAAGTTTTGCTGACTATAGTGACCTTCCAGCCTTTACTAACATGGGTAAAGTGTTGACCTACAGCGAAATCGACAGTGCAACAAAACGTGTTGCGTCGTATATTCAAAATGATCTTGGTCTAAAAAAAGGCGATAAAGTAGCGGTAATGATGCCTAACTTACTGCAAACGCCGGTAACAATTTTAGGTATTCTTCGCGCTGGTTGTGTAGTGGTTAATGTCAATCCACTTTACACGGTTCGTGAATTAGAGCATCAGTTAAATGACTCTGAGTCATCTGCAATATTTATTCTTGCTAATTTTGCTGACACCCTCGAAAAAGCATTACCGAAAACGAACGTCAAACACATTGTGGTCACACAAGTGGGCGACATGGTTGGCGGCCTCAAAAAGCATATCGTTAACTTTGTTGTTAAATATATCAAAAAAATGGTGCCAAGTTACTCACTCCCAAATGTAATCAAATTTTCTGATGCGCTTGCGGGTGATGAAGCAACCTATAAAAAGCCAGATGTCGATCTTAACGACTTAGCATTCTTACAATACACAGGTGGAACAACCGGTGTGTCAAAAGGGGCTATGTTATCGCACGGTAATATGGTTGGTAACCTTGAACAAGTATCAGGTTGCTTAGATAATGTTTTAGAGCGCGGTAAAGAAGTGGTTATTACAGCACTGCCGCTTTATCACATCTTTGCACTGACAGCTAACTGTTTAACCTTCATGAAATATGGTGGCTTAAACGTGCTGATCACAAACCCACGTGATATGCCTGGTTTCGTCAAAGAGTTAGCGCAACATAAATTTACAGCCGTGACGGGTGTAAATACGTTGTTTAATGGTTTATTGAATACTCCGGGATTTGCTGAACTTGATTTCTCAAGTTTAAAAATGTCATTAGGCGGTGGTATGGCGGTGCAACGTCCTGTTGCCGAAAAATGGCAAGCTGTCACAAAAACCAAATTGATGGAAGGCTATGGCCTAACTGAGTGTGCGCCACTTGTTACAGTGAGTCCATACGATCTAGACAGCTACAATGGCTCAATTGGTTTACCTGCGCCAAGCACTGATATTAAGCTAATGCTTGAAAACGGTGAAGAAGCAGTAAAAGGTGAACCCGGTGAACTATGGGTTAAAGGCCCACAAGTTATGCTCGGTTATTATAATCGCCCAGATGCCACAGCTGAGTGCTTAAAAGATGGCTGGTTTGCAACAGGTGATATTGCGACATACGATGATGAAGGTTTCTTCTATATTGTGGATCGTAAGAAAGACATGATCATTGTGTCGGGCTTTAATGTATTCCCAAATGAGATTGAAGAAGTGGTTGCAATGCACGAAGGTGTGCTTGAAGTCGCAGCAATCGGTATCCCGCATGAAGTAAGTGGTGAACAAGTTAAAGTTTTTGTCGTGAAAAAAGATCAATCTTTAACTGAAAAAGATATAATAAAACACTGTCGTGATAATTTAACGAACTATAAGGTGCCTAAACTGGTTGAGTTTAGGGATGAATTACCAAAAACAAACGTTGGTAAGATTCTGAGAAGAGCCTTAAAGGACGAAAAATAATAAGAGCCGGCATTAGCCGGCTTTTTTTATGGTAATTGATATTTAAAGGGGTATAAGTGCAATACCAAGTGATCGAAACGCAAAACCAATTAAATGATTTTGTAGAACAAATTACAGGCAAGTCTGTGCTTGCTATTGATACCGAATTTATGCGCCGTCGCACCTTGTACCCAGAGGTCGCACTTATTCAAGTTTTTGATGGTGAGCACTTAGCGCTAATCGATCCATTGGCAGAGTTGTCGCTTTATGATTTTTGGCAAGTGCTTAAAAACCCTGATGTTTTAAAGGTATTGCACTCTCCGTCAGAAGATATTGAGGTGTTTCAAAAGTACGCGGGTTTTGTTCCAACCCCCTTGTTTGATACCCAGTTTGCACTGCAAATTTTAGGGCATGGCAACTGCATGGGGTTCGCCCACATGGTCAAAGAATTACTTGATATCGAAATAGATAAAAGCGAATCAAGAACAAACTGGCTACAACGCCCATTAACCAAAAAACAGCTAGATTACGCAGCAGCCGATACTTTTCATTTATTACCTTGTTTCGAAATAATTAAAAAGCAAATTGTTGAAGCTGGCTTTTTTGATATCGTCATTAGTGAAAGTGAGTTGGTTGCGCAAAAACGGGCTTATCAAACGCCTTATGATCAGCTTTATAAAGATATTAAAAATGCATGGCAATTGCGTCCTCATGACTTAGCTGTATTACGAGAGCTTGCTGCATGGCGCCGTGAAAAAGCTGAGCGAAAAAACCTCGCGCTTAACTTTGTAGTGAAAGAGCACAATATGGTTGAAATTGCCAAACGTAAACCCGCAAGCTTAAACTCTTTACGCCGTGTACCGGGTATTGAGCCGATGGAAGTAAATCGTTCGGGGGTTGAAATATTACAGTGCATCGAGCGAGGAAAAGCGATTGACGTTAGTGAGCATCCGCAGCAATTAAAGCGTCTTATTGATTTTCCAGCTTATAAAAAGGCGGCGAAAGATATTAAGCAAAAGATCACTAAAGTAGCAAAAGAGCAGGGTATTCCAGAAGATGTCTTAGCGTCTAAAAAGCAAATTAACCAATTAATAAGTTGGAACTGGAAGCTCGATAACGAAGAACGAAAAACGTCATCTAAGCCTGACTTATTCAATTCTTGGCGCTATGAATATGTTAAAGATGCTCTTAAAGAATGGGATAACTAAGAGCCCACTTTTTAAACAGAGCCTGACTGTGGTTTGACTATATTTTTCACTAAATAGTCAAACCGCCTGGTGGCTGCTTCTATAAAGTGCATTAAAATTCAATGTCTTAAATAACACCCTTAAATAGTATGATTTAATAAATATAAGCATGGTGCGTTTTCACAACATGTTTTTATTAAAGCATCTTTCCTTTGCTTAAGCGGTTAGAGCAGTTTTCTGTGTTTACTTTTTTCGTGTAGCCAATTTAATAAATTGGAATTATAGCGTTTTAGTCCTTGTGTTTGCCGTGAGGTTAACGTGTAGAAGGGGGCAAAAAGAAAGAACCTATCACCAAACATAATGACACAGTGAAAACCACATTTTGAATAGTGACGGAGCAATTTGACCCGACTGGCTTCAATGTGAAAGTTGCCGAACATAGAACGATAAAATACACCGTGATGGCATATTGTTAATTCACTTTTGGAGCTAATAACTAAGACGATAATTATTGCAGATATGCAAACGGTTGTTAGCAACGTTAATTGATAAATGAGATACTTTTCAGGTAAATATTCTAAAAGAATCAACAGGGTAAATAGTATAAAAGCGAGTATTAATAACACGCTTTTCTCTGAATTTTTCTTCAGCGTTAGGACTTTCATGCTCTATCCTTGAGATGTTTTTCTTTATATTACGATCCTTTTAATATATGACAACCAGCCTAAAAGAGGGTATTCCGTCCCTTTTTTGATTATATTGTATTATTTAATATGAAATTCCTTTTTTGAATCAGTATGTAACATAATGCGGTTTAAATTTATTGGGTGAAGAAATTAACGAGAATTTTACCGATTATATGCTGAATAACGCTCGTTATTTTTCTATATAACGCCATTAGCAGGGATTTACATCCCCACTAAAATTTTATCTAAGTTCTTTTTCGATTTTGCCACACTTTGCAGTGGCGTTAACCCCTCAGGGTATTCCTCTTGCTCAAGCACTAACCATTGGGTATTACCATCTGTTTCTAAGGTGTCGATGATTTCTGGCCAATCTATGCTGTTTTCACCAATAATGGGGCTCAGTATGCTGCCATTTTTAGTACGAACTTTTATGTGTGTTGAGAGCGTTCGCTTGGGGTATTTTTTTATGAAATAAAGAGGGTCTTTACCCGCGTAATTAACCCAGCCAATGTCTAGTTGTAATGGCATGCTATTTGGGGTGTTGCTAGCGATGTAATCCCAAAATGTTGCGTTATTAAATGCATTAAACTCTTTATTATGATTGTGAAAACCGATCTTCATATTATAGCGGCTTGCATAATTACTGACTTTAGTCAGCTCTTTAACCAATGATTTAACGCCTTCTGGGTGCCATGCTCGCTCATCCCAAGGGACATACAGTGTTGTTACCCCAAGTGTTTTGTAAAAAAGGAGTGTGCTATCAATATTGCTTTCATTGAGTGCATCAAAGCCGACGTGAGCACTACTGGCAAGTAAGCCCAATTCAGTTAGTTTTGCTTTGAGGCCGGCAGGGTTATCACTGTAAGGGCCAAAGTCTGCGGCAAACTCAACGCCATCAAAGCCCATTTCAGAGAGTGATTTTAAAGTATTATGGAAATCTTTTTTAAGGGAGTCCTTAACCGACCATAATTGCACACTGACTGGAATAGTCGCCAATAACTGACTGCTAAATACAAAGCAAATTAAAAATAATAAATAACGAGAGTTAAACATATTTAAATCCTAAAAAAGCAGGGGAGTTAACCCCCTGCATTGCAGTGTGTTATAAAACAACACAAGGGGGGAAGCTAATCGGTATAGGCGTATTCGCTTAAGCCTAGGTCTACTAAAATCTGATCTAAATGCGCTTTTGCCTCGTCAGACGGTCCCGGATAATCGCCTGCAATAGGCACATTTCCTAAGTAGCCAATGTCTTTACAGCCCTCAGGCGTGCAGAAGAAAGCGGCTAACACCAACTCTTTAAAGCGTAAAAATGCTTTACCAATACGTTGAAATTGGGCAGGTGTTTGTTCATTAAAATAAGCAATATCATCTAAAATTGCGCGATGCTGTTGCTCACTTAAGGCGGTAAATGGCTTCTTAAAGCGCAACTTAGATTCGTCGTTTATCCACGCAAGTGAATTTAAAATTTTAATGCGGTCACGTTGTTGTCCTTCATAAGGTGCGCTAACCCATTCATTGATAACCGCCGGTACGTGCAACTCACTTGCCGATGGAATAGTGCCTTCGCGCGGCACAATGTAATCGGATAATAACGCCACTAAGGTTATTTCGTCCGCCGTTAATGTCAATGGCCATGGTGATTGTGGTGGGATCACTAAATTGGGATCTTGCCCATAACCTTTTGCGGTAATAGGTTTAATATCTAAGTCCGGCCAATGCCCCTCAGTTGAGGATGCTGCACCGATTTCAAGTGCTTTTGTACACCCTGCGGTTAGCCCGACCGCTGAGCCTGCGGCTAATAAGCCTAGCCACTTTAAAGAGTCTCGTCGACTCATTCCTGAAACATAGTTATAGGTTTCGTGTTCGTTACGATGATGCATAATTAAAGTACCCCATTATCAATTTGTTGAGCAAGCCAAGTTGAATTACGCATTGCCAGCGTCATGATGGTGAGCGTACAGTTTTTATGTGGGTTTGAGGCAAACACCCCTGCATCCATGACGAACAAGTTATTACAATCCCACGTTTGACCCCATTGATTAGTCACAGAGTCTTTCTTTGAGCTGCCCATGCGTGTGGTACCTACCTCATGGATAATCTCGCCACCTTTTGAAATAGCTTTTTCGGCAGGCGGGAGTTCACCAACCTCTGCGCCCATGTTTTCAAGGATTTGTTTGGCCGTTTTTAAGCCATGCTCAATTTGCTTTAATTCACGATCAGACCACTTAAAGTGGAATTTCGAAACCGGAATACCCCATTTATCTCTAACGTTTTCGTCAATTTCCATGTAAGTATCTTTATTTGGTAACATTTCACCGCGTAGCGCAAATCCTACATAAGAGCCGTACGCATCGCGAATTTGTTGTTTTAAGGCGGGGCCATACCCTTGTTTATCGCCAGACACACCTGAACCGGGTTGTCTGAAGCCGCCACCAATTTCAAAGTGATAACCACGTGGGAAATCTAACTCATTGTTAGCTTGGGCTTGATGGCCCCACCAAGGAATGAATAAGTGGTTTGCGGTATGACCATCTTCGTTATAACGCGGGCGGCCTTTTAGTGCTGGAATTTGTGCTCCTAGCCATGCACCTGTTGAATCCATTAAATTACGACCAACCTGACCACTCGAATTAGCAAGACCTTTAGGGTGTGTTTTGTGTTTAGAGTTTAATAAAATACGTGCTGATTCGCAGGCACTGGCCGCAAGAATGACCACATCAGCTTCAAGAGCGTGCTCTGTGACTGTTTTCTTATCAACATAGGTTACACCCGTTACTTTACCTTGATCATTAACAGCCACCGATTTTACCATTGCATCAGTAATCACTTTTAAATTACCCGTTGCTTTTGCCATAGGTAACAGCGATGTTGTTGTTTGGAATGCGGCACCAATTGAGCAACCAGAGCCACATGGTGTTGCATAGAAGCATGCTAAACGGTCGTCTTTTGGACGGGTTAAAACCGCACGATGCATTGGCACAGCTTGAATGCCCAATTTCTTTGCAGAAGCAGCAATTAATAACTCTGGTACGCGGGGTTTTGGTGGTGGCTGCAAAATACCCGGCGATGAATCTGGCATATCTTCATGGCCAGTGTTAGTGCCACACACTCCAACGAGCTCTTCAGTTTTGTCGTACCAAGGTGCTAAGTCGGCATACTCGAAAGGCCAGTCCGCACCGTGACCATCACGGCTTTTACCTTTAAAGTCGTGTTCACTAAAGCGCAGAGAGTAACGACCCCAGTGATTAGTCCGGCCGCCTAACATGCGAGCACGCCACCAATAAAAGTCGCTGCCTTTTGCACTGGTGTATGGCTCATCGGGCACTTGCCAACCGCCATCGACCGTTGCATCGTAGAAACCAAAGTTTTTATCTTTGTTGCCTGCCCCCATTAATGGAGCCTCGCTATTGCGGCGAAACATTGGGCTTTCTGTTTTTGGATCATAATGTCGACCTGCTTCTAACAGCAGTACTTTATGACCTAGTTTTGTAAGTGTGTAAGCAGCCATTGCGCCACCCGCACCAGAGCCAACAACCAATACCTTATGTTTAAATTCAGACATCTTAAAGCTCCTTAATTTTTATATTTTTAAACCACACTTTATCGCCGTGATCTTGAAGCCCGATATGGCCTTGCTTAGCCGTTGCAAAGTTTTGCCAATTGGCAAACTTACTGCCTTTTACAAGCGTGTTCCATGTTGTACTACCAATAACGATGCTTGTCGTACTAATGCCGTTTTGCCAAACTTGTAGATGGTTGTCTTGCATTTTTATACGCACATGGTTCCAGCTATTGGCGGGTTTATGTGCAGCAGCAGGGGCAGCGAATAAATCATAAATTGAGCCAGCTAAATGAGAGTCAATTTTGTTATCTGGGTGCTCTTTGTTATCAATAATTTGAATCTCTGGCGCATGTGAATAAATCATTTGTCCTGTTTCATCGGCCAGCACAAAAATACCACTGTTGCCCTTGGTTGAAATTTTCCAATCAATGTGCAGTTCAAAGTTTTGATATTGTTTCTTGGTTAGTAGGTCGCCACCTCCTTTTGTTAAGGTCATGGCGCCATCTTCAATAACCCAAGCTGGATTTAAAGAGTCACTTTTAAAATTACGCCACTGTGACATGTCTTTGCCATCAAACAGTAACTGCCATCCGGCGTTTTTTTCTTGTTGTGTTAGCTGATTATCAGTCGCATTAGCGAGTGCACAGCTACTAACTGTGAGCACTAAAGTCAGTGCTTTGAGAGATTTAAACATGGTGTTCCTCGACGATTTACTTGCTTAAGATGCGCACTTTTCAGCGCGTTTGTTGTTATTAATAACTAAATGCAACCCTATGAATGCCACAATTAAAATAATCGGGAATATCAACAGGTTTTGTAATACAGCCTGTCCGGCCAAAATTTCGATTTGTTCCGCGCTGGCACCTGATGCTTTTGCAGACAAACGGGCACTGTCTATCCAACTTCCTATGACTGGATTCCAAATACTCATTGCGAACATGCCCGCGCCTCCCATTAACGACATACCTAGCGCGCCCGATTTCGGAATGTATTCGGCAACACAACCAAGCATGGTAGGCCAAAAGTAAGTTACACCAATGGCGAATAAAATAGCGGCTAAATAAATCATGGTGCCTTGTGCTTGGCTCATCATAAAGATACCTAAGCTTGCACAAAGCGCAGAGCCAAGTAATACACCTGTAGGGTTAAGCTTGTGGACAATAGGGCCTGCAAAAAAACGACCTACCGCCATGAGCCCTGTTATAAGTGCTAAAATGACCATGGGTGATGCCCCCGATGAACCTAAAATACGTTCAATCCATTGCTGAGTACCAAACTCCGTAGTGGCGGTCAGTGTCATACACGCTATAAGAAATAAATACAGCGGGGTAAATAAATGACGAATGTTGCTGCTGGTCGAGTGGATACGTGTATCAAAGGTCGGAAATTTTGCTTTAATTAGCATGGCACCATAAATAATGGTCGGAACTAATATTAAAGCGACTTGCCACTGCCAGTTAAGGCCGGCAGCCGACATGAAATTAGACGCTAATGCACCAATTACAATCCCGCCAGGGAACCAAACATGAAAGCGGTTAAGCATAGTGGTGGTGTTTTTAGGGTACATTTCAGCTATTAATGGGTTACAACCTGCTTCAACAGAGCCGTTTGCAAAGCCTATTAGAAAAGTCGATACCAGCAAGCCCCAAAAGCCATCTGCGGTGATGGTTAAGGCAAGGCCAAGTAAGTGACAAATAAATGCCAACGCGACCAGCTTTTTAGCACCAATAGCGTTGTAGATTATACCACCGAGCATGGTCGCAACGGGGAAACCTAAAAACGCCATTGCATTGACCCAACCGAGTTCGGTGTCAGTTAAACCAAAGTCACCACCAAGTTGACCCAAAATACCAGCGCGAATGGCAAAGGTCATCGAGGTCACAATCAGTGCTATACAGCAAAGCCGAAAGACAATGCGATTATAATTATTGTTGTCCATATTGTGTGTCCTGTGTGTTCAATTGTTGTCGGTTTTATAAACCTAAAATTCGATTATTACGCTCAGTGTTTGTTGCGCCACTGGCAAAATCGTCAAAGGCTTTGTCGGTGGGGTTTATTAAATGTGCGTTAATAAACTCAGCGCCTTCTCGTGCCCCATCTTCTGGGTGTTTTAAACAACACTCCCATTCAAGCACTGCCCAGCCATCGAAGCCATATTGGGTTAATTTGCTGAAAATTTGCTTAAAATCGACTTGCCCATCACCTAAAGATCGAAAACGGCCCGGTCGGTCTTGCCAGTTTTGAAAGCCGCCGTATACCCCAGAGCGGCCATTTGCAATAAACTCAGCGTCCTTGACATGAAACGCTTTTATGCGTGAATGATAAATATCGATAAATGCTAAGTAGTCTAATTGTTGCAATACGAAGTGACTCGGATCATATAGAATGTTCACACGAGGGTGATTATTTGTGGCGGCTAAAAAGCGCTCAAATGTTACCCCGTCGTGCAAGTCTTCGCCCGGATGTAATTCATAGCAAACATCAACACCGTGTTCATCAAAACAATCTAAAATTGGTAACCAACGTTTAGCGAGTTCGTTAAAACCTTGTTCAACAAGTCCCTGTGGACGTTGTGGCCACGGGTAAAAGGTATGCCATAAAAAAGACCCCGAGAACGTCGCATGCGTTGTTAAACCAAGGCGTTTACTCGCTTTTGCGGCAAACATTAGCTGCTCCGTTGCCCATTGTGTGCGTGCCGCTGGGTTGCCTTTTACGTGGTCTGCAGCAAAATTATCAAACATTTCATCGTATGCAGGGTGTACCGCAATCAGCTGACCTTGCAAGTGGGTTGATAGCTCTGAAATTGTAAGGCCTGACTCGGCTGCAATACCAGTGACTTCATCGCAGTATTGCTGGCTTTCGGCGGCTTTTTCTAAATCGAAAATAGCGGGGTTAGAGGTAGGGACTTGAATGGCCTTGTAACCTAAACCACTGGCCCATTTACATAATCCACGAAAGCTATTAAAAGGGGCTTCATTGCCAATAAATTGCGCCAGAAAAATCGCTGGCCCTTTGATTTTTTTCATTATGTATTATCCAATCTGTAAACTGTGCCACTTAGTATCGCGCTCTGACGAGGCTACAACATGCTCAATAAATGCCATACCGCGAACTGCCTCTTTGATACCGGGTACATCAAACTCTTGATTTGTGGCGCTGTCGCCTTGTTTAAATGCGTGAATTTGCTTTGCAAAATTACTGTAAATGTTGGCAAAGGCTTCAAGGTATCCTTCAGGATGACCCGCCGGTGTGCGCAGTGCATTTTGCGTATCAGTGTGAAGTACGCCTACACCCGCTCTTAGCAAGATAGCTGCTTGGTTATGCGCACGCAGCCATAAGCTATTCGGCTCTAGTTGCGACCATTCAAGGCTGGCTTTATCACCATAAATACGCAGGCGTAGATTGTTTTCGTCACCAATAGCGACTTGGCTTGCGAGTAATACGCCTTTGCTACCGTTGTTAAAACGCAGTAGCACCGTGCCATCATCATCGAGGCTGCGGCCATCAACTACATGGTTCAAATCGGCACACAGTTGGGTTATTTCGAGGCCCGATACATACTCAGCCAAATTTGCTGCATGCACACCAATGTCGCCCATGCAGCAACTTATTCCCGATTTACTCGTATCAAGACGCCAGCTTGCTTGCTTAGAGCTTTCATCTTCACTTTGTGCAAGCCAGCCTTGGGTGTATTCAACAATGACTTTACGAATACAGCCAAGCTCACCCGCTTTAATGCGCTGCTTAGCCTCTTTGACCATCGGGTAGCCGGTGTAGGTGTGTGTTAATCCATACAAAAGACCCTGTTTGGTAATGATTTCTTGTAATTGCTGTGCTTCGACAAGTGAAAGAGTTGCAGGCTTGTCTGATAAAACATGAAAACCGTGCTCTAGAGCCATTTTTGCCACCGGAAAGTGCAAGTGGTTAGGCGTTACAATTGCCACAAAATCAACGCGCTCTTCAGCAGGTAATTTTGCTTCTTCTGCAAATAGGGTGAGGTAACTGTCGTAGCAACGGCTGCTATCGAGGCCAAGTAATTCGCCAGTTGCTTTACATTTGTTGGCATCCGAGCTGAATGCACCAGCCACAAGCTCTATCATGCCATCTAATCGCGCTGCAATGCGATGAATTGCGCCTATAAAGGCACCTTCGCCACCGCCGATCATAGCCATGCGGATTTTAGCTTTGCTCATCTTAAGCGCTCCTAATCAAAGTAGCGTTTGCTACTGTTAATGTCATGTTATTGATAATAGGTAAGCTTGGGCAATAAGCGATAATAAAAATTCGGTTGACAATGCAACAAAATCGGCGTTTAAAATATAATGGCAATGACATTTTTTAGGGGTGTTTTAGTTATGAATATTCAAGAAATAATAAAAAAAGCGGGAGTCAATCAGCTCATTGCTGCATTTGATCTATTACCCGATATCCTCTTTTGGGTGAAAGATACGGATAGTAGAATATTACATTGTAATCAGCATTTTATTGAACATCAGGGTTATAAAACTCTAGAGCAAATTTTACTAAAAACAGATTTTGACTTTTCGCCTAAACACTTAGCGTTTCAATATGTGAATGACGATAAGCGAGTGATGGAAGGCTTTATCGTGACAGACCGTCTTGAGCTTAACCAAACCCTGCAAGGTGAGCTTGGCTGGTTTTCAACATCTAAGCACGCACTCAAAGATCACGATGGTAATGTGATTGGCACCTATGGTGTGACGCGCCATTTACAAAAAACATCTAAAGCCCTTTCACACGTGCGTGCAATTGAAGAACCTGTTAAGTATATTCGCGAACATTATCATCGCCAAATTAGTATTGATGAACTGGCAGAACTCGCACACTTATCGATTAGCGCTCTAGAAAGGCGATTTAAAAAGCACTTAGCAAAGACTCCAAATCAGTTTATAAACGAAGTGCGTCTCGAAAACGCACGTAAATTATTAATTGAAACACGCATACCAATATCACAAGTAGCGTATCAATGCGGTTTTTCTGAACCAAGCTATTTCAGCAAACAATTTCGGCGTTTGTTTGGTGAAATACCATCACAAATGCGTGCTCAATTAGGCGACTAACATGACTGTTTTGCCAATAAAATAGCGCCTTCTTCAGCACTAGCTTGCGCTAACGTTAACTGAGATTGACTTGACGGGCTTAACCAAGGAGTAATGGCTGAGGCAATACCGCCTACCAAGGTAACACGGTGTATATTTTGAGCTCTAAAGTAAGCGATATAGCGGTCTATAAAAGAGCCTGCCTCGGTGAGTAATTGTTGGCAGAAACTATCGTTAGGATGCGCGAAAACGAGCGGCGCAAACTTGGCGAGCTCCCCAGGGGAGGCCGTTATTAACTGTTGGCTTAAAGCTTGACTCGACTTGCAATCGAGCTCATCTAGCAGAGTATTTATAACACTTGAGCGCTGTGTAACGCCATCGAGTACTTCAAATGCTTTTCGGCATAGCTGTAAGCCTAGCCAGCCCCCACTTGCACCATCGCTTAGTAATAAGCCATATCCGCCTAACTCGGTGATGTGCTGATGACGTTGGAAACCGGCGCAAAAACCCGTCCCAAGAATAATGACCGCACCATCATGATGCTGATGAGCGCCTTTACACGCAATCACTAAATCGGTTGACACAGTAAACTGAGCAAAAGGGTGCTGCCACTGCGCCATTGCTTTGCTTGCTGACTCGATATTAGCCCCTGCAAGACCTGCATGCGCAGAGGTTTTTTTCAGCTCAGTGAGAGGTAAGCCAGCATATTCAAATGCACGTTTAGTTGCATCCAATAGAGATGCTTGGCTTTGCACAGCGCTGGTAGCGACATTGGCTGAGCCGCTAATTGCTTCACTCAATAGATGACCGTCTTGGTTTTCTAAGCGAACTTTACATTTACTGCCACCGCCGTCGATACCTAGATAATACAGGTGCTTTGTAGTCATATTTAATCCTTTTTGAGCAATGAACAAATTGCATCTATGTCGATATCACCAATCGAATTATGCACACATGAGTGAACATGCAGAGACGCCTTCGCTGAATGATGGTTTATTAATTGCCACAGTGTTGGCGCACTATCTAACGTTATGCCGCCACCAATTACAATTTCTGGCTTAGCATTAGCATGCGCGAGTAAGGTGTTAAGTTGAGTTTGTCCATCGACTGCATTACGCCCACTTTGCCATGGTGTGCCTGATGTTAAAATGCGATCGACGTTTAATGCAGTGAGTGAGTCAAGGGCTTTTATTGGTGATTCAAGCGTGTCGAAGGCACGGTGAAAAGTAACCGTTAAATTAAAATACTTTGCAGTATTAACCAACGAATGGGTTATGTCTTCATCGACTTGCTGATGTTTAATTGCACCAAATACTACACCATGTGCACCGGATTCTGCTGCGTACTTGATCTGTTCACACATTATTTTATGACACTGAGAATCGACTTCGAATTGATCATTGTACGGACGTATCATCACTAATAATTCTGCATTATTCTTTAAATTTTTCACTGCACATTCAATGGCTGACACACTCGGAGTTAAACCGCCAAGATGCAAATTACAGCACAGTTCAAAGCGTTTCACGCCTAATTGGCTCGCTGATGAGATATTGTTTGCGAGCTGCTTTAAATGACTTTCGTTTAAGCAGACTTCAAGAATTTTACCATTACTCATTGCTGTTTTTTTGTCTTATATATTTTGGGTCGTTAAATTTGCTAAACATAATGTAATGTCGGTACTAACTTGTATTTATATTTTGTTATTTAAAATCAATTGGTTGGTTTTGTTTTTTTAGTTGGTTTTGTTCATGGAATCACTATAGAAACTATGGGGTTACTATAAAGCAGAATATAAAAAAAAGAATATAAAATATTCCATACGCCGATTTTGTCATATCTGTCACCGAATTTTTATTATCACTTTTTAATCACTCACCCTATTCTGAGTTTGAGTTTTACAAGCTGTTAACTCCCAATAATCAGTTTCAAAACGACAACAATAAAGTGCTTTTGTAAGCAGTTTAGTCTTACAAGCATAAGCAGAACACACAACTGGAGAAAGGCATGGGCACGCAAAGAGCAATAAAAAGAAAAGGGCAAGGACGGCATTTTAAACGCAATGCAATTTTGCTTTCATTACTCGCGGCGGTTAATACAACTTACGCAGCAGAGCAAGCTGAAGAGGATGTTGAAGTAATTGAAGTGCGAGGTATACGATCTTCAACGGCAGAAAATTTAGCAATTAAACGTTTATCAGCTGCCACGGTTGATGCAATTACAGCCGAAGATATTGGTAAGTTTCCTGACAAAAACGTCGCGGACTCATTACAGCGTGTATCGGGCGTGCTGATTGACCGTGATGGCGGGGAAGGCAGTCGAGTGAGTATTCGTGGTACTTCACCTGATTGGACACTCACGCAATTAAACGGTAATTACATTGCATCATCTGGCTCGGGTACGCCCACGCGAAGTTTTAATTACACATTACTGCCTTCGAGTATGATCAAAAGCGTTGAAGTATATAAAAGTGCAGAGGCACGAATCGATGAAGGTGGCATAGGTGGTACTGTCATTTTACACACACGTAAGCCACTCGAAATGGAAGCAAACTCGGGCGCATTAAGCGCTGAATTAACTTACGATGATGTTTCCGAAGATACTAAGCCGCAAGTAAATGTGCTGTATTCATGGAAAAATGATGACGAAAACATAGGTGTATTAGCAGGCTTTACACGTCAAGACCGCACCGTGACAACAATCACCAACAATGCCTCACACTGGCGTTTTCACTCAGATACTGTTGAAGGTGCAGAACGCCCTGCGTTGGTCGACCAGGCAACTGGTGAAGTGTACAACAATGTCTGGGCACCTCGTGCTATGAGTGTGAATAACTCAAATCAAGACCGCACTCGGGATGGTTATCAAGTCGCAGTACAATGGGCTCCAAGTGACAGACTTGATCTAAACTTTAACTATTTTGGTGCCAAGTTAGGCTACGACCAAACAGGGCAAAGCATTACATTTGCGGAGTGGAATGATAACCATAATCCGTATTACGGTATTGTTCTTGATGGCGATACAGTTATCGCGTACGGCAATGGCGACAACGGCTTACTCAATGATAATAACTGGGGTGATGCTGATGTAAACGGGGGTGTGCCTGTTCGTCGTGGTTTGTTGTCGCCACAATTAACTGGGCGTGAGCGTTTTGGCGAGTCAAAATCAAACACCTACGATTTCGAAGGCACTTATTATGGTGATACTTACAGCGTTACAGTTAAGCTTGGACACACAGAAGCTGAAGGCGGAACGTCAAAAGAAACGTACGCAAATATTGATGCGCGCCAAGGCTCTGTAAATAGCTGGTTATGGTCAATTGAGAATGGTAAGCCGCATTATGAGGTATCCACTGATTTGGCAACCGATAAAGAAGCATACCAATACTATGATTGGTTTGATTCATATTCATCAGAAAATGAAGATTCAGAAGATTACCTTCAAAGCGATGTAAAATTTGATCTTGATGGCAGCTTTTTCACTCGTTTCTATGTGGGTGCGAAATACAGAGATCACGAGATTAAAGGGATTCGTAATGACTTTCGTTGGGATGACGGCATAGCTGATAATGGTGGTTACCGTGGCTATTTACCAGGAACAGAGTGGTTTCATAACCCAGATTTTCATCCAGATCCGGCGACGCTTGTAAGTGACCATGTTGTTGATAATAGTGCTGGTGATACAGGTGCATTCAACTTTTTAGCGTTTGATTTTAATGCGCTTGATGATTATCTAAAGCAAAATTTCAGTCAAACAGTGATGCCAAGTCTATCAGGCACCTATGCGCTTGAAGAAAAAATATGGTCTGTTTACTCTCAAGCTGATTTCGAGTGGCAAAACTTTCGAGGTAATGTAGGGGTCCGCTATGTAAACACTAAGCTTAGCACCCTTACATACGACGACGTCATTGGCCAAGATGATGATGATACAGATCCAAATGAGCGCAGTAGTGATGGCAGTGAAGTATTACCTAGCTTTAACTTAGCATGGGATGCAACCGAAGACCTCGTCGTTCGTTTTGCGGCCGCACGGACTATGGCAAGGGTAAGTTATTCTGACTTAAGTCAAGCGGAGTCATACGGACCACCCGTTAACATTAACTCACCAGATTCATGGACTGGTAGAGGTACAGGAACCTCTGTAAATACCGGCCTTGAGCCAATGCTTTCTGATCAATTCGACTTAGGAATTGAGTGGTATTACGGTGATGGTTCGGCGCTTGGTGCTACTTTGTTCTCTAAAGATATCTCTAACTTACCTATTTCGACTGTTGAAATTGTAGAACGTGAACACGATTGCTGTAATGGGCCGATCGAAGTAGAAATGAACACCAAAGTGGGTGGTGGGGATGCGAAATCTGAAGGTTTAGAGCTGTTCTTCCAACACTCGTTTGATAACGGCTTTGGTATTTTAACTAACTATACCTACACAGATACTAGCACTAGCGAAGTATCGACGGATGGGCAAAAAACAGAGGCTGAAATTCCGGGTACAGCTAAGCACCAATATAATGTTTCTGTGTACTTTGAAAATGACGACTTTAGCGTTCGAGCTTCGTATAACTGGAAAGATGATCGTGCAAACGGTATTCACCAGGGCTACAACTTATACACTAAAGACTATGGTCAGTTAGATGTGAATGCATCTTACAACCTGACTGATGCGTTGTCATTTACAGCGTCGGTGGTAAACCTAACAGAAGAAATTGAAGAAGGTTATTGGAAGCAAAGTAATCGATTTACCTATAACCAATATTCAGGTCGCCGTTTTTACCTGGGTGCAAACTATAACTTCTAGCAGAAAGTTGTTTGTTAAACGCCAAAAAGGTACCTTACTTAAGGTACCTTTTTTGTTGTAAGGATATGCAGTGATAAAATTTATAAAAGCGACAGTTCTAGACAAGCCTTACTTGCTCACCTTACGCTTAAATACCATGGTTGAGCATTTAGAAAAGCAAGGTTTGTTCTTATCTCTTGGGCAACATCAAGCACGCGTAGCAGAGCATTTTGAGCACAGTCATTTAGTCTTTGCAGAGGCACAATGTGTAGGTCTTGCTAAGTTTACTAGAGAACAAGGTCACATAAACCTACTGCAGTTACAAATAGAGCCAACAGAGCAAGGGAAGGGGTTAGGAACAAAGGTGTTACATGCGCTAAAAAATGAAGCGAATGTAATTAACTTAACCGTTCTTAAAGCAAATCCCGCATATGGGCTTTATCAACGGGCAGGTTTTAAAACCATAGGCGAGGACGACTACGAGTTTCATATGCAGTGGCAGAAATAAAAAAGGGCGCTGTTATCTATAACATGGCGCCCAATTTTGACTATTTCTTTTCTTCGTCAGGTAAAGTGACGTTAAGCTCAAGGACCGCTAAATCATCTTCGTTTTGGTCAAATTGAACCTGAACTGCATCAGTGCTTACGTTCACGTATTTACGAATAACATCAAGGATGTCTTGTTTTAGCTGTGGTAGGTAATCAGGCGTACCACGTTGTGAACGTTCGTGTGCGACAATGATCTGCAATCGCTCTTTTGCAAGTGACGCACTGCTTTTCTTTTCTGAGCGGAAGTAGTCAAGTAAAGACACATTAACCTCCAAAAATCCGTTTGAACAAGCCTTTTTTCTCTACATCTAAAAAGCGAAAATCAACTGTTTCACCTAGCAGGCGATTAATTGCATCTGTGTACGCTTGGCCCGCATCAGATTCAGAATCTAAGATCACAGGTTGACCAGAGTTCGATGCACTTAATACCGCTTGTGATTCAGGAATAACACCTAATAGTTTAATTGCAAGAATTTCTTGTACATCTTCAACTGATAGCATCTCGCCTTTTTCAACACGCTCTGGGTTGTAACGCGTTAATAGTAAGTGTTCTTTTACGCTTTCAAGGCCTTCTTCAGCACGCTTAGACTTGCTGTGTAAGATACCTAAGATACGGTCTGAATCTCGAACCGACGATACCTCTGGGTTGGTAGTAACAATTGCTTCATCAGCAAAGTACATTGCCATCATGGCACCCGCTTCGATACCCGCAGGTGAATCACAGACAATGTAATCAAAATCTTTTTTCAGCTCGTTTAGAACGCGTTCAACACCTTCACGGGTCAGGGCGTCTTTATCACGGGTTTGTGAAGCAGGTAAGATAAAGAGTTTATCAACACGTTTATCTTTAATTAGAGCCTGATTTAGGTTTGACTCGCCATTAATAACGTTTACAAAGTCATAAACAACACGGCGCTCACAACCCATGATAAGGTCTAGATTACGCAAACCAATATCAAAGTCGATAATAACGGTTTTAAAGCCTTTAAGTGCTAAACCTGTGCCAATTGCAGCACTCGATGTGGTTTTACCAACACCACCTTTACCAGAAGTAACGACAATTACTTTTGCCATGAGATTTATCCTTTAACCAAAGCTGAAATTTCTAATGAATCATTTTTTTGTTGGATTTGTACGGCATTACCCCAGTGTTCACCTTGTAGGGAGTCGCTGATCCAATAACTGCCATTAATAGAAACAAGTTCTGCTTCTAATTTTTGGCAAAATATTTGTGCCTCGTTGTAACCTTTTGCACCCGCAATTGCACGGCCGCGTAATGTGCCATAAATGTGCACATTACCATCGCTTATGACTTCAGCGCCGTGGCTTACAGCCCCAATAACAATAAGGTCGCGGTCTTTTGCATACACTTGCTGCCCTGAGCGCACCGTGCCATGAATGACTTGTGCTGGTAGGTGAACGGTTTTTTCAACGATAGACGTATTTGTTTGTTGTTTAGCGGTTGCTCCCTTAACGTCCTGTGAATAGTTCAAGACCGATAAGCCCGCTGCTTTTGCGTTTTCGTTTTGTTCTTGCGTGCCATTACACACACCGACAGGGTTAAACGATAAGCTTGTTAACATAGACTTTAAAAACGAGAAATCAAGCGCTTCATCTTGTACGTCGCTTAAGTTGATTACGATAGGCGCACCGGCAAAAAACTTAGGTGCTTGGGCGATTTTCTCATCTAACTGCTTACTTAAAAGAGAGGTATCTGCTGTAAATAAATGTAAAACAGATAATGTAAAGAGGTTCCCTTTTAATTCAAAAATTTGTTCCGACATACACGCTCAATTGAATTTTCTTGGTTAGTCGTATTTACAGATAAACGCAGGCTGAACAAGGCTTATACAGTAAAAATCTAACCTAATTTTTATAACTTATTATTTGACTCATGTTATAGTGTGCGCCTTCGTTAAGCAAGATATTATAGGGTCATAATGCTAACTGCGGTGTATAAAAGTAAGAAAAAAGCGGATACCTACCTTTTTGTAGAGAAAAGAGAGGATTTTAGTCGAGTCCCAGACGCTTTATTAGCGACATTTGGCCAGCCTCATTATGTGATGATGATCAATCTTGCTAGCCGTAAAAAGTTAGGTGTTGCAGATTTAGAGGCGGTTAAGCAAGCGTTAATTGAGCACGGTTTCTACTTACAACTACCTCCGCCGGAAGAAAACCTGCTGACCGAATTTAAAAAAGACAAGGGAGCTGATAGTGATTAAAAAACTTGCCGTTATTTTATTAAGTGCCTCGTTGAGCACATCTGTACTGGCAGAACAAAAAACACAAGCCGATTTTGATTTATATGTTGCCGCATTAAAAAAAGAAGCGCTTGAAAAAGGTTACGACCAAGCACTGCTTGACCAAGCCTTTGCAACGGCTAAATTCAAAGAAAAAGTAATCTCGGCAGATAAAAATCAGCCAGAAGTAAAAGAAACACTAGAAACCTATCTACCAAAACGTGTGCCGCAATGGAAAATTGATCGCGCACGTAAATTGTATAAAGAAAACCAAGACGTTCTTGAAAAAGTAGCGAAAGAATATGGCGTTCAAGCACGCTTTATTGTTGCACTTTGGGGCCTTGAAAGTAATTTCGGTAAAATTCAAGGTGGACACAGCGTGATTGCATCACTCGTGACACTTGCATTTGATGGCCGCCGCGAAACCATGTACAAAAACCAACTTTGGGCTGCACTTGATATCTTAAAAGAGGGGCATATTACCCTTGATAAGTTCAAAGGCTCTTGGGCAGGTGCAATGGGGCAAACGCAGTTTATGCCAACCTCATTTAATTCTTATGCGGTTGATTACAATGGTGATGGTCGCAAGGATATTTGGACAACCGAAGAAGATGCCTTCGCCTCTATTGCAAATTACCTTAAGCAAGCAGGGTGGAACGATGACTTAACGTGGGGTCGCCAAGTTAAATTACCGGAAGACTTTGATAACGCAAATATTCTTAAACGTGGCACTAAAACGCGCAGTCAATGGCTTGAATATTGGAAAGAGTCAGAGCGCAGTCTAGCTGACTGGCAAGCATTAGGTGTTCGTAAAATGGATGGTAGTGACTTACCAAACGTTGACATTACTGCCGCGATGGTGATGCCGGATGACGTGAACGGCCGTATGTATCTAGCCTACGATAACTACAAAGCACTCATGCATTGGAATCGCTCGTATTACTTTGCAACCAGTGTGGGTTACTTATCAGATCGCATCGGTTACCCAGCGATTAAGTAACTTATTGTTATTAACTGTTAGGCTTAGTTTTAACTGAGCCTGACGGTTTATTGCCTCCTTATTAGATTACTCCCTGTGCAATGTAAGAACATTAAGTGCAGTTTTGATTATTCGTTCAAAACCCACTAAAACATGACCTGCAAAAGAACGCCCGAAACAAGTATCACGCCTACAATATTAAACCCGTAGGAACGGCTTCAGCCGTGAATCTCAAATGTTCGGCGTTAAAACGCCTCCTACAAACTGGCAAATTTTACTCTTTTCCAGGCTTTTTCAAAATCTTATCTTTAAAATCCAGTACCTTACCAATACCAGATCCTAGCTTCATGAGACTTTGTAGTTGCTCTGGACTTAAGCGTTGTAACTCTGCTGACCATTTAGTAACGGTTTCGAGTAGATCGTGGATTTCTTGCATTTGCTGTTGCGCAAAGCGTTCATCATCGGTGTGGGCTTGTTCGAGTAGGTTATCGCGAAGCAAGCTTAGAGTTGGATCAATTTCGCGCTTTTTGCGCTCTTCAAATACACGGTTTGCCATATCCCAAATACTGCCAGCTGGGCCATAGTATTCTTTACGGTCGCCCGGAATATGGTGCACTTTAATTAAGCGCCAAGACTGAAGCTCTTTTATGCCCATGCTTACGTTTCCGCGTGAGATACTTAACGTATCGGCAATTTCGTTGGCGGTCATCGGCTCTTTTGTAATGGTTAATAAACCACACATTTGGCCAATAGTGCGATTAAAGCCCCAACGGCTTCCCATTTCACCACAGTGCATTACAAAGGCTACGTTTTTTTCAGATAGGCTCATAATTTTCATTGTTCAAAAACTTCAGAAATTAAATGCTAGCACGCCATGGGTATAACTAAAAGAAATAGCCACTATTGATTGTATTGCGACTAAAGTTTGAGTTGTCACCAATGCAGGTATATCTAGCTGAATGTATTAATTTATTTTTATAACTCCAGTAAAAATGTATGGCTTGATGTGGATCAATAACAGTGACAATTAATCTGTTTATCGTATACGCTGAAACCCAATAATACCATGGAGGAACGTTATGAAAGCCGCAGTAAATAAAGAGTACAAAGGTAAATTAAGCATTGAAGATATCCCATGTCCAGACATTGGTGTCAACGATGTACTTGTCAAAATTGCCGCGTGTGGTGTGTGCCACACTGATTTACATGCATGTCATGGGGATTGGCCTGTAAAACCTAAAATGCCATTGGTGCCTGGTCACGAAGGGGTCGGGACTATCGAAAAAGTGGGTGACAATATTAAACATTTAGCCGTGGGTGACCGTGTTGGGGTGCCTTGGCTTTACAGTGCCTGTGGCCACTGTGAGTTTTGCTTAGAAGGCAAAGAAACCTTATGTCTTGAGCAGCACAACACAGGTTATTCGGTAGATGGTGGTTACGCCGAGTACTGTGTAGCTCATGGCGATTATGTGGTTAAAATTCCTGAAGGATTAGGTTTTTCAGAAGCAGCACCTTTGTTTTGTGCAGGGGTCACAACCTATAAAGCACTCAAAGTAACAGGTGCTAAAGCCGGTGACTGGGTGGCCATTGTTGGTGTGGGCGGTTTAGGTCATTTAGCCGTGCAATATGCAAAAGCAATGGGCTTTAATGTGATTGCAGTTGATACGGGTGAAAGCAAACTGAATCTTGCCAAAGAACTCGGTGCAGACATTACCATTGATTTTATGAAGCAAGTACCAAGCGAGACTATCTTTGAGCAAGTCGGTGGTGCGCATGGAGTAGTGTGCACTGCGGTATCAAAACCAGGTTTTGAGCAAGCTTATAAAAGTGTGCGCCGTGGCGGTAAATGCGTGCTTGTAGGCTTACCCCCGGAAGACATGCCATTGCCTATTTTTGATACGGTACTGAACGGTGTGTCGGTAGTTGGCTCAATAGTGGGCACGCGTAAAGATTTACAAGAGTGTCTCGACTTTGCCGCAAAAGGCAAAGTTAAAGCCATTATTGAAGAAAAACGCCTTGAAGATATCAATGAGATTTTTGACGACATGCTAAAAGGCGATATTACGGGTCGTATCGTGATGACGTTTTAATAACGAGTGAGCGGTTATTAAACAAGCGCGACGACGTTGGGTCGCGCTTGTTTAGTTTTACCGGTAACTACTTATAACGTATAGCTAAACGTTAATTTAGCATTGCGCTCTTCACCTGGCATACCGCCTAAGAACATTGCTTTTGAGTAATACGTTTTGTTAAACAAATTGTTTAAGTTTAACTGTAGTTTCCACTCATCTGTTTGGTATTGAATTGCGGCGTCGTAAACTGTGTAGCTAGGTACGTAACCATCTGGAATACCAAACGAGGTTGAATGTGTACTGCGGTCATCAACATATTGAATCCCCGCACTTATCGTTAGTGGCTGAGCTAAATTAAACCACTGAGCATCGTAGCTTAACCAACTACTTGCCGTGACATAAGGTACCCCTTTTTGACGCGAATCAAAGCTTGATGAATTTGGGTTTTGTTTATCACGGGCATCCTGATAGACACCATTGATGTTAAGTTGCCATTGCTCATTTAAATCCGCATTTAAATCAAGCTCAACACCTTTTGTTTGCTCTTCACCATCATAAAAGCTCTTTGGTATAGAAGCATCAGACACGCCGGCTTCATAATCTGGGTTTGCATACTCTAGGTTGGTACGGGCACTGTCAAAAATGACCAATGATGCCAATAGTTGATCATCAAAGGCCTTTACACGCATGCCAATATCGTTACTGATAGACTCGGCATCATCACGGTCAGCTTCGTTACCCGTTACACTACCTAACACGCTATACGCTGTGCGGCCTTTCGAGTGATTTACAAAGAACGAAATATCGTCGTTTAGTTTATATGTCGCACCTAGGTTGTAGGTCATACCGCTGTCTGAAGTATCTGCTTCTGGTGTTGGCTCTGCGGCGCTTGCTCGGTAACGAGGGTCAACGCCAAAATGCTGATAACTTTGTTTAATGCGATTAAACGCGACACCCACACGCGTGGTAAAGGAGTCATGAATATAGGCAACATGCTGAATACCGACTCCCCACGCTTGCACTTCTTTGTTGTAGTCGCTGGTCTTTAGAGGATCGTAATCAGCAAAACTTCCCGCGCCCCAATTTGGTGTTCGAATATCAAAAATATACGGGAGTTGGCCTTGGTA
This sequence comes from Pseudoalteromonas sp. MBR-15, assembly GCF_053628915.1. NCBI lineage: Bacteria > Pseudomonadati > Pseudomonadota > Gammaproteobacteria > Alteromonadales > Pseudoalteromonadaceae > Pseudoalteromonas > Pseudoalteromonas sp. MBR-15. Next base: position 389,574 of record NZ_JBRJHH010000001.1, read on the forward strand.
AATAACCTCGCCTTGTTTATTTTTAATGACCTGATCGGCATCATAAATAGAGTATTGTTTAAAACGAATATCACGGTCTTCGTAGTTGGCGTTTACCAGTAGCTCGTTATCGATACCCGCAAAACTAAAGTCATAACGAAGATCTGCAAAGTATTGCCATGATTTTTCGTCTGCTTGCACTTGGCGATACTCTTGGCGACGCGCAGCAAAGGGATAAAGCACGTCATCAACAACTAACGGGGCGCGAGGGTCGGCATTGATCACACCATTACGATTCCAATACACATAGTTATACGCTCCAGTTTGACGCGCAAAACTTGATTCATAATTTCGGTATTGTAATTGCTGATTTAAAAATAAATTATCAGTAATAAAGTAGTTATGCGTTAACTTAAAACGCAGTTCTTCGCCTTCGTTATCATTGGCCATCGGCGAAATAATGCCATTATGACCAAAGGTATACGGTGTTAGGCCATCATTTGCTGCGAGTGAATCTGCTAATTGCTGGCGTTGCTGATCTGTTAGTTGCAGTCCTTTTGCCGTTGCATCGTTAACTAAATCAGCAGCGGTGACTTCGCCAGCCGTTTTACCATTCACAGAGTCACTGTTAAAAATACGAATAGGGTGGCCAATCGAGTCGACAGCAATGGCGTCTTTGATATAAGCACCTGAAAGCATTATGTCTTGTTTGTCGCTAAGCACATATTTCAACGCCGCATAAATTTCGTCACGGTCATCTTTTAAATCGCGATAGCCGTCACTGCGCGCTGTTTTTGCATTCACTCGGTACGCTAAATTATCCGTTAAAGCAGCTGTGCTATCAAAGCCCAACGCATAGCTGTCCCACTGGCCAAGTTCGGCACTAACGGTGTGTTTTTCAGTGAATTGTGGTTTCTTTTCAATAAGGTTGATAACACCACCGGCACTGCCCATTCCATACAAGCCTGTGGCAGGGCCTTTAAGTACTTCAACCGATTCTACGTTAGTCATTGAGCGGGTAGGGTTAAAGGTGTTACCAAGGCCAGCACCACCGTACATGCCATCGTAGGTGTAGTTTGCGCCTAAACCACGGATCACTAAGTTATCACCAATGCCATAATTATTACCCGCCTGCGTTACACCGCTGATGTTACGTACCAAATCTTGTAAATTTGTGGCGCCTTGTGAATTTATAAGCGCTTGATCAACCACCACCACGGGGGCTGGTGTTTCCATTAAGGTCATGTTTGATTTTGTCGCAAGACCAGACTCAAGCACCACGCGATTTTGTTTGTCGTAGACGGTAATCCGTTCAACATCGTTTAAATCATTAGCGTTAACTGAAAAAGCGCTGATACAAGCAAGGGTTAAAACAGAGTATTTGTAAGTTGTCATTATAGAAAAGAAGTTAAAAATTTTCGGTAATGATAATGCGAGTGGTTTTCATTTCAAGTGTTATTTATCTAAAATGGGTAAATAATCAGTTTAGGTATAATCTAATAACATTTTATAAATGGTTGGTTAACTTTTTACTGGTAACAAGGAGAGGTGCTGGTTTCAATAAAATGAAACCAGCAAATTGGTGATTACTTATAAACAATGCCGTCTTTCATAACAAATTGCACGTTTTCAAGTACGGCAATGTTTTCAAGAGGATTTCCTTTTACGGCAATAATATCGGCTAAAAAGCCATTTTTAATTTGGCCAAGTTTATCATCAACTTTCAGTAGCTTAGCACTATTAATGGTTGCTGATTGCAGTGCTTGCAATGGTGTCATACCAAATTCAACCATACGTGAAAATTGCTTCGCGTTATCGCCATGTGGGTAAATTGCAGCGTCGGTGCCGAACACCATGTTCACACCCGCTTTAACGGCGCGACTAAAGCTCTCACGTTGTTTTTTAGATACTTGACGCTCTTTATTTAGGTTTTCTTCATCAACACCGTTTTGCTCGCCAAAGGTCAGCGTGTATTCGGTATTATAAATATCCATTGAGAACCACGTACCGTGTTTTTTTGCAAGCTTAATTGCTTCGTCATCCACAAAGCTTACGTGTTCTACACTATCAACACCCGCTACAATGGCAGCTTTAATACCACTGGTGCCGTGAGCATGGGCAGCTACGGTTAAACCGCGCAAATGAGCTTCATCAACAATTGCATTCATTTCATCTTGCGTATATTGCTGAATACCCACTTTAGTACCTTTAGAGAAAACACCACCTGTGGCACAAAATTTAATGGCATTCGCACCGTATTTAATGTTTTCACGTACCTTAGCTCGGGCAGACCAAGGACCATCTGCAACACCTTCTGCGGTGTATTTCATTTCAGGTGGTAAACGGTTGTTATCACAATGGCCGCCAGTAACCCCGAGTGATGGGCCCGCAGCCCAAATACGTGGACCGACAATATCACCTTCGTTAATACCGTCGCGCACCGCAATAACGCTATACCCTTCTGCGCCTAAGTTACGTAATGAAGTAAAACCAGCATACAGTGTTTTTTCGGCAAAATGGGCGGCTTTAATCGCTTTGCGCGGCACTGATTGACCAATTCGTGCACTACGAGGCACTGTAGGGTCGCTGGTCAAATGTACATGCATGTCCATTAAACCAGGCACAAGTGTGAGTTCTAATAATTGAATATGCTTATCGCCATCTTTTAAGCTAGGCTGTGTATTCGTCTGTATAGCCGTTATCTGACCATTTTCTATACTGATTAGTGGTGATTTAATCAATTTTCCTGAATTTACATCGACCATGGCTTTTGCCGATACGTAGGTTGTGGCGTAGGTATTTACAGAGGCTAAGCAGGCAAGACCTAAGCTAATCGCGAGAACAGTTTTTTTCATTTTTATTCAATATTGGTAAGTCGAAGTTTCACTTTACCAATCACGTTAGTGTGTGTAAATAAAGTGCGATAAGTTGCAGCGATACTTGCTAAACAGGGCGCTAAACCCGCATAATTTACGGGTACTTAATTTAAGGGCAGGGAAAGAATGAAAAACATAAAATTAGCACTACTTAGTTCAGCAGTGATGCTCGCATTAATGGGTTGTAATGAGTCAACGCCAAAAAGCGAAACAACACCTACAACAGCAGCACAACCATCTGTAAAAACAGAATCAGCCAGCGCACAGCTGGATACATTACTGACCAATTATTTTGAAGACGGTTTACAATTCAACCCGATTGGTGGCACTTATATTGGCCGAAACGAGTTTAACGACGATTTTATTGCTCCGATCAATGAAGCCAATCGCAATGAGCAGCTTAACTTCATTAAAGAATATAAAAACAAACTGGCAAATATTGATAAGGCACAATTAACAGGCCAGTCTTTACTAAGCTATGAAATACTCGCTCGAGACTTGGATTTGGCTATTGAAGGGTCACAATTCCCAAGTCACTTAATGCCCATAAATCAAATGGGCGGCGCGCATAACACTTTTGCCGCGTTAGGGTCTGGGCAAAGCGCACAGCCTTTTAATACCGTTGAAGACTATAAAGCATTTGAAAAACGTGCAGATGGCTTTATCGCTTGGTTAGAGAGCGTTGAGCAATCAATGCGCCAAGGCATGAAAGACAAAGTGGTACTTCCTAAACCGCTTGCTGAAAAACTATTACCACAATTTCAAACTCATATCGTAGAAAAACCAGAAGAGTCATTATTCTGGGGGCCGATTGCTCAGTTACCTGAGTCATTCAGCGACGAACAAAAAGCAGAGCTGACAAGTGCATACACCGCGATGATCAGTGAGCGTTTAGTGCCTGCGTATCAAAAAATGGCTGACTTTTTAGCCAACGAATACATACCAAATGCCCGCGAAAGTATTGGTTACAGTGAGCTGCCAAATGGTAAAGCATGGTATGAGTATCAAATTAAACAGCATACAACGCTGAGCCTAAACGCCGATGAAATTCATGACATTGGCTTAAGCGAAGTATCGCGTATTTTATCTGAAATGAAAAAAGTAAAAGAAACCGTTGGTTTTGAAGGGGATTTAAAAGCGTTTTTTGAACACCTTCGAACCTCTGATGAGTTTTACTACGACACCCCAGAAGCGCTGATTGCGGCTTATGAAGAAGTGAAAGAAAAAATTGACGCAAAGCTGCCGCAAATGTTTGATATTGCGCCGAAAGCGCCTTACGTTGTAAAAGCCGTTGAAGATTTCCGCGCAGAATCTGCTGCGGGGGCATCGTATCAATCACCTGCACCAGATGGCTCACGTCCGGGTATTTTTTACATCAATACGTTTAACTTAAAAGCACAGCCTAAGTTTTTACTTGAAACCTTATCAATTCATGAAGCGGCACCAGGACATCATTTCCAAATTGCGCTGCAACAAGAAATTGAAGGCTTACCGCTGTTTCGTAAATTTGGTGGGTACACCGTATTTGCTGAGGGCTGGGCACTTTATGCAGAAAGCCTAGGTAAAGAGTTAGGTTTATTTACCGACCCTTACATGTGGTATGGCCGTTTATCTGACGAACAACTGCGAGCAATGCGCTTAGTACTCGACACGGGTTTCCACGCAAAAGGCTGGACTCGTCAGCAAGGTATTGATTACATGCTTGCGAATTCGTCGATGGCTGAAAGTGATATTATCGCTGAGGTTGAGCGCTATATCGCATGGCCAGGCCAAGCACTGTCTTACAAGTTAGGTCAGTTTAAAATTCAAGAACTACGCGATTATTGTAAGAAAGAACTGGGTGAGAAGTTCGATATTAAAGCGTTCCACACGCAAATTCTGATCGATGGTGCATTACCTATGCCGATTCTTGAAGAGAAAATTAAGCGTTGGGTTAGCGAGCAAAAGTAATAGCTCTAGCACTCTAAACTTTGCGCGCATGCTGGCTTTAAGCTAGAATGCGCGCTGTTAGGGGCTTTGAGTAATACCATGTTAGAAGATAAATTTTGGCTTAAGCGCTCGCTTGAGCAAATGTCACGAGAAGAATGGGAAGCCATTTGTGACGGCTGTGGTAAATGTTGTTTAAACACATTTATTGACAGCGAAGACGAAGATGAATTCGCCGCAACAGATCAACTTCGCGAAGGTGAAGAGCTTATTTTCACGAATATCGTATGCCAATACCTTGATAACGATAGCTGTGGCTGTAGTGAGTATGCTAATCGTCAAACTCTCGTGCCTTCATGTGTAAAGCTCACCAAAGAAAACCTAAAAGATATCTTCTTTATGCCACAAAGTTGCAGCTACCGTCGTTTGCATGAAGGCCGTGGTCTTGCGTCTTGGCACCCACTGCTCCATGGTGGTAGCAAAGAAATGATGCACCAATTAGGTATTTCGGTGCGTGATAAAACGATAAAAGACTGTCATGTTGACCTCGACGACTTTGATTTATATGTTGCTGAATGGCCAACCATGGACATCGATTAATGACTACGCTAAAAGCATCGATTGGCCTTATAAACCCCAAAAGCCCAACCAACGTTGGCGGTGTATTACGCGCCGCAGGATGTTACGACGCCCAGCAGGTTTTTTTTACCGGCAGCCGTTATCTGCGTGCGAATAAGTACCACACTGATACCAAAAATGTGCTTGAGCATATCCCACTGACGCAAGTTGAAAGCCTTGAGCAAGCGAAGCCAGAAGGCGCAACAACGGTAGTGATAGAGCTTGTAGAAGGCGCCACGCCATTACCCGAATTTAAGCACCCAGAAAATGCGTTTTATGTGTTTGGCCCCGAAGATGGTTCGGTCAGTAAAGACGTGCTGACATGGTGTGATGAAGTGGTTTATGTGCCTACCATTGGCTGCATGAATTTAGCTGCTACGTGTAATGTTGTGCTGTATGACAGGTTAGCCAAACTGGGTGGCATTGAAAGCTCAGACACGACTATTTTTAGCAGCCGCGATACTAATAACTCTTTAAAATGGCAGCAACAAAAAGAGCGCTAATGCGCTCTTCTCATTTATCAGTTTAAGCGATTACTTTTTAGTAATTTGTACGTTACTTTCAAGTCCTATGCCGTTGTCAGTAATGTCTGTGGCAAAATAGACACCTACGGGTTGGTCACGCAGGGCTTCAAGTTCAGCCATTTCTTCATTGGTTAACTGACCTGTTGCAGCAATCGTATCAAGTAACGGTAAAAGGATTTTTTGGATATCAAACGCCATATTCACAAACCCATTTTTTGTGACACTTTGCGCGTCTAATTCGTTTGCAATACGTGCAGATTGATCACCCGTAAAAATCACGATGTGATTACCTTTCATCGCCATTTTAATGTCAAAATTAAGCGGGACTGGCGAAGGAATATAATCATTAATGACTACAGCATCACCATTGGCCGGCAGTTTTATATTTGCAAGTGGTGGAACAAACCCCTGCGCAATTGAATATAAACCGTGTGCATCAGTGGCTGATAAAGTCACTAGAGCATCGAAGCTTTCAACTTGTGGGCCTTGAGTGTCATCAAGCGTAAATTTGGCATCTTGTACGCTTAAACTCATTCCTTGAACGCCATTTGCAAAACCCGAGACCATAGCAAGCCCTGCAGTGCTGACATCACGCATTTCATTTTGTAGAGCGACAATCGGGCCACAGTTAAATTCGGCTGACTTCAATGCGCCAGTCAATGTATTGGCGAGTGGCAGTACTTTTGCAACATCAATCCCGTAAGCAACACTGAGCATTTGACCATCAAGCTGTGTGGTGTGTTTTGGCACAAAGCCACGCACGGCCTGCAGAGTATTTAGTAAGTCTTGGTCGGTACTTTGTAATACGGCTTTAACATCGAAATCGGCATAATCAGCTGTAATACGTGATTTTGTGGTACCCGATACGGTTGCGGGCCATTTTTGAGCAATGTAAGCGATATCTGCTTGACACTCGGGTGTTGAAATTGCGTCTAATGCATTGGCTTGTTGGGCTTTGTTGAGTAGTTCTGTGAGCATTTGGTGCAAACGCGAGTCTTCTTTACCCGTAATTGCATTGGCAATATGTTGGTGATCAACATAGCCAACTGAGTTGCCATCAAGTGAAAAAGTGCTAATTAACTCAGGCAGTTTTTTAGTATCAGCGAGTGACTTAGCTGGTTTTTCTATTCCAAGGGCAATGCGTAAGTCTTGATTGTTCGAAAGAGGGGTTGCTAGAGTTAATGTCGCCCAGTTGTTATGCGTTGACGCAATCAGGTCGATATTATCTAAGCCTTCAAGGCTAATGTTAAACCGTGTGTAGCCTACACCATCAAGTGTTTCGCTTGTGTAAGCAATACCTGCTTCGTCGGCAGATTGCTTAATGCTATTAATAATACTGCTTTGGTCAGCGACTTCAAAACGAACAATTGGCATCAAACCTTGCGCATACATCATTCCTTTATAGTCATCGCCAAACCCCCACATTGATTTAAACGCATCATAAGAGCTTAAAGACTGTTGATACTTTTCCATTAACGAAGCAAGAAACACAGCGTTTGGATCGCTGGTTTGTTTTAGCTCAGCAATAATAGGGGTGAAGTCGTTGGTGCCTTTCATTGCATCAGGCATAAGTGCAAAGTATTTGCTATACGGGAATGGCTTTAATTGCCCGTAAAACACGGCAGTGTCTGCTGGCACATAGGCAAGCTCAGGTAAATCTACATCAACACTGGCTTTATTTTGTGAATACAACACCGCACCTGCAACAATTGCAACAGCACCTACAGCAAGAAGCTTATTATTCATAGCTTGAATTCCTTTTTCTTTAATTAGTTAAAAAACATACCATGATTACAAACCCTTCACCATATTTGCTTAATCAACAATGATAAGATTTTTGTAACAGGGTAATTCAACGCAAATCGCTGTATTACCTATAAAGCTATGCGATAAATGAAATAATAAAAATAATGAATGGAGAAGGTGTTTTGCAGGGTATTAATTTAATTAAATCAACAGCTGCTGCTGTTATAAGTGCAATTTTAGTGGGGTGCAGTACAAACCCATTACCCCTAGACCCTGTTATTGGTGACACAGGACAAGCGCTATCAGAGATTGCTATTAAGACTGATGTTACACATTACGATTTAGCACTTGAAGTCATACCAAATAAGAAACGATTAAAGGGGCTATCAAAAACCGACTTTACAATTTTAGCACCCACTCGGTTTGTCGAACTTAAACTGGATAGCCGATTTACTATTACCGCGATTACCTCACAAGATAAGCCACTTAACTTTAAACGCAATCAAGGTGTGATCACCATTGATTTAGGTGAACAAAAAGCGCCAGGGAGTGTCGCTACGGTGTCCGTTGCTTATGAAGGGCAACCACATATTGCTAAAAATGCACCATGGGATGGGGGTTTTGTTTTTTCACAAACCGAATCGGGTGAGCCATGGATTGCAACGGCAGTGCAAGGGGAAGGGTGTGACTTGTTCTGGCCTTGCAAAGATCATTTTGCAGACAAAGCCGATAATATGCGTATTCGTTTAACTGTGCCAAATGGTTTAAGTGCAGTGAGTAATGGTGTACTGCAAACTATCACGCAACTGAGTGATAATAAGCAACAATTCGATTGGTTATTATCGGTGCCAGCAAGTGATTACAATATTGCGATTAATATTGGGCCCTATACGCGTATTCAAACAGAGTATACCAGTGTTAATGGCGCGACGGTGCCTATTGAGTTTTGGTCTCTCACACAAAATGAGCAAAAAGCACGCGAGCTTATCGACAATGATTTACGCCAGCAGGTGACGTTTTTTGAGCAAATGCTCGGACCCTATCCTTGGGGCGGTGAAAAGTTAGGCTTTGTTGAAACGCCACACTTAGGCATGGAGCATCAAACAGTCAACGCGTATGGTAAAAAATACAAACGTGATCCAAATGGTTATGATTGGTTACTGCAACATGAATTGGCTCATGAATGGTTTGGCAACTTAATGACCCATGAAAAGCTCAATGATGCATGGCTTCATGAGGGATTTGGTTTTTATATGCAACCCAGTTACAGCTTATATAAATTTGGTGACGCAGCCTACAATCACAGTATGTATAAAGCGTATTTAGGTCTTAAAAACTGTGCGCCAGTTGTGCTTGAAGGTCAAATTACATCTGACCAAGCGTTTAACTCTGATATTTATGGTAAGGGTGGCTGGACACTGCATACTCTTCGCTGGCTTATCGGTGAAGACGTATTTTGGCAAGCAACACGAGAGCTGCTTTACGGTGTGAATAACACCGCATCGTTAACCTACCCAATTGCGCCTCGTTATCGCAACACCGACGAGTTTATTAGCATTGTTAATCGTTTAACAGGTAAAGACTATCAATGGTTTTTTGATGTGTATCTAAAGCAGGCTGAATTACCTGAGCTTGAAGTAACACAAACACCCCATAGCATTACGTTAAGTTGGAATACAGCCTCGTTAAAAGGGAATAAGTTTCCGATGCCGATCCCTGTGGAAATTAATGGAGAGTCGAACACCTATTACCCTAAAGAGGGTCGTATAAATATTGCTATTCAGCAAGGAGACCATGTTGTTATTGATCCGCAAATGAAAGTGCTTAGATATTTACCGATTATAGACAAATGCTCGAATGAAGAGTTAAAGTTGTAACGAAGAAAATGAACACGGCATGTGTGATTGCCGTGTTCACTGTTAATTTAGGCTAAGTCTGCTGCACTTGGCAATGACGCAAATGCGCCATAGCGACTCACTGCAAAAGCGCCCGCTTTGGCGGCGTAAGCAATGGTCTGTTCTATATTCGCTTGTGTTTGGCAAAACTCTTTAAAACGTTGCTTATTTTCACAGTGCTGGCCAATCTTTGACAGCATACCACCAATAAAGGCATCGCCTGCGGCAGTGGTATCAACAACGTTTGTGGCTGGTGGGCTTACTTGGCCTTTAAAATCAGCGTGATAAACGTTAATTGCTTCACCGCCATTGGTAACGAGCAAACAGGTTACACCTGCCTTTAAAATGGTATCAATGGTATGTTCAAGTGGCATTGCCTGATGACTTTTTTGATTTAGAAACTCAAGTTCTTCAAATGAAAGTTTTACGATATCTGACAAAGAGATAACATGCCACATTCTATCTAGCGTATGGCGCATGCTTGGCCACAGGTTTTCGCGCAGATTCATGTCAAAACTACAAATTGCACCGGCTTTTTTCGCCTGAGTAAGGCCGTAAATTGTTGTTTGATAGATGTTGTGCTCAGTAAGGCTGTTACTACATACATGCATAATGGCATGTTCAGCAAACATCGAACTGTTAAAGTCATCTACCCGATAAAGTAAATCGGCCGCGGGTGGGCGATAAAAGCTAAATGAACGTTCGCCGCTTTCATCTAGTGAAACAAAGGCGAGTGCTGTTTTAGCGGCATCGGTAAATTGGCAATAATCGGTGTTAACGCCATGCTGTGCCAGCTCATCTTTTATAAAGTGTCCAAACATATCATCGCCAAGCATGCCACAAAAACTGGTTTTTAATCCTAGCTTTGCTGCTGCAACAGCCACGTTAGCAGGCGCACCACCTGCATATTTGGTAAATGATTCAGGCTGTTTGCCGTCAGACAAAAAGTCAATTAGCGCTTCGCCAAAACACACTAAGCTCATTATGTATTCCTCAATGTTATTACTTTTAATACTTCGTAGCAGGCACCCATTGTGTGGTAATCGGTTTTTCCCGCAGGTGATTTTTCGTCACTGTATGCCTGATTGTTTGCTGATAAAATTCTAAACCATGCCCCATACTGATGATCTACCATATGTTGCCAACTGTATTGCCAAATTTTCTCATACCAAAGCCAATATGTATCATCGTGTGTAGCATCAGCGAGTAGGGCGGCAGCGGCCAATGATTCGGCCTGAACCCAAAAGTATTTATCGCTGTCGCAAATTTGTTTATCGGGTGAAAAACCATAAAAAATACCGCCATGCTCGTTATCCCATGCAATAGCCAATGTGTCATCAAATAACGTTTTAGCCCGCTCAACTAGCCAAGGTAATTCAACATGGCGATTTAAAATCAGTAACAGTTTAGCCCATTCAGTTTGATGGCCTGGTTGAAAGCCCCACGGTCTAAATAAATGGCGAGGGTCATCTTTATTGTAATCAAAGTCGAGCTGCCAATCTTGATGGTAATGCTCCCACACAAACTGCTGACTTTTTGCCGCCAACTTTAGTGTGAATGTCTGTGCTAACAGCAGCGCGCGGTCTAAATAGTGGTGCTGATTAGTGGCTTCAAAACACATCAAAAGCGCTTCGCATAGGTGCATATTGGCATTTTGACCGCGGTAAGTGTCGGCTTGACTAAAATCGGCAGTGTATTCGTCTAAATAGGCATTATTTTTGGCATCAAAATAATGGGTTTCAAGTAAATTCCATACTTGCGAAATGGTATTTTCACACTCGCTGATGCCAGCTTTTAATGCGACTGCATTTGCAAGCAATACAAACGCAAGGCCATAGCAATGATTCGTGTCATCTAAAATGGTGACCTTGCCTTCGTTGGTTTGTTTTAACAGCCACGCATACCCCCCAGATTTTTGCTTATGCACACGCTCAAGGTGGGCTAAGCCATGGTGTGTTAGTCTGAGGTATTCAGGCTCTTTAAAATGCAAATAGGCCATTGCATAATTAAAAACAAAGCGAGTACTGGACACCAAATGACGGGTTTCTTTGTCATAAATCTGACCGTCATCTTTAAAAAATTGATAGAAGCCACCGCAACCATTTGCTGAATTATCAACACAATGCGGATGATAAAAAGCGAGCGTGTCTTTTATGTGCTGCTTTAAGAAATCAGGGCTTTTAAAATCGACAGTATGCATGCTGCCTCCGGTGGTTTTCTTGATTAAAGCAACTATAGCAGGAAATAAATATTTTGGAACGTTCCTATTAAATCTTTGTGCTATTTTTACTTCAATGTGTAGAATCAAGCGTAACTTGTTAACGGAGTGAAAACCACGTGAGTGAAATTAATACAAACCAATCGTTTGTCGCTGAGGGGTCGCAGCAAAATAAAAACTACCTGCTTCCCTTAACGGCAATGACGACCCTGTTCTTTTTATGGGGTTTTATTACAGTTTTAAATGATGTGTTGATCCCGCGCTTAAAAGGCGTCTTTGATTTAACCTATACCGAAGCAATGCTGGTACAGTTTTGCTTTTTTGGCGCCTACTTTATAGTGTCGTTACCAGCCGGTATGTTGGTGAAAAAATTGGGTTATAAGAACGGGGTTCTAACCGGTTTAATCGTTGCGTCAATTGGCTGTATGTTGTTTTACCCTGCTGTTGTAGTGCATGAGTATTGGCTATTTTTGGGTGCGCTTTTTGTACTAGCTGCAGGCATTACAGTGTTACAAGTATCAGCAAATCCTTATGTTGTCGCATTGGGACCTGAGAAAACAGCATCATCTCGCTTAAACCTTGCGCAAGCGCTCAATTCATTAGGCACAACGGTTGGCCCTTATGTTGGCGGGATCTTATTTTTTGGTACCGCGGGCTCATTGGCGGCAAACGCTGCAACGGCTGAGTCTGTTAAGGTTCCATATTTAATGCTAGCAGCAGCGCTGTTAACGATTGCTGTGGTATTTGCGTTCTTTAAATTACCTGTCATTGCCGAGCACACAGAAGAGCAAGACTGCAAAGCAAAAAATCATAGCCTAAAAGAAGCCCCTCATTTAATTATGGGAGTCGTGGGAATTTTTTGTTACGTGGGTGCAGAGGTTTCAATTGGTAGTTTCTTAGTTAATTACTTTGGTGAAGCACATATTGCGGGGCTTGAAGAGCATGCAGCCGCAAGTTTAATTGCGTACTACTGGGGTGGTGCGATGGTGGGCCGCTTTATCGGTTCTGCGGCATTGCAAAAAATAGCCCCTTCTAAAGCGCTGTTCTTTAACGCCATGATGGTTATTGTATTGTTACTTGTGACAATTTTCACAGAAGGTAATGTGGCACTGTACTCTGTGTTGGCGATTGGTTTATTTAACTCAATTATGTTCCCAACCATATTTTCAGTTGCCATTGAAAGCCTAGGTTCATTAACGAGTAAAGGCTCTGGTTGGTTATGTTTAGCTATTGTTGGTGGAGCGCTTGTGCCTTTAGTGCAAGGTGTTGTTGCCGATACCGTTAGTATTCAACAAAGCTTCTTCGTTCCAGTGATTTGCTATGCGTTTATTGCCTGGTATGGCTTGAATGTTGTGCGTCTTGCCGACACGTGGAAAAAACGAATAGGTTAAAGCGGCCTCTTTTTAATGAAAACCCTGCGTTTAAGACGCGGGGTTTTTTTATGCCTGATTACCTTAGCCGCATGACTTTATGAATACGTATTCAGTGATACGTGAACACTCACAGCGTAGGAACGTTCCAATAAAAGTGCTGAACTGTGCTGTTGCAATTTGATGTTTGGTTTTCATTATGAGTACACAGAAAGTAATCGATTTTCGTGAAGAAGTGGTTTTAAAAAGCGACGTTTTTATGGTTTTAAGCTAAATTTATAAGACAAAGTGATTTTATTTTGTTAAAAATAAACGGCTAACAACGAAAATAACAACAAATAGGGTTGCCATGCAAAGCACGCTTAAATTTACCACCAAAGTCACCGTAGCTGCGTCATTAGTATTAGTGATAGTGCTGGGTTTATTCACAATTAATAATTTTATCTCAATGCGAAGCCAAACGCAGGAGCAGCTATCTTTAGTTCTGCAAGAGATCTCTCAATCGGTGTCACAAAATATTGCTAACTGGCTTAATGCCAAACTAGCCATCGTGTCTTCTGTGGCTGATACCTACCAATTAGGTGACAGCAAAGCGTTGACCTTAACCCAGCTTAGTACGGCAGACAAAGCGGGCAATTTTAAAAATACGTACATTGGTATTTCAGATGGAACGTTTGTACTTAATGACCAATCGGTTGTATTACCGCCAGACTACGACGCAACAACACGCCCTTGGTATAAGCTTGTTGAAAACAAAACGAATACGGCTTTCACCGCGCCATATATTGATGTAACCACAAACGAATTAACTATTTCGGCTGTCGCGCCAATGCAATCAAATGGTGTATTTAGTGGTGTTGCTGGCGCTGATATCGATATGAAAACCATCACTAAAATCGTTAACGAAATTGACTTTTTAGGGTTTGGTTATGGCTTTTTACTGGATAGTGAAGGACGTATTTTAAGTCATCCCGACACGAAATATAATGATAAAAATATGCGTGACCTGTTTGGCAAAAATCTGTCTTTACAGTCAGAGTTTGTTGAAGTGCAAGTTGCGGGCTCAGATAAGCTAGTCTCGTTTACTAAAATAAAAGGCATAAAGAATGTTGATTGGTATTTAGGTGTGGTGATCAACGAAGAGATAGCGTATTCGTCAGTGGCGTCATTTAGAAACATGGCCGCTGTTTACATGCTTATTGGGATTGTTGCGATTGTACTGATGATGCAATTTTTATTGCGTTATTTAATGCGCCCAATGCAGCGCTTAAGCGATGCAATTAAAGACATTGCTCAAGGCGAGGGCGATTTAACACGTCGTCTTGAAATCGAGAATAATGATGAATTTGGTGAATTGAGTCATTACTTCAATGCCTTTATAGAAAAAATTCATAGCTCAATTGAACAAGTAAAAAGTACCACGGTTGAGCTGGAGCGATTAGTTGAAAGCTTAGTAAATCAAACTCAAGGCACACTCGCTATGTACGCTGATCAAACAAAGCGTACAGATAATGTGGCTACGGCAATTAATGAGTTAACTTCAAGTGCAGTCGAGATATCAAACAGTGCTAGTAATGCCTCTAAATTAGCGACAAGTGCAAATAGCCAGTCGCTGCAAAGTCAGTCTGCACTCGCGGACAACTTAAATGCAATTAATGCACTGTCACGTAATATGGAGCAAGCACAAAAAACCATTAACAGCTTAGATGCCCACACGGTCAGTATCGGCCAAGTACTCGAAGTGATTAAAGGGGTAAGCGAGCAAACAAATCTACTTGCTTTAAATGCCGCAATAGAGGCTGCCCGAGCCGGTGAAGCGGGTCGAGGGTTTGCTGTTGTCGCAGACGAAGTACGTCAGCTTGCTCATCGTACACAACAATCAACACAAGAGATCGAAGACACCATAACGCAGTTACAACAGGGCTCGGCGTCAGCAGTTGAAGTAATGACTGCCAGTATTAAAGACAGCTCGAAAAGCGTTGAACAAGCGCATATTGCGGGTGACAAAATGGCCGAGGTTACACAGGCAATCGAGTCAATAGATGAAGTAAATCACAGTGTTGCAAACGCAACAACCGAGCAAAATCATGTTATTCAAAGCTTAGATAGTGATATTCATTCAATAAGTGAGTTGTCTAACCAAGGGCAAAGTAACTTAAACAATACCCTCAATGAGTGCACTAAACTTAAAGCGCAGTTTTATGAACTTGAAAAGCTCGTTCTGAAGTTTAAAGTATAAAGGTATTCTCACTTTTGGATCAAAACTGGCTTAGTGCCATTACCTTAAAAAGTGTTGACACGGCGGACAAACAACGCCGTGCCTTCACGTTATTTACCATGGCCTTTTTTGCCATAGCATTAATTACCACATTACTCATTTTAAACTATCAGGTGTATGCCTTACCGCTTACAGTGATGCTGCTAATAAGCGATATAGCCATCGTCGGGTGTTTACTTTATTACTTTCGAACGGGAAATCTTACTGCAATCGCCTGCATTATCTTATTAATTATTATGCTGTTGTGTATCTCACTGGTGTATACCGGAGGTAAAGAAAATACAGCATTGTATTGGCTAATGTTTTATCCGGTTGTTGCCTATGTAACGCTAGGGCTTAAAGTGGGTAGTGTATTTGTGGCCATTATGTACTTAAGCACTACACTTTTGTTGTTTGGTGCTGGTGTTGGTCAGGTAAGCTATGGTCATGTTGAAATGACACGATTTTTGGCCTCGTTCACATTGGTTATTTTGTTCTCTGGGATCAGTGAATTTTTCCGTCAAAAAAGCCATCAAAAAATTGCTGATATTACCCTTATTGAAAAACGTGACGCTTTAACCGACCCACTCACTGGGCTTGCCAATCGTCGCTATATTTATGAGCATATTTGTCCACGCTTAGACTCGGATGCACAAAGTCATTTACCCATGTCGATATTGTTAATTGATCTAGATAACTTTAAATTAGTTAATGATACCTACGGCCATGATTTTGGCGATCAGGTTTTGATTGCCTTTACGTCTATGCTTTTCGATAAGCTACGCACGACCGATATAAAAGCACGCTATGGGGGAGAAGAATTTATAATTTTATTACCCAATACCGAGCTCAAAACAGCCCATCGCGTTGCTGAAAAATTATGTGCCTATGTTGCCGATAAGCGCATAGCTTATGATGTGGGAATGGCCGTGTCTATTACCTGTAGTATTGGTATCGCGAGCTTAAATCACGCCAGTCAGTTTAGTAAGGCTGTTAAGCAAGCCGATGATAATCTTTACAAGGCTAAAATAGCAGGGCGCAATACTGTTGTATCCAATAAACAAGAAGACGAGTAAATGGCCAGATTAATATATGTTTACGACCCAATGTGCAGTTGGTGTTGGGGGTACAGAGAAACGTGGTTAAAACTGCAGGCTGCGTTAACCGATAAACTCAGCATTGAGTATAAAGTAGGGGGGCTTGCACCTGATAGCGATGAGCCAATGCCCTTAGACATGCAGCAATTTTTACAGCAAACATGGCATCGAATTGAGCAGCAGCTTGGTACGAAGTTTAATCATGATTTTTGGCATACAGCTCAACCACGCCGCTCTACCTATCCAGCATGTCGTGCGGTGCTTGTTGCAAGGCAACTTGATAAAGAGCCCGAAATGCTCTATGCCATTCAAAAAGCCTACTACTTAAACGCACAAAACCCATCTGACATAAGCACCCTTGCTAATCTCGCAGAGCAAATAGGCTTAGATAAAACAGTCTTTATTAAAGATATTCAAAGTGACGCGATAAATGCGTTATTAATGGCTGAAATAAACGCAGCGCGTTCACTGCCAATCCAAGGCTTTCCTTCTTTAGTGCTCGAAAATAAAGGGGAGTACCATGTAATCCCAGTTAATTATCACGATTGGGAAGCCAGTTATCAGCAGATCCTTTCGCTTATATAGTCTCAAAGCCAGCTCTTTTGTTTTTTAAGAGGGGGGTCATTTAACGAGGGGGAGTAGGAAAATTTCATATCACTTTTTTGACTAATTATTTATTAGAGTAATCATTTATTTGAGTAATATTGAAACATTCTTCTATTGTTATGGTTTGAGCGCTTGCATAGTTAAAATAACGACCCAATCACTCGTTTTGTGAGTATGGAAAAAGAAGAGCAACCAACTTTTTATATATAGTAATTGGTTAATAACTTTGTTAATAATAAGTCTTTAAGATAATTGAGCTTCAGCGTGGTATAAAAATGACCGACTAGCTCGATATATACCTGTTAGGTATTTAGGAGAATCACGGAATGATCGAAGCAAGTTGTCATTGTGGCAACATTAAAATAGCGGTTCCTGAAATCACGGATACGGTTACAAGTTGTAATTGTTCTGCTTGCAGTAAGTATGCATCATTATGGGCTTACTTTTCACCCAAAGACGTTAAATTTACTACGATAGATAATTCTATTGCTTCATATTCTTGGGGTGATAAAACCATTGAATTCCATCACTGTAATAACTGCGGTTGTTTAACTCATTACACACCTACAGAACTTGGCAATAAAGATAAAATGGCTGTCAATTTTCGTTTAGTAAATGCAAATATTCTTAGCGCTCTTAAAATTAGATATTTTGACGGCGCAGACACATGGAAAGAAATAAAGCAGTAAATGCCTAACAAGGCATTCTAAGTTGGACAAATTGTCGTGAACTTTTTGTTCGTGTCTTGCCTATTTTAGCTAACAGCAATTTGCCGCTTAAATGGCGTTAACCTTATCAATAATATGTATTAGATTATGCGAAATTTTTATAAAACCCATCTGCTAACAACACTTTTATTTGGAGTGTTATCATTCAAAACACTTGGCCAAGACCAATCAGCTACCTACGAAATAATTAATCTTGCTGATGATTTTTATTCTGTATATCAGTCAAGCAAAACGTTATCCCCTGAAAAGAGAGCAGAGCAGTTTTCACAATATTTCACCTCTCAGTTTGAGCCTTTCTATAGTAATAAGAGCTTTGTTAAATCTATTGAAAGTTTCAGTGAGATAGAAGAGGTATACATATTAAAAAACAGAGAGTTATCTAAAAATTTAAATGGTAGCATGGACTCGTTTATTGCTACTTTTGAAGATTTTAAATCTGAAACACCAATATATATACTCCATTCGCTCGGTGGCTTTAATGGGGCAACACGTGATTTGAATGGCAAATCTTACTTAATGTTTGGTGTAGATCTGATGGCTAAATACCATAACTGGAAGAATGACACCCCATTTTTTCATCATGAGCTATTTCATGTTTACCATGAAAACTTTTTTCAATGTAATGATGAACTCTGGTGCTCGCTATGGACTGAGGGCTTAGCAACGTACGTGTCACACCAGTTGAATTCGTCTGCGAGTAATGATGAATTGATGCTAAACATACCTGAAAATATGATTAAAAATGTCCGTTCTAGACTGCGTTATTCGCTGACTGATCTTAAGGGAAAATTTTACTCGAAAAATCCTGAAACATACTCTTCATTCTTCAGTTTCAGAAAAGATGAGACAAATTTGCCATACCGCAGAGGTTATTACCTAGGCTACATTTTAGCTAAAGAAATAGGCAAAGATTACAGTTTAGAAGAGTTGGCTAAAATGGAGAAAAAGGCCGTAGAGCTATTATTACTAAAAGAACTTGATTCATTAATCGAATTGCAAGGCTAACAAATAGTTAAACTGGGTCTTAAAACAGTTTATTTTGAGTGTCTTACTATTCTAGCAAATTATTTTAAGCCCGTTAATGTTGGGTTATTGATTATAGACTCAACGCGTTCCTGACCTTTGACGAGATATATTACTCGTCTTTGCCCCTAAATGAGCTAATGTAAATGCTCTAAAGATCTGCTTTGAGCGAACTACGGGAGTTACTCAAAGCAGAGCAAGTGAGGTGCTAGGTAGTTGATTTAAATAAATTAGTTAACCAGCTTAATTGCTCAGGCTAGCAACTTTCGTACGCGTAAAAAAGATAATTGCTTATTAAGGCAAATTTAGGTGTAATGAATACATAATAAGCGCTGAGCAATGCAGGGAAAGCTTACATAACACTAGCTAAGCTGATTAAACTAGCTAGGAAACTGAGAGCCTCCCAAAGCCTATTTTTTATAAGTAAAGCCATAGCATAAACAACACCAACTCTGATACACCGAGCAGGTAACGGCTCAGTCCAAAAAGCGATTATGCAACACAAACTGCGTGTTGCATAAATACTAAAATGTTATATGCCAAGGAAAGCATGAAGTATCTATTCACAATTTTATTAAGCCTTACCCTTATTGCTTGTAGTGATGATGGATATCTCCGAGGCCAAGTTGAATCTTCGCTAGACGGTAAAACATATTTTGGTGTTATTGATAATAACGGTGGTAAATGCGGTCCTTTACTCTTAGATGGCAAACCTTGGGAATTGCTACTCGGTGAAGTAGCAGAAATAGTGCCTGGTGAGCATATTATCCATTGTGGAGCATCTATTAGTTTCGTTGTTCCCAAGGGCGTGGTTTTCAAATTTGATTACTGGGGGCCATAGGCATATAACAAACGCATTAATGAATGGACGGCTAAATCTTGGCTGACGCTCGTTCCTCGCTGATTTTAGCCAAGTTTAATCCGCCCATTATGCGGGCGTTATAACTACAAGGAAGCAATATGCAACAAAAGTACGATAAGCGACTAATTGCTGCTGATATGCTAGAAGAAGCAATAAGTAAATTTAAGACGGCAACAAGTGACTTAGATTATATCCAATCAATACTATTAGCTGGGGCATCTATAGGTATTACCAACCCGTTGCTCTCTGAAAACCAGAAGCAAACTTCCCATGAAAAGTCAGCTGAGAATGTTATACGAATACGCGAATATGGCTTGGGTCGTCAACTCAGTCCGCAAGAGCGAAAAGATGTATTTAGCGGAGCAATGAGGTTCAATAAGCAAGCTTACAATTCTTTGAAACATGCAGGTAAAGGGAAACAGCTGGCTGCATCAGATGACTTGGAGATTGAAACTGATTTTGCGGTAGAAGCCGAGGAGTTGCTTTGGGCTGCTATTGAGGATTTTAAAGGTCTACCTATTTCACCTGAATTTCTAATTGATAATGGTAAAAATGACCTTCGATTACTTATTGGGCGAAGTGACCCACTTGGCACAATACCAGAGATGTACAGTAAACCAAGAAGTAACACGCAATAGCAGTTATAACAAAGCATTTAAGACTGATTCGCAACGCTTGGCAGTTTCGCTTCGCTCACACCTTAATACGGCGTTATACATTTAGGAGAAATTATGGAAATACAATTTGGAATAGATGACGAAGTCTTTGAGCAAGAGCAAAAAGAGTTGCTCAAGAAAACTCTGAAAATCGAAGAAGCTAATGTCCAATCAGCTGTTAGCAAAATAGCGAAGGCTGCTTTGAACGAATATTTAAACATGTTGGTTGAAGGAGGAATGCCCAATCGTGCAGATGAAGCAAAGCAAGACCGCTTGCTATATCTCATTCAAAGCTACTTTGAGAATGAGCTACCAACAGAATCTCAAATATCTACGATCTTCCAGTTAACTCAGAGCCAAAGTAAAACCCTCTTGAAAAACACAGTATCAAGATTCCGGCATAAACTGGATGATGTTCTCCTTAACACAATGAAAAACGTCATCGAGTCTGCATCTCACTCGGAGCCAATCTATTTAGTTGTCATAAACTCAGACGTTGTCAAAGATGAGCTAAATATGCTCATAACTCAAAATGAACCCACATTTAAACCTATCACCAAGAAGAAAGGTAGCGCTGGACAATATGAAATTAGTGAGGACTCTCATGATCTTTTATGTAGGGAGCTAGGTTTAAATGAAGTTGAATGATGTAGTTGCTGTATCTGGTCTTTTATTAACTCTGGTGACATTTTTATTTAACTTAGCCTGGCCAAGAATCAGTGCTGCACTAGACATTGATGAAAACACCTCAGGAGGAAAGGCAAGAAAACGCGAGAGGGAATCAATAGCATATGTTGCTTGGTTAGTGGTATTCCCGATTTTTATATCGTTTTTTGCACTATTTTATGTAAACCTCCCCTCAGCTGTAGAAATAATCTCGACTAGTCAGTTAACCCTGTGGAACTTTGATGTTGATGATACTTTGTATGTCATGGTTGTTTGGGCTCTGTTAGCGTTCGTGATCTTTAACTTATTCACATTTATCAGGTTGCTTCGTAAAAAGAATCGCCTGAAATAAATGTATACAAACTGTTTAAGATTGATTCGCAACGTGTGGCATTTACCATGCGTTGCGTTTAGTGTTTAAGGTGGTATGCGGTAGCGTCGGTATTGCGTTGCTCAAGCCTTAACAGGGCGTTACTAAATAAATACTCTAACTCATTTCTGTCCAGTGATGAGTTAACATCAATCTAGCAGCATTTAAGCTTTAAAGAATTATTAAGATAGGCCGATACAAAACCATATCACTGAAACAGGGACGTGTTATGAAGGTTATTTCTGAAAATTTACCGCAGCCACTAAATAATCAAAATGTGACATTAGAATCACCCAAAGATGGGGAGGCTCTTTTAAATACTGAGCTGAAAAAGTTGGCGGATGACATATATCACAAAAGCGAGCCACCTGAACTAGAGCAAACATATAGCAAGCCACTGACAATGACCGCGAGCAAAATAGACATGACTAAAACGGTTGATGACTTTATGTATGAACTTGCTGTTGCGACTGGCGAATTATATATGCCTGGTGGGAGTGTACCGAAGGCTGTGGAAAAAATGCTTTCTCCTTACGATGCATTACTCTCAGATATAAATAATCAAGCGCCTTCATTGGCCTATAAAAATTGGGGAATATCAATAAACCAATCTGGTACTTTAGAAGCGACTGGTTCGATTACAGACCTTGAAAAAGAGTACTTAGAAGAAAAACTAAATGGTTCGGAGGAATTAGTAAGTGCTATAAAGGATTTTAAATCTAATTATTTGAAATATATCGGGCCTGAATCCCGGGGCTATGGAAGGTATGATGTTACGAATGATAATTTTGCCGATGTCTTCGATTTTAGAGAAATGCTTGAAAGCTCAAGGAGCAATGACGACTTTAAAAGGACGTGGGAGTATGAAACAAATTGGTTAAAGTTGACTGATAACATCTTGTCACAGTTAAAACGCAGCGCTGCGAGATATTAGTTACTTAAAAGGTTTATTTGGCATTGTAATTGGGCTACGCAGCGATCATTTAAAAATGTCATATTAGGCTCGCTTTAACTATCAAGTTTGGCACTGAGACATATCCAACGATTAAACCTTAATTGGTGAATAACTAACATTATTTATTTGCCTTTGTTATGTGTAATGCAAACTTATTTTTTATTGGCGAGTACCGATTAACGCATCTTTGTGCAAAAACGCGCTGCCGTGAGTTTTTCTAAAAGCTTAAATTTAATGTCATTTTTTTTAACTGAAATTTCAAAATAATTGCCCCACATGTTTATAAATGCCTAACTTATAAGGCACATCCTCGAGATTTCCCCTTTATTTTTTCCTAACATAAACGAATTGTTACAGCTGTCATATTTTTGTATTTTTTACGCAACACGCTTGTCATTTTTCATCGTTAGACTTTCGCTCATTAAAACAAACCCACTAGCAAATTAAGCTAATTTAACGAGTAAAGGTGTATGCGATGAAAGGCGTTAAACCACTGATTTTAGCAGGTATTGTAGCGGCATCTGCAGCAGTACATGCAAACGATCTAGATAAAGTAATTGATAAAAGTAGTGAGATAAACAAATCTGCTGCGCAATCACAAACTAAAATCGACAAGATTGCAGATTCAATGCAAGGTCGTTTACAACAGTTCAAAGCCCTAAACAAAGAAATTGACGGTTTAACTGTTTATAACGCACAACTTACTAAGCAATTAAATAACCAGATTGCTGAAATGGACGCGTTAAACGAGTCTATGGATCAGGTATCGGTTATCGAGCGTCAAATCACGCCGTTAATGATGCGCATGATCACAGGCCTTGACCAATTTGTTGCACTCGACGTGCCTTTCTTAACTGAAGAACGTAGCAAGCGTATTGCCTCATTAAAAGCAATGATGGACCGCGCAGACATCACATCAAGTGAAAAATTCCGCCGCTTACTGGAAGCCTACCAAGTAGAAGTTGATTACGGTCGTACTATCGAAGCGTACACCGCATTACTTGATGTTGATGGTCAAGAGCGCGAAGTTGACTTTTTACGTATCGGCCGTTTAGAGCTTATTTATTTAACACGCGACGGCAAAAAAGCAGGTAGCTGGGATAAAGAAACAAAATCGTTTGTTGAATTACCCGATTCTGCAATCAGTCAAATTAGTAAAGGTTTACGTATCGCGCGTAAGCAACTTGCCCCAGATATGTTAACACTGCCAGTCCACGCTGCTGAATAAGAGGTTTGAGATGAAATTATTAACGACAATGACAAAAATGGCCGTGTTTGCAGCTGGCCTTGGTTTTGCGGGTAGTAGCTTTGCTGCTGAGCCAATGGATTTAGACTCATTACTAAAAACATTAGAGCAAGGTAAAGCACAACAAAGCGCTGAGAATAAACAACGTGAACAAGCGTTCATGGCGCGCCAAAACGAACAAGTGCAAATGCTTAAAGATACACAAGCAAAGCGTAATGCCATGCTTAACGAGTCGGAGCGTTTAGAAACGCAGTTTGAAGAAAATGAAGTAAAACTAGCTAACTTAACCGAGACACTTTCAAACCGTATGGGTTCACTTAAAGAGCTATTCGGTGTGTTACAGCAAGTTGCGGGTGACTCAAGCAACAAATTCATGACATCTGTTGTATCTGCTGAGCTACCTGGTCGTAGTAACTTTATGGATGAGCTTGCTCAAAAAATGGGGTCAACGTCGAAGCTTGCTTCAATCGATGATATTGAAAAAGTATGGTTTGAATTACAACGCGAAATGACTGAGCAAGGTAAAGTATCTCGCTTTACGACGGATGTTATTGTTGAAGGTGGCAGCAAAGCACAAAAAGAAGTGGTGCGTGTTGGTGCATTTAACTTAATCGCGGATGGTAAATACCTAGAGTACACGCCAGCGACCAACACAATCAGCCAGCTTACTCGCCAACCAAGCAGCCGATACACTGCAACAGCATCGGATCTTCAACAAGCTAACTCAGGTGTTGTGCCGTTTGCACTTGACCCAACAGGTGGTTCAATCTTAGGTCTTTTAGTTCAAGCTCCAGACACCGAAGAGCAAGTTCACCAAGGTGGTACTGTCGGTTACATCATTTTAGGTGTTGGTTTAATTGCCTTATTAATCGCACTTGAGCGTTTTGTATCACTGATGATTATGGGTGGCAAAATCCGTCGTCAGCTTAAAGACACGGTTGCACGTGATGACAACCCACTTGGCCGTGTAATGAAAGTGAAAGATCAATATCCAAATGTAGCGTACGACACACTTGAGCTTAAATTAAGCGAAGCAATCATTCGTGAAATGCCAAAAATTACCCGTAACCTAACGCTCATTAAGATTATTTCTGTGGTAGCTCCGTTATTGGGTCTACTTGGTACGGTAACCGGTATGATTAATACCTTCCAGGCTATTACTTTGTTCGGTACAGGTGACCCTAAACTAATGGCTGGTGGTATTTCTCAGGCACTTGTAACAACAGTACTGGGTCTGGTTGTGGCTATTCCAACGGTATTTTTATACACACTTCTTAACACGCGCTCTAAAAACATGCTGTTAATTTTACAAGAGCAAAGCGCAGGTATCATTGCAGAGCGAAGCGAGAAAGGAGCGTAAATCATGGTGCTATTGATTGATGCAATCAATGCTCTACGTGATTTCCTCGACACGGGTGGCCAAGTTCTCTTGGTCATCGGGGTCCTCATCTTCGCGATGTGGTTATTGATACTTGAGCGTTTTATGTATTTCTTTGGTGGCTTTAAACGCTACAAGAAAGACGTAAAAAGCACTTGGAACAATCGAGCAGAGCGTAACAGTTGGAACGCAGAGCAAATTCGCCAAGCGATGATTTCACGCGCTGGCATGCAACTAAATAATAACCTTGCGCTAATCAACGTAATGGTTGCGTTATGTCCACTTTTAGGTCTGTTAGGTACTGTTACCGGCATGATCGAAGTATTTGATGTAATGGCAATCACAGGCACAGGCAGTGCGCGTTCGATGGCGTCAGGGGTGTCTAAAGCCACTATCCCAACAATGGCGGGCATGGTGGGTGCACTTTCAGGGGTGTTTGCATCAACGTATTTACAACGTCGAGCAAAACGCGAAGTGCAATTACTTGAAGACAATATGGTCTTAGACCACTAAATGAATTTTAGGGTGATGTAAAACACCACCCACTAGGAGACAAATAATGAGAGCGCCACTAGGTAACTTATTTCAAGAAGACGATGCAGAAGAAATCAACATGACACCAATGCTAGACGTTGTTTTTATCATGCTTATTTTCTTCATCGTAACAGCATCATTCGTAAAAGAAGCCGGTATTGATGTTAACCGCCCTGAAGCGGCAACCGCTGTGAAAAAAGAGCGTGCCAACATTTTAGTTGCTATTTCAGACAAGGGTGAAATTTGGATTAACAAACGCCAAGTAGATATCCGTGCGGTACAAGCAAATATCGAGCGCTTAAAAGCTGAAAACCCTCAAGGTAGCGTGGTTATTCAAGCTGATAAAAAAGCCACAACCGATGTACTGATTAAAGTTATGGATGCATCGCGAGCTGCAGGCGCATTTGATGTGTCGATTGCTGCGCAAGAAGCATCATAAGGAATGTGAGCGATGCGTTATATAGTTGCATTAATCATCGCTGGTATCGTGACTGTTATGCTGTTTTTAGGCATGCAGGCGCTGATCACCGGCGGTGAAGGGGCCATGTCTGAGCCCGTAAAAGGGAACGTACTTGATTTTGTTCGTCTTAAAAAAGAAGAGACAGTGCAAAAGAAAGAGCGCAAACCACAAAAGCCACCAACGCCAAAAGAGCCACCACCGCCAATGGAATCACCGCAAATGCAAAACAGTGATCCCAATGCAAGCAATGCAAACTTTGACTTTGGTGCAAGCGTTGAAGCAGACGTTAACCTAGCTGGCGGCCTGGCACTTGAATCAAGCGACGGTGAATACTTACCCATAGTAAAGGTAGCGCCTGTATATCCGCGCCGAGCTTTATCGCGTGGTATCGAAGGTTATGTAATTGTTGAGTTTACAGTAACCAAGCAAGGCACCGTGCGTGACCCTAAAGTGATTAAAGCGGAACCTGAGTCACTGTTTGACCGCGCTGCAATGGATGCTGCACTTAAATTTAAATATAAACCGCGCGTTGTTAACGGTGAAGCCGTTGAAGTAGCGGGCGTACAGAACAAAATTTCTTTCCAGATTAACGGTTAGAGAAGAGGAATGCGATTATGAAACCTTTAAAAGTTGCCGTGATTTGCGCGGCTGCTTTCACAAGCAGCCTTGTAGTACCAAGCGTTGTTAGTATGTTACCAGGGGTAACATTGGCTACAGCTTATGCCGAAGATCAAAAAACCAAACGCGTACCTGCACTGCGTGAAAAAGTGTATAGCCAATTGGCGCGTGCTCAAAAGCTGGCTGATGATGGTGATGCAAAAGCGGGTCTTGCTGCCTTAGATAGCATAAAAGAGCGTTCATCAAGTATGAACTCGTATGAAATTGCTATGATGCATAATTTCTACGGCTTTATTTACTACAACGAAAACGATCTTGGTAAAGCAATTTCGTCGTTCGAAAAAGTAGTGGCAGAAGAAGAAATCCCTGAAACATTGCGCGTAAGCACCACGTTTAGTTTAGCGCAATTAGCGATGGCAAATAGTGACTACGATAAAGTAATTACGTATTTGGAACAGTGGGAGAAAATCAATGATAAGCCAAAAACAGATGCGTATTACGTATTAAAATCTCAAGCCTATTATCAGCTTAAAGATTATCAAAAAGGCATTGAAAACATTAACCTTGCTATTGCAGAAGCCGACAGCAAAGGTGAAATGCCAAAAGAAAACTGGCTAATTTTACAACGTGCTATGTACTACTCTCTCAATCAATCTGACAAAGTGGTTGAAGTGCTAGAGCGATTAGTGAAGCTATACAATAAACCTGAGTACTGGGTTCAATTAGGTGGTATGTATGGTGAAACAGGCGCAGAGAAAAAGCAGTTAGCAGTGTTAGAAGCCGCGTATCAGCAAGGCTTTTTAAAGTCTAAATCTGATTTACGCCAATTATCACAAGTGTATTTATACAACGGCCTTGCTTATAAAGCGGCGAATGTGATGAGTAAAGCCATGAAAGACGGTGTCGTTGAACAATCTGCTAAAAACTATGCTTTTGTTGCAGAAGCCATGGTGCAAGCAAAGGAAGACGAAAAATCATTGCCGTATTTTGCTAAAGCTGCTGACTTAGTGCCGCACGGTCAGTACGACCAGCGTATCGCAGAGGTGAGCATTAACCTTGAAAAATACGACGAAGCAGCAGATGCAGCCCGTAAAGCACTTGATAAAGGCGGCTTAGAGTTTGAATCGAATGTGTATGTAGCCTTAGGAATGGCGCAGTACAATTTACAAAACTTTGATGCCTCTATTTTAGCGTTTGAGCAAGCGGAAAAGCACAAAAAGTCACAGCGTTTAGCTGAGCAATGGATCAAGTACGTGAAGCGTGAAAAAGTACACGCCGAAACGTTACGTACCGCATTGCTCTAATTTGTATTCAACAGGCAAGCGTACAAAATAACTTAATTATAATCGCAACACCAAAGCTGCCTTCGGGCGGCTTTTTTCCGTTGTTTAATTTAAGTTAACCCTCTAATTTTAAAGTCAATTACATTGTCATTTTATGTTTATTAAAATGTAACCACTTTGTCATACAGCTCCCGTAAGGTAGTCGCAGTTTAAAACTCAAGTGACCCAAAAGCATTACTTTACAGTGCTTTTTGGTGACTTGAGTTTATGCGCTAACACAATAATTAAATATCTATCTTAACGGAGTGAACAATGAAATTATCTGACTTATTTAAAGTTAGTCTGGTAGCTGCTGCAGTTTCTTTAGCTGGTTGTGGTGGTGATTTAGTCGTTAAAGAAGGCGACACCACTGTAAATGAAGGCGATAACATCACTAATATCATCGATAACGGTGGTGACAATGGTGATAACGGCGGCGATCAGTCAGGCCGTGATGATTCTCAAAATGCGACAACAGGTTTTCCAACTGACATCGAAAATGCCTTAACACAAGGGTTAGCGACAGATGTTTCTTCAGAATTCCCAACGATCACTGATAAGCCTGTTTACCGTTTGAAAGCAGATACTACTTTTACTGCAGATGTAACGTTAACAAATGACGCTCACTGGATTTTAAATGGTCGCACAGCGGTTGGTAACGATCGTGCAGATAATGCTGTTCTTTATATCCAACAAGGTACTACATTAATTGGCGAATCGGGTGATGATTTCTTAGTTGTTCGTCGTGGTTCACAAATCGAATCGGTAGGTACTGTAAGCCAGCCAATCACAATGACTTCGATTCAAGATGTGACTAATGTTGAAACGTCTATCGGTCAGTGGGGTGGTTTAGTTCTTCTTGGTAATGCACCAGCAAACTCATGTGGTGACCAAGAAGGCGAAGCAACGGCAGACGAACTTGCAAACTGTGGTGTTGCAGCAGAAGGTGATGCAGGCCAGTTCGGTGGTAACGTTGCAGATGATAACTCTGGTACATTGAAATACTTAGTTGTTAAACATGCAGGTAAAACACTGGGTAATGGTGACGAATTAAACGGTATTTCATTTGCCGGTGTTGGTTCTGCAACTACTGTTGATTACATTCAAGTACACGAAAACTTAGATGATGGTATTGAGTTCTTTGGTGGTACAGTAAACGTAAGCAACGTGGTACTTACAAGCATAGGTGATGACTCACTAGATTGGTCATTTGGTTGGACTGGTACTGCGAAAAACGTATACATTCAACAAGCTGCGAACTTAGGTGACAACGCGATTGAAGCGGATAACTCTGAATTTGATTCAGACGCTACACCACTGACTAACCCTACAATTGAAAACGTAACAATCGTGGGTGCTGAAGGTAACAATGGCATTCGTCTACGTGCAGGTACTGCAGGTATGCTTAAAAACGTTTTCATTACAGGCCCTGCAACGTATGAAAACTGTTTACGTGTTGGTTCTGATTCAGTTCCTCGCGCTGAAGATGGTTCACTCACTATCACTAACTCTATTGTTGCTTGTCAAACACCTGCTAATAATTTCGGTAGTGAAACCATTAATGGTGGTACTGTAAAAGCATGGTTTGAAGGCCAAGATGGTAACCAAACTCTAACACCCGCTGATTTAATGCTAGATGATAATGGTTATATGCCTTTAGCTGGTTCACCATTATTAGCAAATGGTCAAATCGGTGCATTTAGCGCAACAAACAACTGGATGGAAGGTTGGACTGTTGCTATCAATGGTGGCTTCCCAACTGATATCGAAAATGCAATGGCGCAAGGTCTTGCGACAGACGTTTCATCTGAATTCCCACAAATCACTGACAAGCCTGTTTATCGTTTAGCTGAAGATGCAACATTCACAGCAGATGTAACATTAACAAATGACGCTCACTGGATCTTAAACGGTCGTACAGCAGTGGGTGGTGACCGTACTGATAGCGCAACATTATATGTTCAAGCAGGTACTACATTAATCGGTGAAACAGGTGATGACTTCTTAGTTGTTCGCCGTGGTTCGCAAATTAACGCTAATGGTAATGCAACAGCACCAATCACTATGACATCTATCCAAGATATGACAGGTGCAGAAACAGGCATCGGTCAATGGGGTGGTTTAGTATTACTTGGTAATGCACCGGCTAACTCATGTGGTGACCAACAAGGCGAAACAACAGCTGAAGAGCTCGCAAACTGTGGTGTTGCAGCTGAAGGTGATGCAGGTCAATTTGGTGGTGACGATGCAGAAGACAACTCGGGTGTTGTTCGTTATGTTGTTGTTAAACACGCAGGTAAAACATTAGGTAATGGCGATGAGCTAAATGGTATTTCATTCGCGGGTGTTGGTTCTAAAACAAAAGTTGAATATATCCAAGTTCACCAAAACCTTGATGATGGTATCGAGTTCTTCGGTGGTACTGTAAACGTTCGTAACGTTGTACTAACTGATATTGGTGATGACGCGTTTGACTGGTCATTTGGTTGGACAGGTCGTGCACAAAACGTATATATCCAACAATCATCAGTTGAAGGTGACAATGCAATCGAAGCTGATAACTCAGAATTCGATTCAAACGCTACACCACTAACTAAGCCATTACTTTCAAACGTAACGATTGTTGGTGCTGACGGTAAAAATGGTGTTCGTCTTCGCGCAGGTACAGCGGGTGTTATCCGTAACATGGTTATCACAGGCCCAGAAGGTTACAAAAATTGTTTACGTGTAGGTTCTGACTCTGTTGCAAATGCTGAGTCTGGTGAGCTTTCTATCGAAAACTCAGTGGTAGCATGTAGTGCAGAGAATAACTTCGGTACTGAAGCAATTGGTTCTGGTAATGTTCAATCTTGGTTCGAAGGTCAAACAGGTAACCAAACACTTACTGCAGCGACACTAAACCTTGCTACAGATGGTTTCACACCTAAATCTAGCTCGCCGCTATTAGGTGCAGGTGTTGATGCGTCAGAGCTTGACCCATTCTTCACTAAAACAAGCTATATTGGTGCATTTGACGGTGACAATAACTGGATGGACGGTTGGACAGTTGCTGTTAACCCTAGCTTTCCAGCAGATATCACAAATGCAATGGAGCAAGGTCTAGCGACTGATGTTTCAGCAAGCTTCCCACAAATTACCGATAAGCCAGTTTATCAGCTAGCACAAGATGTTGTTTTCACATCTGACGTAACTCTAACTAACGATGCTCACTGGATCCTTAAAGGCCGCACAGCAGTGGGTGGTGACCGCACTGATAGCGCAACTCTTTATGTTCAATTTGGTACAACGCTAATCGGTGAAAGCGGTGATGACTTCTTAGTTGTTCGTCGTGACTCTAAGATTGAAGCGGTAGGTACTGCAACTCAACCAATCGTGATGACATCAATCCAAGATATGACAGGCGCTGAAACAGGCATTGGTCAATGGGGTGGTGTGGTACTTCTTGGTAACGCACCAGCTAACTCTTGTGGTGACCAAGTGGGTGAAACAACAGCCGATGAACTAGCAAACTGTGGTGTTGCTGCAGAAGGTGATGCTGGTCAATTCGGTGGTAACCAACCAGAAGATAACTCAGGTACACTTAAGTATGTTGTTGTAAAACAAGCAGGTAAAACACTAGGTAACGGTGATGAGCTTAACGGTATTTCACTTGCAGGTGTTGGTAGCCAAACTGAACTTGATTATATTCACGTTCACGAAAACCTTGATGACGGTGTTGAGTTCTTCGGTGGTACTGCAAGCATCAGCCACTTAGTACTGACAAACATCGGTGATGACTCGCTAGATTGGTCATTCGGTTGGACTGGTAATGCACAATACGTATTGATCAAGCAGTCTTCTTCAGAAGGTGATAATGCAATTGAAGCTGATAACTCAGAGTTTGACTCAAATGCATCACCTTTAACTACACCTACTATCTCTAACGTAACTATCATCGGTGCAGATGGTGTAAACGGTATCCGTTTACGTGCAGGTGCTGCGGGTATGCTGAAAAACGTAGTAGTAACAGGTGGTGAAGGTTATAAAAACTGCTTACGAGTGGGTGCAGATTCAGCTCCTCGCGCTGAAGATGGTTCACTTACTATTAGCCACTCAGTAGTTGCATGTACAGCAGATAATAACTTCTCAAGCCAAGCGATTGGTTCGGGTAATGTTCAATCTTGGTTCGAAGGCCAAGAAGGTAACTCTATCATGGACGCAGCTATGTTAGGTCTTAGCGACAACGGTTATCAACCAAGTGCAGAATCAGCACTACTTGGTAGTGGTTTCGATTCTTCAAGCCTAAATAGCTTCTTCGATAAAGTAGATTACATCGGTGCAATGGACGCGCAAACAGACTGGACAGCAGGTTGGGTAAAAGTAGGTCTTAACTAAGCCCTTCTAATCCATGGTCGGGGGAATACCCCGGCCAGCTTCTAGTTTTGTTTTCGGAGTATAATAATGAAATCTTTTACCCCCTCTAAACTTGTGCGTTCAAAGATAAATCATGCAGTGCTTGCAGCATTAGTAGGCTTATCGATGAATACTGCCTACGCAGCGGATGAAGCACAAGAAATTGAAGAAGTGGTTGCTGTAGGACAGCGTTTAAAAGGGAGTGCTGGCGCGGTTCTTCAAGAGCGTCAAAATCAAGCGTTTGTTGCTGATATCATGGGTGCAGAGCAAATCTCTCGTACTGGTGATGGCGATGCTGCATCGGCACTTCGTCGTGTAACAGGTTTGACACTGGTTGATGGCAAGTTCATTTATGTTCGTGGTTTAGGTGAGCGATATTCGAGTACTCAGCTCAATAGTATGTATGTGCCAAGTCCAGATCCAACTCGCTCTGTTGTACCGCTTGACTTATTCCCATCAGATATTATTGAAAGTTTAAGCGTTCAAAAATCGTTTTCACCCGATATGCCTGCGCATTTTGGTGGTGGTAACGTAAATATTAGAACAAAATCAATCCCGACTGATTTTTTGTTTAAAGTCGACATTGGTACTTCTTACAACACCAATAACAGTGATACGGGCTACTTTTATGAAGGTGGCGATGATGACTGGATGGGCCGTGATGATGGAACTCGTGCGTTACCTACTGAAATAATTAATGCCTTTTATGGCACTGGCCTAGAAGGTGATATCAATACAACATTGGCTGAGCGCCAAGCATTGATGTCGTCACTTGATTGGAATATTTCGGCAACAGAAAAAGACGTTGACCCTGAAATGAGCTTTTCAGTTTCGCTAGGCGATCGCTTTGAAAGTGAAATGGGTACATTTGGTGTACTTGCCGCTGTTTCTTACGAAAATGAGTGGGAAGTAGCACAAGAAAAAAGTGGTACTAACCTTGGCAGCTTAGGTTGTGAAGACAAGTGTTTTGCTCAGTATTACGATGGCACATCAACTGAGCAAAATGTGCGTTGGAGTGGTACATTCAATATTGGTTATGAGTTTAATTCAAACCATAAAATTGAGATGACAAACATTGCACTGCATGACATGCGTGACCGTGTTCGTAATCGTAATTTCTATGATGCCAACGAAACTGAAGAAGGTGTTCGTGACCTTCGTCGCGTTGATGTTGTGTACGAAGAGCGTGAAATGTTCTCTAGCCAATTAAAAGGCACACACAACTTTATCGACTTTAACAACTTGTTTGTTGATTGGTATGCCGGTACCAGCCGTGCAAACCGTGATGCACCAGGTGGTGTAGACGCTGTTTTCCAACGTAACTACGACGATGGTTCGTTTGTTTCTGAGCAATTACAAGATGTTTCAGCTACTAACGTAACCCGTGAATTCCAAGTTCTTCATGACGAAGTTGATACTTGGGGTTGGAACATGGGCATGCCATTTTATGGTGAAGGCTATGAGCTTGAGCTAAAAGTGGGTGGCGATTTCTCAGAGAAAACACGTACTGCAAATAATACGACATTTGGTATTACGCACCGTGGTATTGCTGATGATTTTACCTATGGCTCACGTTTGGATGAAATTTTTGCTTACGATAACATCAACAATGATGCTTTTTACGCAAGTTCAACCGGTTCTGGCATTTTTGATGACAGAACTACAGACGGTGATAAATACAGTGCGGCGCATAAGTTAGATGCTTATTACTTTATGGCTGATTATTTCATCAATAATACTTGGCGTATTACTGGTGGTGTTCGCTGGGAAGACTTTGCCCAAGTATCGGTTCCTTTTAAGGCTCACAGTAATTTATTTGATGCGACAACAGAAGAGCTAGCTGAAGTTGCGATCAAAGAAGATGATTTTTATCCATCTTTAGCTGTGACTTATATTATGGATGAAGAAATGCAATTTCGTTTAAATCTAAGCGAAACAACCATTCGTCCAGATATGCGTGATGTAAGCTCAACGTTCTTCGTTGATCCGTTAACGGAATTCCTAGTTCGTGGTTCACCGACATTACAAAGCTCAAAACTTAAAAATGCAGATTTCCGTTTTGAATGGTATATGGCATCGGGTAATAACTTATCAGTTGCATTGTTCTACAAAGACATTACAAACCCTATCGAAATGGTAGAGCTTGCAGGTGTAGGTGGTGCTGCGCCACAACTATTAACTGCAAACGCTGAATCGGGTGAGTTAACGGGTATTGAAGTTGATTTCTTGACTGATTTTAGTTTTATCAGTGCCGATTGGTCGAGTGTGTTCTTGTCGGGTAACGTTACGCTATCTGACTCAAGTGTGAAACTAGGTATTGATGATTCTGACGGCGTTGATTCGTTGTTTGAGCAGCAATTAAAAGATGCACTTGATGCTGATACCGTGTCTAACATTGTCACTAATGATGAGCGCCGTTTAGTAGGGCATTCTGAGTGGGTAGCAAACTTGCAGATGGGTTATGACTCTGCTGATGGTTTCCACTCGACATCACTAGTATATAACGTGTTTGGTCCGCGTATTATTGTACCGGGTACTCGCGGTAATGAAGATGCAGAAGAGAAGCCATTCCATTCGCTTGATTTAGTTTATTCTTACTTCCCGAACTTTAACAC
Organism: Pseudoalteromonas sp. MBR-15; assembly: GCF_053628915.1. NCBI lineage: Bacteria > Pseudomonadati > Pseudomonadota > Gammaproteobacteria > Alteromonadales > Pseudoalteromonadaceae > Pseudoalteromonas > Pseudoalteromonas sp. MBR-15. The sequence continues at coordinate 424,511 of NZ_JBRJHH010000001.1, forward strand.
GAAAGTGAAGTTCAAAATTGAAAACATCCTTGGTCAAGATAAAGAAATTGAGCAAGAAGGTTTATCACTTTGGAAGAAAGAAGAAGGCACTAAGTTTAGCTTAGGCTTCAGCTACGAGTTTTAACTAAACTCCCCAAGGAAGGATACAATAATAAATCCTAACATTGATTTAGCCCTGCAATAGCAGGGCTTTTTTGTATCCGTATTGAGTAAACAGCATTGCATGTTATGGTAGAGCTTAGTTGTCATAACAGGGATTAAGAATGAGCCTACGATTAATTTTAAATGGTAAAAAAGCAGGCAATGAGCAATTACGCGAAGCTGTCTCTAAATTTCGACAAACAACCCCGTTAGAGGTTCGAGTAACCTATGAAGGAGGCGATGTTGAGCGACTGATTAACGAGGCAAATAAAGAGGGCGTAAAACGGGTTATTGTTGCTGGTGGTGACGGCACGGTCAACGAAGCTGTGAACGCCTTAATGAAAATTGAGCAATCTCAAAGACCAGTACTTGCCATACTCCCAATGGGGACGGCAAATGACTTTGCTTGCTCTGCAAACATTCCGGCTGAATACTTGTCGGCGCTCACGTTGGCTTTTGAGGGACATACTCAAGAAGTGGATGTTGTTGAAGTCGATAAACGATTTTTTATTAATGTTGCCAGTGCAGGCTTTGGGGCAAAAATTACCGCCACCACACCGCCAGCACTTAAAAATTTGCTTGGCGGCGGTGCATATACACTCGCTGGGCTTGTTCAAGCACTGAGCTTTGTTCCTTACAGTGGTCAACTTTCTTTGCCCGATGGTCAGCACAGTTCCGGTGAGATTATTGCCGCTGCCGTGTGTAATGGCCGACAAGCCGGTGGCGGGCAGTTACTCGCACCCGATGCGTATATTAATGATGGTATGGTTGATCTTGTTGCTTTCACCTCATTTGCAATTTCAGATGTGCCTGCGGTTATCGAAGAGTTAAGCAACTACCCCAATTCTTCACAAAAGTGGGTGAAACGCTATCAAGTGCCTTGGCTTGAATGGCAAACGCAAACTAAAATGCCAATTAACCTCGATGGCGAGCCAATTACCTCAAAACAACAAACATTTAAAGTCTGTGCTAATGCAGTAAACCTTGTATTGCCAACAGACTGCCCATTAATTAAATAAAATAATATGAAATAATTTTAAGTTCCATTATCTGCGCTGGTTTTGTGCCATTCACAATGCTAGATTAGCTCTGTAAAAATTAAACTCTTACGCAATGGATTTTAATTTTTAACAGCTTAGGTACTTGGAATGAATCAAACAGTGGAACAAACAATGAAAAAAGTAGGATTAGTCGGTTGGCGGGGCATGGTTGGCTCTGTGTTATTGGATCGTATGCAGCAAGAAAATGATTTTTCTCAAATCGACACGACTTTTTTCACCACCTCACAAACCGGTCAATTAGGCCCTGATATTGCGGGCCCAGCAAAACCACTTCTTGATGCAAACGACATTACTGCGCTTTCGCAAATGGATATTATCGTTACCTGCCAAGGCGGCGATTACACAAAAGCCGTTTACCCGCAGTTACGCGAGTCTGGTTGGCAAGGTTATTGGATTGATGCTGCGTCGGCACTGCGTATGAGTGACGACAGTATTATCGTGCTTGACCCTGTAAACAAAGATGTGATTGAACAAGGGTTAGAGCAGGGGGTTAAAACCTATGTTGGCGGCAACTGCACTGTATCACTTATGTTACTCGCGCTTGGTGGATTATTTGAGCAAGACTTGATTGAATGGGTCAGCCCAATGACATATCAAGCGGCTTCAGGCGCCGGTGCTCGCAACATGAAAGAGTTAATTGCACAAATGGGCGCAATTCACGAAACGGTTGCTGACAAACTGGCTGATCCTAATGCCGCTATTCTTGAAATTGACAAATTAGTCACCGAAAAAATTGCATCAAGCGATTTACCACAAGACCAATTTGGCGTGCCTTTAGCGGGTAGCCTTATCCCTTGGATTGATGTGCCAATGCCAAGCGGTCAAAGTAAAGAAGAGTGGAAAGCGCAAGTCGAAGCCAATAAAATTTTGGGCACCAGCAAGCAGCCTGTCCCGGTTGATGGCTTGTGTGTTCGTATTGGCGCAATGCGATGCCACTCGCAAGCAATGACCATTAAATTGCGTAAAGATATCAGCGTAGAAAAAATCGAAGAAATTCTGGCGTCTCACAATGAATGGGTCAAAGTTATTCCAAACGACCGAGACATTACAGCAACAGACCTAACACCTGTTAAAGTGACTGGCACGTTGTCTATTCCGGTAGGCCGTATTCGTAAATTAGCTATGGGCCCAGAATATATCAGTGCATTTACGGTTGGTGACCAACTGTTATGGGGTGCTGCTGAACCACTTCGTCGTATGCTACGCATAATTGTTGATGGCTAAATGAGGCTATGTTTGAGCAAAAAACGTTGCTCAAAACATTCTATTCTATAAAGGCTCTGTTACAGAGCCTTCACATCATTGTTTTACAGACCTTGCGTTTATTTTTGTTTAATGGGCAAATAGTACACATTGGAGTGCTAGGTAATTTATGCCGTAAACAGCACATAATACGCGGGTACTCACTGTTTTTAAGTCTAATTTTACGACATAAAGGGTGTGGCAAAGTAGAGTCTTTAGCGAGTAATAATACGTCTTTACTAAATAACTGGGTTAGTAAATTAAGTTTACATTCTTCTGCTAGTGGCATTTCTGATAAATACCAATAAAAACAGTACGCAACATGACTATAAAATAGCTTTTCTGACACTGGCGACAGCTTACTTAGTTGTTTTATAATAGGCGTTATCAGCTTAATAAGTAACCGTTCTAGTAAGGTGATGGGTAACTCAGCTGGGATCGGAGTCTGTTCTTTTTTAAGTACTAAATAGAAGCATTCTACTCGTGCCGTTTGATGATAAGTCCAATGCCAGTTTTTAAGGTTCATTGCAGCATGCAATACATTCGTTTGGCTTTTTAATGCGTACTCTAATAGTGGCGGAAGTAAAAAGCCGAAAAACCATTGGCTCCACATAGAATGTAAAGCGCTAAGGTCGATTGGTTCTTGCTGCTGTCGTTGATAGCTCTTGGAAAAAGTAACGAGCGCTTCTGTATAAAACGGTCTATTTAATCGTTGTGATAATGGTTGGCAGTTTTTGGGGAGAGGTTGATGTTGCTCAATAATTTTAAAATGCTGGCCATAAAATGGAGCTTGCCGCTCCAGTAAAGAGTTTAGCTCAGTGCTATCGTGTAACGCCATGTATGTTTGTGCTTTCATTGTGATGAGGTGGAAGTATCTTCATTAAATTGGGTCTTTTAATGTGTATTTTATGCCGCCTCATACCGAGGCAGCATAATAGCAATTCGCGATAATCTCGAGTTACTTAAAAACTATATTGAGCAGTGATGCTAAAGTTTCGTGGTGCGCCATATTGATATTGGTTATAAAACCCTAATTGGCTGTAATAACGTTTATCAAATGCGTTGTCCAAGTTAGCGCGCAATGTTAGTTGATCGTTTACATTGTATCTTGCCATTAATCGAACAAGCCCATAACTTTGCTGACTAACCTCCACTGAGCTTCTATCTGGCTTAGTGACATCTCTGCGGATCTCACTTTGCCAATTAATGCCAGCACCCAGTTGTAGACCATTTACCAAACCATCTAATTCATAGGTAGTGAAGAGTTTTACTTGATGTTTTGGGCTGGTGGTCGTTACTTTTTCACCATCTGGGTCTTCTGTTTCAAATTGACTATAACCAAAAGAGACATTCCATTGTTGATTGATTGCCCCATTGGCTTCAAATTCGAATCCTTGCGTTTTGGTGCCATCAATGCCGCGGTATATAGGAACCGTTGTCCCTGGTAATGTTTCTCCCGTTGTTTCACCAACGTTATCTTGACGGATCTCAAACACCGAGAGTGAGGTGTCTAACGCTTCTTCAAATAAGCTGGCTTTAATACCTGCTTCATAGTTTTTTCCTTTAACAGGATCTAGGTAACTGCCATCAGCTTGCACTCTACTTTGTGGTGTAAATATATCTGTGTAATTGGCATACAGTGATACATTTTGCCCAATAGTATAGGTGGCGCCGACATAGCTGGTAAACTCATTATCAACTTCGTAATCATGAACGGTGCCAAAATTGTCTTGGTCAGTTTCCCAATTATCAATACGCCCACCTATTACCATAGAAAGTGCGTCGGTTAACTCAATATCGGAAGCTAGGTATATTGCTTGTTGCTTTGTTTCCCCCCATGAGCCATACAGAACTTCATCGCTCCATCTAGGGGTTGGATATGTAAAATCTTTATCTCTAAAATCGCCTAGAGGGGGAGCTTCATCTAAAGAGCCGTAATATGGATTAGCAAATTCTTGTTTCTGTTGGTTTGCGCCAATTAGAATTTGTTGTGAGCGATCAAAGAGGGTAAAGCGACCCGTTAATTTTAAGTCGAATGTATTTTGGGTTCGATTACCATCAATAAATGCCAGTGAGCCAGGTATCATCCCTTCGTTGGTGATTGGGTCTGGGTTACCTGTAGCCCATAACACATCATATTCTAAATCGTTATCGCCATAGATGTAGCTTGCTTTGAGCTGCCAGTCATTACTAAAGTTATGTTCAATCGTGGCAAAGCTATTCAACGCTTTGGTTTTAGATGACGCCCAGCGTGGGGCAGTTGATGTATGATGGCTATAGTTAGTTCTATTACCTTGGTTGTCGAATAACGGTAATCCGCCTGACATAGAGCCTTCGGGTTTGGTATCTTGATAGTCAGCACCTAACGTCAGTAGTGTATTACGGCCTATATCTGCTTCGATAATACCGTAAAGTGTTTGTCTTTGCTGCTCGTAACGATGCTGATAACTTTCACGATCTTGATACGCTACGACCACTCGACCCCGAACGCTTGCATCTTGATTTAAGCCTCCCGATAAGTCAAAAATACCGCGCAACTGTTGCCATGAACCTGTACTTAGGCTTACGCTTGCTTGAAATTTTTCTGTCGGTCGTTTACGAACTAAATTGATAGCAGCCGACGGGCTTCCGGCTCCCAACATCAAACCTGTTGCACCACGAACAACTTCTATGCGCTGATAAATTGCGCTATCCATCAAGTTGTCACCATAGTTAAAGCGTGTATCGTAGGTTGTTGCCACACCGTCATACAAAATACTGCTTACGCCAATACCGCGGGCACTGACTGAGTAGCGGTCGTTGTCAGAAGGGCGGGTATTAATCCCTGTTACGCTGTTCATCACTTCAATAACTGAGTTTAGTTGTTGATCTTTTATGGCTTGCTCAGTCACGACTGTGGTTGATTGTGGTGTTTCCAGAAATGATAATTCTAAACCCGTTGCGGTACTCATTTGCTCAACTTTATAGCCTTGAGCACTGTTTTGTTCACCAACGACTGTGAGTACTTCCATATCGTGATGCTTTTTTTGCTCGGCCTGTAAAGATTGGCTAAATATCGCTAAACAAGAAAGTGCGACAGGCGTGAGTTTAAAGTAGTTAGTCTTTTTCATTTTTATCCGTAGTCCTATTACGTATATAAATAGTGAGGCCTATACTTAGGCCATTGTTGTGTCATGCAGAAAGTCATGACTGGTAGCAAAATCATGCAGTGGGTTTTTGATATCCCCAGCAAAACGGAGATTTTTCTCTCTATCTTCAAGGTCAATCATCTGCTGATTATTATTCAATTGAATGCGGTTCAAGCAGGTACGCGTAAAGCGAGCCTTAAATAAGTTGTAACGTGTATATTTTTCGGAAAATTGCGGGTTTTCATGCTGATACTGATAAACTTTTTCAGCGACTAATTGCCAAAAATTATGTTCAGTTAAACAATTTTGCGCATCAAGCTGTGGTGCGATAAAGCGGAAAATACAGTCGAAAATATCAAGCAGTATATAGTTTAATTTCATGTCCTCTTCTAGGCTCACAGCTAAGTCAGCGACATGACCCGGTAAAGGTGAATTGCCGTTTAGTATCGCGACTTCTTCTCCAATATCTTTCATCAAAATAGTAACAGGTTGGTGTTCTTCTAAAACGAGGATCAGGTTTTCACCATGGGGCATAAACACTAAATCATACGCAAAAAACGCATGTAACAGAGGTTGTAAATAAAGATCCAGCAATTTGCACACCCACTCACTTGCAGTGAGTTGAGAGGTATTAATGAGTTCAACCAGTAAGCTATTTTGTTGGCTGTCTTGATGTAGCAAGGCGGCTAATGTCAGAAGTTGTTGGTTTTCTTTAACTAACGGTTCTCCCTGAAACGTTAAACTGAAAGGGCTTTCTCGCCAAAGTGCACTGAGCATTTTTTTATAAGGCGTGTCTTTTTCTAAAGCTTGCTCGTAATATTTATGGTGATAACCAATTGCTACGGTCTCTCTTAAAACGACAAAGCGGTTTTTAGCGAAGTATGGGTCGCTGTTCACAAGCTCAGCAACAAAGGTGTTTATTTCGGGCGTTCGGCTCATGTAATAAGGAGATAATCCGCGCATAAAGCCCATGTTCAATATAGACAACGCCGTTTTCACATAGCAACGCTTGTTGTTATCTAAGTTGAAGAATGTACGAATTGACTGTTGTACCTGATAGTCATCTTCACTGTGACCAAGGTAAATAAGTTGCTTACGAGCAAGATCGGCAGCAAAAATTCGGCTAATTTTTTCACGCCATTGCCAAGGATGCACAGGCATAAAGTAGTAGTCCTCAGCTTTTTTACCATGCTCTGCAATTATTTTGTTAAAAGCTGCAACTTGTTTGCTGCCTAATTCGCTTTCGATAAAACGCTCGTAATTAAGCTCTTCAATCATTGCTAGGCTTGTGTTTACACGCGCAACAGCTAACCAGGCTAATTTCATTGGCTGACCACTTTCAGGTGTAAAAGCGTGGCAGTCATCCATATCAAAGCCAATACGTCCATTGTTAGCAACAAATACAGGGTGGCCTTCGGTCATGGCCGCTTCTATTTGTTGATAATCGCAATTTACCAGCTCTGAAACGGGTTTATTTTGGTAACGCAATTTAAATGCTTTACTGTATAAAGTGCTGGTGATTTCCTCTAAATAAGTTGGTAATAGGCTATCGGTAATACTTAAGCGATCTTTTAGGGCAATAATGAGCGTTACTGCATCTAAATCTTGGACAATGCCATCTAGTTTGCAGACTATTGATTCTGGCTGAATATGTAGGTGATCTAGTTGATAGTGGCGGGCACTAAAGTCATAACTTAACAGTCCTTGATTGCTTTCTAATAATAACTGAAATTGCTGTACTGTTTGTTTTTTATCTTCTTTTGCAGCAATAGGTTTTATTAGTTTTTCATGGCTAAACTCACACAGTATTTTGGCGACTAAATGTTGATTAGCACCTTGCCATAAAGATTCAGATAAATGTTGAGGGAATGAGCTTTTAATGATTTCCATAATTAATCTCCTTGTGTTGTAGCTGCTTCAAAGCTTGCTAGGTAAGCAAAACCTAGCCATGCATCTTTGTTTGTAAGGCGAACGATATGACTGCTCTGAATACCTATTTTTTTATTTAGCTTATGTATTTTTTGATTGTTAATATCGGGTTCGACCACTAATCGAGTAAAACCTAATTTAGATAAGATGAGTTTTGCTGTTGCTGTAATAGCACGCCGACTAAAACCACTTTGCGGGGTGATTACGGGGGCAAGTAAAAGGTGCATCCCACAATCACCAGGGTGGTTTTCAAAATGTTCACCGATTTCGTCAAACTGCGGGTCATACAACTCAATAAAAAAAGCAGGGGTCGCATCTTGGTAAGCTATAAGCGCGAGTTTATGAGGTGCAGGAGCAAGCTCACTTTGGCGTTGCTCTGCATTCATGTTTTGCATTCCCCAAAAATGGGCATAATCTTGAGCAAGCCAGTTATTTAACAAGGAAAAGTGCTTTTGTGCTTGGTAAATGTAAAAACGAAAGCCATCAATAACGAAGGCATCCGTGTTTATTATTGTTTGGCACTGGCTAGCGAAACTTTTGCTGACCTTTGCGTGGTTACAACTGCTCACATAGCCTCCTGTGACACTGAAGTCGTTTTACTACGTGAAGACGTTGAGATTTCTTTTTTTGGGATGCCAAACCGCTGGAACGCAATGCGTTCTTCAATACTATAAGGCGCTTTACCTAATACTTGTTTTAATATAATGGCATTGCGATAACACACCATTCCGAGATCTGGCACTGTTAATCCATGGCTGTTGAGGCCTAGGTTTTGTGCAAAAATACGACACTGCTCATCAATGTTATAGTTACGTTTTACTTGTAACTCGCCGTTCTCATCGACGTTTAATTTATGACGTAACGGTTCAATGAAGGTGGGTAACTGATATTGATAGCCTGTCGCCATTACAAGTGCATTAGTGTTAAAACTAAAATCTTGCTCTAGCTCGTTATGTAAGCATGAGAGGGCAAGTTTTTGGCCTTCTTGCTCAATGTTCGTTAATGAGGTGTTCGTTAAAAGCTCGGCTGAGAAATCGCAATTTAGTTTCTTTTGATAGAGCAAATCGTAAATATCGTTAATGAGCTCTGAATTAATTCCTTTATAAAGCGACTTTTGCGAGTGGATAAGTTGTTGTCGCTTCGCACTTGGTAAGTTATGGAAGTAATCAATATACTCAGGGGATGTCATTTCGAGAGTAAGCTTGGTGTACTCTAAAGGAAAAAACCGCGGTGAACGCGTCAACCAGCGTAATTGGTAGCCAAATTTATCAATATCTAGCAGTAAATCATGGAAAATCTCTGCTGCACTCTGACCACTGCCAACAATAGTAATGTCAGATTTGCTTTGTAACATTGCTTTGTTATTAAGGTACTGTGAAGAGTGAGTTACATGCTTATCGGTCGGGCAAAATTCAGGTAGCCAAGGTTGAGTACCGGTACCAAGCACTAAGTGTTTACAATAAAAATCTTGTACTTTACTAGTCACCTTATCTTTGCCAGAGACTCGATAACAGTCGAGGTGTTGCTCGTATTCGATATTTTCTACGTGATAATTAAACTTAAGATTATTTAACTGGCGACACACCCACTGACAATACTGATTATATTCTTGGCGCAGTAAAAAGAAGTTTTCGCGAATATAAAACGAATACAATTTACCAGTCTGCTTAGCAAAATTTAAGTAACTAAATTGACTTGTCGGATCGGCCATTGTCACTAAATCTGACATAAAAGGGGTTTGCAGACTCGCAGAGTCTAATAACATACCTGGATGCCAATCGAATTTAGGGCGACTGTCAACAAATAGAGTCTTCAAGCCTGAAAGTGGCGAAGAAAGCGCTGCTAAGCTTAAATTAAAAGGGCCTACACCTATTCCGATTAAATCATAAATTTCAGGTTTCATTGTCATTTCCTTAAGCTGTGCACAATTGTTTACTTTTGCAGTCGACCACATATTGTTCGCCAATTTTGCAAATTTCATTCAATACGTCGTCTATGCTGTCTATCGATGCGTGAGGGTTCAATAAAGTGAATTTTAAATACTGAATATTGTTCACTTTTGTTGCTGCAATCATGGCACGGCTACTCTGAGCTAAGGTCGCGCGAATAGTGCGGTTGCATTTATCAAGCTGAGTTTGGCTCAAGACGTTATCGTTAAATCGAAATACGAGTGTAGTGAGTGATGGAGCTTGCGCAGCGTGTAACAGGTTATAACGAGTTAAGCGTTGGTATACCTGTTGTGTTTTTTCAAGCAAGGTATCGAACATGGCACCAATCGCATCAGGCCCTTCTGTTCTTAAGCTTAACCAGAGCTTTAACGCATCGAATCGGCGCGTTGTTTGTAAGCTTTTGTTTATTAAATCAGGAACGCCGGCTTGTGCTTGTGCCTTTGGATTGAGGTAATCGGCATGGTAAGTTAGAAAACGCAATAACCGCTTGTCTTTAACCAATAGGGCAGAGCAGCATACTGGCTGGAAAAACGTTTTGTGAAAATCAATACTTACAGAGTCAGCTAAATCAATGCCTAACAAACGTTCGTTATGGCGTTGTGATACTAACAAAGCGCCGCCATAAGCCGCATCTACATGTAAATAGCAGTTATGCTTTTTACATAAATGAGCAATGCTTGCTATAGGGTCTATTGCACCAAAATCTGTTGTACCAGCCGTGGCGATTACCGCAATTGGTAATAAATTTGCTATTTGGAGTTCATTTAAAGTGTTTTCGAGGCTATGGGTGTCAATACAGCGATTTTCATCACACGCGACACTGATGACAGCATCATGACCAAGGCCCAATAATGCAGCTGCTTTTTGAATACTAAAATGGCTATACTCAGAGCAAAGAATTCGATAACGATGTGCATTGCTGCTTAAGCCGGAGGTAATATTTGTATGGCTTTGTGGTTCTAATTTGCCTGCCAACTCACGTGCAAGTAATAATGCCATTAAATTTGACTGGGTTCCTCCAGTGGTAAACACGCCGTCTGCGCTCTCATCGTAACCGATTCTTTGGCATGTCCAATCAATCACTTTTTGTTCTATAAGTGTAGCGCCTGCACTTTGATCCCATGTTTCAACAGCCGTGTTTATCGAAGTGCTAAACAACTCAGCCAGCAGAGATGTAAGCATTACTGGGCAATTTAGGTGGGCAAGATAATCTGGATGATGAAAGTATATTGCGTGTTTTAAATAAAGGTGATCTAGCTCTTCTAGGACTTGATTTATGTCATTCAAAGGCGTGTTTAGATCAATGGCTGCAAATTCTTCTTGTAACTGTGCAGGTTGTATACCGCTGGTAGGAGAATTAACTTTTTTAATTCGCTCGCTTAGAATGCTTATACCCAATTGCATTAACTGTGAGTAATCCTGCATTGGCGAAACACCAAAAAGCGGGGCATCAGTTTGTTTGGTTTTAGTTTGATAGTTAGAATCATTAATCCATTGATATTGCGGCGGTTTAAAATTTTCCATACGTATATCCTTTAACATTGATTTAGTAACCAAGAGACAAGAAGAGCTATCCTCTCGTCTCTAATTAATTAAAATCCGCAACACCCTGTACCGATAAATAGGAAAGTATCATTTATTAAATATTAATGCAAATGGTTATCATTTGTGATTGGTTTAGGTTGAAGGTCTTTTGATTTGTTTATTTTTCGGGCGGATTAAAGAACATGGCATTATTTGTCATTTAAGTAGCGAGTAAAGGCTAGTAGAAAATTCTTTATCAATTACAATGATAGGCGCAAACAATCGGAGCAATTTTAATGATGTGAGGAAAGTAATGCACACACCCAGCAAGTGGAAAATGACACCGGAGCGAGTCTCACAATTTATAAAAACCTATAGCTTTGCGCTGATGGTAGACAGTGAATTTGAAGCCACACATTTGCCTTTAGTATACAAAGCTGATGAGGGGGAATTGGGTACCTTGTATGGTCATGTATCACGGGCAAATCGTCATGGTAAGGGCTTAGATAAAACCCGCGTATTAGTGGTTTTTAGTGGTCCTCATAGCTATATATCTCCAACCTGGTATGCAGAAAAACCCGCTGTGTCGACGTGGAACTATGCTGCGGTCCATGTTCAAGGTGAGGTTGAATATCTTGATGATGAGAATACCTTAGCCTGCTTAGATGAGTTAATTTGCCAGTATGAACCGAGTATTTTACACGATACCGACTTGCTACCTGTTGATTACCAAGCAAAACTACTGCGCGGTATTGTCGGAGTTAAAATCAATGTTCAGTCAATACAAGCAAAAGAAAAACTTGGCCAACACAAGTCAGCAGCGGATCAACAAGGTGTTGTTGCAGGGTTACAAGCTGATACACACCCAGATGCACAGGCTTTATTGCGCTATATGCTTAAACACGAAATTGGAATAGGCAGCTAATTTGCGTCCTGCAAAAGTTGCCAATTGGTTGGAAGGTCATTAGCGCTTGGTTTGTTAAATATTTGTTTCATTACTAGAGGTAAAGCTAGTCTACAATGTATATCTGTCAACCTATTGTCATATCATAAATAAATTAAAGACTTGAACGACTTGCCTACCCAACTTTGTGCCTAATAAATTTCCAACTATTTATTTGCTCAATTGCAACCACCTCACTATATTTTCGTAAGTACTTAGTTGGAAGTCTACAATGAACATCTCAAAAAAATTAAAACTCTCCTTTGCATCAGCAATTGCACTTCCCTTAATCATTATTTCTCTATTAGTTATTACTGAAATACGCCAACAGGCGCTAGACAACTTTGCTCAATTGAGTGTGCGTGAAGCGCGGCAAGTAGATAACGGTATCAGTTTATTTTTCGCTGAAATTGAAAAAAATGTTGATTACTTGGCGTCTCATTCTGCGACTTTAAATGCAAAAACCGACGTAATGACGCATATGCAATCATCAAATCCAGTCAAGCTAGATCACCAGAATGGCAGTTTGGTAGAGCAAACAGTGTTTAACTTGTTTGATCACTTTGCTACAACGCACCCAGGCCTTGCATACATTTATATGGGGAACGAGCAAGGTGGTTATGTTCAATGGCCAGCAAGTGAAGTACCCGCTAATTACGATCCGAGAGTAAGGCCTTGGTACAAAACTGCAAAAGCCGCTAACGGTGAAACATTAAGAACGCATGCCTATTATTGGGCTGCTGATGATATGGTAATAGTGTCAACTGTTAAGGCTATCAAAGAAAATGGCAACTTAATTGGTGTACAAGGCATGGATGTTTCACTGCAAGGTCTAACAGATATTATTGCGAACATTAAATTGGGTGAGACTGGCTACTTAATGCTGATAGAAGACAGCGGCAATGTTTTGGTCGATGTCAAAAATGCGGATTATCGTTTTAAACAGCTAAACGAAATCAATGGCGGTAAATACCGGGAGCTTGCTAACAACGATCGCGGCCAGTTTGAAATTGAAATAAATGGCAAAGATTATTTAGCAAATATTTACACTTCGCAAAAGCTTGGTTGGAAGTTCGTTGCTTTAGTCGAAAAATCTGAAGTAATGAGCGCAGCTAACACAATCACAATTACTATACTTGTTATTAGTACGGTGCTGATTGCTGTGTTTATTCTAGTGGCAAGTTATATTTCTAAACTTATTTCAGCCCCCATTGTTGAAGTGAGTGATGGGTTGACAGAAATATCACAAGGCGGCGGTGATTTAACGAAGCGGCTTGTTATTAAAACGCGAGATGAAACAGCAAAATTAGCGAATAGCTTTAATTTGTTTTTGAATTTAATTTCAGAGTTAGTGACGCAAATAAATGATTGTTCTCAAAATGTGAGTGAAACATCAGCGAACACTTCGTCACAAGCCTCACAACTATCTGATTCTACAACACAGCAACAACAAGCTCTTGAAATGGCTGCGACTGCAATTAATGAAATGGCTGCGACTGCCAATGAGGTCTCCGCAAGTTGTGCGAATGCAGCAGAGCTTGCAACGCAAACACAGCATGCTTCTGAGCTTGGACAAAATGTCATTTCAGAAACTGTAGAGAGTGTTGTGTCGCTTTCTACTGTGATAACAAAAGCGACTCAAGATATCACTCAGCTTGATGCTGAAAGTGAAAATATCATGTCGATTCTCAGTGTCATAAGAGGCATTGCTGAGCAAACAAACTTATTAGCACTGAATGCTGCAATAGAGGCTGCTCGAGCGGGCGATCACGGTCGTGGATTTGCTGTGGTTGCTGATGAGGTTCGTGCGCTGTCGCAAAGAACGTCTGAGTCAACGGAGGAAATAGCAACCCAACTTAGTACGCTTCGCAAAATGTCTGACCAAGTATCTAAAGAAATGGCTGCAAGTTTAAACCGCACTCATAAAACTGTTGAGCTTGCACATTCTGCGCAACAGCAGTTTAGCGAGATCACATCGTCTATTGTCAATATTAGTGACCTTAACACACAAATAGCGACTGCAGCCGAGGAGCAGCAGCATGTAGCAGAAGACATAAACCGCAATGTTGTCGAAATTAAAAATGCGGCAGACGATGTAAGTGACATTGCACAGAGTGCGCGTCAAAATGGTGAAAGACTTAATCAGCTGTCTCATTTACTTACAGACTTAGTGGGTAAATTTAAGGTATGAGGTGCAACAGCCTAATGTTGTCTTTTCTAATTCATCTCGGGGTTTAGTAGGTAGTTACACTTACTCTGTTTCCATTTTATTACTTTTTATTGATTTGGTAATACATAAAGGCTAATTTGAGGTTTAGACTGTAAAGCGTATAAGTTAAATATGACGAGAAAAACACTAAAATCAGCTCAAAATAATCAAGCACTCTATATTATTTGTTTAATGCTTTTTCTCGTTGTTGCTTTTCACCTTCTGGTTAGTTATCTGCAAGTCAGCTATCAAAAGGAATTTTCGCAATCTTTGTTATCAAAAGCTGAAGACATATCAAGCGATTTAGGCTCTTCTATTCAGGAGGCTTCATCATTATCTCCTCTTGAGTGTGATGCTCAGACAATCAATGAGTTGCGCATTATTCTTTCTAAACATGAATATACGCATGACTTAGGTTTGATTTTTAATAATAAAGTTAATTGCTCAGCAAATTGGGGACTTCTTGCTGATTCAACGCCACTTGACGGTGTTTTGTATCATTCTCCATCGGGCTACTATTTTGCTTCTCAAGTTGCGAATATTTTTCCTGTTGCAGCGAAATATGACATTACAAATAAAGGGAGTGTAATTGCTTTTACAATTAATGCCCCTTTTAAAAACTTTGATCAATTAAATAAAAATTTTTCATATAAAATTATTTCAAAGAATAGAAAATACACCTTTCATAACTATGCGGCACACTACCAGTTTAAAACAGATACACTGCTTAAACCGCAAGTGGTAGAAACTTGTAGCACTCAATTCCAATACTGCATTGAGACATACAATAACCGGCCTGGTTTACTGTATTTCCCTTTTTACATTTCTGCTCTATTAATCGGTTTAATTGGGTTTATTAGCTTTTTAATTGCTTATTCAATTTGTTCATACTTAGATAAAAGCCACTCAATGGAATTTAGGTTTCGTAAAGCCATTGAAAACGAAGAATTATATTTGGAGTATCAGCCAATACTCGAGCTAAAAAGTAACAAAATTATTGGTGTAGAAAGTTTGATAAGGTGGAAAGATTCTGTTTACGGTAATGTTTCGCCAGAGCTTTTTTTAGGTATTGCAGAGCAGCTAAGTTTGTATCCAACTCTTGCGTATAACTCGGTCAAAAAAGCGCTTAATGAACTTTCTCCTGTTTTACGTGCTGATTCTGATTTCAGCGTGGCAATCAACATTAACGCTTATGAAATTCAAACAAAAGAGTATTTAGATTATTTATATGATTTATGCACTGAAAATAAAATAAAACCACAGCAAATCAAAATTGAAATCACCGAGCGAATAGAGCTTCCATTGGACGAATTGTCATGTTTTGCTTCAAAAGCTAAAACATACGGCTTCTCTATTTCTCTTGATGATTTTGGAACAGGAGTTTCAAACCTAGTGTGGTTAACCGAAATCAATTTTGATGTGATCAAAATAGACAAGGTTTTCACTCAATCAATATCTGATGAGTTGAAGCAAGAAATGTTGTTAGCCATTATGTCATTAATAACAAACCTAAACCGCACTGTTATTTTTGAGGGGGTTGAGACAGTTGAAGAATATAACTTTATTAAAAATTACAATGACGACTATCAGGTTCAAGGTCAAGGTTGGTACTTTTACAAGTCGTTGCCTTTAACTGAGTTATTGCATGTATTAGGCCAGCAAGGTGGCGATTAAAATACGTATAAAAATACATATAATCATCATTGCCCTTGTTGGTTATCACTTATGGCGGCTGCACGGCCCTTTTTGTATAAACAAAAATAGAACGTTTATTCAGTTTTAAATGGCAAGGGGAAACCCTTTGAGCAGTGCATGATGCCTTACAGTATGACTCACAGTTGCCCACTCGAATATGCAAGCTGTGAGCTTATCAGTTATTTAATACGTTATTCACGCTTATCTTTTGCTTATTTAATTATTCGGGATATGCTGGCACAACGAAATCTAATTAATCAGAAGTAGCAAATGAAGCTTAATCAAGTCACGTTACCTGTAAAAAATATGAATGAGGCAGTGGCTTTTTATTTAACTCTTGGTTTTATTCAAATTGTAGATACACCTCACTACGCGCGTTTTCAATGTACCAATGGAGACGCGACATTTTCGCTGTCGTTAGAAAGCGAGGACTTTAAGAGTCATGCTGTTATCTATTTTGAAGAAGAACATCTTGATGCTCTTTACACGAGCCTTGTTAAAAAGGGGATTACTTTTGAACAACCGCCAACAGCGCAGCGCTACTTATGGACAGAAGCTATTTTGAAAGACCCTTCAGGTAACAAAATCAAACTGTATTGGGCAGGTGAAAACCGCTTGAATCCACCATGGAAAGTGGAAAAACGTGGATAAAATAAAGGCGCTAGGTTTTGTACTCTAGCGCCTTATAACTAAAAACTATTAAACAAAAAAGTTATTTTCTTTCTTTAAGTAATTGTTTTAGCTCTGCCATTTCAGCTTGTAATTGAATAATTTGGCCTTTTGTGGCGGGCATGTCATCGTCGCTCGTTTGTTCTTCACGTGCATTACGGTGCTCTTCAGACATAACTTCTAATATGGCACCGACCATCATGTTTAAGAACACGAATGCAGTTAAGAATATAAACGTTAAGTAGAAAATCCAGCTTAGTTTATACACCGCCATGGTTTCATACATTACGTCGGTCCAGTCTTCAAAGGTGGCAATACGAAATAGAGTTAGCATTGAAATTGACACATCGCCCCACAATACAGGGTTAATATCGGCAAATAACATGCTACCCATTGCGGCATATATGTAGAAGATAACGAACATTAACAAGGCGATATAGCCCATTTGCGGTATGGCTTTTAATAGCGAATTAACCAACAATCGCAGCTCTGGGATCATCGACACTAATCGCAATACGCGGAAAATACGTAACAGCCTTGCGATGAAAATAGTTGACCCCGCAGCAGGGTAAAGGCTTCCGACGACGATGATAAAATCGAAAATATTCCAGCCTTTTGTAAAAAAGTCTTTTATGCCACGGCTGGCAATAAAGCGGATCACAAGCTCAATCAGAAAGAAGACAGTGATCCCCATGTCCATCCAGTGCAAGGCAATTTCTGCGGTTGGATGTAACGAGTACGTGTGCGCGCCAACAGTTAACGCCGAAATAACAATGACCGCGATAACAAATGATTGAAAAATTTTACTTTTATCGATACGCTGAAACAGCTCTTGTAACTGCGACAACATCATAGATGACCCTTTGGTAATAAGATTTTAAACCCACGCAATATACAGTAAAACACAGTGCCAATGTATAACTTAAGAAAGGAAATTTAATGTTTTTTAACGCTTTAAAGTTTGTGGCTTTAGCAGCCTTATTCGTTATGCTGAGTGCATGTAGCTCTGATGCACGGTATCACGAAATTCAATCGGCCCGTTTAAATGAATGCAATTACTTAGCAGATAAAGAGTATCACGAGTGTGTAAAACGCCAAGAAGACGGTTACGAAGAATTTAAAAAACAACAAGTTGAAAATGACTAAAACCGAAAAACGCCTTGATAAAGCCATTCGTGTTGCGTTAACTCACGCGTGTGAGCAAGCTAAAGAGACAGTCAGTGAGTTTTTATGGCTAACTCATACCGCTGACTTAAAAAAACTGCCTCAATCACTTAAAATAAAGTGTTTTTTCAATACGTTGCCAATTAACGAAAATCAAAAGCAACTGATAGTAAACTTAATTATTAATGAACTTAATACGATAGATATAACTATAAACGCGAAGGCAATTTCATTTTTAAAGGAATAAATATGTTTTTGAATTTAACGGCGAAGCACATGTTATCTTTGAATTCAGCACTGTCTGTGTTGTTTTTAGGCGTGGGTGTTTATGGCATACTGTCTGACGACGCGTTGCCGTTTCCATCATTTAGCGCTTTTGTTGCTGCCGTTTTTTTTGCTCTGCAAGCCGTTCGCTCAACAGATAAATTTGCTGCAAAAACCGCACTGAGTAATACGCTAATTGCAACAAATACTCACCTTAAAGTAACGCAGTTTTATTACAGCTCGAAAGAGCAGTTGCTTGAATTAAACCGAATTACTGAGTTTAAAGTCGCCGATAATTACTTAGCGGTCATTCTGGATAAAAATGGTCAAGGCTATGATTTTCAAATTAAAGGAAAATCAGACGCTATAATCGAAAGACTTAACGATATCATTCCCCATCAAGCGCTTAAAAACACGTCAATCACACGGGTTTAGTTTGGTAACTGCGCCACAAATAGCTATAATCGGCAAAAATTAATGAAAGAGACTTTGCTATGGCAGTGCCTACGCGTTCACAAATTTCTATTGGTTGTGAAGTGAATATTGTATTAAAGCAAGATCAACGAACAGGTCAGTTAACCCAAGGTGTGGTATCACGTATTTTGACAAAATCACCTAACCATCCACACGGCATAAAAGTGCAGTTAGACGATGGTCAAGTAGGTCGTGTAAAAGAGATTTTATCATGAGTGTGTTAACAGAAGCTGAGTTTTGGCAGTTAGTTACCGCAGAAGATAAAACCGCGGAGCCTGAGTCTGTATGTAATGCATTAAAAGAAAAGCTAACTGACTTATCTGATGAACAGCTGATGGAATTTGATAAGCAGTTTAGTCTTCGCATGCGTAAAGCCTACACATGGGACTTATTCGGTGCTGCCTTTGTAATGGCAGGTTGTAACGACGATTACGGATTTTCAGAGTTTTTATGTTGGCTGATTTCACGTGGCGAGCAGGTATTTATAAATGCCCTTGAAAACCCGGATTCAATCGCTGACTGTACACCGGTTTATCATTTAAATGAGCAACCTTACCCTTATTTAGATGAGTATGATCTTATCGCAGGTATGCTGTACGAAGAGCGAAATGATGATGAACTGCCGTTTATTCCGTCGGGGCTTGAACAGCCAAAAGGCAAGCGCTTTAAAGATAAAGCCAAGTTTTTAAAACAAACCTACCCAAATCTATACGCCAAATACTGGCAACAACCAAGTTAATATAAAGCACCGTTCAGGTGCTTTTTAATGCTTCACATTTTATTGTTTCAAAGGTCACTTGCTTTTACTCCAACGCTTCAATAAGTTATTAAGTATTCGTAATAAAGAGATTGCTGCTGTGCGACAAGCGTTTATTGAGCTGAAAAAGTAGTTAGTTGAGAAACGAGTTAGCACCGGTGCTTACGCTATTGGTACTTTGCCAAAGTGTGAAGGTTATTGTATTTACGATGCTAAAACCCACTTTGAGGTTTTTTACTTTGAAAGAGGCTTAAAGTTTCAGCAAAAAACATTTATCGATGTTGAAGATGCTGTGGCATATTTTAAGGCAGAGTTAGTTTTAGACCCATTTTCGAAACGTTAATTAAATACCGTGCCTGCGGTAAAAGCTAAGAGCGAATAGCTAGTTGTAATTTTTTAGTACCTAAATAACCTAAATTTATGTTATGTTATTCGCGCTGAGTCTCGCTTAGTTAATGATTATAAATCAGCAGGGTAACCGTCGTGTTAGTTTGCTAAAACACAATTCAAAGGAAATGACAGTGTCAGAAAATGTTTATCAAGCCCCAGAATCAAACCTTGTTTCAACCTCTACAGAATCAACAACGTTAAGCATAAAAGAAATTTTATTCTCTTTTAGTGGTCGAATTCCGCGTAAAACGTATTGGTATGCGTTCTTAGGAGTAGTGGCTGCTACGTTTGTGATTATGTTTATTGCTGCACTACTTTCTGGTGCTAGTGAATCGGCCATAATGGTTATTTCGTTCATTATGTACATTCCCCTAATGTGGGTTTCACTCGCGATTCAAGTAAAACGTTGGCATGACCGTAATAAGTCAGGTTGGTGGGTCTTAATTGGTTTTATTCCGTTGATTGGACCAATTTGGGCACTCATTGAGAATGGCTTTTTAGCCGGTGATGAAACAGAAAACCGTTTTGGTAAGCCAACTGTTTTATAAGTCTTTGCAGTGTGCTCTAATGGCTAGAGCACACATAATTCAGCCTTTACGATGAACCATTTAACGACACTTCAAATTGCCCGCTTTATTATCAGCTTTAGTTGGTTTTACCATGGGTTGATGCCAAAACTTGTGCATATTTCGCCTCTTGAGCAGCAGATGACAGGTAGTTTTGGTTTTAATCCTGAAATTTCAAGTTTGATTACACGTGCAGCAGGTGTTGGTGAAATCATCTTTGCTGTGCTTTTTTTTATTTTCTATCGCTCTATTTTAATCAATGTATTAAACATATTGGCGCTAATTGGCTTAATGTTATTTGTTGCCATTTTACAGCCCTCGCTTTTAATTGAAGCCTTTAATCCGGTAACCACAAACCTCGCAATTATCGCGTTTAGTGTTGTATTAATAAATGAGCTTAAAGGTACTCAACGTCAGTAATATTGTTATTAAGCTGTATAACAGTGTTTTATTTCTTCAATCATGGCGTTTGCAAGTGGCGAATTAGCGTTTGTTTTTGAGGTGATCAACACCACCGGAATATCATAATGGTACTTGGCTGGTTGAATAGCCTTAAACATACCTTTATCTACCCAAAACTGCGCATAGTGATCGGGTAAATAACCAATAAACTCACCCGATAGAATCAAGTGGGCAATGCCTTCATCGTGATACGCCACCGCACTGTTTTGATAATTCAAACCGTCGTTACGGCTTTCTTTATCGCGCATATAGTTACTTGTGATTACTTCAGCTTCTTTTATTAGTTTATTAATGTGCCCGTCTTCGCAATCAAATAATGGGTGGCCTTTCGCACAATATAAAAAGTTGGTTTCGTTATGCAGGGGAGTGTAGTGTAAACCGCGAATATGATGGCGGCTCACGCCAATGCCAACGAGTGAGCGGCCATTAGCTACCGATGTTTCGACTTCTCGGGCTTCACATACATTAATATCAAACTGAATATTGTTACTCTTTCTTTTTAGTGTGGCTATGACGCGGGGGATCACACAGCGTGGGTCACTCACCATGGTATCTATCATGGCGATGCTTAAACGCCCCGATAACTCATTTTTAGAACTGGCGACTGTATTGGCGAATGCTTCACATTGTTGTAAAAGCTCAATTGAAGCTTGATAAGTAATGGCGCCAGCATCGGTAATTTCAAACCCACTGCGGCCACGCTTACATAATTTAATGCCAAGCCTAACTTCTAAATCTGATAAATGAGCACTGATAGTTGAGCGGCCAATATTTAATCGCGACTCAGCCGCCGACAGCCCCCCACACTCTACAATTGCTACAAAAACGCGCAATAAGCGCAGGTCTACATCATGAACTTGCATGGTGATTCTTATAGTTCGATAAATCTGGAATGAATAACGATAATTATGCATTTGTAAAACATCTAGAGCAAGTTAGCATTGCATTAAATAAAACTAATCCTGTTCTTTAGGAGTTATAAATGACATTTAAGTACGGTATTGACCAGTTAACGTTAGACAGCGTTAATGCTATTGCAGCGGGTACGTTACAGGCAGAGCTTTGCCAAGAAGCGATTGATAAAATTAATAAAAGCCGCCAAAACGTAGATAAAATGGCTGCCTCTGATAAAGCCATTTATGGCATTAACACAGGTTTTGGCCCGTTATGTGATACGCAAATATCTCCAGAAGAAACTAACCTGTTACAAAAGAACTTATTAATCACTCATGCTGTCGGCGTGGGTGAGCCCATTGCTAAACCTATTTCAAAGCTAATGCTTATCACTAAAGTGCACGCACTAAGCCAAGGTTATTCAGGTATTCGTTTAGCGGTTGTAGAGCGCATGCTTAAGTTTATTGAGCTTGATATTATCCCGGTTGTGCCAGAACAAGGCTCAGTGGGCGCATCAGGCGATTTAGCTCCGTTATCACACTTATTTTTACCCTTATTAGGCGAAGGTGAGTTTTGGATTGATGGTGATATTAAGCCGGCTGCAGAAGTACTCAAAGAGCATGGTTTAGAGCCAATGGAGTTACATGCTAAAGAAGGCTTAGCGCTTATCAATGGCACACAATTTATTTTATCGCATGCGATCACGGCACTCACAAAAATGGGTTACTTACTAGACCTTGCCGATATTGCAGGGGCGATGAGTATCGAAGGTATGCAGGGTAGCCAATCACCGTTTCGTGAAGAGCTTCATGCAATTCGTGCCTTTAAAGGCAATGTTGAAGTGGCAGCGCGTATGCGTCGCTTTTTCGAAGGCTCTGAAAACATGGCGTCACACACTAATTGTGACCGTGTTCAAGACCCATATTCATTGCGTTGTATTCCACAAGTGCATGGTGCTTCGCGCAACGCATACAACCACTTAAAAGAACTTGCTGAAACAGAAATGAACTCAGTAACTGATAACCCAATAGTTATCAGCGAAGAAGAGGCTATTTCGGGTGGCGGTTTCCACGGTCAACCCCTTGCTATGGTATTAGATTACGCTTCAATTGCGGCGGCTGAGCTTGGTAATATTGCTGACCGTCGTTGTTATTTATTACTTGAGGGTTTACACGGTTTACCGCGCTTATTAACCTCATCTGGTGGTTTGAACTCAGGCATGATGATCCCACAATACGTGACAGCGGCATTGGTAACAGAAAACAAATCACTGTGTTTCCCACCATCAGCAGACAGTGTGCCAACATCAATGGGCCAAGAAGACCACGTATCAATGGGCAGTATCTCGGGTCGTAAACTAAACCAGATTTTAGGTAACCTTGATAAAATTTTTGCAATTGAGCTGATGTATGCAGCACAAGCAATCGAATTTAGACGCCCTAATAAGTGCTCAGATATCATAGAAGAAAACGTTGCAATTATTCGCAACAAAGTGGCTAAGTTAGAAGAAGATCGTTTACTTAAGCCTGATATTGATGCCATGGTTACACTGGTTAAATCGCAAGCGTTTAAAGTAAACTAAGGGAGCAGATAATGACTTTCCAAGAACAAATTAAACAAGGGATCCCACGCGTTTTACCTGAGCCTAAAGCTTATCCAAGCGATGCTAACCGCGCCCCAAAACGTAAAGACATTTTATCAGCAGATGAAAAGCAATTGGCTATTCGTAATGCATTGCGTTATTTCCCGAAAGAGTGGCACCAAGAGCTCGCCACTGAATTTGCACAAGAGCTAAAGCAATTTGGTCGCATTTATATGTATCGCTTTAAGCCTAATTATGAACTTAAAGCACGTTCAATTAGCGATTACCCAGCAAAGTGTGAACAAGCTGCCGCGATTATGCTTATGATCGATAATAACCTCGATCCTGCGGTTGCACAGCATCCAGAAGAGCTGATCACTTATGGTGGTAACGGTGCGGTATTCCAAAACTGGGCTCAGTACTTATTAACCATGAAGTACTTAAGCGAGATGGAAGAAGACCAAACGCTTCACATGTACTCAGGTCATCCGATGGGGTTATTCCCGTCTTCGGTTGAAGCACCGCGTGTTGTTGTTACCAACGGTATGATGATCCCGAACTATTCAAAACCTGATGATTGGGAAAAATTCAATGCACTGGGTGTAACGCAATATGGTCAAATGACCGCTGGTTCATTCATGTACATTGGCCCGCAAGGTATCGTTCACGGTACAACTATTACGGTGATGAATGCGTTCCGTAAAGTACTTGAAAAAGGCGAGTCACCAAAAGGTAAAATTTTCTTAACTGCTGGCTTAGGCGGCATGAGTGGTGCGCAGCCAAAAGCGGGTAATATTGCAAACTGTATTACAGTGTGTGCAGAGGTGAACCCGAAAGCGGCTACAAAACGTCACCAACAAGGTTGGGTTGATGAGCTAATCGATAACATGCCAGAACTTGTTGAACGCGTTCGCAGCGCGCAACAAAACGAAGAAGTAGTTTCAATTGCGTTCATTGGTAATATCGTTGATGTCTGGGAAAGCTTCTTAGCTGAAGATATTTTTGTTCACTTAGGCTCAGACCAAACATCACTGCATAACCCGTGGTCAGGCGGTTATTACCCAGTAGATATCAGCTACGAAGAATCAAACCGTTTAATTCGTGAAGAACCAGATGTATTTAAAGAAAAAGTACAAGCGACGCTTAAACGCCATGCTGATGCTATAAACAAACACACAGCAAAAGGCACATATTTCTTCGATTACGGTAATGCATTCTTGCTTGAGGCATCTCGTGCTGGTGGCGATGTGATGGCTGAAAATGGTATTGATTTTAAATACCCATCGTATGTACAAGATATCCTTGGTCCAATGTGTTTTGACTATGGTTTTGGTCCATTCCGTTGGGTATGTACCTCTGGTAAGCCAGAAGATTTAGATAAAACCGATGCCATTGCTGCACAAGTCCTTGAAAAAATCATGGCTGAGTCACCAGAAGAAATTCAGCAGCAAATGCAAGACAACATCACTTGGATTAAAGACGCGAAGCAAAACAAACTTGTTGTTGGCTCGCAAGCGCGTATCTTGTATGCGGATGCACAAGGCCGCGCAGATATTGCCAAAGCTTTTAACGATGCAATAAATCGTGGAGAAATTGGTCCTGTAGTTCTTGGCCGCGACCACCATGACGTAAGTGGTACTGATTCACCATTCCGTGAAACATCAAACATTTATGATGGTAGCCGCTTCACAGCCGACATGGCCATTCATAACGTGATTGGTGATGGTTTCCGTGGTGCAACATGGGTATCAATCCATAATGGTGGCGGTGTAGGTTGGGGTGAAGTGATCAACGGTGGCTTTGGTATGCTACTTGATGGCTCTGAAGCCGCTGAACGTCGTTTAAAATCAATGTTACTGTTTGATGTAAATAACGGTATTGCGCGTCGTAGTTGGGCGCGTAACGAAGAAGCCAACTTTGCGATTAAGCGTGAAATGGCACGTACACCAAAACTGAAGGTGACGTTATCGAATAACGTTGATGACGAGATTTTATCGAACTTAGATTTTTAAGTTGTGTCAATTCAAAAAGGCCATGTTGCACGCGTAACATGGCCTTTTTTATTTTTAAACTGAACGTGTTGTATCTTTCTCGTATGGAAACAGAAGCGTAATAAATTTTAACTTATTCATAAGTTATTAATTAAAATGAATTATATGGTAGGGCTTAGTGAAATTAAGGTGGGTTCCTATTACTAAATATAACATGAAGGTTGTTGAATCTATCAGCCTAGTACATTCAGGCATAATTCGTTTTACTTGTTATTACCATTTAGGCGCATTGTTGAACTCTTTATCTCGGGTTATGCTGAATCAAAAAGGAGGTGACTATGAGTAAAATATTAACGGGTGGCTGTTGCTGCGGTGAAGTAAGTTTTCAGGTAACTGACAATTTTAAGCGTTTTTTCTTTTGCCATTGCGAGCAATGCCGTAAATTATCAGGTACTGCGCATGCTGCAAATTTATTTACCTCACCCGATGCCATCGAATGGCTGAAAGGTGAGCATAATATTACACGTTTTAACTACCCTGGCCGCGCGTTGTCACGTGCATTTTGTAAAACCTGTGGCTCTGCACTGCCATTTGAATCACAAGATAGCAGCTATCTTTTGGTGCCAGCTGGTAGCTTAAACGAAGAGCCAAGCAAAGAGCTCGACGCACAAATATTCTGCGAAGAGCAAACCGAATGGCATAAAAATGGGTTAAATGGTAAAAAGCTGATTGGCTTTGGTCGAGATTAAGCTCATTTGATAAATATATAAAAGCATGTTTACAGGTAAATAGTAAAGTTAGCGAGCTTAAAGGAAATAGCTTGTAGGCAGCGTCTTAACGCCGAATTTTTATCTTAATGGCTGACGCTGTGCCTACGGGTATAAGGAAATAAAACACTTCAAATTATGAATGAATTAATAGAGATAGGTTTAAACACTGTAAAGCAACATCACTCTTTACCATTTTCGGTTTACTGTGCTAACGATGAACAGCATATTGTTAATGTGCCTATCGCTAACCCGTTACTCGTGGTTGTGCTATCTGGCTGCAAAAAGCTGATTGATACAGATGAACTTGATTGTAATGCTGGCAACTTTGTTTTTATGGCAAATACTCCGCATGTAGCGATGCGGAATATCCCGCAAAACGCAGGTTATATCGCTTTATTGATTGAGTTTGATTATGCTGATTTTGCGTGTTTGAAGTATCAAACCGGACCAAAGAAAAAATTTATAACAGGGCACGTCGATTCATTACTTAAAATGTCTTTAAAACAATTTATTGAATGGGCTGCATTAACGCCGCCGGACTTATGGCCAATAAGAAGGCAAGAGCTGTTGCAAATACTATTTTCACAGGGCTTTAAAGACTTAGGTTCAATTATCGAGCCGCCAACACTCACTCATAAAGTACATACTATCATCGCCAGTGATTTAACATGTGATTGGGATGCAAATAGTATTGCTGCAACTTTAGCAATGAGTGAATCAACACTCAGACGAAAGTTAACCGCAGAAGACAGCAATTTTCAGCTAATTAAAGACAAAGCGCGTTTAAGTCACGGACTACACTTGATCCAAAGTAGCTCAGAATCAATAGGTGCTATTGCGCAGCAATGTGGTTTTTCGTCGCAATCTAGATTCACGGATAAATTTAAACTCTTGTTTAATACGACTCCAACCGCACTTCGTAAAACAATATTGAGCGAAGCAGGCTAATAATTGACAGTTTTGGTACTAATTTGATCTATCTTTGCTAGCTATTATGATTATTCTTAATAACTGGAGAATATTATGAAATTATCAACATTGAAAATTGTCACCCCTTTGTTTCTGCTATGTTTATCTGGCATGACATTCGCTGAGTCACTAACCCTAACAAGTAAAGATATTGCTCATGGTGATTTTATGAGTCGTGCGCAAGAGTTTAAAGGGTTTGGTTGTGATGGCGAGAACCTATCACCACAACTTGCTTGGCAAAATGCTCCTCAAGGCACAGAAGCATTCGCATTGACGGTTTATGACCCAGATGCCCCTACAGGCAGTGGTTGGTGGCATTGGCAAGTTGTGAATATTCCTAAATCTGTATCAAGTTTAGCGAGCGGTGCGGGCAGTGCTGACAAAAACGCGATGCCGAAAGGGAGTGTGCAAATAACAAATGATTATGGTTTCAAAGGGTTCGGTGGTGCTTGCCCTCCTGAAGGACATGGAGCTCACCGATATCAATTTACACTGCATGCATTATCACAAAAGATTGAGCTGCCAGAAAACGCATCAGGTGCATTAGCAGGGTATATGATTAATGCCTATTCGCTTGGTTCTGCAACAATTGAGGCGCTTTATAAGCGTTAATTTACAATGTATTGGAGCACAAGATTAAAGTTGCTAGCTACAAGTGAAAAGCTTGTAGGCGGCGTTTTAACGCCGAACATTTAAGGTTCACGGCTGAAGCCGTTCCTACGCAGTTGAGTGTGTAGGTCGGGCTTTAGCGCGATTTATGAGAATAGAGTGCGACACTATGCAGGCTGCTATAAGTATGTAGGCCGCTATAAGTGGTGACCTACAAAGCAGAACACTTTCGATGTAGGAGGCGTTTTAACGCCGAACATTTAAGGTCCACGGCTGAAGCCGTTCCTACGGAGTTGGTGTGTAGCTCGGGCTTTTGCTCAGTTTATGAGAATAGAGTGCGACACTATGTAGGCCGCTGTAAGTGGCGGCGACCTACACAGAAGAACACTTTCGATGTAGGAGGCGTTTTAACGCCGAATTTTTAAAGTTCACGGCTGAAGCCGTTCCTACGGAGTTGGTGTGTAGGCCGGGCTTTAGCGCGATTTATGAGAATAGAGTGCGACACTTTGTAGGCAGCTATAAGTATGTAGGCTGCTATAAGTATATAGGCCGCTGTAAGTGGCGGCGACCTACAAAGCAGAACACTTTCGATGTAGGAGGCGTTTTAACGCCGAATTTTTAAGGTTCACGGCTGAAGCCGTTCCTACATGAAAGCTTACATGTACTCGTTCGAACATGGTTGTCTCGCAAGTTGCACTAATCTTCTTTATTTGCCTTTTTCGCTAGAATTTCAACTTGTGCTTTATCTGTTACACCCGCCATGCTTAGTGCGGCACTGCCAACTGATTCGTAATTAAGCTCTATTTTATCAAGCTTAGCGTCGTTTTTATCGGGCAGACTTAAGCTTCGTGACGACATGCCTTTACTGAGAACACCTAAATTGTCGAACACTTTTTCTTCGCCGTCATTCATGATCACCTTAATACTTTTAAGGTTAACGGTGCCATGCGTGCATTTGACTTTTATATGACTATATCGGCTTTTAGTTAAAGGATTAACAGTGTCGGTTTCACTTTTAAAGCTGACCTTTTTTTCAGCAATTGATTTCCAATCATCGTCGCCTGCAACGCTCTGCAAGCTAAATAAACCGAAGAATAACGCAATAGAAAGTAACTTGATTAGTTTCATTAGAATCCCTCCAAAAATTATTATCACTCAAAGATATAGCACATATTTATTTAAAGTGCCTCCGGTTCATCTATAAAGTAGAGCTATTTTTGATTTTAATTCGTATGAAGCAATACAGTTATATTTTCACCAACCTTACACAGCATGCTATGCTTGTTTAGTGTGCATAAGCTTATGGATTTTCAATGAGATATTACTATTGTTTAGTGTTGTTCCTGTTCTCAAATTCACTTTTAGCAAGTGCGTTACTTGATGTTAAACCCAGTAATAAAACACAGTTTTTGTCATTGATAAAAGCGAAGCAGGGGGACTATGCTCTTGTATCTGGCAGTGATGAAGTATGCAAAAGTGCACCGTTTTCTTTGGTTAAACAGCCCACACAAGGCTTCACTTTAGGAAGCCTAATAGACTTTAGTGATTTACATAACGGTACACAAACGAAGAAAATTCCTGATTTTTGCATCGTCACATCGAAACTCAAGTATTTCGTTAATGGCATAGTAAGAACTAATCGCTACAGTCGCTGTAATGATGAAAATGACGAAGGGACGACAGTTGAAGATTTGCGCTTTGAGGATAACGATAAAATCACCTATACACTCAGCCAGCCTGCGGTTAGTTGTGTATTTGAAAAGCAATAATATGTTTTCTGGTAGGTTATTTAAGCCTATTATAGGCTTTTTGGCTGGAGCTAATTTACTCGATGACTAATCAATTCATTCAGGCATTTTTGGTGTTGGCTGTTTGTTTTATCGCTAGTTTGATTATTGACCGTGCGATAAAGCAGTTTCAACGTCGTTTTGACTCAACAGCACTTGAAACCTTCCGACTGATTTCGAACTCGCAGCGCGCTATTTTACTTTTTGTTGGCATTGTACTGGCTCTTTCTAAGTTAGGCTTCGATGTGGCTGCATTGGTTGCTGGGCTTGGTTTAACAGGTTTTGCACTTGGTTTTGCGCTAAAAGACGCAATTTCTAATTTGGTTGCTGGTGTGATGATTGTCCTTTATAAGCCGGTAAAACTTGGCAATTATATCGAAGTGAGTAATTCAAAAGGCACCGTAGTCGATTTAAATCTTCGTTATATAACTATTAAAGGTGAAGGGGCGATTCATTTAATTCCTAACTCATTAATTTTAAGCAATAAAGTATCTATCATTGAGCAAAAAGACGCTTCATAAATAAACGCACCCATTACTTGGTGCGTAATATATCCTAAGTTTCTAAGCGGCGCTGTTAAGTCGCTTTTCTTTTGAACAATCACATCCTTGTTTAACCCGCTGTTTGTATCTATCAACTCTGTATACCGAGGGGGCTAAGCCAAACTGGCGTTTAAAGGCATTACAGAATGTCGCAGAATTACTAAATCCGCAGGATAGCGCAACTGCTTTGATAGACACTTTTTCCTCACAAAGCATGTTGCAAGCCAGAGTCAGTCTTTTCTTGGCAATGTAATCGCTATAAGTGGTGTTGAGATATCGTTTGAAATCCCGTTCTAACTTTTTCCTGTTAGGGTAATTAAGCGCCTCAGACAGCCAATTCATACTCATTTTATTACCTGCTTTAATACCTGTGTCGATTGTTTGATCTATACATTCCTTAAAATATTCACAAGAAGAAATGACTGCTCGCTTAGTTAAATCATTCATTATTAAACCTAGCTAATTATTCGAAGGGTGAATGTATCCTTTAAAGTGGTGTGCAATACCAATGTGCCGACATACTTGCTCATCTTGAGGGAGTAAATCTGATGATCACCGCGTTAAATATGTCTTATCCATGATTAAATAAATACAAGAAGTAGAGCAAGTTAATCGCAATCGTTGTGAACGCTAAACAACATAATCATTGCGTTTATAAGCAATATGTTATGTTACAAACTCGCTCGATTAATTAAGTAAATTGATATTTTACGTCTAAAGCTCAGTGTCTTTATTGGATACAAGCTAATGTTAATAAAAATCATTATCAAGTTCACTGTTAAGCAGCTTTAAATTGCGACAAACCCAGTGATATCAGAATTTTCTGATAGGATTGCTTTAAATATATGCAACGATTTAGTTAGGGGGGGCTTAAGCAGAAAAAAGCAGCCGAGGCTGCTTTTTGATAGTTGCAAATTACATTTGAGATTGCAGGTAATTCTCAAGCCCTGCGGTTTTGATTAACTGTTGCTGTGTTTCAAGCCAGTCAATTTGCTCTTCTTGCTCATTTAAGATGTGATCAAGCGCTTCACGGCTGATGTAATCTTTTTTCTCTTCAGCAAGTTTAATTGCAGCTTTAAGATCAGGGAGTGAATCAAGCTCGAAGCTCATGTTTGCTTCAATCATTTCTTCAGAGTTTTCACCAATACGCAGACGACCAAGGTCTTGTAGATTTGGTAATCCTTCTAAAAACAAAATACGCTCAATTAAACGGTCGGCGTTTTTCATTTTTTGGATAGACACTTTATAGTCAGCTTTGTCTAATTTTGAAAAGCCAAAATCTTTAAACATACGCGCATGTAAAAAATATTGATTAATACCCACTAACTCATTTGCTAGTACTTTGTTTAGTGCAGCAATAACGCTTTTATCGCCTTTCATACGTGTAAACCTCTATTCGCCCATTTGAGATTGATGGTAGTTCTGGCTACCAATTTTGTCGATTAAACCAAGCTGCTGCTCTAACCAATAAACATGATCTTCTTCAGTATCGAATAATAGTTTTTCAAGTACTTCACGCGATTGATAGTCTTTTTCTTGCTCACAAATAGCAATGGCTTCTTTAACACAATCAACCACTTCAAGTTCAAGAGTGAGATCGTTTTGCATCATGCTTTTAACGTCGGTACCAATTAATAAATCACGACGCTTGGTCATGTTTGGTACGCCTTCTAAAAATAGAATACGTTTGATTAACCAGTCAGCGTGATCTTTCTCTTCTTCCATTTCGTGGTTAAGGCGTTCGTACAGCTTGTTAAGGCCCCAATCATCGTACATACGTGAATGGATAAAGTATTGATCTATAGCGGCTAATTCGTTTGCGAGTAGTTTATTAAAACTATCAATGACTTTCTGGTTACCTTTCATCGTGCTGTCCTCAAAATTCAAGTTGCGATAATTGTAGTATATAAAAATAAGATTGCAAACTTTTTCCTTGTAAATCAGTTGTTTACTATTGATTGTGATTCTCGTTTAAGTTTGCGTTAATGGTTGATAAATGAACAATTTATCGTTTTTATTTAAAAATAAAAAAGCCCTTACGAAGAAGGGCTTAGTGTTTTATTAAGCGGCTGTTAAAAGCGATATGTCGCCCCTAATGTCACTGTTGTACCTAGGCCTTTTATGTTGTAACCACCGTACGTGTATGATTGCGCACGAGCAGGGTAGTAATCGTTATTAAATAGATTTTCAACACCCATGAAGGCTTGCCAGTTATGTGTAAACTTATAGCGGCCGCTCAAGTTGACAATATTGTAACTGCTAATTGGACCTTGATCGCCCACATAATCACCGTCTGCATTAGGTTCAAAGCGCTTACGCGAGCCAACATACAAGTAACTTGCGCTTAATGACAGTTCGTCGTTAGGCGTCCAGTTTAAATTCGCAGTTCCTTTTGGTGGGCTAATTTGACGAGAACCCAGGTAAATATCGTCTTCAGTGTTTTTGCCTTCTACATAGCTGTAGGTTGCAACTAGCTTTAAGGTTGGGCTAATTGTGTAGTCAACAAGCGTTTCGTAACCCCAAATTTCTTGTGGTGCCCGAACGGGCTCATACACTCCGGTTGTCTCATTAAAACTGTTGGTCGTCCCAAACTCCGATGTACTTCGGTAGGCTGCAAATTCAAAACGAACATCATCAAACTGTGAGGTAAAACCAATTTCATAGTTGTCGATGATAGACGCTTCGGTTTGAATTAAACCAATATCATTAACGGTGGCTGCGCGTAACAAGCGGCCAATATCTGAAATGTCAGAACCTTGTGAGTAATTCGCAAAGGGGCTGAAGGCCGCTAGCAAATTATATTTAATACCCACGTTATAGGTTGTTGCGTCATAGTCAATGGTGTCGCCTTTTACACTCAGCGGCACCGAACATTGTGTTGCAGAGCGACAAAGTTTTAATGTTTCGTAGTCATCGACGCTTAAGTCAATGCTTTCTTGACGCACACCGGCTTTAACAACTAAGTCGTTATTGATAACCCATTTAGTCTGTAAAAAGCCTGCAACACTGTTCATGTCCATTTCGGGGACCCAAATGCGGCCATCAACAAGGGGTTGTGATGTCACATCGTTTAAAGCATCTAAACCATAGATAAAGGTTGCTTCAATATTGTCAAAATCAATCAGGGTATTAAATGTCGCACGTGCGCCTTTTTTCTCTGAGCTGATTATTGACTGACCACCATCGTAGCCCTCATCTGGGTTCGCAAGGTTTGGCGAATAGAAGAATATGTTTTCGATATCCTGCATGTAGAGGTCGAGGGTCATTTGGGTATTATCAAACAAGGCGTAATCAGTGTATTTCAAGGTAATATTTTCGTTGCCTTCAGGGCCTTGTGGTTTACCTCGTTTTTGCAACTCTTTTGGCACATGTATCGCGTAGGTTTTTTCGCCATTGTTAATATTACCAACGACATCACCGAGATCTGTTTTTTGCTGAGAACTGAAAAAGTTATAGCTAAATTGCAGTTGTTTCTGATCGTCAAAATCATACCCCAGTTTAGTGAAGTAGTTTTCGGTTACGGCATCAGACAAACCATATTGCAAGCCCAAAATGTCGCCTTCGGCGTCACGTTGTACCCCGTTTTCTTCATAACTGGCAGTAAATAAGTAGCTTAATTTATCAGCGCGGCCATTAATAGCTGCTGAGAGGCGTGCGCCTGTACTTTCTTCTAGTTTTACGGCACTAAAACGTGATGATAGGCTAATTTCACCTTCGGTTTCACCCTCACTTTGCGCTTGCTTGGTAATATAGTTAATTATACCGCCAGAAGCCCCATTGCCATAAATAGAGGTGGCGCCTTTAATAACTTCTATACGGGCTATTGCACTTGGATCAAGCGTTTTTATTCCTAAAGAGCCATTACGCAGAGGTGTTGATTGTGGAACGCCGTCAATCATAACAAGAGGGGCGCGACCACGTAAACTTTGGCCTGTATTGCTTGAACTGCCTGTGTCAGGTGCAAGTCCGGGTACCATTTGTGACAGCAAACTTTGTAATTCTGGATTTACCTTTAAGTGCTCTTCAATTTCTCGTTGATTAATTATAGTTACAGAAGCAGGTACTTCATCAATGCTCTCAAAAACACGGCTACCAGAAACGACAACGTGCTCCATCTCTTCTGCTGTGAGTTTTTTATTGAGTGCATCATCAGCAAATGATTGGCTACTTATCACCAGTGCAATAAGGCTAAGCGATGTTTTTAACATGTTTGTCCTTGTTAAAAAAAGATAAATGAAATGAGTTATGGGGCGGCAGTGTAAATGTAAAGAACTGTAAAGGCAAGCTTAATGATAACTATTTGCAATAGTGTTGGCGGTTTAATCTCTACGATGTATGTAACATATTAGCGATAGAGCTTGTCGAATTAACGCGTATGTTGTCAATTGCTGCAATGAATTAAAGGGTCGTTTTAAGTCATTAGAGAGTAGTATTGGCTTGAATAGATTTACCTTGAATTAACTTACTTGGTGCCGCTGTATTTCTAAGCGGCACCCAAATAAGTAATAAAACAATAGAGGTAGTCATAACTACAATTTGGTCCACTGTTTTGGCCCACTCTTTCTTTTGTATTGTTGGTATTAAAACCTATTTTTCACATGAATCAATAATACTGGGTATGTTGAACTATCATGCTTTGCCCGAGAATATGAGCCATTCAAGGTGGCTAAATACAGTAGTATAATTAGCCAATGTAAACACTTCTTTTTGCTAAAAGCAGTGATATGCTCGGGGGTTCATGTTTTATCAGTTTAAGTTTAATTACGCGTTATTATCTAAAGTGGCGTTTGTACCAAAAGTAAAAACCCGACACAGTAAAAAATAAAGGTGACAGGGCAAACACAAGCCACAGTAACTGCACAATAGGTCCCGCAAAATCGCCAATATGGAATTTGTATTTAAAGTGCCATGTTTGTGTTGTCCACGAGCTTTTGCTGGCGTCGTAACTCGCGACGATATTGGCTGTATACGGGTTGGCCCATACCCAGCTATAGGCATGGCTTTCACCTGGGTTTTCGATGCGAAAACCAATGTTGTCAGTCGGTTTTTTAGGTAAATAAATTCTAAACAGTTTTCCTTCAGGAAAAACAGTGAGTGCATTGTTATAGGCTTTTTGTACTTGATAAGGTGTTGTTTCTGAAGAGGGCAGCACGTCAGGTGGTTTAGGTCTGTCTTCAACCGTGCCTTGCATTACAAACTCTAATACCGCTTTAGTTTCTGTCTTCCAGTTAAACGCCATGCCTGTGTATGCTATTAAAATAAGTGGCAGCAATAAATAGACGCCCAGCACAGTATGAAGTTGGTACATTAATACTCTAAATTTGGCTTTTGGTTTTATAGCTAGTCGCTTTAAACGGTTTTTAGGTTTAATCCAAATGTAAAACCCTAGTAATATTTCTAAAATAAGAATAAGCGCGCATAGTGAAACCCAGTTCCTTAAAGGGTGGTTTTTGTCGCCATCTTCGTAAAGCAACCAACGATGTAGCGCCATGGTAAATCCATACACCGTGCTGTAATAATCGTATTCGTATAAAATATCACCGGTGTAAGGGTTAACGCTCACATAACGATTATTGGCAAGTTGTAGTTGCCAAGCAAGATCATCACGCGCCTCAGGCATTAATAAAGTAACAGGTTGTTTAGTTGTGTTTGATACGCGTGCTATTAGTGGGTCAAAAGCGAGCGGTGAAGCTTGTGGAGTCACCGTCCATTTATCACTTTGTGTAAGGTACTGAATATCTTTTGCGTAAATAAGTAATGCGCCTGTTAAACTCAAGCAAATCAAAAAAAGGCCGCTTACTAAGGCAAGGAGTAAGTGCGTACGGCGTAACCACAACTTCAAGA
Source organism: Pseudoalteromonas sp. MBR-15 (assembly GCF_053628915.1). Classification (NCBI taxonomy): domain Bacteria; kingdom Pseudomonadati; phylum Pseudomonadota; class Gammaproteobacteria; order Alteromonadales; family Pseudoalteromonadaceae; genus Pseudoalteromonas; species Pseudoalteromonas sp. MBR-15. Next base: position 460,066 of record NZ_JBRJHH010000001.1, read on the forward strand.
GGTGTTCCTTTACTTTGTTTTAAATACAAAGGTAAATTGTAAATGATAACAAGTAACATTTACACTAAAACTTGCTCAATAGTACACGCCTTAATAGCAAACTTATCCTGTAAAAATTGACGAATTTCATTGTTGTCGATTGTTTGGTGGGCACAAAACTTTAGTTCGCAATGCACGGTGTGTTCATCAAGCTGCCATGCTTTTATGTATTCAATATTTGAAATAGGAAATGCGCTTATCAGTTGTTCAGATACATGTGTTGATTCGCAGTGACTTGGTGCAACTTGCATTAAAATTTTACTGCTGGCTATTAAGAGCAATACGCCGTGGTATATCACATACACAGAGATAAGAATGGTCGCAATAAGATCGACAATATACCACTGATATAAAATGATCAGAGAGCCGGCAATAATAACGACGACAGAAGCCATAGCATCTGAAAGATTATGAATAAACGCAGCACGAATATTCATACTTTGATTAGCGCCAGCACGGTAGGTAAGGAATGCCGTTACTAGGTCAATAATCAGGGCTAACCCTGCAACCCAAATAACGATCCAGCCATCGATGGGTTCTGGATTTAGGTAACTTTTTATTGCTTCAATGACTAAGTAGCCACCAATTACAATTAAACTCAGGCTATTAAAAAGCGTGGCTAATATTTCGGCGCGTTTATAACCATATTGATATCGATTATTTGCTGGTTTAGCCCCAATTTTGCGTGCTATTAACGCAATAAATAATGATGATGCGTCACTTAAATTGTGCAGTGCATCAGCAATGAGCGATAGGCTTCCAGAAATGAGCCCCCCCACAATTTGTGCAAATGTAAGTAACACATTAATTAATACAGCAAGTAATAATTGCTGTGTACTTTTGCTTTCTGCATCGTGATGGTGGTGATGTCCGTGTCCCATAAGCATACCTAGTTGCTGATTTCTTTATTTTTATATCATGTGAGCATCGCTTTTAAAACACTCGTTAGCAGTATGCATGTATGGGGTGTTTCGTGTTTAGGTTTTACTGTTCAAATAAGTACTAATTTGTTAAGTTAACGCCGTTGTACCAATTATTAGGTGTTACGTGAAAGCAGCATTTGTTATTTTGATTAGTGTGTTATTGCTCCAGCCGTTGCTGGATAGCTTTGACGTGGCTGATCATAATGTTGCATTTAATCACACCTCAGCCCTGCTTTTAGAAGAGCTGGATCTTGAAGCCCACTGCGCAGCTAATGGCGATCATCAACAGCATCAATCTGAACATGCCGAGCTTGCTAAACAGTTATCTGACTCCGCCGAAAAAGGCCATTGTCATGTGTGTCACAGTCCTGCATTTGTTGATTCATTTACCCTTTCTGAACCCGTTTCAGTTTATTTTGCAAAAATTGAACTGTTAGAGCTTAATTTTAAGTCGGCAGATCTAACACCACTTCATCGCCCCCCAATCGCCTCTCTTACTTAACACTTTATTCCCTTGTCTTTGGGATTATTTTTTAAGGCAAGCTTGGGCTTAGCCTATTTTAAGTAAGAGAAAAATTATGTATTTAAGAAATTTTATGCGCTACGCATTGTCGTGCGTATGCTTTATATATGTCGCAAACAGTTTTGCGTCAGAGCAACTGCATGACCATCAAGAAAATGCACAAACACCACACATTAACGAAGTAACCTTAACGCCACAGCAACAGCAATTAGCGAATATTAAGGTCGAACGCCTTGCACTCAAAACACACAGCCAAACCGTGTATGCACCGGGTGAAGTTAAAGCCAATGGCTATGCCAGTTATGTGGTTGCCCCTCGTGTTGATTCTATTGTTGTAAAACGCCACGCTTTACTGGGACAGCATGTTAATAAAGGTGAGCCCTTGGTAACCTTGTTTAGTGGAGAAGTGGCAAGCCGACAAACCGAATTTAGGTTAGCCGAAGCTGAGTGGCAGCGGGTGAGTAAAATGACCCGTGGTACGGTGAGCGAAAAGCAGCTGCTTACTGCTAAAGCCGAGTACGAAGTGGCATACAGTCGCCTTGTCGCGTTTGGATTGTCTAAACACGCAATAGAACAAACACTGACTATCTCGCCTGAAAAACTCGGTGAATATACCTTATTTGCACTTACTTCGGGTGCTGTACTCACCGATAATTTTTCACAAGGTCAACGTGTCGATTCAGGTATTGAATTAATGCTCATTGCAGATGAATCTGCGCTGTGGGTAGAAGCGCAACTTTCCTCAAATCAAGACCGCACGATTGCCAATGGCTCTGTTGCAACGATGCAGGTAAATGGCAACCGTTACCACGCTAAAGTTATTCAAGAGGCGCACACTATTGATGAGCAAACACGCTCACGGACAGTGCGGCTTGAAGTGAAAAATACCCAGCACAGCTTACATCCGGGCATGTTTGCAGATGTGTATTTTCACTTTACAACAGAGCAAGCTGTGCTTGCGGTTCCCGAAAACGCGTTAACACGCAGTGCCGATGGTGATTGGCAAGTTTTTGTGGTTGATGATGATGGTGGGTTTATTGCCAAAGAGGTGAGCGTAGGTCGAAATTTAGCACAATACCGTGAAATATCAGGTATTGAGCAGGGGGTTAACGTTGTTACTCAAGGCGCATTCTTTGTTGCTTCACAGCTCGCAAAAGGCGGGTTTGATCCGCATAACCATTAGAGGTGCCGCATGTTTAATTTATTAATCGAGTCGGTGATAAAAAACCGTTTCATCGTGCTATTAGCTTTACTTGCGACTATTGCTCTGGGTGCATTAATGGTTCCAAAACTGAACTTAGATGCGTTTCCTGATGTGACAAATGTGCAGGTAGCTGTTAACACCGAAGCTCCTGGTCTTGGAGCAGAAGAAGTCGAGCAACTTATCACATACCCAATAGAAGCGGTAATGTACGCATTACCTGACGTTGAACAAGTGCGATCGATTTCAAAAACAGGTTTGTCGGGCGTGACGGTGGTGTTTAAAGAAGGCGTTGATATCTATTTTGCGCGGCAGTTAGTGTTTGAGCGCTTACAATCTGCTAAAGAGCTAATCCCTAACGGACTTGGCATGCCTACCATGGGGCCTAATACCTCTGGTCTTGGGCAAGTTTATCAATACTTACTTGAAGCAAAGCCCGATGCTGACATTGATAGCATGGCGCTGCGAAGCCTAAATGACTGGGTGGTTAAATTATTACTATTACCCATAGATGGTGTTACTGATATTTTATCGTTTGGTGGCGAAGTAAAACAGTATCACGTTAACCTCAACCCTAACAAATTACTTGCCTATGACCTAAGCCAACAAGATGTAAGCAATGCATTGCAAGCAAACAACAGGAATGTTGGCGGTTGGTATATGAACCGCGGTCAAGAGCAATTAGTTATTCGTGGCACTGGCTGGTTTTCGACCGGTGATAAAGGCCTGAGTGAAATTGCGCAAACCCCCATCAAAACGATTGATGGCACCGTAATTAAAGTCACTGATGTTGCAGACGTACAGCTTGGGAGTGAAATACGCCAAGGGGCAGTAACCTTATCGACTCGTGATGAAAATGGTGATGTTGTTAACCGAGGCGAAGTTGTAACTGGCGTGGTATTAAAAAGGATTGGTGCAAATACGAAGCAGACCATCGATGGTATTAACGAGCGTATTACAATGATCAACCGCGCGCTGCCTGAGGGCGTCAAATTCACGCCTATTTATAACCAAGCGGCACTTATTAGCCACGCGGTACAAACCGTTATAGATGCATTATTACTTGCATTTGTATTTATAATCATAGTGTTAGCGCTATTCTTGTTAGACTTAAGAGCAACATTCTTGGTTTTGCTGTCCATTCCAATTTCAATCGGCTTAGCGCTCAGTATTATGGCTTGGTTAGGTCTGTCGGCCAATTTAATGTCATTGGGTGGCATTGCTGTGGCTATTGGTATGCTGGTGGATGGCTCTGTTGTTATGGTTGAAAACATTTTTCGTCATCTAGGACTAAAACATAATCAGGGTAAATCAAGCCGTGAGCTGGTTGCTGTTGCAGCAAAAGAAGTTGCTCGGCCAGTTTTCTTTGCGTCATTGATTATTTTAACGGTATTTTTGCCTTTATTCAGCTTTGAAGGCGTCGAGGCAAAGCTGTTCCAGCCTATGGCCGTCAGTATCATGTTAGCGATAGTAAGTGCCATGATTGTTGCCTTAGTCGTTGTGCCTGCGCTAAGCGTGTACTTATTTGCTAAAGGTGTATCAGTTAAACACAGCAAGCTGCTACAACCCATTGAAAAGTTGTATCAACGAGCGTTACGACAGGCGTTACAAGCAAAACGGCTGGTGCTTGCTATTGCAGCTTTGTTATTGGTTACAGCCGCAATTTTACTTCCAAGGTTGGGGACTGAGTTTGTGCCCGAACTTGAAGAAGGTACGATTAATTTGCGGGTAACGCTTGCACCATCAGCCAGTCTTGAAACGGCAATCTCAGTGGCACCTAAGCTGGAAGCCATGTTACTTGAATTTGCAGAAGTCGATTATGCACTTAGTCGGATTGGTCGAGCAGAAGTCGGTGGCGATCCTGAACCTGTTAACAACATAGAGATATACATTGGTCTTAAATCTCGCGAGCAATGGATAAATGCTAAAACACGTGTTGAACTCCAGCAGTTAATGGAAGAAAAACTTGAGCAGTTTCCTGGGCTCTTATTTAACTTTTCGCAACCCATCGCCACCCGTGTTGATGAACTTTTATCGGGTGTAAAAGCACAGTTAGCAATCAAGTTGTTTGGTAGTGATTTAGCGGTGTTAAGTGAAAAAGGTCAGCAAATTGAGCAGCTAGTTAAGCAAATACCCGGTGCTAAAGATGTGGCCATGGAGCAAATGGGCGGTGAGGCACAGTTAATTGTGAAACCTAACCGCTTAGCGTTATCGCGTTTTGGATTATCGGTTACTGATTTAATGGAGGTTGTACAGCACGGAATTGGTGGACAAAGTGCAGGGCAAATTATCAATGCTAACGAGCGTTACGATATCTATGTTCGCATAGCAGAAAATTACCGGCAGAACCCGCGTGTAATTGCAGACCTTCGTTTACAGACCCCTTCGGGGGCGATTGTGAGAGTAGGTGATGTGGCTCAGGTAGCGATTGAATCGGGAGCATCCCAAGTACGCCGTGATGATGTACAAAGGCGCGTAGTTGTACAAGCGAATGTGCAAGGACGTGATATGGGATCTGTTGTTGCTGACATTCGCGCAATAATAGAGGATAAATTACAGCTACCGAGTGGTTACAGTGTTGCTATAGGTGGTCAGTTTGAAAACCAACAACGGGCACAGCAACGTTTAATGATTGTTGTGCCAGCGGCATTGTTACTGATTGCGCTATTACTTTATTTTGCATTTGGCAATGTATCGCAAGTATTACTTATTTTAGTGAATGTCCCTTTAGCGGTAATAGGGGGGATTGTGGCTCTGTTTGTATCTGGGCAATATTTGTCGGTACCAAGCTCTGTTGGTTTTATTACTTTGTTTGGTGTTGCGGTATTGAATGGTGTGGTCATGGTAGAAAGTATTAATCATCGCCTTAAGGGCAAAGACGAAGTAGATGACGCGGTGTTTGATGGGGCAACCTCAAGGTTACGACCAGTGTTAATGACCGCATTAACTTCAATGTTAGGGCTTATACCCATGCTATTGAGCACGGGAATAGGGGCTGAAATACAAAAGCCACTGGCAACAGTGATTGTTGGCGGTTTGGTCAGCGCAACATTTTTGACCTTATTTGTCCTACCTGTTCTTTATAAGTCGATGAGTAATAAATAACTGCCTAAGTGGCTTATTTACAGAGGGGCGTAATTGCCCCTTTTTTAGTACTGAGTAATTCTGTAAAGGGCGTTTACACAACACGTAAGCCCTTATAAAATGGGCGCTATAATAATGAAGTAACAAATGGAACAGACCGTGAGCAATCAAATTTCAATTCGTCCTGCAGTACCGAGCGACGCAGCAACTATCCTACATTTCATCAATGAACTAGCTATCTACGAAAAAGAACCAGATGCAGTAAAGACTGATGAGAATGCTATTTTAAAAACTTTATTTAGTGAAGGTGCAACCGCTCACAGTGTTATTTGTTTAGAAGGTGACACAGCCATTGGTTTTGCCGTTTATTTTTATAATTATTCTACGTGGCTTGGTAAAAACGGTTTGTATTTAGAAGACTTATACGTCAGTGCTGATAGCCGTGGTAAAGGTGCAGGTAAAAAAATTATGCAATACCTTGCGAAACAAGCGTTAGAAAAAGACTGCGGTCGATTTGAGTGGGTAGTACTTGATTGGAATAAACCAGCGATTGATTTTTATGACAGCATTGGTGCTAAACCACAAAATGAATGGATCATTTATCGACTAACAGGGCAAGAGTTGATCGATTTTGCGAATCAGTAATATCACCAAATCACACAAATACTAAATATAAATAAAAATCATTTGCATTTAGAGCTTTGTCTGTGTAGTTTTAATACACAGGTTTTAAGTGCAGGTGATTTTTATGACACACACAACACATCTCTCGGCCTTAGGTGCTCCAGTTATTGATGATGCATTAGCACCTTGGCAAAACGCTATTTATAACGGGAATCTGGCTTTTGAGTCTGGCGAATTAATCATTGCTCGCGATCACTACACGCAGGCAAGTGGTTGTGCAGAAACATTACTCACGCAATTTGCGAACTTACCATTAACCCCCACGGTTATTGACACATTAGAGCATTGTATTGCGGCCTTTGTAGTGGCGACTTTAAACCTTGCAGATACCTTTAAAGTTATGCAAAAACCTGAGCAAGCCTGTAGTTGGCTTTGCTATGCTCATCAACGGCTTAGTCATCTTTTAATGCACCCAGAGCAGCAAGTTCGCACACACGTATTACATCATCATCACAAAACGTATTTTGAGCTGGTGAAGTTTGCGAAAATGTCATCGGCATTTCCAACCCTCATCAATCGTATAAATCAGCTATTAGCTGAGCATCCCCACAAAACGCAGTTATTACATTAACGATAAGGAATCAGTATGCCTTTTACATTACCCGATTTAGCTTATGACTATGATGCACTCGAGCCTAATATTGATGCAAAAACCATGGAAATCCATCATACATTGCACCACCAAACTTATATTAATAAGGCGAATGCTGCCTTAGAAGGGAGTCATTATAGCGAGCAAGATGCCGAAACACTGTTGCGAACGATTGCTACAATGCCCGAGTCATTACAAAAGGCGGTGCAAGAGCATGTTGGCGGGCACCATAATCACTCATTATTTTGGCAAGTGATGACACCGAATGGGGTTGGCAAACCAAGCGGTGAATTACATACAGCGATCGTTGAAGCATTTGGCAGTTTTGATGAGTTTAAAAAGCAGTTTACTGATGCCGCTGTCAGCCGCTTTGGAAGTGGCTGGGCATGGTTATGTGTTGACGAAAATAATCAACTCGTTGTTGAAAGTAGTTTAAATCAAGACAGCCCGCTGATGCATAACCATACGCCGATTTTGGCTCTCGATGTGTGGGAGCATGCCTATTACTTAAAATATCAAAACCGCCGACCAGAATACATCGCTGCATTTTATAAAGTGATTAATTGGCCCGAAGTTGAGCGACGTTATTTAGCTGCGATTAAATAGTTAAGGTCCGAAACTGGCTAGTCAAAAAAATATATTCGGTTAAGCTATCGGTATTAGCTGATTACGAGAATCATTATGACTAGCCAACAATGGCGTACAGCAAGGCAAAGCCGTGATGCCCGATTTGATGGGGTATTTTTTGTCGCGGTAAAAAGTACCGGTATATATTGTCGGCCAATTTGTCCGGCACCGACAGCGCAAGAGAAAAATGTTGAATACTATCAGTACGCGCATTTAGCGGCACAGGATGGGTTTCGCCCTTGTATTCGGTGTCGACCAGATAGCGCACCGAATAGCCCCGCGTGGTTAGGAACTAAAACCACGGCGCTAAGAGCAAAGCAACTTATTGACAAAGGCGAGGCATATGATTGTGAAGTGCTGGCCGATAGATTAGGTGTGTCGAGTCGTTATTTGCGCCGTTTGTTTAATCAGCACTTTGGTCTTTCAATCACACAATATCGCTTATTCAATCAGTGTAATTTTGCTAAGCAGCTGTTACAAGAAACTGATTTATCGGTTGCTGACATCGCTTTTGCATCTGGTTTTAATAGTATTCGCCGTTTTAACGACGCATTTTTAAAGCAGCTTAATATTGCACCATCAAAATTGCGAAAAACCGATAAAAAACCAAGTGCAACGTTAAATTTAACCTTGGCGTTTCGTCCTCCTTATAACTGGCAGGCTTTACACGGGTTTTTACAGCGCCGCTTAATTAAAGGTCTCGAATGGCTTAGCGAAACAAGCTATGGGCGCACATTTAAAGACTCGCATTGCCAAGGGCAATTTACTGCTCAATTTGTTGAACAAAAAAATCATTTTAAAGTCACGATAGATATTGATAACACCCGCTATTTACAACAAGTGATCCATAACATTCGTCGTGTACTTGATTTAGATGCTGATACGCACACGATTGAAGCCCATTTAAATGCCGAACTTAATAATGCCATGCCATTGACACAAGGCTTACGCTTACCGGGTATTTGGTCGGATTTTGAAGCGGGTATTCGCGCAGTCTTGGGTCAACAAGTGAGTGTGACTGCTGCGCACAACTTGGTAACTAAGCTGGTCGCTGAGTTTAATCAAGCGAGTGATACCGTGTTTTTTCCATCTCCAGAATGGCTTGCCAATTCAGAATTGAGCTTTTTTAAAATGCCTCAATCACGCAAAGACGCTTTAAACCGGTTAAGTGCGTATTGTCATCAACATCCTGATAATCAAGAGCTTGATAATTGGCTGTCACTAAAAGGGATTGGCCCATGGACAGTTAATTACGCTAAGCTGCGAGGTCAAAGTAACCCTGATATTTTACTTGCCGGTGACTTAGGCATTAAAAAGGCTTTAGCAGAGGTCGGTGAATTTGATAGTGAGCGCTGTGCACCTTTCCGTTCTTATTTAACATTTCAACTATGGCAACAATTATGAAAACGCAACAAGTTATTATGCCAAGCCCACTTGGCGATATTACCATTCAAAGCTCCTCAAAGGGCGTCAGTTATGTAGGTTTTTATCCTGTTGTTGCCATGCAAACTGAAACCGTTAACGAGCATACACTAACCCCGATTTTAATATGCATGAGCGAGCTTAACGAATACTTCAAGGGCGAACGTACACATTTTAGTGTGCCGCTTGACACACAAGGGACGGCGTTTCAGCAATCAGTGTGGCGTGCGCTAATGGGGGTTGAATTTGGTAAAACCAAGAGTTACCTAGATATAGCACAGGCTATTAATAACCCAAAAGCGGTGCGTGCCGTGGGCGCAGCCAATGGTAAGAACCCAATTAGTATCATAGTGCCATGTCATCGGGTAATTGGTGCAAGCGGAAAACTAACGGGGTATGCCGGTGGACTAGACCGTAAAGAATGGCTACTTAAACACGAAGGAATTTTGTAATAATCCTGTTTTTACTTCTACACTGTTATCAGTTAACTAAATTCGTAGTTTATTATGACAGTGACGTTGTTTTTTATTAGATTTTTACTTGTTCTTTTTATCGTACTTTCTCTGCATTGTCAGGCGAATAGTAGTGCGCCATTGCCCATGACCTTATGTTATGCAGACCACACACAAGCACCTCTGTTTGTTGGTGCTAAACATGAAATACCCCTTGTTGAACCTACGGCACAATTAGCGGCGCTTGCTAAACTTGATAATGCACTTGAATCCGTGACTTTTAAGTTTGTAAAAATGCCATGGTCGCAGTGCATTACAGCGATTAAGCAGGGTCGAGTCGATGCATTTATAGCGGGATTTAGTCCACAAAAATCCCGTTATGCTGTATTTCCGGTTACTGATAAAGGTGTACCGATTGCTAAATTTGCCTTTGCAAGAATGAGCCAATGCTTAATTGGAAGTCGTCGCTTTCATACCAAATGGCAATCTCGTGAAGTGTTACAATCAAAGGCATTTTCTTTGGCCGTTGCAAATGGGCTTTTTGTGGGAGAAGCGGCCAGCGAAGAGGCGTTTTTTATTGAACACACGTTTACTCAGCAGCAGGCTATAGAGCGTGTATCAGAGGGGCGAGCCGATGCGGCTTTAGTGCTCTGCCAAATCGAAAATAATAAACTTGATTTATCGGTATACCATCGACAGAAGCTGGCACCTGTCTATCCACCTTTAAATACGGTGACAGCGTACTTGGCTTTTTCAAATGAGTTTTATGTTAAGCATCAGAATGAGGCGGTTGTTATTTGGCAGCAACTTTTAAAGCAGAATATCCCATTGACCTTTGCAAAACAGATGCAAAACTCCCCTCATTTAGAGATGAGCAGCTACGGCGCAAAAGAGTAAGGTAATAGATGATGTTATTGCACGATTAGGGTAGCATATTGCGACTTTAAATTTTGGGCAACATCATGGCACAGCTGTACTTTTATTATTCTGCAATGAATGCGGGTAAATCAACCACACTTTTACAATCGGCTTTTAACTACCGCGAACGTGGTATGGAACCAGTGATTTTAACCGCTGCGATTGATGACAGAGCGGGCGTTGGCAAAGTATCGTCACGGATAGGTTTACAAGCTGATGCACATATTTTTGATGCCGACAAAGATGTATTTGAGCTAATCAAATCGTTGAACGATCAGAAAAAGCGTCATTGTATTTTAGTTGATGAGTGTCAGTTTTTATCTAAATTGCAAGTGATGCAATTAACCGATGTGGTCGATGAACTGGGCATTCCTGTTCTTTGTTATGGTCTTCGTAATGATTTTAGAGGTGAGTTATTTAGTGGCTCGCAGTATCTTTTAGCGTGGGCGGATAAGCTTATTGAGCTAAAAACCGTATGCCATTGCGGTCGTAAAGCAAACCACGTTTTACGCACCGATGAGCAGGGCAATGCGATTGCTGATGGTAATCAAGTCGAAATTGGCGGCAACGACCGATATGTATCGGTGTGCCGCAAACATTATAAAGCCGCGTTAAATCTCTGCCGCTAAAGCATCAATAAAGCAGTTAATATCGTGCTTAGTGACCCCTAAATGCGTCACTAAGCGAAGTGGTTTGCCTGCTGAAAAAAGTATATTTTTCTCTTTTAGCTTATTAGCAACAGCTTTTAAATCAATAGCTTCATCGACATTTGCGTACACAATGTTGGTATCGATTTGAAAAGGTGTGGTATCAAAGCCTGATAATGAATTTAATTTTTCAGCGAGATAAGCCGCATTATCGTGATCGTCACTTAGTCGGGTGACGTGATTCTCAAGCGCATATTGCCCCGCTGCGGCAAGCATACCCGCTTGGCGCATACCACCACCAAGCACTTTACGCCAGCGGCGAGCTTTATCAATGAGTGCTTTGTTACCCAATAATAATGAACCCACAGGGGCGCCTAATCCTTTTGATAGACAAATAGACACTGAATCAAAGTATTGGGTGATTTCAGTAATATCGACACCTAACTTAACTGCTGCGTTATACACTCGCGCACCATCAAGGTGAAGTGCAAGGTTGTGTTTATTAACACATTCTCTTGCTTGTTCAAGGTAACTTAATGGCAGTACTTTGCCTCCAATGGTGTTTTCAAGGCTGAGTAGTTTCGTTTTTGCAAAGTGAAAGTCATCCGCTTTAATAGCTGCAACCACCTTGTTTAAATCAATGGTGCCATCGGCGTTATTTTCAATCGGTTGTGGTTGAATCGACCCAAGTACGGCGGCACCGCCACCTTCAAACTTATAGTTATGTGCTTGTTGGCCACAAATGTACTCATCACCACGTTCGCAATGCGCCATTAAAGCAAGTAAATTTGCTTGCGTACCAGAGCTGCAAAAAAGCGCACTTTCGAACCCATGTCGCTCAGCAGCAACGTGTTCTAATTGGTTAACGCTTGGGTCATCACCGTAAACATCATCACCAACGGCAGCATTATTCATGATTGCACGCATATCGGCTGTAGGTTGAGTGACTGTGTCTGAACGAAAGTCGATCATGTTATTACCCTTATACAAGTTGGTTAAGAATGGCTTCGCGGTCTGCTTGGTCAAAGTAACTCCAAGCGATAAAGCGGCTTATTTTTTGGCCTTGTGCCATTTTTATTGTTTTAACGTCTTTGACATCAAGCGATGCGAGTTGTTTTTTGAGTTGTGGGAGTGTTTCTGACTTTGATACTAAAGACGTAAACCAAATACACTGCTCACTGAACTCTTGGCTTTCGGTGATCATTTTACTGATGAACTCGCGCTCGCCACCTTCACACCAAAGTTCGTTTTCTCTGCCCCCAAAGTTGAGTTCTTTTTTAGGGGTTTTATTTAAATTTTTCCACTTACGCTGTGAACCTGTTTGTGCCTGCTGTTCATTGGCATGAAATGGCGGGTTACATAAGGTTAAGTGGAACACATCTTTATCAGTGATAACGCCTGTAAACATTTTATTGCTGTTATCTTGTTGCTTTACTGATATTTTTAAACGATTAAATTGCGCAATTTGCTTGGCAATTTTAACGGATAAGGTATCGATATCAGACCCTGTAAAATGCCAGCCATACTCATGTTGACCAATTAACGGGTAGATCAAATTTGCACCTGTGCCAATATCCAGCACTTTAACTTGCTTACCTGTAGGGATTCTACCTTGGTTATCACTGGCTAATAAGTCTGCTAGATGATGAATATAATCAACCCGACCGGGTACAGGAGGACACAGATAATTGTCGGGCAAATCCCAAAAATCAATTTTGTAGTGGCTTTTTAATAATGCTTGATTAAGGGTTTTCACTGCCATTGCATCTGAAAAATCGAGAGTCTCACTGCCGGTTGGGCTTTGTGTTATAAACTGAGAAAGAGCCGGAGTATCTTTACATAATAAAGTAAAGTCGTAGCCATTGAGGTGGCGATTTCGCGGATGCATTAAATAAACCTATCTGTTAGCAATGTTCAGTACAGATTGTATCAAATTAATCATTACAAAGTGTTGTTTTTAGGTTTTTTTAAACAGGCAGGGTGGTCAGAAATTTTATTGGTTTCTGTTAGCATAAAATGACTAAAAACCAATTTTCATGCATTTAACTTTCTGATTTTAAACGTTAACTGAATTCAGGAAGGTAAGCTAAGTGATAAAGTCATGTGTGTTCTTAAATGCAGTTTATCTGTTTGATAATCGAGGTAAAGTAATCTTTTCATTAATACGAGTCATAAAACGGCTATGAATAATAATTCAAAGCTGGTAAATTTTAATTTCAACTAACTGAAAAGTAATAAAAATAATGATAAAAAAAATACTTAAAGGAATGGGTATAACGCTCTTAGTTATAATTTGCTTGTTTGTAATCCTAGCGGTTTGGACTTCATTTAAAGCCTCAGGATATAAAGAAACAGCGATACCTTATTTAACCCCGGCATTAACTGAAATATCTAAATGGGACGCACAAACATTAAAAAGTTACATGACCCCAACCTCAATTGAGGGTGTTGCAGATGACGACTTGTCAAAAATTATTCGAGCTTTTTCGAAATTAGGCGATTTGAAAGAACTCGGTGAGTATCAATTTATTAATGTCAGCACTAAAGCTGTAACAGGCGATGGATCAGGTACTTTTGTTACTTATAAAATCCCAGCTTCTTTTGAAAATGGTGAAGCACAAATAACAGTGACTTTAAAAGAAGAGGGTGAATCGTTTTCCATTTATCATTTCAATATAAATTCAATGGCAATGATTGAATGATAATTAAAGGTAAACTATAACCGCTGCGAGTAATTAAAGCTTGCGGCTGGTTTGTGCAGAGGGAAAGTGAATTGTTTGCTTGTCTCTTTATGTGTAATATTTAGGTACTAATGTATTGAGTGATCATTTTCAAAGGAGTGTTTATGTCTAAATTTAAAAAGGTTCTTATAGCCTTGGCAATATTGGTAGGGCTTGGGGCCATTGCTAAACAATATAATGAGCAAAATCACATGGAAATGGCCATAGAGCAATGTGGCGACAAAGACAGTATCGCACGGGTGGACTCTAAGGGTTTCGAGTGTAAAAAAACATAGCAAGGAAATCACTTTTCACAGTTGGTTTTCATCCTGAGCTGCATGTTTAGGCAACTGTGAAAAAACGATAATAAGGGAGTTGTCCATGTCCGCTTATCGTCTTTAAGCATGCAACTCAACTCAATTTCATTTGGTTCATTCCGTTATATTTTTATTAAAACTCCCGCTCTTCCGTTTACAAAGTCTTGTTGTATTTAAGGGCTACTTACTTGATCACATCATGCTTGCTTTGCTAGTAATACTGACGTAACGTATTGCTGGTACGATGAGTTTATAATAATAAAAAGGTCAACCGTGACATTAAAACAACAGTCTGTATTTATAAAATTAGCTGAAAATCAAACCCTCCATATGCGCCGTATTTGTAAAACTGATGCAACCGGGCCTGCGGTGTTTTTTATGCATGGTGCAGTCGAGAATGGCAAAATTTTTTACACTCACAGCAATAAAGGTTTGGCACCGTTTTTAGCTGAACAGGGTTATGTGTGCTACGTGGCTGATTTACGGGGCCGTGGTGAAAGTAAACCTGCCATATCAAAATATGCGAGCTACGGGCAAACCGAAGCCATATTAGAAGACATCCCCGCTTTTTTAGCAAAAATAGAACAACTTGAAGGTGCACCTGCACGTTATTGGGTTGCCCATTCATGGGGTGGGGTATTAATGAATAGCGTATTTGCGCGCTTTCCTAATCTAATTAATGATGTAAGGGCTTGTGCGTATTTTGGATCAAAGCGCACGCTTTATAATCATCACCCAAGCAAATACATCCAAGGTAATTTAATTTGGTATGGTTTAGCACCTTTAATGGCGAGAAAACACGGGTTTGTGCCTGCTAAAAAATTGAAATGGGGAAGTGACGATGAAACGCGTAAGTCCCATTATCAAAGTATGCAATGGGCTAAGCGCAAGCCCTGGGTAGACTCAGATGACGGCTTTGACTATGCAAAAGCGCTGCAAGATATAGCTCTGCCCCCTATTTTTCATGTGGCGGGTATAAAAGATAAGGCGCTTTGCCAACCGATTGACATTGAAAAGTTCATGGCTGAGTCAGGTGTAGGTGTGCAAACAATGACGATTTACGGTCGAAAATATGGTCACAAGGTGAATTATGACCATATTAATATGCTTACTCACCCTGAGGCGCGCCACGATCAGTTTGCTGATCTTCTTGAGTGGTTTTCGGCTCATTCACAAGGCGATTCATAGCCGTTTCGTAACGCTTATATTTATCTTTAGCTTTGTCAGTTAATGGTTGTCTGACTGCTGCTTTACTCAGTGTTGCGACTGGCTTATTCGACTTGTAAAACTCTAAAAAGCGATTGCTGTAATTAACGCCTAAAAATTCACACAGATCACTCAACGTTTGTTCAGGTTCTGTGACGAGTTGCTCATATTGTAAGTCAAAAAGTGCATCGGGCATTACGCTATGCCAGTGCGACATAAGTTGCTGATATAAATCGTAATACTGCTTAAATTCAGTCAATGAGCAAAAGTAGGGCTCATTTTCTGCAAAGTAATTACTAAATACTGACCACGCAACAGCCTGATAATCACGTTGTATATTTATAAATTTTGCGTTTGGAAATAATAGATAGATTAATCCAAGTGATTGATAATTTGCTGGCAGCTTATTGATCATATACGGGCGTACATGGGGAGATTGCTTTAATCTTTCTATATAGATATTGCGCGCCGTACTGATCAGCTTTTGATCCAGTTTAGATAGGCACTCGGGGTAAGGTAATTGAGTTTGCTGCTCAATATACGCAACAACCTGATTGCTGATACTGGCATCTTCTCCTAGGCTTGCAAAACTTTCGTGACTAACTAGCATTTGTTCAAGCAAAGTAGAGCCACTTCGTGGCATGCCGATAATAAAAACAGGGGTGATCGTGCCCGTAAAACGTTTATCGCGTGAATCAATTAACGTTGCATCACTTTGGCTGATGATTTGCTGATAAAAAGGGGCGAGTTCATTGGTTTTAAACGTAGTCAGTTGTGACTGCAGTTTATTAGCGAGGGTGGAGTAATTAAATGCTTGCTCGGTATCATCTAATAAATCATAGCTTTTACCTAATGCGTAGTAGCAGACCATTTTTAAACGTAAGTTATTGGTGAGTGTTAAAAAGTGATGCAGTTCATTGAGGTAGTTTTGCTCGTGATTAAAGCGAGAAAATTGCACAAGCTCAAAAAGTATATAGGCCTTAACTGGGTAATCACCCATGGCGAGCGCTTGTTGTAAAATACCATAGGCTTTGTCGAGTTCACCATAGGTTAAATAGTGTTGAGCTAAAAAGTAGTGAGGCTCTGGGTTATGACTTGCGATTGACTTTGCATATTCAAGCACAGTGAGCGCGTCTTGAGGTGAATGCACGCCATTAAACGCATCGGCAAGTGCATGCAACGGCTCAAGCAGATAGGGCAGCCTTTCACACGCGCGCTGCAATAGATATACAGCAGCATCATAGCGCTCTAATCGAAGTGCGATTCTGCCTAAACCAAACAATGCTTCACCATTTTCAGGGTTCGCATCTAACAAGGCTTTAAAATGAAACTCAGCTTCTTTTAGTTTGTTTTCAGCAAGTAATTGATTGGCTTTTTCTAGCAGCATAGCATCGATAAGAATTTATTATTTTTATTCACTATAAAACGAAAAAGGCGAAATGTCTTTCGCCTTTTTAAATCACTATAAATACCCAAGGTATGTGGGTTGTAATGCCACAACCCTCACAATAGCGCAGTTCTAGAACGTGTAAGTTGCTTTCACGTAATAGAAACCACCATTAATCCCATAAGGTGATGTCTCGTAGTATTTGCCACCCCAGTTATTGTTAGGGATGCCTGTACTGTCGAAGAAATCAAGTTTTTCAGCTTCTTGATCAAATAGGTTTTGTGCACCTACCGAGAAACTAATTGACTCAGTTAAGAAGTAGGTAACCTCTGCATCCAGTGTAATAGCTGCGTCAGCTGTTTTAGCTGTTGCATCATAATCAACGTGAACACCTTGGTATTCGCCATAGTAATTTACACGTGTGAAAGCAGAGAAATCTTCCCATTGTTGTGCCCAGCTTAATGTAGCACGGTGATTAGGCAAATCGTTTTCTAAACGGCTTACTTTAAACTCACCTGTAATTGGGCTTGACTTAGTAACTTCAGTATCATTCCAGTTGTACGCTAAACTAAATGTTGAGCTTCCGCCAAGTAGTTCAGTTGAATAGTTAGCAACTAAATCAATACCTTGAGTTGTTGTATCAAAGTCATTAGTGAAAAAGCTTACTTGCGCTAAGTTTTGTACGTTGGGTACACCCGCAGCTTCAAGAGTATCTTTGTCTGCTTGGCTTAGCTCAATTTTATCTGATTGACTGATTCGGTCATCTACTTGAATGTTGTAGTAGTCTACAGTTAAGAATAAGTCACCTAAGGTCCATACGGCACCAAATGTGTAGCTTTGTGATTCTTCAGGTTCAAGCTCGGTACCCCCTAATTGCACTGCAATCGGGTTAGTGGGTGGTAAAAGTGCTGAGTCTACTAATACACCGCTACTTAAGTTTGTTTGCACGTTACTTACATTCGCTTGTCCGACCGTTGGCGCACGGAAACCTGTACTGATTGAACCACGAATATTTAGATCTTCTGTTAAATGGTATTGACCCGTTAACTTATAGTTAGTGGTTGAACCAAATGTGTCATAGTCTTCATAACGAAGTGCTAAGCCCACTAAGAAATCTTCTGTAAAGGGGGCTTCTACGTCTACATACGCTGCGTAGTTACGGCGAGTATACTCACCGGCATCAGACGGTTTGAAACCAGGGAAGCCGTTTGAGCCGATACCAAAGCCTTGCTCTGTTAGTGGACCCGCTGTAAAGGAAGCAACATCACCTGACACAACGGTGAACGTTTCTTCGTGCCATTCAAGACCACCTGCAACGTTTACGTCGTATGCTAAGCCAAAATCATAACCTTTAGATAAATCAGCGTTAAAGTTTTTCTCTAACTGTGAGTATTTACCAGGGCTAAAGTCGCGTGGACTATCAGGACCAAGTGACGCGTTAATTGTATCGTAGATGAAGTAACGAGATTCGTTATAACCTACCGTACCACTTAAATCATAGTAAGCACCATTAAGGAAACCACTGGTTATTTCACCTTTGGTACCAATTGTCAGTGCTGTATCTGTGATATTCCCACCAAAGTTTGGTGTGAAACCACCTGGTAAAATTTCATTGAATGCAAAACAGTCTGGGTTATTTGCCACACCGCTAATGTAGTCAGGGTTATCTAACACATTGTCATCAATCTTTATGTTGGTTGGGCAGTTACCGCTCATATCACCCGTTAAATCACCAACAAGTAAGGTTTCGCCGCCGTCATTTGAATAAACACCAGGGCGAGTATGCGGGTTACGATAATAGAAACCACCACGTACATCTCGCTCAGAATAGTTACCAAACATGTAAAAATCTGACGTATTACTTAATTGAAGACCAATGTTACCGAAGATTGAAATGTCATCATTAACCTCTGGTGCACCCCATACTTGTGCTAGTGGCGACACGTCTGGTACACCCGCAGCAGATAACGCAGCTGCGTCAGGGCGTTGAACTGAACGACTTGTTGCGTCAGCTGTTTTGTATTGGAAACTTAAATTTGCAAAGCCACTGTCTGTAAATGGAAGGCCCACATTACCAGAGATTTGTGTTGTATCTCCATCTCCTTCGTAGTATTCGCCTTGGCGGATTTCAAACGAGCCACCCTCAGACGCATCTTTTAATACGAAGTTCATTACACCTGCGATGGCATCAGAACCATACTGTGCCGCTGCACCATCACGTAAAACTTCAACTTGTTTCAGCGCGATACTTGGGATCACAGAGATATCTGCACCTTGTGCACCATCGTTAATGCCGCCACCAAGGAAGGCAATTACAGAAGCACGATGACGACGTTTACCATTAACAAGCACTAATGTACTGTCAGCAGGAAGGCCACGTAAATTTGCTGGGCGAACCAGTGATGCAGCATCACTAATCGGGTTTTGGTGTACGTTAAAAGAAGGAACTGAGCCTTTTAAAAGCTCAAGCATATCAGTATTACCAGCTTTAGTAAGTTCTTCGCCGCCTATGATATCAATAGGAACAGGTGAGTCACCGATAGAACGCGGCGCTGAACGAGTACCAACTACTGCGATTTTTTCAACATTTTTGTTAACTTTAGTCTCTTCGGTTGACTCATCTGCAGCAACCACAGAACCCGACACAAACAGACCCGCTGTTGTCGTGGCTAAAGCAAACTTAACAGCTTGTTGTAGCATATTATTTCTTAATTTCATTCTGACTTCCCCAGTTAGAATAGTTATGATTATGCCACCAAATAGGTATTTTAATTTGGTGTAACTAACTTATACCTACTGTTAATTTGATTTGCAAATTGTTAATAAGACGTTTTATTTTGAGTGTTTTTGTCGTATTTTTTGCATTTTTAAGGGATATGTCACTGAAAACGCATGTGATAAATTATTCGTTGTTTTCTTAAAGGAGGTCAGAATTTATTGTTGAAGCTAAAAAAAATTAAAATTAGTGATTGTTTGTTCGTATTTTGCACTAAAACTGAGTTGGAACGGTTTAATTATTTTGCTTTGATTCGTTTTTTAATTGCCACTGTCGTAATTTCTCACGATATTCATCCCAAACACACGGGCAACAACTACCGCCTCCACAACATTCGTCAGGCGCAGGCTTTTGTGGCTTAGGTTCATTTAAGTGGCGATCTTGGCACATTTAAAAAATAAAACGAGTTAAGAAAAGTGTGCGAAGGGTAAAGCAAAATCTACTATAAGTAAATTATGCTTTGTGAAGTGAGATGCTTATGTGAAAATAACCGAATGCGATTATATAAAGTTATTCATCGGGCCCCATTTCGAGTGGCTAAAATTACCAAAAAGCGTCAGCAATTACGCTTTAAGCGCGCTATGGTGGCACTTAAAATCGCACTTGCCCAAGAAAAGCAAGAAACCAAAGAAATGCTGCAAATCTATAGACGTTATACACAAGGCCACGCAACTAAAGAAGAGCTGCATACGGCCAATGAACAATTTTTAGATATTCTAAAAGGGATTGGGCTGGGTGTGTTTGCTGTATTGCCTTTTGCACCCATTACGATTCCGCTAGTTGTAAAACTAGGGCAGTGGGTTGGTGTTGATGTTCTTCCGAGTTCATTCAATATCAATAAGTCACTTAAAGAGATAGATCAGCAAGTTGCAAAAGAAGAAGCCGAAGAAAAAGATCACAAGTAAGCTGCGTTTATCAATCTGATTTCGCCTATACCCTTTAGCTCAAGTTATTGGTATGCTTAATTACCTTTTCTTTATATTGAGTCGTTTAATGAGTTCATTAATTCGTCATTCTTCTACGGGTATTCCGCTCTCTTTCATTGAAAAAACGCATTTAGCATCGTGGTTATCTGAACAGCCGCAAGCTTTGCAAAACTGGTTAAGTAATTGCGACTTTAAAAACAAGGGGCTTGCGCTCGTAGCTGACAGTGAATCTGGTGATTTGGTTCATGTGTATTGCCTTGTAAACGATATTAACGATTTTTGGCTTGCAGGTGACTTGTCGACTAAATTGCCGGCTGGTTGTTACCAAATTCAGGGTGACAGTGCCTTTGTCGAACAGGTTGCACTTGGCTTTATGTTAGGTGGTTATGAGTTTAGTGAATATAAAGAAAAACCATCGCCACGAGCACAACTTGCTATCAGTGATGAAAGCCTTGCCAAGCGCTTGACTGAATTCGCAAGCGCAATAAATTTAGTACGCGATCTCGTAAATACACCTGCAGCCGATATGATGCCACAACATTTATCACAAGTGATGGCTGACTTAGCTGATAATTTTGATGGTGAGTTTAGTGAATGGGTTGGCGATGAGTTGCTTGAGCAAAATTATCCCACAATTCACATGGTTGGCCGTGCAAGTGAAAACAAACCACGTTTGTTAGACTTACGCTGGGGCGCAAAAGATGCCCCTCAAATTACCCTTGTGGGTAAAGGGGTGTGCTTTGACTCGGGCGGTTTAGACTTAAAACCAAGCTCGGGCATGCGCAACATGAAAAAAGACATGGGGGGCGCAGCTCATGTCATTGGCTTAGCGCAGCTAATTATGGCAGCGAACTTGCCGATACGTTTACGTGTTTTGGTTCCTGCTGTAGAAAATGCTGTATCGCGTAATGCATTCAGACCGGGTGATGTTATTAAAACCCGAAAAGGTATCACTGTTGAAATTGATAACACGGATGCCGAGGGGCGTTTAGTGTTATGTGATGCGTTAGCAGAAGCACAAAACGACAATCCCGATCTTATTATTGACTTTGCAACGCTTACAGGAGCGTGTCGTATTGCGCTTGGTACTGAACTGCCAGGCTTTTTTGCGAACGATAACGAGGTAGCCAGTAAGTTGATGAGCGCCGGAGAAAAGTGCTTTGATCCCGTTTGGCAGTTGCCTTTATTCAGTCAATACAAAGCGTTATTAAAGAGTGATGTGGCTGATATTGCGAACTGTGCATCAACCCCATTTGGTGGAGCTATCACTGCTGCACTTTACTTAAAAGAGTTTATCGAACCGACTACGCCTTGGGTTCACTTTGACGTTATGGCGTGGAACTTACGCCCATTGCCTGGTCGTCCTGTGGGAGGGGAAGCACTCGGTATTCGTGCTGTATTTAATTACCTACAAGACCGTTTTCAATAAGTGTTATATTTGATACAACTCTAACGGTAAATCATCGGGATCAGCAAAAAACGTAAATTGCTTCCCGGTGATTTCATCGACACGAATATCTTCCACATCTACACCTTGTTGTTCTAAGTACTGTTTAGCTTCCGTTATATTGGCCACTTTAAAAGCTAAATGGCGCAGTCCTTGTGCTTCAGGATAACTTGGTCTTGTGGGCGCATTTACAAATGAAAACAATTCTATTTGACTGCCGTCTGGCAGTGCAAGGTCTAGCTTGTAAGAATCACGTTCTTTTCGGTACTGCTCATGGATAATTGGCAATTTTAAAATTTCAGTGTAAAAGTGTTTTGAATGCTCATAATCACTATAAATAATCGCTACATGGTGAACACCTAATAATCCGATTGTTTTCATATATCAACAGTATCCTTGAAACAAAAAAGCGCGGACAATTGCCGCGCTTAATTCACAATATATAGCTTGTTATTCAGCCGCTTTACATGCTGCAACAGCCGGCGCAACAAGTTCTAAGCCTGTTTTATCGCAGGGTGGAAGGCTTGCGTCTGAAATTGAGATAGGCGTTACGCGCTCGCCCCATTTAATGTAGCTTGCAGCCCACGTTAAACCGGCACCAAATGCCGCAGACATAATATTCGAGTTTGGTTTTATAAGGCCTTGCTCAACAGCTTCGCAAATCGCAATTGCAATTGTTGCAGCTGATGTATTGCCGTAATCAGCAATGTTGACCATTACTTTTTCGTCAGCCACCTTTAAGCGCTGCTGAATAGCTTGAATAATGCGTAAGTTTGCTTGGTGCGGAACAAGTACATCGATGTCATCAAGTTTTAACTGCGCTTGATTAAGCACATCATCACACGCTTCGCTCATTCCTTTAACGGCACGTTTGAAGATTTCACGGCCTTCAAATAATAAGTTAGACGGGCCAATTGGCGCGTACTTATTAAGATCGCTACCAAAATTTTCGATATGCAAAATATCACGATCTTCGCTATCACAGCCTGTTTTAGTTGCCAATAAACCAGATGGAGTATCAGACGCTTCTAATACAACAGCGCCCGCACCATCACCAAATAATACTGCACTGTCACGACGTTCCCAATTGATGTACCAGGTCATGCGCTCTGCTGCGATAACCACCGCTTTTTTGATCATACCAGCACGAATTTGTGCAGTAGCTGCTTGTAGTGCGTATAAAAAGCCTGAACATGCCGCGTTTGTATCCATTGCTGCTGCACCCACCGCACCAATATTCTTTTGTACAAGTGAGGCTGTATTAGCCACCATTGTTGAGGGGGTACATGTTGCGAGTAAAACAAGATCAATGTCTTTCCCATCAACACCTGCGCATGCAAGTGCGTGTTTTGCAGCGACAGTTGCTAAATCAGCAGTGCTAACGTGGCTTACACGACGAGACTTAATACCCGTGCGCGTTGTGATCCATTCATCGTTAGTATCAACGATATTGCTGATTTCGTCGTTGCTAATGCTTGCTGGTGGTATACATTTACCCCAGCCAGTGATTTGGGCATAAGACATAATGTGTTCTCTTTATGTGGTCAGACTTGTTAAAATTTTGCCGAAGTTATATCAAAATTCACTTGTTAAGACTAGCGTAACACACTGCTATGTCGCAAATAATGGCTTTTACTCGGTATTTAAGTTAAACCTAGTATAAAAATGAGGCGAATATGAAAAAAATAAATCTAAAAATAGGCACCTTATCGGTACTGGTTTCTTTGTGCACATTTTCAGTGAATGCTGACACGTTGCTGATCCATGCAGGGAAAATGTTGGTCGGCGTTGAGCAAGCTGTAAAACAACAACAAACCATCGTGATCGAAAACGATAAAATTACAGCAATTGAAGCTGGTTATTTAACTAAAGAGCAATTAAATCTTACAGATGCAACGATTATTGATTTAAAAAATCAGATGGTGCTACCCGGTTTAATCGATATGCATGTGCACTTAACATTTGAACGAGATACTAAGCGAAACCCCCATCAGTGGTTAACTGAGTATGAAGCGGATGATGCACTGCGTTCACTCAAGTATTTAAAGCGCACAGTCGACGCAGGTTTTACCTCAGTGCGTGACTTAGGTAGCCGTTATCAAGTTATTTTTCCATTAAAGCGTGCAATTGAGCGGGGTGATATACCTGGGCCAAGAATTTTTGCGGCAGGCGATATGATTACCCCAACGGGAGGGCATGCCGATATGCACGGGTACCGCCGTGATGTTAGCCAAGCCATTGGCGGTGGGTTAGGCGTGTGTAATGGCGCTGATGATTGTACTCGAGCCGTAAGAGATGTAATAAAAAGTGGGGCCGATGTCATTAAAATCACTGCCACGGGTGGGGTGTTGAGTAATACAGCTGCCGGTGTTAATCAGCAGTTTACCGATGATGAACTTACTGCAATCGTTAATACGGCTCATCATTTAGGTCGCCCAGTTACTGCACATGCACATGGCACAGAAGGTATCAAAGCGGCTTTACGAGCGGGTGTAGACTCAATTGAACATGGCTCTTTTTTAGATAAAGACACTGTGAAGCTATTTAAGAAACAAGATGCGTATTTAATCCCAACATTACTCGCAGGTGCTACAGTCAAACAAGAAGTATTAGAAAACCCCAACATGCCAAAAGCAATTGCTGATAAAGTTGAGTTTGTGGCTCCAAAAATGGAGGCATCGTTTAAATTAGCGTTAAAAAATAAGGTTAAAATAGCATTTGGAACAGATTCAGGCGTATCAAAGCATGGTGATAATGCAAAAGAGTTTGAGCTACTTGTTAATTATGGCATGACACCAAAAGAAGCAATAAAATCAGCCACTGTCGAGGCCGCTAAATTATTAGGGCAAAGCGAGCACCTTGGTGACTTGAGTGTTGGTAAACAAGCAGATATTATCAGTGTTAATATGAATGTACTTGATAACATTAGTGAACTTAGAAATGTACGCTTTGTTATGAAAGGCGGAGACGTGCTCAAACAGTAAGGGTAACTACGATGAGCGGTAAAATTAAAGCAACGTTATTTAATCAGCTCATTGAGGCTGAAAGGCAATTGCTAGAACCTGAGATCCGTCAGTCTGCAGATGCACTCGATGCGTTGCTCGATGATGACTTTATTGAAATTTCAGCTAATGGCACGTCGTTTAATAAGTTTCAGGTTTTAACACGTTTACCGACTGAAGTCGTTCCTCAGTTTTATAATCAACACTTTAAAGGGCGGATGCTGAGTGATGAGATTGCCCAATTGAGTTATCAAGCTGCTTTTAGGCGTTCCGCCCGTGCTGAGTTTAATTATTCAATTCGCATGTCGCTATGGCGCTTTAATGGTCAACAATGGCAAATGGTGTTTCATCAAGGAACACCTTGCGCTCCCTTTACTATTTCTATGGATGACGATTAAGTCTCTTAACGCTTTTTATGCAAACTGATCCGGCGATTAGTCGCTTACTTACTTTAAGAAGTGCAGCTATTGCTGTGCAATTTTTTGCTGTTGTTTCGGTATATTTTTTATTTGATTATCAAGTTGCCATCTTCCCTTTAGTGGCTGTGATTAGTGTAGAAGCACTGTTCCAATTGCTCAGTATTTTAGCGTATCGCAAAGTGAACCACGCGAAACCGATTGCCGTGTTGATGCAGTTGACTGCTGATATCTTATTTTTATCAATATTGTTGTCTTTGAGTGGGGGCGCCACGAACGCATTTGTGTCGCTGTTACTTTTACCAATTATGATTGCTGCCGTGTCGGTTAATGGTAAAGGATTAGCTTATATAGCCGGGCTTGCTATCGCGGCGTATAGCTATTTGCTGTTTAAAATGCCTGATCACAGTATGCATCAAATCGACATGACTCATCACTTTATTGGGATGTGGGTTAACTTCGTGATAAGTGTGATTGTAATTGCATTTATAATCGGTGCGCTAAATCGGACGATTAAAGCACGCGATGCCACTATAGCAAGAGGCCGAGAGCAGCAGCTCAGGCACGAGCAATTGTTAACATTAGATGGTGCAGCTGCACAAATTACCCATCAGTTAGCAAGTCCTATAGCAAACCTGCAATTTCTTTATGAAGAGCTTAAAGAGCAGCAAGCTGACGACCCCATTATACAAGAAATGGCCAAGCCATTGGAGCAGTGCAATGAGCAACTAGCGCATTTTAGAGCGCTATCATCTGCGCTTAGAACAGGTAAAACGCAAACAATAATACCGGTCGATGTGCTGCAAAAAGAAATAGCAGATGCTGCATTATTACATCATCCAGAACACACGCTTGAATGGTTAAATGAACCACCTAAATGCACTATTCTGAGTGATGCAATGTTATTACCCGCTATTTTGAATTTGCTACAAAATGCAGTATTAGCAAACAATCAGCAGCACTCTCACATAGAAGCTAGTTGGCAGTTTAACGCGGATTCGGTTTCTTTATCTTTACGTGATTTTGGTCAAGGTTTAAGTGAGCAACAAATGGCAGTATTAGGGGGTCAACTTATGCCGAGTCAACATGGTATGGGGATGGCAGTAATGCTTTCTAATGTGACTTTGGAACGCTTAGAAGGCTCACTTACAGTGAGTAATCATAAAGAGCAGGGGGCTGTAGCTACGATCACCCTGAAAGTGGTATGAATTTATTAATAATCGAAGACGACATTAATCTAGCCAACACGCTAGCCAGACGCTTTACAAAACATGGTTTTTGTTGTCAGCTTGCCCACAGTTGTCAGCAAGCAATTGACATTTGTAGTGCTTTTTCACCCAGTCATTTTTTAGTCGATTTAAAGTTAAAAGATGAAAATGGCTTAACGTTAATAAAGCCAATGCGCCAGCAATTTCCGCGTTCACGTATTATCCTGCTAACAGGCTTTGCAAGTATTGCCAGTGCGGTTGAAGCGATTCGTCTCGGTGCAGATGATTATTTACCCAAACCCGTCGATTTTGTATCGTTACTGAGAACATTACTTGAGGGCAGTGAGGCAGAGCAATCTACTCATACTCTGCCGCAAACACAAATAATGTCGCCAGAACGACTCGAATG
The DNA here is from genome assembly GCF_053628915.1 of Pseudoalteromonas sp. MBR-15. Taxonomy (NCBI): domain Bacteria; kingdom Pseudomonadati; phylum Pseudomonadota; class Gammaproteobacteria; order Alteromonadales; family Pseudoalteromonadaceae; genus Pseudoalteromonas; species Pseudoalteromonas sp. MBR-15. The sequence goes on from NZ_JBRJHH010000001.1 coordinate 486,992, forward strand.
GGAACATATTCAACACGTATTGCATCGTAATCATGGCAATATATCTGAAACAGCAAGGCAGTTGAACATGCACAGGCGAACCTTACAACGTAAACTTCAAAAGAAACCCGCTCAGCAATAAAGATGATATTTAAGTATTGTTAAATTAAGTCACACAACACAAAAAAGGTATTTAGTATTAGAACGAAATACCACTCGTCACATTTGATTTGCTGCATTGGGATTCCTTAACTAAAGTCAAATTAACCCTATTGGTTGTATGAGTCTGGTGTATGGATTTTTCTCAACTGAATTTTTTTGCCGTATTTCTTGCTGCGCTTGCTTCTTTTCTTCTTGGGGCTGTTTGGTATTCTCCGTGGTTTTTTAAACGCATTTGGATGGAGAGCTGCGGTTTAACAGAGCTTGATCTTCAGCAAATCAATCATGTCATGGTGTTTGGTGGCAGTTTTGTGCTGTGCCTATTAATTGCTTTAAGTTTATCTTTATTTATTGGTAGCAATGTTAATGTAGGCGTTGCCGTAGGCACAGGGTTTATAATCGGTTTATGTTGGGTAAGTTGCGCACTTGGCATTGGTTATATTTTTGAGCAACGACCCCTTAAATTGTTTTTAGTGAACGCTGGCTATTCTATTTTACAGTTCTCTTTAACGGGTTTGGTTTTGGGGCTTTGGCCATAGACATGGTAGCATGCGTTTTTTAATCGCGTTTAGTGTGGAGTTTATGGCTAAACCCAATAAAAAAGGCCCGACGAAAACCGTTGATATATTTTGTAGTCAGTGCAAGTGCCAATTATTTAAATACCGCAAAGGCGGCAAAGGTGCATTAGTTAAGTGCTTTGTTGAACGTATAAGCCAAAATTTTACAGCACAGACGGGGGTTTGCCCGCAGTGCCATCGTCATTTTGCCCGCGAAACAATGATAAGAGGCACACCCGCATTAAAAATTATTGGCGGTAAAGTGACGCATAAGTAGCTTATACATAGAATGCGGACATTTATCCTCGTTTAAGTTATCTGCTTTGATACCATTGTTCGGTTTGCTGTTTCAATGAATGAAAACAACCCTCCCCATGGATTGGGCCAGTTGTTTGGGTATAAACAAATGAACAATATGGATTCACGTACGTGATAGCACTTTTATTTGATATTATTGGTATGACGGGTACTTTCTTGGTAGTAGGTGCCTTTTTCATGTTACAACTAAATAAAGCATCCCCGACAGGGCTTGTGTATAACATGATGAACTTAACTGGCGCGGTGCTGCTGTTAATTAGTTTGTGTTATAACTTTAACTTGGCCAGCTTTGTCATTGAAATATTTTGGATTGCGGCATCATTGATTGGCTTATACAAATATCTTAAAACTAAGCGCAGTGAGCGTGTTAAGCAGTTTAGCTAATTGAGACGTTAAACTAATGAGACAGTAGCCCATAACTATAAAGTACATGGGCTTTTTTATTACACCAAGTACAGAGCGTCAAAGACTGTATAAAATTAAGTGAATTGGTATAAAAAGATTGCAAGCTTACCCATCTTTTGTATTAATAGTGTAAACAGAGTGTTGCAGTGCAACATTTAATCATTATTACGGGTGTCTCGCAGCATGAAGTTTTTACTATGTTCAACACTTTTTTTAATCGCAAATTCTCCAACAGCGCTATTCGGCGCTGAAGCTTCTGAAGATGAAGATTTATTTTCATTAAGTTTTGAAGATTTACTCGATGTACACGTTGATATTGCGAGTAAAACAGCGGAAACCCTGTCATCAGTTCCTTCAACAATGAGCGTGTTTAGCCGTCAGCAAATTCAAGCGCTCGGAGTTGATAATGCGTATGAAGTGATGAATTTTGTTGCGGGTATGCAATCAACCCGCGGTGATTGGGTAGGGGCTGTGCCTAAAGATCATGCCCGAGGAGTGTACCTAGATAGTGGTAATGTGTTGGTGATGATCAATGGTGAGCGCGTCAATGAATCATCATTTGGTAAGGCTTCTGTCTACATGCCTTACATACCCATTGAGGTAATAGAAAAAATAGAGTTTATTCGTGGGCCGGGCTCTGCTTTATACGGTAGTAACGCCTTTTTAGGTGTGATGAATATTGTCACGACAAAAGAGCGTAATGCATTACAGGCTGTAGCAGGCAACAATGGTCGTTACGGAGCAACAGCACAGTTTTATAAGCATTTTAGTGACACGGTGTCGGCGTATGCGACGTTATCATACGAAAGTAAATCGGGTGAACGCTACCCACAAGACGTAAAAGACCCTCTAAAAGCGGTGTATATTGAGGCAGGGTTAGATTATAAAAAACTTTCACTTCATACACGTTACAATGAAACGCAACTTGATGAGTTTTTAAATCTTGCCGGTTATTCTAAACAAAACCAACACACCAGTGATAATACGTTTATAGGCATTAAATATAATTGGCTTAATACCGATAAATTCAAGCTAGATAGTCATTACTCTTACAGTAAACATGCAATATCAACGGCTGGGTTGATTGCTGAATTTGACGATATGCCAGACTTTTTATTAGGGCCCGATTGGCAAACCTCTGACAGTAAATTTTCAACGGAATTAAGTTATCAGTTTGATAATCAATGGCAATTAGCTGCAGGCGTTGAATATGCTGAGGCAAAGCAGCAAAAAGCCGATGTACGTACTAACTATTATGATAGTGACTCACAACAAGTTATCCTCGCGCCTGCTTATTATCAAAATGGGATTGTACGTATTAAAGATTTTCCTTTATTTGCGTCATTAAAGTATACCTTTGAAACGGTGAGTGCTTACGGGCAATTAAAGATTCCATTTTCTGACTCGTTCACGTTCTTTATAGGGGCACGCTATGATGATGTTAAAGATATCGACAGTAAATTATCACCTCGATTAGCAAGCATTTACGAAATTAATCAGTCACATACATTAAAGCTTCAATATGGCGAATCGTTCAGAACACCGGTGACGAATGAACTTTTTTCTAATGACTCTGTGACAAAAGGTAATCCATCATTACAATCTGAGTCAGTTAAAACCACTGAACTTGTTTGGCACTATCAAAACGCGACACTTCAAACAAATGCGGTACTTTTCTATAATGAACTTAATGACTTTATTGAGACTGTGCCCTTTCAAGGCAGTGACACACTGTTCACTTTTGAAAACTCACTCAACACTGATAACCATGGTTTAGAGCTGGATGCTACATGGCAATATAATAAAAAATTTGCGCTTATGGGAACCTATACACACTATTTCCATGAGCCGATAAATGCCAGTTTTAAACGCTTTGCCAGCTTAGTAACCCGTTATAACTTAAACGATAGTTGGCAGCTAAGCCTAAACATTTTATGGCGTGACCAAGTGAATGCGGCTTTATTAAACGGTGATGAGTTTAACCAATCGGCTTACAGTTTATTAGGAGGCACGGTTAAATGGCAATTGAATACGCATAGTCATTTAATGTTTAAAGCTGAAAACGTATTGGGTAAAAACTATAACGTGTTTGATCCACGTGTTGAGAATGGCTCTGTCGCTGGTACAACAGAAGAATTATCGCTACACTACCAAATCAATTTCTAGCAGTGTCGTGTTTAAGGTCTGAATGTCATCATTAAGTAAAAAGTTAGTTGCGGCAGGTGCTGTTTTAATTTTGCTGCTTGTATTGGTTTTTTACATTGGTCGACAACACGATTACACAAAAGCCAGTCAATTAAGCCGTGTGCAAGCGGTGCAATTAAGTCACTATTTTTCAAGTGAACTTGAACGGTTTCAAACGATCCCTGCCTTAGTGAGTGCTAATGATTTAGTAAAAACGTTTGTAACTAACCAAGGTGTTGGTGAACAAGCCGTCAATTATTATCTTGAAGATATCCAGCGTGCAAGTGGTGCATCAGATGTTTATTTAATGGACTTATCTGGCTCTGTTGTGGCCAGTAGTAATTGGCAAGTCGATTACACCTTTCTTGGCAGTAACTTTGCGTTTAGGCCGTATTTTTATTTAGCGAAAAAAGGTGAAAAAGTTGCTTACTTTGCACTAGGAATGCGCTCAAGTGAGCGGGGTATATACTTCTCTGAACCGGTTATTGCAGACGGTAAAGTTATTGCCGTCGTGACATTAAAAGTGAATGCAAAAAAGTTTGAGCAAGACAGGCAATTGCTAAATGCGTCAGACAGTACGCACTTTCATATTTCTCTTGAAGACAGTGTTATCGTGATGTCTGATGTGCAAAGCTGGCGTTTAAATTCGTTAAAAGCGCTTAGCGAAAAGCAAATGGAAACGCTTGTAAGTTCAAGGCGATACCTATCACATACGCCAAGTTTATTAGCTTATACTTCTAGGCCTTTAAGTGATAATACGGCTGAGCAAACCATCGAAATAAATAATAAGCGAGTGCGATTTATTAGCGCGTTCGAAACCATCGATATTATTAATGCGAAGGCCAGCGTGCTGGTAGATATAAGCGGTTTAGAAGTTGCACAAATACCACGTTTACTGTGGTTTAGTGTGTTTTATATGATAGTTGTCGTGCTCATACACATGAGTATGGTTCGTTTTGCGGGTTATAAAAAACTCTTATTTTCAAGACACAGTCTTGAGCAAGAAGTGATAGAGCGTACGCATGCACTCGAAAAAGCGCAAAAGGCACTTGTCCAAGCTGCTAAGCTGGCTACGATAGGCCAGTTAAGTGCGGGTATTAATCATGAAATAAACCAGCCATTAAGTGCGATGAACACTTATTTAGTCAGTGCAAAGCGACTGCTTATGAAAGGCAATATTGAACAAGCATCAGAAAACCTCGTATTGGTGCAATCGCTCATTGAGCGTGTGCATAAGATCGTTGCTCAACTTAAGCATTTTAGTAAGCCTGCACAAACGCAACTGCGTGAACAGAGCTTATCGCGGATGCTTAAAAATGCATTAATGATCGCCAGTGCTCAATTAAAGCAAGATGATATTGATGTTAAAACAGCCGACATCTCAGAACTTATCACGGTATGGGTCGACAGTGTAAAGTTTGAACAAGTATTAGTGAATGTAATCACCAATGCCAGCCAAGCGATGGCTGAATGTGAAAAACGCGAATTGAGTTTTGAGCTTGAATTATTTGACGACAGAGTGAAGTTTTCGATACTAGACACAGGCCCAGGCATTGACCAACATGCATTAGGCAGTATTTTTGAGCCATTTTACAGTACCAAAACCAGCAATGGTTTGGGGTTAGGGCTGTCTATTTCCCGACAAATTATCGACTCATTCAATGGTCGATTAAGTGCCCATAACCGCCCTGAAGGGGGCGCACAGTTTATTATTACACTACAAAGCAATAAGGAAACCTCATGAGTTTAGTTGCCAATGCCTGCCAACAGGTGATCGTTATTGATGATGAAGCGGTGATCCGTGATTCATTAAAGCAACTGCTCGAGATTGAAGGCTATCAGGTGCAATGCTTTAGCGAACCAACGGCGGCGTTATCTAAACTAAGTCGTCGTTTTGAGGGGATTGTATTAAGCGATATTAATATGCCTAAGATGGATGGTTTAACCTTTTTAGAACAAGTTAAGGCATTTGATAGTGAACTACCGGTTATTTTTCTAACGGGCTTTGCAGACGTGTCTGTTGCAGTAAAAGCCATGCAATTAGGGGCTTATGACTTATTTGAAAAGCCGCTAACTGAGCAGCTATTAGATTGCATTGCGCGAGCATGCGATAAACGCGCGTTGGTGATGGAAAACCGTGCATTGAAAATTGCTGTCGAAAAAACATCAGCACCAGGTGTGCGAATTTTGGGTGAAACCGAACAAATGCAGCAGATGATGCATTTACTCAATGCCGTGATTGATACGCCAGCAGATGTATTAATTGAAGGCGAAACAGGCACCGGAAAAGAGCTAGTTGCTCGCTACCTCCACGACCAAAGTAATCGTTCATCAGCAAATTTTGTTGCCATAAATTGTGGCGCAATTCCTGAGCAGTTAATTGAGAGTGAGTTATTTGGTGCAGCCAGTGGCGCGTACACGGGGGCAACACAATCACGACAAGGTAAGTTTGAATTTGCTAAAGGGGGAACGGTATTTTTAGATGAAATAGAATCGACCCCAGCAAGTTTGCAGGTTAAGTTATTACGCGTGCTTGAAGAGCGAAAAGTTACTCCCGTTGGTGACAATCATGCTGTTGATCTTGATGTGCGTATTGTTGCAGCAACCAAGGTTGATTTACTTTCTTTAGTCGAAGCGGGTGAGTTTAGAGCCGATCTTTATTATCGACTGAACCTCGTTAAAGTGAGTATCCCTGCGTTACGTGATCGTAAAGCTGATATACCGTTGCTGTTTAAACATTTTAGCTCCATTGCGGCGACTCGATTCCATAAACCACCTGCAACACTGAATAGCGAAGCTAAACAACGTTTGTTAGCCTACGATTGGCCTGGGAACGTGCGTGAACTTAGAAACCAAGCAGAACGCGCTGTTTTGTTGGGCTCTGACTTAGCATTTGCCACTAATAATGATAGTAACAACGAAATCCAACTCGCCCAAGATCTCAGTCTCGCTGAAAAAATGAGTTTTTATGAGCAGTCACTGATTGAAGAAGCACTTGAGCGAAACAATGGCAGTATTAAAAATACCATGCAAACCCTGCAAATCGCCCGTAAAACACTCTATGACAAAATGAGTAAGTACGGTATTAATCGTGAAATGTTCAAGGATTAAGCAATCACAAAGTGGGTGTGGGTGGATTAAGTGACATCGCATCTTAAAAAATGTGTGGAAATCCGCACATAAAAACAATGCCAATAAATTGATTTAATCATAACTATATGTATTTTAAGTTTTTTAAATTTATTGTGTGAGTTGGCAATTAACTTGCCTCTAGTGTTAGGAACAACAATTTGAACCTAATATAAAGGGGCGCATAATGACAACAATAGTAACTTATACAAAAACTCGCGTTGCAGCGGGTATAATTTTAGCGTGTTTTGCAGGCTCATCTATGGCTGCTGATTACGCTGTATATGGAAAAGCCGAAGTTCAAATAGCCAACACCGATACTGGTGTGATGCGCTATGCTGATGAAGGTACGCAAATTGATGCACCTTTTTCTCGTATAGGCATCAAGGGCAGTCATAAACTCACTGAATCATTAAAAGCTGTGTTCAAATACGAAGTACAAGTAAAAGGCTTTGAACACGATGATACTAATGAGCCATTCTCAGCACGTAATACATATTTAGGCTTAGCGGGCGATTTTGGTGAAGTCGTCGTTGGTCGTAATGACACGCGCTTTAAATATTCAGAAGGCAAACTTGACGGTTTTAACGAAACACAAGCTGATATTGCGCAGTTGATCCCAGGGCAAGACCGGATTGGCGACACCATTACCTATAGCTCTAAAACATATGCGGGTGCTTCATTAGCGTTAACATACGCGCCAAAAGACGATAGCAGTAATGATGAGTCAGGGTTTGCTGCAACCGTTATTTATGGTGACCGTGCATTAAAATCAGCTAATTATTATGTTGCAATCAGTCATGTTGATGCCCTTAATAAATTAACGGCAAGTCGCGTTGTCGCAGCGTGGAAACACGAAAATCTTCAGTTAGCCGGTTTAATTCAACGTAGTGAATCAACAGACGGGACTAAAGAAGGCAATGGTTATGCTGTAAGTGCAAGCTATGCAATTGATAAATGGGTCCCTAAATTACAATACGTAAAAGACGACTCTAAAATTCGCCATGCTGAAGAAGGTAAACAATGGACAGCAGGTGTTGACTATGTATTTGATAAACAAACAACTGCATACTTATTCTATACTGATTTAGACCTTGATATTGAATCAGATAACAGCATTGCACTTGGCCTTAAGTACAAGTTTTAAGGAGTCGGTATGTCATTAGTTAATCAAACAAAAGACGGCACAGAGCAACGTCCGTTGATGACCACTGTGATGCTTTTATTGGGTCCATTAGTGATGCTATTAACATGCTTAATAGACCCACCAGCAGGGATGAGTGAACCCGCACTTAGAACAGCAGGCCTTGCATTTTGGATGGCATCTTGGTGGGTGAGTGAGGTTGTGCCAATTCCAGCTACTTCATTATTACCACTGGTTATATCACCTCTTGCTGGTATTGCAGCAATCAAAGGGGTTGCAGCACCGTATGCTCACCCTTTGATCTTTTTATTCTTGGGCGGTTTTTTAATTTCTATCGCGATGGAGCGTTGGGGGCTACATAAACGTATAGCACTTAATACAATGCTTCGTGCGGGAACGAAACCTAGCCTACAAATTTTAGCGATGATGTTGGTGACGGCATTTTTATCAATGTGGATGTCAAATACAGCCACTGCGGTGATGATGCTACCGATTGCTATGTCGATCACGATGTTAGTAAAGCAATCTAATCCTGATAACGACCAATTTGGCAAAGCATTATTACTATCTATCGCGTATGGTGCGAGCATTGGTGGTATTGCCACATTGATTGGTACTCCGCCAAATGCATTAATGGCAGCGTACTTATCAGATAGCTATAAAATTGATATTGGTTTTGCACAGTGGATGAAAGTAGGTGTCCCGCTTGCAACAGTTATGCTTATTTTATGCTGGGTATGGTTAACTAAGTTTGCTTATAAAGTGGATACACCGTGCGCGCAAGATGCGAGCCAAGATACTAAATCATTATTTTCAACCCAGCTTAAAGAGCTTGGCGTAATGCAGCGTGCTGAAAAAGGCGTGGCAATAGTGTTTGTACTTGCTGCAGTGTGTTGGATTTTCAGACCGTTATTGGCTGACTCAACAGGGTTAAAAATATCGGATACAGGCATTGCGATTGCTGCTGCTTTACTGCTGTTTGTGTTACCAGCTAATAAAGGGGATGGCGAGCGTATTCTCGATTGGGAAAGTGCAGCAAAAGTGCCCTGGGGCGTGTTATTACTGTTCGGGGGTGGTTTAACACTTGCTGCGCAAATTAAATCATCAGGCTTAGCAGAGTACATCGCTCACATGATTGAAGGTGCAAGTGTGATTCCGTTAGTACTGAGTGTCTTGGCTGTTGCAACATTGATTACTTTCTTAACTGAGATCACAAGTAATACCGCAACTGCCGCTGGTTTCTTACCGCTATTAGGTCCGGTTGCTGAATCTGTATTTGGAACGCCTTTAGTGTGGGTTATTCCTGCAGCGATTGCATGTAGCTGCGCATTCATGATGCCTGTTGCAACCCCTCCTAATGCCATTGTGTTTGGGTCGGGGCAAATTCAAATGCGTGACATGATCCGATCAGGCTTTGCACTTAATATCATTGCGATTGCGATGATTACGCTAATTACAATGACCATCGCGGCCGCTGTGTTTGGTTTTTAAGATACATTTATAATATCCAACCTATTCCAACCAACAACAGCGCTCACCCTGAGCGCTGTTTTTTTACTTCTATGAAAGTTGCGGCGGTTATTATTGATCGCTATAGTTGAATTTGTCGCTATTCAAGAGATCACATTTTGACAGATATTCAAAGACTTCTACATTCTCAATTCCAGCAACTCAATCGTACTTTTTTGGCTGAACCTTATTTGCCAATCGAGCAGCGTATTAGCATTTTAAAACAGATAAAAAATAGCCTGATTACTAACGAGCAAGCCCTTGTTGCGGCGACGAGTAAAGATTTTGGATATCGCACTGCTTTTGACACCGTACTGGGTGATTTATTACCGACAGTAAAACTCATCAGTGACACAATAAAACGGCTGCCCAAGTGGGCTCGCAATGAGTCGCGTGGTGTGGGTATTAGTTTGTGGCCCTCTAAGGCTCATATTAATTATCAGCCAAAAGGTGTTGTCGGTGTTATTGCGCCGTGGAATTATCCTATACAGCTCGCACTGGTTCCTGTCATTACCGCATTAGCGGCAGGTAATCGAGTGATGCTAAAAGTCAGCGAATTTACACCCCATACCAATGAGATTATAAAGGATATATTTTCTGGTGAGTTAGCATCGCATTGCCATATTGTTGAAGGGCAGAGCGAGGTTGCTGCGGCGTTTAGTGAACTGCCTTTTGCACACATATTATTTACAGGCTCCACAACAGTAGGTCGTAAGGTGATGCAGGCAGCGAGTCAGCATTTAACACCGGTTACTTTAGAACTTGGCGGTAAATCACCGGTTGTGATTCTTGACGATGTGAATATAAAATCAGTGGCGAAAACATTGCTGTTTGGCAAGCTAAATAATGCAGGGCAAATTTGTGTTGCACCTGATTATGTATTCGTACCAAAAAAACATGAGCATCAATTACTGCAGCAGCTATGTGAGCTCTATAAACAGCATTTTAAAGACGGCGTTGAGGGAAAAAACCTAACTTCAATCGTCTCTGACTCTCAATATCAGCGTTTAAAATCATATTTAGTGGATGCTGAAGATAAAGGGGCTCAGATTTTTAAGCCGCTTGAAGAGAATCAATATGACGATTTAAAACATCGTTTGGGTTTGCATATATTGACGCAAGTTAATGATGCGATGAACGTGATGCAAAATGAAATATTTGGCCCATTACTGCCGATAATGAGCTATGAATCATTGCAACAGGTTATTGACTATATAAATAGTCACCCTCATCCCTTAGCATTGTATATTTTTGGCCACGATAAAGAGAGGATTTCGTTTGTGAGTCAGTCGATTCGCAGTGGCACTTTGGCAATAAATGATGTGTTGATGCAAGTGACCGCAGATCAGCTTCCTTTTGGTGGGATTGGTGAATCAGGAATGGGTCACTACCATGGAATAGAAGGGTTTAAAACTTTTAGTCATGCCAGAAATACGTTGGTATCTGGTAAATTTAATCCAAGAACACAGCTATTGCTTAAGCAAAATAAATTGCTTATTACGCTATTAAAATGGATGTACTTGCGTCGATAGACGCAAGTACTCCGTGTCATTATAAACGACCGTCAGGGGCGTACAATCCCGCTTGTATTTTTGCGTAAATAGCGTCGGCTTTTTCTTTTGCAGCTTCAACTTCTGCTGGCATCATGTTTCGCTCGTCAAGTTTACGACTATGACTGGCATCCATATTGCCATTGTATTCAGCAATCGTGTTCCAAATATATGACTTTTCAAGGTTTTTTGGAACGCCCAAACCATCATAATACATTAACGCCATATTATACTGCGCAAGCGTAAAGTTATTTGCAGCAGCCTTTTGATACCAGCTCATTGCTGTGCGGTAGTCCTGTAAAACACCTTCACCATTGGCATACATAACACCCAAATTATATTGTGCTGCAGGGTGGTTTTTTTGCGCTGCCATTTCGTAAAGTGATATTGCTTTCTCTTTGTCTAGTTTTACCCCTTTACCTTCTTGGTAAAGTACACCAAGTGCAAACATTGAATCTGCGTGAACTTGCTTAACGGCTTTTTGGTAAAGCTCTGCTGCTTTACGGTAATCACGCTGAACACCGAACCCACCTTCGTACATTTTAGCTAATTCATAAATAGCGGGTGCATAGCCACGATCTGCAAGGTAATTAAATTCTTGAAGTGCTTCTTCAAAACGTCCTTCATTCGCTGCGAGTTGAGCATCTTCTAGGCTTGCATTGGCAAACGGTGAAAGAAGTAACACGCTGCTTAGCAATAGTGATTTTAAATTAGGCTTGATCATAGTCTGCCTCCAAATGTGTGTTTAAATATCAATAATTAGGGTATTGATAAAAGCCTTGCCGTATCAGCAAATGGGCAAAACATATTGTTAGTTTAGACCCAACTACTGCAAATGCCTAATTTATAGACACCGACACGCTTAGTAATTAACAAGTAGGCTTAAGATACAGATTTTAATAGAAAAACTAAAGAAATAAAAAAAGCCCAGAGTGGGCTTTTTGAGGTCATATCTACCGTCACCGATATGAGCAATGTAGCAAGTAAAGTGTAACGTTTTATGTCGGTGCTCGGGTCGAGGAAGCAACCATCATTCAAGAGTTACGTCTTGAACAAACTTGGTGGAACAGCATCAAACCCTTGTAGGTATTGAAACTGCGGTATAAAAAGTTTAGCGAACCAAGTTGTTGATAACGATTATTACTTAGGTTTAACTGTTCGTCAATAGTTAAATGAGAATTAATTTCATTAAAATGCAGGCATTGCATATTTACACTCTCTATCAACTTGCTAAAGTAATTAGACAGGAACAGGATTTTACAAATACAAATGAAAAAAATAGCAAAGTACCTAATTGCACTTAGCATATTGCTTGGCATTGCAGGATGTTCACCTAGCTTTACCTATAACAACCTTGGCTGGTTGTCTGGGTTTTGGATAGACGACTATGTGGACCTGAATAGCGACCAAGCAGATAAGTTTAAACACATAGTCCAAACTAGCCGTGATTGGCACAGAGAAACGCAATTGCCTTTGTACAAGCGTGATCTCGAACATTTAAAATCATTACTTGATAAAAATGTTAGTCATGATGAATTAAAAACCCATTTCTTAGCTGCAAAACAGCATTGGCAAACATTAGTGACAAAACTTGAACCTGAGTTAATTGCATTAGCAAATACCTTGTCTTACAAGCAGCGTGTTGAGTTTGTGGCTGCGTTACAAGAGAACATTAACGATGAATATGAAGAGCATGAACAAAAAACGCCAGCAGAACATGATAAAGCGCGTTTAGACGACAACCTTGATACCTATAAAGAGTGGCTTGGTACAAAGTTATCAACTGAACAAAAAACATTGGTTGTCGATTTCACTCATCAGCGTGTCGATACTTTTTTGCTCTGGATGCAGTACAAACAAAAACGTTTAGATGCACTTAAAACGTTATTTTTACAAGAAACCAAGCCCGCCGATTTTGATCAACAACTTGCGGTTATTATTAACGACCGAATTGCGTTCATGAGCCAAGCACTTATTAACGCTGACGACAAAAATTTAGAGAATTACGTGAAACTATTGTTAGCACTTAAATCCACATTAACAGAAAAACAGAAAAAAAATGTACGCAATGAATTTAATGATCTGATCGAAGAAGTGACAGCGTTGATCAATGATTAGTTTTTTATTTTCGTCAAATTTTAGCCGTATTACGTGTTGAGAATGAAAGCGTAATATACGTCCAATACCTAAAAATAGGCGCATTATATGTGCCTACTACGCGCATATAATCGTGTCATCTTATTACCCGCTAATTCTAAGGTCAGAAGTGGCTTTTTTAGTGTGAAAAACAAAAACAATAAGATCATATTAAAAAGGAAAAAAATGAATAAACTTTATCAAAGGATACCTATCAGTGGCGTTATTTTGTTAATAATGTCATTTTCGGTGCTATCTAATGAGCCTAATACTAATAACTCTCTTCATCGAAAAATTGAAAACGCCATTAATAATGAGGGGTTAGTGGGCGTTGTTTGGTCAACGACCACACCTGAAAAAATCACCATAGGTGCATCAGGACTTGCAGAGGCGAAAAACCGTAAACCACTTACTGCGCAAAGCAAAGTTCAGACGGCCTCTATTGTTAAAACGTTAATAGCGACAGGAATCCTTCGCTTAGTAACTGAGGGAAAGCTTACGCTTGATACACCTGTTGCAGAAATTCTGCCAAGTATTAACTTTGATAATCAGTGGTCATCACGTGATCCTGTGCGTGTAAGACACTTACTCGACCACACATCTGGACTTGATGATGCACGGCTTTGGCAGATTATGTCTATGAATGCACAGCCGAAAGCCATGCTTAAAGTTGGCTTATCGCAAAATTCACTGTTAGTGCGAAGTCGACCGGGTAGTCGACTTTCATATTCAAATATCGGTTATACATTGGCAGGCATGGTTATTGAGCAAGTCACAGGTCAAAATTACGAAGATTATCTAGATCAACATCTCTTACAGCCATTAGAAATGTACAGCAGTACTTTTAATTTTGTATCCCAAGTAGGCCCATATAAAGATCCTGCGCTGGCGATGGGGCATTTTGAAAATGGCGTATCGCAAGCCGCGTTGCCAATGTATCTTCGCCCAGCGGGGCAGTTCACTACATCAGCTTATGACATGGCCTTGTTTGCTAAGTTTCTGATGGGCAATGGTAAAATAGGTGACAACGTTTTTATTCACCACGAGTTACTTAAAGCAATGGCCACACCAACGACAACAGACGCTGTATCTGCAGGGTTAATCGACGTAGGTTATGGGCTCGGATTAAGTAATAGAGACAGGCACAATGTTGTTGGTAAGTGCCATAGTGGCTCGACGATAGGCTATAAAGCAAACTTCTGTCTTTTTCCTGAGCAACAAAAGGCTTTTTTCATTGCGTTTAATGCAGATGTAGAAACTGCCAATTATAAACAGTTCGATAATCTCCTAATTGAAGCATTAAACATAAATAAAAAGAGGCCAACAACACAGGCTCAGGCTCCCGCTAACATACATGATTGGCAGGGGATATATGTACTGGCCCCTAGTCGATTTGAAAGCTTTGCTTATTTGGATTACGTGCTGCATTTTGTAACCGTAAGTTGGAATGAACAGGCATTGGTGTTTTCACCTTTTCAAAGCGCGACTAAATATTTACACCCCGTTGGAGGAAACCTATTTCGTGCTGAAGATAAGGTGCGAACTTCGCATGTACTCGTTACTCTAGATGATGGAAGACGAGGTATCAGTTATGGTTTTAGAACATATCAACAGCTAAGTGTTTTGCAAATTGTGCCTATTTGGCTGAGCGTAATAGCGGGTTTAAGTGGCCTCGTGTGGATTATTATGTACGGTGTTGTGTGTACGCTTAAACGACAATTAAGCTATTCATCGATGATGTTTGTGCCATTCCTCTCAACGCTGCTCCTGTTTTTGCCGGTTCCTTTTTTCTTTGGACAATCTTTTATGGCATTAGGCGATATGACACTAGCAAGTCTAATACTGACGGTCGTGACTGCTTTGCTACCGATTGCGATGATATTTGGGTTATGGCGCTCATTTTATTCAACTCATACCCCAGTGCTTAAGCTGTTAAACAGGTTTGCTCTGTTTTGTGTTTTACAGTGGTGTTGTGTGTTGGCGATATGGGGGTTAATGCCCATTCGCTTATGGGGTTAAATATGCCCCTAAAATACAGGAAGTAAGTAGTGATTGCTCTGTGTAACAGCAGAGCAATACCTTTATTTTGAACTGAATATTTAAGCCGGTTCTGTTATTAGCGTGTGCTACTAATCCAAAGAGATACTGTGTAGTAATAATAGGGATGTAGTGTAAAGAGCTTACCTTAACGCTGTTCACTGTTAATAAAATGTTCCTAATTAATTTGTTTCACGCTAAAATCAAGTAATCATAACAAAGCGAGAAACTTGATGGATATTGGTGCGCTGAGAGGCACTCAGGCTTTACGAAATAACGTTCTTAAATGGATGAGCTTTTGTTTGGGCGTACTTGCAACAATATTCGCTTTTTATAATTTACTCTATAACGACTTTGCTGTGCTTGGCATACTCGAAGTTTTCTTTGCCGTTTTTTGTTTCCACACCTACTTTTACACACGACAACACTACGGCCATCTGTGGCAATCGCTTACTCTGTGCGTTTTTTTGAGTCTGCTTGTTGTTATTGGTACGCATTTTGGTGATATTAAAAACCTGCTATTTATTTGGACGTGCGCTCTGCCCATTTTGTATTATTTGTTATTAGGCAAGCGATATGGGCTATTTTTCTCGTTTGGAATAGCCATCATCCAAGGCATTACATTACTCAGTAAAGAGACCTTAGTACCGTTAAACTCTGTTAATTCGTTACTCAACCTCTCGTTTGTCTATATCAGCATTTGGGCTGTGTCGCACAGTTTTGAAAATAGCCGTGCAGAATATGGAAAGCGTCTTGAAAATTTAGCCTTGTTAGACCCTCTCACAGGGGCTGGCAATCGACTCGCAATGACTCATTATTTCGAAGTTGAGCTGACTCATAAAAATGGTTTGTTTATGTTAATGCTTGACCTTGATTACTTTAAAAAAATTAATGATCAGTACGGTCATGAAGTAGGCGATAGAGTGTTAATAGAGGTCACCAGTTTCTTTAGGCAACGGCTTAATAAAGGCTATGTGTTTCGTATTGGTGGCGAAGAATTTGCTATCTTTTTACCTGCAAGTGACCCACAGAGTGCGTTTGAATTTGCGGATATGTTGCGTGAGCAATTAGCCACAATTGACTACCAAATAGATGAGCACACAATTAATGTAACCATTAGCATTGGTGTTGCGTGTTATATGCCAAAACAAACCCTTAAAAACTTTATAAAACGGGCTGATGACGCCTTATATCAGGCAAAACAGCAAGGACGTAATCGTGTTGTTACAGCCTATGAGTTAAATATTACTCAACTGTTTTGCGATACAGATAAAGCAAGCTAAGTACTTTTTTGATACATGGCATCGTAATTAGGGATATTTGCTTCCCAAATGGGGATATCTTTACCTATGTATTCACGCATCGCATCAAAAAATAAGCGTGTTCTGACTGGCAGATCTCTGTGCGGATACACAGCATACACCGCACTGTAATCAAGTAATTCAATGTTGGTCAAAATAGGCACTAAATCACCTCGCTTTACTTCATTTTCAAGTATAAAGGCAGGAGCGAGCACGTACGCGTTTCCTGAAATAGCCTTCATAAGAAGTACTTCTGCGTCATTAGCCCTGAATACACTTTTAATATTTTGCTCGATAATATCGCCATTAGCATTGCGATAACGAATACCACTTATACGCTTACTTGGACTGGTGTAGCTGGCTGCTGGCAGTTCTTTTAAATCTTCTACACATGTTGGCATACCGTAGGTTTCAATAAACTCAGGCGAGGCTAAGAGCAACATCCGGTTACGTGCAATTTTACGCGCGATGAACGAGGAGTCTTTTGGTTCGCCAACACGAAACGCAAGATCGTAACCCTCAGACACTAAATCAATTAATCTGTCGTCTAGACGAAGTTCCACTTCTACTTGCGGAAAACGTTTTTGAAAGTCGTTAATGACCGGTTGAATGTAGCGTTTGCCAAGAATACTTGAGGAAGTGATTTTAAGGGTTCCTCGCGGTTCTTGGTGATAGTTTTCAGCTAGTAGCACTGTTTCATTTAAGAGATCTCTGAGTTCAGCGGCTTTTTTGATCATTTCAGCCCCTGCTGCAGTTAATGAAAACGAGCGCGTGGTTCTATTAAGCAAGCGAACGCCTAACTCGTCTTCGAGGCGGCTAATTTGTTTAGAAATAACGGAGCGGTCGATGTTTCTCGATTCAGCGGCTTTTGCAAACGAGCCTCGCTCTATTACCTCAAGTAGCATTAACAGGCGGCTGGTGGTATCCATAGCAGTTCCTAAAACATTATTGATGCCATTTTGGCATTAAAGAATTTAGAAATCTATCATTTTTGTCATCTAATTAGTGCCGTAACATTGTCTCCAATCTATAAACAGGAGAGTCGTGATGAACAAATCTATTCTTGCAGTGGCAGTGGCCATTGCGAGCTTAACGCTTGCAGGGTGTGGCACAGAAGCCAACCAAGCAGCGCAGCAACAGCATTTACAACCTATTGATGTAGCAGAAGTACTCGTTAAGCCAGTACAAAATTGGCACACCTATACAACACGTTTAGAAGCACCGCAAGAAGTTGCGCTCATGCCACGTGTTTCGGGTGTGATCGATAAAATTAACTTTAAAGAAGGTGACAGCGTTAAAGAAGGCGATTTGCTTTTCACGCTTGATGCACGCCCTTTTGCTGCGGTGGTTGATAGCTTAAAAGCGCAAATTGAAAGCGCCAAGGCAGCACTTGAGCAAGCTAAAAGTGAAGCAAAACGAGCTGAGCGCTTAACAGAACGTAAAGCTATTTCAATTGAGCAAGCAGAGTCTCGTAAATCAACCCTTAGACAACGCGAAGCGCAATTGCTAGCTCTTCAGGCAGAACTGAGTGCAGCTAAGCTTGATTTAGCATTTACCCAAGTTCGTTCACCCATTGATGGCGTAGTATCGCGAGCAAATATCACCAAAGGTAACAACGTACTTGCCGGTCAAAGTGTGTTAACACGCATTGTTTCAAACCAGCAAATGTATGCTTACTTTGATATTGATGAGCGCACGTGGAATCAGTCATTTGCTGATGTTACAGCGCAAAGCGAACAAGCGGTCGTGATGCAAAAAGTGGGCGAAACGAGCTTTAACTTTGATGGCAAAATCAATTTTATTGATAATCAAATTAACGAAACTACCGGTACTCTTCGCGTTCGTGCCGTGTTTGAAAACGATGAGCAACAACTGCGTGCGGGGTCATTTGCTCGTATTAAGCTTGCAGCCAATAAAGTAAGTGAAAAAGTTATCGTGCCAGAGCGTGCAATTGGTACAGATTTAAAGAACCGTTTTGTACTCACTGTGGGTGAAGGCAATGTTCTTGAATATAAATTAGTGACGGTGGGCGAGCGTTACGGCAGCCTACGCGCGATTACATCAGGCTTAAATGAAAGTGATGTGATAGCCGTCAATGGCCCTGCTCGTGTAGGTCCTGGTATGCCTATCTCACCAAACACCGTCACCATTAACAGCGACGGAATAGCATTCACTCTTTCAAATAATCAATCAGATTTAGTCGCGAAAAAGTAGGGCAAAATGAAATTTTCACACTTTTTTATTCAGCGACCCATCTTTGCTGCGATGCTGTCGCTTATATTTCTTATCGCAGGGGCCATCTCGTTATTTCAATTGCCAGTGAGTGAGTATCCAGAAGTGGTGCCGCCAACAGTTGTTGTGACGGCAAGTTACCCAGGTGCAAACCCAACGGTGATTGCTGAAACAGTGGCGACTCCGCTTGAGCAAGAAATCAATGGTACCGAAAACATGTTGTATATGTTTTCACAAGCAACCAGTGATGGCCGCATGACATTAACGGTAACGTTTGCGTTAGGCACTGATTTAGACCGTGCACAAGTACAAGTGCAAAATCGTGTAAACAGTGCACTACCGCGATTACCACAAGAAGTTCAGCGTTTAGGTGTCGTAGCCGAAAAATCATCACCCGATTTAACCATGGTGGTGCATTTATACTCGCCTGAAAAAACGCACGATACGACCTACTTAGCGAACTATGCCGACTTGTATATCAAAGATCAAATTGCACGTCTTCCTGGTGTGGGTGACGTACGTATGTTCGGTGGTGGCCAATACTCGATGCGCGTTTGGCTAAATCCAGATGCGCTATCGGCACGCGAATTAACGGCAATGGATGTAGTAAATGCATTGCGTGCGCAAAACCAACAGGTTGCTGCGGGTAGCTTGGGTGCACAACCTACGTCGAAAAGTAACCAATTCCAAATTCTAATGAATGTAAAAGGGCGCTTAAGCTCACAAGAAGAATTTGAAAATGTGATCATTAAAGTCGGTGAACAAGGTCAGCTAACACGCCTAAGTGATGTTGCACGCCTTGAGCTTGGCCAAGATACGTATGCACTAAGAGCGATGCTAGATGGTCAACCAGCCCTTGCTATGCCCGTATTCCAACGCCCCGGTTCTAATGCGATTGAGCTTTCTGATCAAGTGCGTGAAACCATGAAGGTGTTAGCTAAAGACTTTCCATCAGGAGTAGAATACGACATTGTTTATGACCCCACTATTTTTGTACGCGGTTCGATTGATGCTGTAATTAAAACGCTTTTAGAAGCAATCGCGTTAGTTGTTATTGTTGTGGTGGTGTTTTTACAAACATGGCGTGCATCGGTTATCCCACTGATTGCTGTGCCAGTATCTTTGATTGGTACGTTTGCGGTAATGCAATGGTTAGGCGTGTCTATTAATACCTTGTCGTTATTTGGGCTCGTGCTCGCAATTGGTATTGTTGTCGATGATGCCATTGTTGTGGTTGAAAACGTTGAACGAAATATCGAACAGGGCTTATCACCACTAGAAGCAACTCGTGTTGCGATGACAGAAGTAACCGGGCCAATTATCGCTATTGCGTTAGTATTGTGCGCGGTATTTATTCCTACGGCTTTTATTACGGGTTTATCGGGTCAGTTTTATAAGCAATTTGCACTCACTATTACTATTTCGACGGTTATCTCAGCATTTAACTCGTTAACATTATCGCCTGCGTTATCGGCGTTATTATTAAAAGGTCATGATGCAAAACCAGACCGTTTAACTAAGTTATTAAACCGCCTATTTGGCAACTGGCTATTTAAACCCTTTAACCGCGTGTTTGATAAAGGCGCAAATGGCTACGAAAAACTGGTGCAAAAGCTTATTCGTATGAGTGTGATTGTATTAGTTGCTTATGTTGCGCTTGTGGGTGGCACCGTTAAATTGTTTGATGCTGTTCCGGGTGGCTTTATTCCACAGCAAGACAAGCAATATTTAGTGGCTGTTGCACAGTTACCTGATGCGGCAAGCTTAGACAGAACCCAAGAAGTCGTGCAAGAAATGGAAAAAATTGCACTACAAGTCCCCGGTGTTGCAAACACTGTGTCGTTTCCTGGTTTATCTGTAAATGGTTTCACCAATAGCCCAAATAGCGGCATTGTGTTTACTCCGCTTGCACCTTTTGAAGAGCGTCAAGACCCGAGTATGTCTGCAATGGCGATAGCGGCGCAGTTAAATCAAAAATTTGCCGCTATTGATGAAGCGTTTGTCGCGGTGTTCCCGCCACCGCCAATTCAAGGTTTAGGGACTACTGGCGGCTTTAAACTGCAAATTGAAGACCGTGCTAACAAAGGCTTTGAAGTGCTCTTTAACAGTTTACAAGCAACCATTACTAAAGCGCAGCAAGACCCCGCATTAATGGGACTTTACTCTAGCTTTAGAATTCAAGTGCCACAAATGGATATCGACATTGACCGAGAGCAAGCGCTTATCCAAGGCATTCCTCTTGATGAAGTATTTAATGCCTTACAAGTCTATTTAGGTTCTGTGTATGTGAATGACTTTAACTTGTTTGGTCGTACTTATCAGGTAAATGCGCAAGCTGATGCTGATTACCGTCAAGATCCAGAGCAAATTTTGAATCTAAAAGTACGTAACCGTATGGGTAAGATGGTGCCATTAGGTTCTGTATTAACGGTCACACCAACAACAGGCCCAGATCGTGTGATGCACTATAACGGTTATCCTACAGCTGAACTAAATGGTAGCCCAGCACCAGGTTATAGCTCAGGCCAAGCACAGCAAGCTATTGAAGCAATCCTTGCAGACACACTTCCCAATGGGATTGAGTTTGAATGGACAGAAGTAACCTATCAGCAAATATTAGCGGGTAACACTATGGTGTATGTTTTCCCACTTGTTGTATTGCTTGTATTCATGGTACTTGCGGCGCAGTACGAGAGCTTGAGATTACCTCTGGCTATTATTCTGATTGTGCCTATGACTATTTTCTCGGCCTTGTTAGGAGTGTGGTTTGTGGGTGATGACAACAATATCTTCACACAAATCGCACTAATCGTACTGGTTGCGCTAGCAAGTAAAAACGCCATTTTAATGGTTGAGTTTGCACGAGATCAGCATAAAACGGGAATGTCTCATCTTGAAGCCATTATTAAAGCATGTCGCTTACGGCTTCGCCCAATTCTAATGACATCAATTGCTTTTACGGCAGGTGTTGTACCACTAGTTCTTGCCACTGGGGCAGGTGCTGAGATGCGTCATGCTATGGGTAACGCGGTATTCTCAGGCATGATTGGTGTAACCGTGTTTGGCTTATTGTTTACCCCGGTGTTTTATATGTTAGTAACGAAAAAATCGCAGAAGGAGCAACACGATGCATAAGCCTCTTGATGCAATCTTTAAAAAAGGCAAACTTGTAAGTGCAATGCTGTTAGCTGGTGTATTGGCAGGCTGCGCACAAAGCGTAGACATACAAGAGCAGCAAGTTAGCCTGACACAATTTGTCAGTGATACACAAATTGGTGCACAAAACGAAGGTGCGAGCGAGAATAACTGGTGGCGTCGTTTAGATTCAGCGCAGTTAGACAATTTAGTGACTGATGCATTAGCAATGAATCACGACTTAAAAACCAGCCAACTTCAACTTGATGCAGCCATAGCTCGTTTAGGTGCAGCCCGCGCGGATTATTATCCGCAGGGCAGCCTAAGCGTAATCGCAGAACGCAGTAGCTTAGATGGCGCTATTACGCGCCAATCAAACGCGGGTGTTAATGTAAATTGGCAGCTTGACTTATTTGGTCGAATTACAGCTTTAGTGGATGCTGCGAATGCTGGCGCACTAAATCAAGCCGAGCAGTTAAGGGCATTGCAGGTTGAAGTGGTTTCAGCGGTAGTGCAAGGCTATGTAAGCTATCAAGGTAATGTGCAAAAGCAAGCGATTATTGAGATGCAAATCGAGGCGTTAGAGCAAAGTATTGATGTGCTGAGAGCGAGAGTTGAAGAGGGCGTTGCCAATGAGTTGGACCTTAATCGTACCCTTGCTCAGTTAAAGCAGCAACAAGCGCTTATTCCTGAGCTTAGTTACTTGCAATATCGCGACTTAGCAACCCTTGCGGTGCTAACTGGCCGACTTGCAAGCGACATAACGCTGATTGAAGAGCCTGAATTATTGAGCCGCGATTTTAGCGTGTCGTTTTTTAAAGCGAGTGAAGCAATGGCACTCAGACCAGATATTACCAGTGCCTTGTATCAGTTCAGTCAAGCTTATTCACTCAGTGTTGCAGCCTCTAAAGCGCTTCTGCCTGATATTAGCCTGGCAGGGTTTGCAGGTGTGGTGAGTTTAACCAATAATGGTTTAGACGATACCGTGCAACAATGGCAAGTGACGCCAAAAGTTGAATGGTCATTACTCAGCTATCCTGCATTATTGGCTCAACGAGACGCACAACAATTTTTAAGCGAAGCGGCTTACAGCGACTATCAAAGTAAAGTACTAAAAGCGATAAGCGAAAGTGAACTTACCTTGCAACGCTTAGTCAAACAACAGCAACAACTTGATTTTGCTAATCAGCGTTTTAATTATGCGAATAAAGCATTTGAACAAGCTCATGCTATGTATGAAGAAGGACAAATTCCTTACTTAGAGTTGTTAGATGCGAGACAGGATGTTTTAATAGCGCAAGAAAATGCCGTTGATTCAACTATTGCATCTGTCCAGGCCAAGGTAAGCGCATATAACGTGTTTAACGGTCGTTGGAGCTTTGAACTTAACAATCTTTAACCCAGAGTATTAAATGTCACATATTCAACAAACTACAGATCTTCCGTCAACAATGCGCGCGCTAGCAGTGGTTGAGCCCAATGACGCTATTACGTTATCTGAGCTTTCTGTGCCAGTACCGAGTCCTGAAGGGAACGAACTTTTGATTAAAGTTGAATATGTGGGCTTAAACCATGTTGATGCCAATTTTGCAAAACAAGGTTTTTGTAAATGGCATTACCCGCATGTATTAGGCCATGATGCTGTTGGGGTGGTTGTTCAGGCAAATAAAGGTGTATTCCCTGGTGTTGGTGCACGCGTTGTATGGCACGCCAGTCTTGGCGACCAAGGTGTGTTATCTGAATACACAACGGTGCCAAACTATGCTGTATCGGTTGTGCCAGATAACGTATCACCTGCAGACGCTGCAACCTTACCTTGTTCAGGTATGACGGCATTAATTGCCCTTGATAAGTTGCAACTGAGCGAAGGGGATTCACTGTTTATTGATGCTGGTGCTGGCGGGGTTGGCCAATTTGCTATTCAATTTGCTAAGCAACGTGGTGCAACGGTGTTTACCACCGCCAGCAAACACAATCATAAGTTACTTAAGCAATTAGGTGCAGATGTCGTGTTTGATTATAAAGACCCTAAACTTGAAGATAAAATTCGTCGTGAACTAGGGCCGCAAGGCTTTGATGCTGTGCTTGATTGTATTGGTGGCGATACTACCATTCGTAACGTTGAGCTAATGCGCTTTTGTGGCCATATTGCATGCTTAAACGAACTCCCGAAATTCGAACAAGAACTGATGTTCAGACGCGCACCTAATATTGGTATTGTGTCGCTTGGTGGGGCTTGGCTTGCTAATAGCTTATGTGCACAGCAAAAGCTAAGTTTTATGGGCAATTTATTACTCGATAATGCAGCGCGTGGTGAGATAAAACTGCCACAAATCCATGCCGTTGACTTTAGTGCCCACGCGGTTTCTGATGCACTGAATAAACAACTTGCTGGTGGCTTCACTGGGAAACAAGTTGTGCAAATAAGCGGTTAAACTTGCATACTCACTGCCCAGTCATTTTGTTTGATGGTCAGTGTAATCTGTGCCATTTTTGTGTTCGTTTTATTCTTCGCTTTGATAAACAGATAACCTTTAAGTTATGCCCAATGCAAAGCGATAAAGGTGAGCGTTTATTAAAAGCGCATGAAGTAAAAGATCCACTTTCCTCAATGTTAGTGATTGATAAAAACCAGCTATATAAACAAAGTGATGCTGTGTTATTTATCGCAAATGAATTAGGGTTTCCATTCTCAATTGTAAAAGTGTTTTATCTGCTCCCAAAGGGATTTCGCGATCGTATTTATGATTGGGTAGGTCGTAACCGCTATCGTATTCTTGGTAAACAAACTCAGTGTAAGTTACTGAGTGAAAAACAAAAGCAGCATTTTTTATAAACATTTAAAGTAAATTTTGCTATTCTCTTTATTGGGAACAAATAAAAATAATAAGAATATGAACATTCTCTTTCTAATCCTTTGCACCTTTTACATTGCTTTACTGCTATTTATACCTGCATTATCTCAACCCTCTATGGCGGTATTTAAAGCATTACCAATCGGTGTGTTGATTGTGATGGTTTTAAAAGCACGCAATCAGATACAAAATCGCATTTTGATCACGCTATTATTAGCACTTAGCTTTTCGGCACTCGGTGATGTGCTACTAGCCCTTGATACAGGGCAGCTTTTTATAGGCGGTTTAGCGGCATTCTTTGTAAGTCATGCTTTTTATATCATTACCATGTTACCAATTAAACACTGGCGAATAGAAGTCGTATTACTTTATCTCTTTTTTGCAATCATCGTTTTTTGCTTATTCTATCCAAACCTGAATGACATACTCATTCCCGTGCTTTTCTATATGTTGGTGCTCACCATAATGGCAAGCCTTACTTGGATGACGGATAAATCGAACGGTTTTTTAGTCTTAGGTGGGGCAGTGTTTGTTGTATCAGACTCTATTCTTGGCCTTAATCGTTTTTATTTCGAAATTGTGCATGCAGATATCGCAATCATGTGTAGTTATTATTTAGCGCAATTTTGTTTGATTAAAGGGTTCTTACCAGCAATAAGCAAACAGAAATAGCCGCAGTGGCTCAGTTTAGTTTGTCGTGATAAAATATCTGCGTTTTAATTTTCGAGATACCCCATGGCCAATACAGCACATGCATTGCATATTTTAGTTAAACATAAAGAGCAAGCTGAAGATATCATTAAGCAACTTAAAAAAGGGGCTAAGTTCCAAACCCTCGCTAAAAAATATTCAACGTGTCCGTCAGGTAAAAAAGGCGGGGATTTAGGCGAATTTAGACGCGGGCAAATGGTACCGCAGTTTGACAAAGTTGCATTTAGCGGCGAAATCCTTGAACCGCATTTAGTGAAAACCCGCTTTGGTTGGCATGTAATTAAAGTATTGTACCGAACTTGATTCCTAATAAGAACGCCTCCTGCTGTGAGGCAAACTAATTTATATTCAATTTTTAGACATTACTTTAACGTAATTGAGCATTCCATTATCTGGAACTAGTTATAAAGTAAACTTTTTTAATATTTAAGTTTACATTTTGATTGGTCAGACTTCTTCAAATGTCCTTCGAAATAGTGCTTTTAGGTTAATAGCGACTAACGTTAATCGGTCGGTAGAGATAAATCCATCCCTACAATGTTGTGTATTTTAATCCACTAGAATGTGGCTTATGAAGTTTTATGTAAATTTGGATATACCTCTAACGCGATCGCGATCATTAAATGGAGGTATATTATGAATAGTCAATCAAGATTAAAATTAGCCATTTTGGCTGCGAGTACTTTACTCGTTACTCAATTACATGCAGAACCATCCGGAAAAGGTAATGGAGAAACACCAAACGGTGTTCCTTTCAAGCATCTTCAAGAGCAAATAGAGCAAAATAAAGCTGAGTTAGATGCTTTAGCAGCAAGCACAGGCGCATCCATCGCAAGTATTGAAGCTGATATAATGCTTATTCAACAAGATATTAGTGATTTAGCTGCGCGTATAACAGCGAATGAGAATGATATTGCGGCTTTACAAAGTGATGTCGAGGCGAATGCTACACAAATTTCAGCTTTAGAAGCTGAAACTGCAGCACTTCAATCTGACTTAGATAACTTAGAAGCAAGCTTAGCATCTAAACAAGATGTCTTAGATGGCTCTTGCCCTGTTAATTCATCGCTTAGGGTAATTTATCCTGACGGAAGCTTTATTTGCGAACTAGATACGAGCGATACGTTGCAAAGCATACTGATTAGATTTGGCGGATATGTACCTGTTAGCTCGGTTTTTAGTGTGATGAGACGAGCAGTCTCAGGCAATTGCCCTTCAGGCTATTTTGTAGTGAGTGGTGGTCCTGAAATAAGGTATTTAGGTACTGGGCGTAATGTGAATATTTCAAGTAGCAAGATAATAGGCATATCAAGTTGGGAGGTTAATTTCTCAAGGGCTTATGGCAATAGTACTAACTTAGTACGTGTTAAAACAATGTGTTTAAGAAGGTTTAATTAATACAAAAATGAATCAAAGCTAACATAACAAGTCGGTTAATATGAGCAAAAAAAAAAGCGCCAAAGGCGCTTTTTTTATGGCCACATTTTATAACCAAACTTTATACCGAAATAAGTTAGTTTATTTGTGGCTGTACATCTAGCCCATAACCAAACATAACTGCGAGTACCAGTACTATTGATGCGGCAGCCATTAGTTTGATAAGCAGTGGTAAACAAAATCTAAACCAATGGCCGTAGGGTACGCCAGCCATACCTAAAATACCCATAAGTACGGCATTTGTAGGAATGATCATATTTGAGAACCCATCACCAAATTGGTAAGCAAGTACTGCAACCTGGCGTGGCACACCGACTAAATCTCCTAGTGGTGCCATTAGTGGCATCGTGACATAAGCTTGACCAGAACCTGATGGAATAAATGTATTTAATACAGTTTGAATCACTAACATGCCAATCGCTGATATTTCGGCAGATACATAAGACAGCGGTAACGACATGCCATGCACTAAACTATGCAGAATCTGACCATCCTCTAAAATCAGCGCAATACCCCTTGCAACACCAATCAAAATTGCGGTTGTTACTAGGTCTGACACCCCCTCAATAAATTTATTGGCCGCTTCATCAGCAGATAACTTGCCTAAAATGGCTACAACGACACCCCATGCGATAAAAACACCACCTAGCTCATATAAATACCATCCTTTTGATGCGATACCCCAAACAGCAATCGCAAGGGTAATAATAAAACTACCTAAAATAAGTTTATGGCGAAGAGCAAGTGTTGGGTAACTTGCAGCCGTTTGATTTTCAAGCGGGCAAGGTACACCTATCATCATCGACTTAGACGGATCATTGGCCACCATTTTGGTGTATTTCCAAACATGATGAAAACCGATAAGAACAAATGGAATGAAGATGGCTAAACGTAACCATAGGCCAGAGTAAACAGGAATACCTGCAATTTGTTGCGCTATTAATACGGTGAAGGGGTTAAATGCCGATACACCATACCCAATACCATAGCCTGCGACTATCATACCGACTGCGGTCATCGCATCGAGGCGCATTGCTTTACAAAGCGCAACTAAAATAATAACAAACGGAATGTACTCACCTGCTGTACCAATACTGCTCGATGCAAGTGCAAAGCAAAATACCACCATAAATATTAAACGCTGTGGTTTTTCACCGTGGCGCTCAAGTAAGCGACCGATTAGTGCATCAACAGTACCTGTTGCGCGTGCTATGGCTAATACACCCCCGACGATTAATACAAAGAAAATTACATCTTGTGCCGCTGCAAAAGCGCGAGGAATTGCTTGTAATAAATCCCAAGGAGTTAAATAGTGACGTTCTGATACTGTTTGATAAGTACCCGCAACGACCATTTCTCGGCCTGAGTCACTGAGTGTTGTGCTGAAGAAACCCTGTGGTACGAGCCATGTTGCGATTAAAGCAATGACCATCATACTGAGTAGTAAAATTAGCGTGTGGGGAACTTTAAAATGCAAACCCATTTATTCTCCATAATATTTTTATAGGTAAAATTCTTGAAATAATACCATGGCTTAGACAAAAAAGGTGACCGAAAAGTAAGCGTATTGTGAACTAATGTAATATGTGAAGTGCATAAAGACAGGGAAAGAGACAGGCCACAATACAGTGGCCTGAATAAAACTTATTTACCTAAGCCAAACGGGTCATCAATGCTGTGTGCTGGTTCTGTAAACCAACATGGGCCCGATTCCGTCATGTAAAAGTGATCTTCTAATCGAATACCAAATTCGTCAGGAACAACAATCATTGGCTCGTTACTAAAGCACATACCCTTAGCAAGTTTAGTTGTATTACCCCCAACTAAATAAGGCCATTCATGAATATCTAAACCAATGCCATGACCTGTTCTGTGAGGACATCCTGGTGTTTGATAGTCTGGACCCATACCATTAGCTGAGAGATATTGCCGTACAGCATCATCGACCGAGCCGCAACTAGCACCAATTTTAGCGGCGTTGAATGCAGCTAATTGTGCATTTTTTTCATGTTGCCAGAACTCACGTTGGCGTGCAGTTGCATCTCCAAAGACATAAGTACGTGTAATATCAGATAAGTAATCATGTACTTTACAACCTGTATCAATCAACACCACATCCCCTTTTTTAAGGGTTTGTGGATTCTTTACACCATGCGGAAATGAAGACGCTACACCAAATAATACAATGCAGAAATAGTTTCCTGGTGCGCCTACTTTTTGGTGTGCTTTTTTAATAAAGGCTTCGACTTCGGTGGTTGTTATCCCTTCGTAGAGCATACTTGCAGTGGCTTTATGAACTTCAAGAGTCATATCCATAGCACGTTGCATAAGAGCAAGCTCATTCGCTGATTTATGCATACGGCAATGCGCTGTAACACATTGGGCATTAATGATGTTGTAATGGCTATTGGCTTTATTTATCCCATCATAAATAAAGAATTGCGCACTTTCATCTATACCAATCGTAGCATTTTTATCGATACCCATTTCACACAGTACATCAACACACAATTGATACGGGTTTTCATGTTCTTGCCAGCCGCGTATTGGGCCGTCAATCACCATAAAATCATTTAAACTACCAATTTCAAAATAAGGGGCGATGTATTCAACATTGCCTTTCGCAGGTAAAATAGCGCCAACTAAACGTTCACTTGCATACCAACGCATTCCAGTAAAATAAGCAAGGTTGGTTCCTGCATTCAGATAAATTGCGTCTATATTATTGGCTTGCATATAGGCTTGCGCTGCGCTGATGCGGGCTAAAAATTCATTACTTTGTATCGGGGTTAAATCTGTTGTCATATCTGATAAAGAAGCTAAAGCTTGCTCTGGTGACTGAATACCGATGCCATATGTTGTCATTGTTTACTCCTTGGTTTTTTCACATTGTGACCTGAGTGCGTAACTGGATGCAAATTCACTGCGACTAATCGCATCTAATTCGTTTTTAAATCGAGTGCTGCTAGCATGCGCAAAAAATAAGGAGTGATGATGCAAGCAAACTACCTACAAAGACAAGCTGAATTTAAAGCCCGACTTGAACAGCAAGGCTATAGCGCCATGTTAGTTCTTGGTCATGAAAATATTCGTTACTTAAGTGGTTTTAGTGGCAATGCCGCCTACGCATTGATCACAAAGAACGACTGTATACTGATAACCGATTATCGCTACCATCAGCGTGCTATTGCAGAGACTTCGGGGTTTGATGTGGTGTGCCGCGACCGTGATACTGAAAGTCTTGGTGACTGCATCAACCGTCATTTAGCTGCTAAAAGTCATATTGCGTTTGATGCAAGTTATATCACAGTTGCAGTATGGCAAGATGTAGAAAAAGCGCTAAGTAATCACACCTTAGCCCCGGTTACTGGTCTTATAGAACAGCAAAGACGTGTTAAAGATGCTTGGGAAGTTGAGCAGATTAAAGCGGCTGCAGCTATCGCGGATCAGGCTTTGGCAGAGACTTTACCTTACTTCAAAGAAGGGGTTACTGAGCGTGATTTAGCCTTAGAACTTGAATACCGAATGCAAAAGCTAGGATCCGAAGGCATGTCTTTTGCTACTATTATGCTATTTGCTGAACGAACAGCGCTGCCGCATGGTAATCCGTCTTCACAGGTGTTAAAACACGGCGACTTTATCACCCTTGATTTTGGGGCTGTGGTGAACGGCTACCGCTCCGATATGACACGAAGCTATATACTAGGTGAGGCATCTGATAAACAAATATCGATTTACAAAGCTGTCGAAGAAGCGCAACAAGCATCACTTGCGCTTGTTAAGCCCGGTATCAACTGTTTGGCGTTAAATGCGGCATCACAGCAAGTATTGGATGATGCAGGATATGGAGAGTATGCAGGTAAAGGTCTCGGGCATGGGCTAGGGCTTTTCTTACATGAAGTGCCTTTTATTAATACCTTGACTGATTACACCCTTGAGGTTGGTAATGTGATAACCATAGAACCTGGCATTTATATACCAGGTTATGGTGGGGTGCGTTTAGAAGACGATATCGTCGTTACTGACACAGGTTACGAAGTATTAACGCACGCACCCAAGCCATTTATTATCTAAGCCACTATTTTTTAGCGTACGCTAAGCGGGCAAGTCGTTCAGTCGTGTGATAACTGTCGAGCCCGCTTACTGCGACGGTCTCTAACGATTCGATATCGACAAACCCATCGTTGTCTATACTGTGCTCATCAAGGTGAATCGCAGTAATTTCACCAATAATGAGTTCGGTGCCATTGATTTCAAGGTGGTGGTGCTCTTTTAACTCAACGCCATATTTAAGCCGGCTGTCTTTCACGTAAGGGGCTTTGAAGTCAGCGAGATATTCTGCTTCTAAACCCGTCGCAATAAACTCAGATTCCGCTTTATCATAGCGTGCAGATGTTTGGTGTGCCTGTTGATAAATTGTTTTATTAACGTGGTTAATCGTATAAAACCCCGTTTCTAAAATGTTTTCTAATGTATGTCTAGGCACAGAATGTGGACGGATTATCATGCCTACCAACGGCGGGTGTGCGCCTAAATGAAACACTGAGCTGACAATGGCTAAATTTGTATGCCCTTGATTATCTTGTGTGCCAATTAAATTAGCACTTTTGAACCCAGATAAACTATTAATGAAATGGGCTCGGTATCGACTGTCTAAATTTTCAATGGTGTTTTTTGAAAAGTACATAATTTTCCTTGTTACCAATCAATGGTTTTTCCCTGCCAATCAATGTAAGCAGGATTATCTAACTGAGATAAAAAATGAGTATCTGCAACAAACTTATAAAGCTGCTTAGCAACAAATTCTGGAGTAAAAAGCTTATCTGCTGGGACATTGGCTTGAAAAGGTTTAGATAAAGGTGTGTCTGTTGTACCAGGATGAAAGAGCACACAGTGGTTATGTTGAAAACGACGTTTAATCTCAATCGCAGCCGATTTAAACAGCATGTTAAGTGCAGCCTTTGAGGCACGATAACTGTACCAGCCACCCAGTTTATTATCAGAAATGCTGCCGACACGGGCACTCAGTGCACAGATAACACTCGGGGTTTTACGGTTAAGCAAAGGTACAAAAGCATTAACGCAAGCAATCGGTAATAAAGCATTCGTTTTCATGCTGTCGATGAAGTGTGCCTGCGATATGTCTGATAATTTACGCTCTGGAGCATGATCCGAATTATGCAGCATGCCATTGAATATCATCAGTTGCGACAACGGAGTGTCGTAGCGTGCAAGCTCAGTTGCCACAGCGGCTAAACTGGCATCACTGTAATCAGTGATAAAGTGCTGATGGCGCACATTATGTTGAGTTGTGCTATTAAAACTATTGTCAAAATCACTTCTGCTCAGAGTCACAATGATGGCATCGGTTAATTTATTGTGTAGCTCATTGAAGTAGGCTTTTGCGATATCACTGCTTGCGCCAGATAAAATAATTAGTTGCATTTTTAGCTCAATTCTAAATTTTTTAAAAAATATTTTTTCTCGTTCAACATAAAAAAGTCGCTTAAGAATGGGCCGTTTTTTATTCTTAAACTAAAAAGACAGACATAATTCAACATCTAAAAGCCTTACCAACTGTTTTTTGAACACGCCTTTATTTACACGGATTTTGCCTAAAATATTGGTAAGTCCATTTTACCAATTGAATGGATGAAACATGGTTTGTTAAGGCTAAGCTGCATAATTATTACGCTTTTATGTTTATATATTGGTTATTCTTTTTTACGAACATGTTAGAAAATTCGATCTATTAAATTGACGCTGACAATGATATTAATAGAAAGGATCAGTATTTTGTAGGCGTTTTGCTTAGCAAAATACTGTGCAGTAAGTACTTTCAACTTAGTAAAAGAAAGGAGTATGAGAATGAGTGAACAATACGCTGCACTTCGCGGTAATGTTAGCATGCTTGGACAAATGTTGGGTCAAACGATTAAAGATGCACAAGGACAAGCCATTTTAGATAAAGTAGAAGAAATTCGCGCTTTATCTAAATCGTCACGTAGTGGTAATGAAGCCGACAGACAGGCCCTTATTGATGTACTACACGCTCTCACAGACGAAGAACTATTACCGGTTGCACGCTCATTTAATCATTTTTTGAACCTTGCTAATGTTGCCGAACAATTTCACACTGTGTCACGCTTTAATGATGTTGGCTTTTGCCAACTTAATCCTCTCACTCAAACATTAAAAGCGTTAGCAACTGCGGCAAATCAAGGCCACATTGATGTTAATCATTTAGCCGAAACTCTCTCAAAACTCCACATTAATTTAGTGCTCACCGCGCACCCTACAGAGGTGACGCGTCGTACTATGATTAACAAACACGTTGAGTTAAGTGATTGCTTAGCGTCATTAGAGCGCAAGGACAATCTACCTACAGAGCGTGCAGAACTTCTTAACCGTATAGAGCAGCTAATAAGCCAAGCATGGCATACGGATGATATTCGACGTTCACGCCCGACCCCTATTGATGAAGCAAAATGGGGCTTTGCCGTGATCGAAAACAGTCTATGGCATGCTGTGCCACGTTTTCTGCGTGAATTTACTGATGAGGTTAAATCTGAACTCGATTTAAGCTTACCAATTGATTACAGCCCGATAGAGTTTACATCGTGGATGGGCGGCGACCGTGACGGAAATCCATTTGTCACCGCTGAAGTGACGCAACAAGTGCTTGACCACGGTCGTTGGATGGCCCTCGATTTATATTCTCGTGATATTGAAACCCTGAGTAACGAACTATCAATGTCAGATGCAAGTGATGAGCTTATTGCGCTGGCAGGTCAAGAATTCGAACCATACCGTGCGGTGCTGAAGAACTTAAAAAATCAGATTGCTGAAACAGTTACGCACCTTGGTGCAAAAATTAAGCGTAAACGTACAGATTCTGAGGATTTAATTACCGACATAGCACAAATAAAACATCCCATTGAAGTGTGTTATCGCTCGTTAATTAAAACCAACATGCGAGTGGTTGCTGACGGTTTATTACTTGATGTGTTACGACGCATAAATAGCTTTGGTTTACGCCTAGCTAAGCTAGATGTACGTCAAGATTCGTCGCGCCACAGTGATGTGTTTTCTGAGTTAACACGCTATTTGGGCTTGGGCGATTATCACCAATGGCAAGAGGACGATAAGCAAGCTTTCTTACTTGCTGAGTTAAATTCGCGCAGACCGCTTATTCCTAAGCATTGGAAACCGAGTCCCGATGTTCAAGAAGTGCTAGATACCTTTGATGTTATTGCTGCACAAGATGCGCACACCTTCGGTTTATATATCATTTCTATGGCACGCACTGCGTCTGATGTATTAGCTGTGCAACTGCTTCTAAAAGAAAGTGGTTGTAAGTTTAAATTACCCGTGGCTCCTTTATTCGAAACGTTGGATGACTTAAATGCGGGTAAAGATGTTATCGAATGCCTACTTGATAACACTTGGTATCGTGGTCATATACAAAACCAACAAAATGTTATGATTGGCTATTCAGATTCTGCGAAAGATGCGGGCATGATGGCTGCTGGCTGGGCGCAGTACGAAGCCATGGATAAACTTGTTCAACTTGCTGAGCAACGTGGCATTGAGTTGGTATTGTTCCATGGACGAGGTGGCACCGTGGGACGCGGAGGCGCTCCTGCCGCGCAAGCACTGCGTTCTCAACCACCGGGTTCATTAAAAGGGGGACTGCGTGTTACTGAACAAGGCGAGATGATCCGCTTTAAGTTTGGTCTGCCTGCCGTTGCGCTACAAAGTCTTAATATTTATGCTGGTGCAGTGCTTGAAAGTAATTTGTTACCGCCTCCTGAGCCTAAGAGTGAATGGCGTGATGTGATGCAGCTTATTAGCGCCGAGTCATGTGAGCATTACCGCGATGTGGTTCGTCATGATGAAAACTTTGTTCCCTATTTTAGAATGGCGACGCCAGAGCAAGAGCTTTCAAAATTGCCATTGGGTTCACGCCCTGCGAAACGAAACCCACATGGCGGGGTAGAAAGTTTGCGTGCAATCCCATGGATTTTTGCATGGAGCCAAAACCGCCTAATGTTACCGGCTTGGCTTGGCGCATTAAGAGGTTTACAAGCTGCACTAGATAAGTACGGTATTGAAACCTTGCATGAAATGAGTTTGCAATGGCCATTTTTCCGTGCGCGTTTAGAAATGCTAGAAATGGTATTTAGTAAGGCGGATAGCTGGTTAAGTGCACACTATGATGATGCGTTAGTGACAGATCAATATAAACCGCTCGGTGTGAAGTTACGCCAAGAACTTAATGAAGCAATTGAATTGGTTCAATCATTGAGTCCACAAAAAAGTTTACTTGCTGATCAACCGTGGATCAAAGAGTCTATTGCTTTGCGTAACCCGTACACCGATCCACTCAACTTGTTACAAGTCGAATTACTACGTCGCTCGCGTGAAGCAGATGCTAGTTCAGCGGGTGATATTGATAATGCACTCATGATCACCATGACAGGGATTGCTGCGGGTATGCGTAATACCGGTTAATCACTCTTCATCTACTAATCGTACGTCGATTGGTAAGGTAATTATAAACCGTGCGCCGTGATCAGATGACTCGGCGCATATTTTCCCTTTTAAGTTATACTGCACTGCGTTAAAAACAACATTTAAACCCAGCCCCAAATGCTGGCTACCCATATTGGATGTGTAAAAGGGGGTGAAAATTTCTTTAAGAATTCCGTCTTCAATTCCTACGCCGTTATCTTGATAGATAATATCAACACACTGCGCATTCTGCTTAATTACAATGTCTACTTTGCCTTCATCACGGTCAATAAACCCATGTTCGCAGGAGTTAATCACTAGTGTTTTTAAAACATCACCTAAAATAGAGGGGTAAGACATAATCGTGACATCATCACCACTCACTTCGTAATAAATATGTTTTCCTAGATAGATACTCAGCGGTTCGAGTCGGTCGTGCATATACTCAAGAAGCACAATATTTGACATCGGTTTATCAAGATTAATAGAGACATTGAGCGATTTAAATTCTTCAACAATGCTGGCGAGTCTATTAACACTACTGATCACCAACTCTTTTGCACTGCTGGTATCATTTATAAACTCGTGGAAATGCTTGCTGGTTAAATTCCGGTTTTCAAACTTATCAGATAAGCCCGTTAAGTATTTATCTATTAGCGAGCTGGCTGTCACAATGGTGCCTATCGGGGTATTTAATTGATGCGCCATGCCTGAGACTAATGACGTAAGCGACGCTATTTTTTCGATTTCTATAAGATGGCTTTGCGTATCGTGGAGGCGTTTGAGCGTGGCTGCGAGCTTATGTTTTTGTCTGTTAATACTTCGTATGGCTATAAATGAGCCGATAATAATCAAGAATAGACACATCGAGATGGCAATTGTTAAATCTTGGAATGCTTTTGCTTTGGTTGCTTTTATTTGCTCTGTTTTGGTTAGTTCAGAAATTCTCACTTCTTTTGCAGCTAAATCAGCTTCGGCTAAGGCTTTGGTTAAATTAACACTTGCCTGACGTTTCAAAGCGACCGTTTGTATGTCGTTGTACTGTTTATAAGCTATCAGTGCATTTTGATAATTGTCTTGTTTTTCATAGAGACTTGCCGTGAATTTTGCGACTTCTAGCTGTGTTTCAAAATGCGTATATTTATCAGAATTGAGATCGATTGATGTGATCAAACTAATTGCGAGTTCAATTTTACCTTGTGCTTCATATGTCGCTGTAAGCGCTAAAATAGCACTCATGTATTCACTGCTTACATCATGCTCTTTTATTAAATCAACGGCGTTTAATAACACATTTTCAGAGGCTTCTAAGTCACCTAACAGTCGAAGAATTTTGCCTTTCAGGACTAAACTTATACTTTGGTGTGTGATGTAGTCATGCTTTTCTTGCAAAATGAGTAGCGCATCTAAAACTGCCATCGCTTCATCGTATTTTTTAAGCCCAACCAGTGCAGTCGCAATATTCATTGATGCAAACGATTCGTTGAGTGTTTGATTATTTGTTTGTGCGTAGAGTTTGTAATTTTCAAATGTGGTTAATGCTTCTTTAAAGCGTTCTAATTCTAAGTAGATAAGCGCTATATTGTTTTCGACTTGATAAACAAGAAGTTGATTTCGTTGTCTCGCAAAGGGAATTGCATCGTTGTAGTAGTTGAGGGCTTCTTCGTAAAGGCCAAGTCGTGAATAGATTCCACCAGAAAGGTTGTAATACCCATACATTAAACTCTTTTCACTCAGTCGAGAGACCATGCTTTTGTATTCTACCACTGACTGCATCGCATCTTCGAACTGATTGTTTTCAAATAAAAACCAGGTTTTGTAGTTGGTAATCATAACTCTTTGTTCGAGTGAAAAGTCATCTGTTTCGAGTAAAGAGTTGACTAAATTGAGCCCTTCGGTTGGGGAGTGTGCGTAGCTTTCCCTGATTGTATTGCGTATTTTTTCAAACTCATCTGCTGTTTTAACGTTAGCTTGACCCGCAACGGGGAAGCTAAACACCAGCAGACTAAACAAAAATGTAATGAGTACTCTGGCCATGCATGAACTCAATAGATAAAAAATAAAGTATTAATACCAGAATAGTTCATACGGTCGATTTCGTTCAGGTACAAACTGTATATTTTATTAGTAATGTGAATTATCAGAAAAAACGTATTGTTGGTTAGGAAAAATTACAGGTATCTAACAAGTAAACACAACGTGAAAAATCGCTACAGATATTTAATTATTAGCTAGCACTAAATTATTATTTACTTATCTGGTCTGACCTATTTTATTGCTAGGTGTTGACTCAGTTGTAGATATCAATAAAATAGCGCGGCTTTCTCATTCAGCCTAGATTAAGCCCATTTAAAAATTACCCACAGACTTTTAGAGTAACTTTATGACCAATGTGTCTACTTGCATCACATATGATGCATCGACGTCGCTTGTAATGATGACGTTAAGAGGGATGGCAAGTGCACAGGATGTGATAAATTTTTACCAAATAGCCCATCAATACTCTTTATTGTATGGATCAGATAAAATTTTGGTCGATGTATCCGAGTTAACCCATAACTTTGAGCCTGCAGACTTATTTACCATTATGCCCGTTGTTGCAAACACTTTAAAGCGAGCTGTAATCGCAATTGTGGTCAGTTTTGATGGGTTTATGCATGACCTGTTTGTGCAAAAGGCCAAGCGTTATAACGTGCATGCAGAAAATTTCGAATGTTTTCAAACAGCAAAAAATTGGCTTATAGAACAGTAATCTCAAAATGTGACATACACACCCGGTTTTAATTTAAAGCTGCGACTAATTAGCCTATTAAATCGGGACATAATTGAGCTTTGCACGCCTTAGAGTCTAGTAATTACGGGCATAACCTTTTACACTGTATAGCCAATTAATAATTATAATTTGTTATGACAGCAAGTAGTAAAGAACTGAGCCAAGAAGCGCTAAATTTAGCGTCATTTAGTTTTTCTTTAGAGCAAAAAACAGCGCTTTTTACTCAGTTAAAGCAGCAGCGCGGTATTCTATTTCAGCGCGATATTATTGGTCTGTGTAATGAGCATAAACTCACAGAAACACAGTTACTTAAAGCGTGTGTACCCGTTGCGAGTTTATTTTCTGTTGCGCCTATATCGCAATTTTATGTCGGTGCAATTGCACTGGGTATTAATCAGCAAGGCGAAACTCAGTTCTATTTTGGTGCGAATGTTGAGTTTACCCATCAAGCATTAAGTTTAGTTGTTCATGCAGAGCAGTCAGCGATAAATAATGCCTGGCTAAATGGGGCAAAATCAGTCATTAAAATTGCAATTAGTGATGCGCCGTGTGGTTATTGCCGCCAGTTCATGAATGAGCTAGATACAGCCGATTCGCTTGAGATACTCCTACCAGAAAAGCACTTTAGTTTGCATGACTTACTGCCTAATGCGTTTGGTCCTAAAGACTTAGGTAATGAAATAAGTCTTATGTCGCAGTCAGCGAGTACGCATCAATTTTCAGGTATTTGTAACGCGTGTGATGAAACACTCATTAAAACAGCATTAAATGCCTACGTGCCTTACACGGGGAACTTTAGCGCCGTTAAAATTAGTACGTACCACGATGGTGATTTTTATGGCAGTTACGCAGAAAATGCGGCATATAGCCCCAGTTTGTCACCTTTACAAAGTGCGTTGAGCCAGTTTTATCTTAGTGGATTAAATTTTGACGATCAGACGGTTAAGTCAATCACTTTACTTGAGACAGAGGACGCGAAAAATCAATTAGAGGTGTCGAAAGCAGTGCTGGCAAGCTTTGAAAACCCACCAGCATTTGAATACATTACAGCGGCTTTAATTAAGTAACAGTTTGGCCGCTTCTATGACGACGGCGACCGACTTTTTCTCGATCTCGCCGTGGTCTACATTAGGGATTTCTTGCTTAGTTCTATTTACTAATACGCCAGCTACACAGGCTGCTCTGAGGCCTAAAGCAGCACACATAGTAAAGAGTGTTGCCGATTCCATTTCATAATTCATGACACCAAGTTTTTGCCACTCTTCACAACTACCTTGCAAAGCTCGTGGTACATAACCTGAATAAGTATCGTAGCGTTCTTGTCCAGGATAAAATGTATCACTCGATGCCGTAATACCAATATGATAATTGATGGCTAAGTTATCGCAGGCATTAACCATTGCTTGTGTGGCAAAAAAATCAGAAACCGCAGGGTAACTTAACGGGGCAAAGTGTTGGCTTGCTCCATCTAAACGCACAGACGCTTGGCTAATTAAAATGTCACCTTCGTTAATATGTGGTTGAATGGCTCCGGTTGTCCCAATGCGTAAAAAAGTATCAACACCCAGTTGTGCTAATTCTTCTACAGCGATTGATGTCGAAGGTCCACCAATGCCAGTCGAACATACCACAACGCTGTGGCCATTTAGTTCACCACGATAAACATGAAATTCACGGGTTTTTGCTAAGCATTCAGGGTTATCAAGAAAGGTTGAAATACGCGCTGAGCGGTCAGGATCGCCAGGAACAATTGCCAGAGTGGCACCTTTTAAGTTGTCACGTGAGAGTCCTAAGTGAAATACCTTTTCCATTTTTGAACCTTATTTTTATCTAAAGCGTAATACTTAAATCATCTGCTTGTAAAGTACAGGACAGATGTCCTATTTAAGGTGAAGGTTGCAAGAATCGAACAGATAACCTAAACCTAAAGATGTAATGATAAAAGAGGATATATTATGCCTGCGTCATCTTCTATGAGTAAACATCAACAATTTGCCCGCTGCTTAGAGAGTTCACACGTATCAGCCTCGGCGCCTTTTCACTGGTTGTCTTTGGCGTTTAAAGATATCGCTAATGCACCCATATTAAGTTTAGTTTATGGTTTAGTGTTCACCCTAATACCCGCTACGATTATGTACTTTGTGTATCAATTTGATACCCATCTTGTGATTTTACCGGCTGTTGTTGCCTTTGCATTAATTGGTCCTGCATTTGCGGCAGGCCTATATGATGTTGCTTGGGAGCTTGAAAAAGGGCATAAACCAACTTTATTTCATAGCTTAAAATCAATGTTTAGAAATCCTGCCGGTGAATGGGGATTTGCTTTTTTACTTATGGTGATAATGATTGTGTGGATGCGATTAGCAGCACTTATCCATGCCTTGTATCCAAACGTTGTAAACCCAAGCTTTGAGCAATTGTCGGCATTTTTAACCCTAGGTACGATTGTCGGTGGTATTTTACTAGTCACTGTGTTTGCCATTTCGGCCTTTACGCCGCAAATTATGATGGAGCGTCGTGTGGACTTAATGACAGCGGTCATCTCTTCTATTAACGCCGTTAAAACAAACGCGGCAGCAATGATTGTGTGGGCTGGGTTAATACTTTGCTTGGTATTTGTCGGGTTTATCACTGGCACGGCCGGTTTTATTGTCATTATGCCTTTACTTAGCTATGCAAGCTGGCATGCGTATATTGCGGTGATCAAGACTAAGAAACCGCGAGGTTACGAATAATGAGTATTCACTCTGCATGAATATAAATCTAGTGCAGTAATCTCACCGATTGCTGCACTATTTGACTTTAACTTAACGCATGTTATACCTGCCTCATTAGATTGTTTATTTAATTCATAAGCAAATTCAACTTTTCTGTTTGAGAAAATAAATCTATTAAATTCAATGAGTTGTTTTTTCTAATTTTCATACGCTGTTTAATACTAGGCTTATCTAGTTTTGAACTTTGTGCTAAATGCATAAATTTTTGTTAGCGCATGATTATGCAGATAATTATCAGCGGAGTAGATATGAGTAACACACAAAAAGCATTCCACGAAAAATTAAGTCACTGCCTTTGTCCACCAGGAGACGGTGTTTTTACGGTTAATACAGCTAAAGAGCGTAAAGATGCACTTCGTACCAAGCTTTATGGTCAAACAGAAAATGTTGATGTGCTGTGGAAAGAATCACTCGAGACATTAGCAGACTCTGAGCATAAAGCCGTTATTTTAGGGATTAGTTCAGATTGTGGCGGTGGTATTTTACGTGGGGCCAATTGGGGACCGCTATTTTTACGTTCGACATTAATTGATCAACAGCCTCAAGCACGTGCTTTTGATTTAGGTGATGTGCGTGTTATTCCACATTTATTGCATGATAAATATTTGAACGATGCAACGATTAGTAACTGTCAAAAAGCGTTGTATGCTGACGAAAATAGTGAATATCATGTTTCACCACTTTCTATTACAGAAGACGTATGTGATGGCTTTTATGCACACTACCCAGAAAAAGGGATTTTTGGAATAGGGGGTGACCATTCAATTAGTTACCCGTTAACCAAAGCGTATTTAAAAGCAAAACGCGATGCAGGTAAACGCACTGCTATTATTCATTTTGATGCGCACACCGACCTATTAGTTGAACGACTAGGGATTGATTTGTGTTTTGGTTCGTGGTGCACACATATTCTTGAGTATTTACCCGCTCCGCGTAATTTGATCCAATTTGGTATTCGTTCAAGTGGCAAACCAAAAGCGCATTGGGAATCAACATTCGGTGTGAAACAGCATTGGGCGCATGAAATAATCGAACGCGGCGCAAAAGCGGTTGCAGATGAGGTTATTGCACAACTTAAAGCAGACAATATTGATGAGCTATACGTGAGCTTCGATATAGATGCGCTTGATGAAAGTTTCGCTTCGGCTACCGGTACGCCAGAAGCGGGGGGATTAACCCCTCAGCATGCTCTGGATATTTTGGTGGCGTTAGCCGATGAGTTTCCAATCACAGGGGCTGACATGATGGAAATTGCCCCCTTTACGGACAGTTCGTTGATTGGTCAAACAAGTTCAGAAACAACGTTGAGAGAGGGTGCAAAAATCTCAGCATTTTTAATCGGTGCAATGAATAAATAATACGTTAATAATGCAAGGGCCTGTGTATTAGGCCCTTGTTCTGGTCACAATTGTTAATTCTATTTCAATAATGGCTACATCACGCTATATTGATAGTTAATAATCATATTGTGGTGTTGTTGCTGTATGCGCAATTTACTAATTTTGTCTTTGTTGCTTTTAATATTTCCTTGTTTTGCAGCAATTACAATAGTGACTGAGAACTTACCAAATTTTCACTATCAAAATGAAAAAGGCGAACTTGTTGGTACTGTCGTTGATAAAGTAAAGGCAGCATTAACGCGCAGCGGCGTTAACTACACACTATCGGTTAATCCTTGGTCTGTTTCATACAATGCAGCACTGCGTGACAGTAACACCTGTATCTTCTCTATGGCGAGGCTTCCAGTCAGAGAAGCGCATTTTAAATGGATTTCCAAGCTGTCTAACTTTACCGTCTCGTTTTATAGCTTCAAGCCTGAGCATATCAATATTGCAAATCTGGGTGATGCGAAACGATACCGTATTGCCGTTTTAAAAGACAATTACAGTCATATTTATTTAGCAGAACATGGTTTTAATGAAAAAAACCAACTCATCTTATTAAATAGTTTTGACAACATATACGATATATTAAAAAGCCGTCGTAATAGTATCGATTTAGTGGTGCTCAGCGATGAACAATTTAACTTCGCGCTCCAGCAAGACCCCTCACTCTCGTCATTAAAACCTGTTTATGAAATCCCAGTGGGAAGCCAAGAATTGTATTTTGCATGCAATAAAAATATCAACAATTCAACCTTGGAAAAATTAACCAACGCCTTTGCATTTGACGATAAAAAATAGCACTTGTTGATTGCATTAAAGTCGCTATAATCAGCTGCTTTTTGACCATTCTTGCAAAAGTGTAACGTCTAAAAAGTACTGTGTATTCAAAAGATTGAATGCGATTCTATATTTAGGAGCTGCAATGAGTGATTTACTCATTATTATGTTATTAATTTTGATTAGTGCTTTATTTGCGATGAGTGAGATAGCCATCGCTGCATCACGCAAGATCAAATTGCGCGTTATGGTTGATGAAGGTAGTAAAAAAGCGCAGGCGGTTTTAACACTGCAAGAGCAACCAGGTGCATTTTTTGCGATGATTCAAATTGCGCTGAACGCCATCGCGATTTTAGGCGGGATAGTGGGTGAGCAAGCCTTATCACCTTACATTGAACAAATTTTGGTCATGGTATACCAAGGGCCGTTGCTTAGTCAGATAAGCTTTTTAATCTCGTTTTTTTGTATTACGTCGCTCTTTATCTTATTTGCAGACTTGCTACCCAAACGTTTGGCGATGATCATGCCGGAAGTGGTCGCAGTGAATGTCGTTTCAATCATGCGCTGGGTAACTTTTGCGCTAACACCGTTTGTGATGTTTTTTAATGGCACCACTAATTTTATTCTGCGTGCTTTTAAAGTGCCGGCAGAACGAGAAGACATTGTAACCACAGAAGACATTGTTGCCATGATGGATGCAGGTGCTGAATACGGAAGTTTACAGCAGCAAGAGTATGAGATTATTGGTAATGTATTTGACTTAGAAGCTCGCTTTTTATCGAGTGTGATGACACCGCGAGATCAAATTGTGTTTTTCGATGTGAAAGCCGCTGCGGATGATGTCGCTACAAAAATTATTGAACACCCACACAATCACTTTTTAGTGTGCGATGGCAGTTTAGATAAATTAATTGGTTCGGTTGAATCAAAAGATATTTTGCGTAAGGTACTCAAAGGCCAAAATGCTGACATAGATGAGGAACTGATCAATAAGGATATCTTTTATTTACC
Organism: Pseudoalteromonas sp. MBR-15; assembly: GCF_053628915.1. Taxonomy (NCBI): domain Bacteria; kingdom Pseudomonadati; phylum Pseudomonadota; class Gammaproteobacteria; order Alteromonadales; family Pseudoalteromonadaceae; genus Pseudoalteromonas; species Pseudoalteromonas sp. MBR-15. Next base: position 531,007 of record NZ_JBRJHH010000001.1, read on the forward strand.
TGAAACTCTTAGTTTGTCAGAAGCGTTAAATACTTTTAAAACCGCCGCTGAGCCGTTTGCTGTAGTTGTTAATGAATACGCATTAATGGTTGGCATCGTTACGGTAAAAGATCTTATGAAAGGCTTTATGGGTGATTTGATCAGTCATCAGGGCGAAGAGTTAATTATTCAACGTGATAACACTTCATGGTTAGTGGATGGCCTGACACCTGTGGTTGAGCTTGCTAAAGTGCTAGAGATAGAAGAGTTTCCTGATCAATCACATTATGAAACTATTGCCGGATTCCTTATTTATACGATGAAGCGACTTCCGAAGCGCGCCGAGTTTATACACTTTGGCGGGTTTAAATTTGAAGTGGTTGATGTTGAAGGAGTGAAGGTCGAGCAACTCTTAGTTACTCGAATTTCAGAAGAAAGCAATTAAGGCTGCTCATGCAGCCTTTATTCAAAAGTATCTTTCACTATTGCCTTAGCTTGATGCACCATGTGTACGCCATTTGACCAACACTCAATGGGCTGCAGTGATGCATTATCAAGTAACACCAGATCTGCATCTGCATTGATAGTCACTCTACCTTTATTAATACCAAGCACATCAGCTGGATTTGAGGTAATAGCCATTAATGCGTGTTCAACCGATACACCATATTCTTGAACGGCTTCAACAAACGAGCTATGCAATGTTGATTCTTTACCAACTTCAAGACCTAATAGATTAAAGTTATCATCAAAAATAGGTAAGCTTGCATGACCATCAGAGCTCATGGTGAGCTTAGTCGGTTGTACATTATTTTTAAGGCAGTAAGCCAGTGCCTGCGCGGCTGAATATTCACCATGGGCAAGATCATACTCTGTCGTGCTTGTGGTAAAGTCGATAGTGCCACCCGCTTTGCAAAACGCCACGCCCGCATTGAGTAAAGCAAGATTACGATTCATATGCGTAGGATAAAACTGGCTAAGCGAAATATCAGTTAAGATATCTATCTCATGTAATAAAGATAAGTGACTATCTACTGGACCTACATGAATACTAACCGTGCCTTTTTTACCACTTAACATGCCAGCCACTTTTGCTTCAGCGGCTAGTTCAGCAAGTTGCTGAGCCGTTGGCTGACTACTGCGATGATCAGAAATGGCGACTTCACCGACACCAATAAACTCCTCAATATACATAATGTCATTCGTTATTGAACCAGTGAGTGTTTTAGCAGGTAAGTGATATGAACCTGTATGGCAAAATACGTTTAATCCTCGTTCTTTAAGTGCTTTTGCTTTTGCAATTAAATTACTATGGGTTCGACTACTTGAGTCAGTACCAAGGGCAGCGATAACCGTTGTTGTACCATGCAATGTTGCATCTGTTAGGTTCATTTCAGGTGTTCTGCTAGCAAAACCAGCCTCACCGCCACCACCTGTTATATGGACTAAAGAGTCAACAAACCCCGGAGTTAAAATGCAATTAGATCCATCAACGATGGTAACACCATGATAATTTTCGATATTAATTTCAGGCTGTATATCCACGATTTTTCCGCCCGCGATTAAAACATCTTGGTTTCCAAGCGGCGAAGGAGCGAAAATATCTGCGCCTTTTATAAGTGTTAACATAATTAAATCTTTTACTGATAGTTAATAAAATGTGCGAGAAAAATAAAGCAACTAGCAAGGCCAAATAGCGCTAAGGTAAAACGCCAAATAAAGCTTGCCCACTCACTCCAATCAAGTTTAACAATGCCTAAACAGCCGATGAGGCTTGCTGAGGTGGGAATAAATATATTGGTTAGTCCATCACCTAATTGAAACGCCAGCACTACAATCTGCCGTGAAATATTTAATAGATCACCCAGTGGTGACATTAGCGGCATTGTGATTGCTGCTTGTCCTGAACCTGAAGATACAAAAAAGTTAAACACACTTTGAAATAATAGCATACCCCAAGCGGCGATATAGTCTGGTACAACTGAGATGCTGGTGGCGCTATAGTAAAGCAAAGTATTTAGAGTTGAAGGCGATGTTAAATCGCTACCGCCAAGTATTAAAATAACGCCTTTTGCTAAAGCAACCAAAAGCGCTGCGGGCAGGAGTTCTTGTGCACCCTCTTTAAATGCATTTGCGCTTTCATTTGCTGTTTGTTTTTTAAATAGACTAGCAATAACAGCAGAGGCTACACCTAAGCAGAAGAACTGCGCAGCTAATTCAGGAATATAATACTGCCTTGCCATAACACCCCAAATAACCCAAATAATACCTGCAATAAAGGTTATTAAGATAAGCTTATCTGCGCTGTCTAAGCTAATTGACTTGTTATTTTCTTGAGCACTTAGGTTCTTTGCCGATCTGATTGAATTAGCATATCGGATAGTAAATAGAAGGCCAAATGAGGTAAAAACCAGCCACGCAACCATTCTGAATCCGGCACCAGAAAACACCGGGATCTCTGCAATTGATTGAGCAATTGCGATACTAAATGGGTTCATCCAAGAGGTAGCAAAGCCAATCTGTGTCGCAACATAAGTTGTTAATACAGTTACTTTTGCATCATAACCGAGTTGTTTCATAATGGGGAATAACACAATACAAAAGGCGATGGCTTCTTCACCCATACCAAATACTGCGCCTCCTAATGAAAAAAGCACAAATAGCAAAGGAATGAATATCCACTCTACGTGTTGTGTTTTATTAATCAGCGCCATAATGCCGTTATTAATCGCACCCGTTTTTAAAATAACGCCAAAGGCGCCACCTGTGATTAAAATAAATGCCATTACCCCGATGGCTGCACCATATTTATCACCAGAGACTAAGCCTTCAAACAATACATTGGCTAGACCAATGCCTCCTCCTTCTGCAAAAAGGGCAGGTGGTGTATGTTCTGTTGCTTTTTGATACTGTGATAATTCAACACTGTGACTATCTTGTTCGGCATTAAACACACCGGGTGTTATAAATAAACTGGCTAAATAGGCGATGACTGCGACGCATAACAAAATGATGCTCGCATCAGGCATCGCAAACTGTTTGTTTTTCATAAAGTCACTTAACGATTGTTCGAAGAATGTGAGAAAAGCAAGGTATTGTAGCCCTTGCTGAGAAAGATTAACACTGAGAGCCGCGAGTTTGAGTTATTGATAACACAAACTTAGCAATGTGGGCGACATAGAGCCGCCCACATTAATGTTAAAAGCGATAGCTCAGACTCAACGTATAGCGAGTGCCATATGCATTATGATTGATTGAATCAAACCCGCGGCTTGAGCCATATAGCTTAGGGGGTTCTTTATCGAAGATATTATCAATACGAGCGCGGATTGATAATGCATCATTGACAAAATAGCCAGCTGATAAATCCCATACTAACCAGTCATCAACGTCACGTTTTAACTCCTCGTTAAGCTCGCCAAGCTCTTCTAGTTCGTCTATTTCACGACCACGCAGCCCTTCGATATCATCCTCATAACTACTGGTATAATTGGCACCGAGATTTAAGTAATAACTCTCAGCTTCCCAATCAATAGAAAATCTGCCTACATTTTCAGGGTAGCGATAAGTACCAATTAGTTTTTCGATTGCATCTGAGCCAGGTTTATTTCGCTCAAACTCTAAATAGTGTGTACCATCGAAAGCGAGTGTTAAATTACCTTTTGCAAAATTAAATTGATGATCAAATTTAAAATCGATACCTGCTAATGTCTGGGTGCCAGTATTTTCAAGAGGAATAACATGGTCTCTAAATAATGGCAGGAATAGCTCATCTTCTCGCGGGTTAAACTCACTAATATAGTTTGTGAGGATCTCTGAAAGATTAGCGCCATCACTTTCGATATTGAGTCCAGCATTATCGGTTACTTCACACAGCTGCTCCTCGTACGAAATACCTTGTTGACCTTGTGGTACTAGCCCACAGTGACGAAGAGAAGCATCTGTAATAGCTCTATCTAGCACTGCAGTCATATTGGTATCGATAACTTGTTCGTGATCAAAATGCCAATAATCAACCGTTAAGTTAGTATTTACAGATGGGCTCCATGCAAAGCCAATGCTGAGCGCTTCAGACTCTTCGGCTTTGAGTGCTTGATTACCGAGTTCTAGGCTGTTAACACTGACCTCGGTGCCATCACCCATACAATATAAATCTGCAACAGCCTGATTAGCACCGCAATCGAAGCGTGATTGTGTGGTACGTAATTTTACGCCAGCTTGAGTTAATGAAGGTGCTCTAAACGACGTTGACCAAGAACTTCTAATGATAAGAGAATCTGAAGGACGATAGCTTAAACCAACTTTAGGGTTAAACGTTCCACCAAAGTCATCGTAATGATCGTAACGACCAGCGACTTGCAGTTCTAGCTGCTCAGTGAATGGCACATTCAACTCTAAAAATGCAGCGTACTGAGTACGATCGGCTTCAGACAAGCTAGAGCCGAAACCAAATACATCTACCAAATAACCATTTTCAGGACGGGCTTGTGAGTCTAACGACGGAATATCTTTTAATTCTTCTCGTCTAGTTTCAATACCAAATGCAGCATAAATGGGTAACTCATTAAACGTAAATAAATCGCCATTAAAGTTTAAATCCCAACCATATACTGTACTTTCACCGCTTCTACTTGGGTTTGCCTTTGCAAGATCAAGCACTGCATCATTATTACTATCCCCCTGTAAAAACGGGTTGTAGAACGGCATTAACTTACCTTGTGCACAATTAAGCTGTGTTCCATCGTATGTAGCTAATGATCCGTCAGAGCATAATTCACCAGTGATAGCTGCATGAAATTGGTAGCGGTTATAAATACCATCAATTGCTTGTTGCTCTGACTTAGAACGAGAGAAGGTTACTCCCGACTCCCAACTCCAATCACCAATGTAACCGGCAAGGCTACTGACTAAGCGAAAGTTTTTGGTTTCGACTTCAACCGTTCGTGGTGAATTAAAGCGCGCATCAAATGCAAAGCCATATACATCTCGACCCGCTTGAGTGGTAAATGGATCAATATAAAGCTGGTCCATCAGCTCGTTACTGCCGTCAGCGTTATCATAAATAAATAACGCATCTTCAATAATATAAGGGCCGTCTTCGTCGTTTATTTGATTGATAGGGGCTGGTGATGAATACGCTTTTGATTTAGTTTGGCTATAGAAGAAATCGGTATGCCAATCTAAATCACCTAAGTTGCTGTTAAACATAAAGCCAGTTGATAGGCTTTCAAATGGGGTTTCTAGGTAATCATCTTGGTTAGCATAGTAAGCACAAATTTGCTCCCCATACTCAGTCGTAACAAGTTCTGTTTTACAGTTTGGCGCAGGTAGCTCATTGCCATCTCGACTACTGTAGTAATAAATGTTCGGCGAGTTCTCAAGTTTGGGTAAGTATGAGTAACCATTCACTAAATTTGGGGTTGCGGTATAGCTTCTGTCGGTCGCTTTAAAGGCATTGCGATCGTAAATATCGGCAAATACCGTTAAGTTACTCTCACCTATATTCGTGCCGTAAACTAAGTTAAGTTGTTTCTTACCTTCGTCATGACTGTCAAAACTATTAGTGTAAGAAGTGTTTACTTCAGCTCCTTGAAAGTCATCTTTAAGAATATAGTTAATAACACCAGCGACAGCATCAGCCCCATATATTGCCGATGCACCAGTGGCGAGAATATCAATGCGCTCGATTGCGGCAAGTGGAATTGAGTTCACATCAACAAAATTTTCAGTGCCTGCTGCGAACGAGCTCGGCGCAACACGACGGCCATTAATCAGTGTTAATGTAGCTGAGGGCCCCATACCACGAAGGCTGGCAGCAGATTGACCCGCTGGCGTTGAGGTTGATGTACCACCACTTTCAGATGTCGAAAAGGTACCTGATCCGCCTTTGAATACAGATAAATCTTTTAATAACTCATGAATAGTGTTCGCTCCTGAGCGCTTGATTGCATCTTGGTCAAGCACGGTAAGCGGGATGGTTCCTTCTAGATCAACCCCTTTAATTCGTGATCCTGTTACTTCTACTCGTTCAATTTTTTCTGATTGTTGGTCGTTTTGAGCATACACAGCATGAACTGGGCACAGCACAGCGCTGATTGCTACAGCAATTGATAACTGACGAAACATATTGATTTACCTTTGTCTTATACCAATCCGCAAAAATACTTAATTAAGCGAATTGGTATTAAATACCCACGGCAAAACCGTGACATTTTAAATAATTGTTATAATTTTTTTAGACAGGGCAGTGGGTTATAGACACAACTAGCCCCTCACAGGAAGTGAGGTGTGGCTACTCGTCAAACCACTCCGAAAGGTAGTGTGGAGAGTAGAAATATGTACAAAGCGATAATGCGTTTTTCAACATAATTCCAATCCGTAAGGTCTTTTGACAAAGCTAGTAATACAGTGCTAGCTTACTCGCGTTTTAAATGTTCCTTTTTTTTATAGCAAGCAACAAAAAGCTGTGCAAGTAATTTTCTAATATTTTTTTACAAGAGTGTAACAATATGAACATCCTTAAGGAGCAAAGTGCTAAATACCACATTGGGTTTATTTTTGGGGTATTTAGTGTTGTTTTCGCGTCATTTGGCAGTAAAGTTTATGCAAGTGAGCAACAGCAAACGTTAGTTTTAATTGGTGGGGCATTGACAACCTGCTCAAGTATGAGCCCTAAAAATTGCCTTTCTAATGAACAGATCAGTGGTAAACAAACTAATAAATTTCGATTAAATAATGATGCTTTATCTGCAATAAAGACAAACTGGCCAACAAATAATGAAAAAAATCGCCAGCAAACGCTTAAGGTATTAGCACAGATTGCACGTCAACAGTCTGATGTGAACACTAAAAGTGATATTTTATGGGCATGGCGTGATTTAGATAATACGTTATTGAACGCGTTAACAGATAAAGAGTATAACTTCGTGCTAGATACTCTCGAAGTTCCTGTGTTAACAGCCGATTCTACAAGACAAAAAGAGCAAGTTAGTGTACCGGATAACAATGAAAGTGCAGCAAGTGATATTTTAGACTTTGTGTCTGCTTCGTTAAAAACAACGGATGAATCACCAACCATTTTAGCGGTTACAGCTTCAAGCAGAGACCCTTATGAATCAGCAGATTTTTATGAAGGATTATTAAGCTTTAATGGTGTCGAATCAAAGTGGTTACCTTTAACACCCGCTTTAGCAAGAGCGATTACCAGTAAGCAATGTGAGAATTTAGATGCTTTACGTACTGAGACAATGGCTGTTTTTAACCGTGAGACTATTTACCCTGACCGAATTAAGGCCGAAAAAGCGCTTTGTGATCAAGGGGTAGAGCATTTAGTTAAACTGATTGAAAACGCAACTGGCATTATGTTTAACGGTGGTGATCAGAGCTTAACTAGACAGGTGCTTTTTGATGATAACGGCAAGCAATACCCTTGGACCCATGCAATTTTACAAAGGCCATTACTTGTTGGCACAAGTGCAGGAACAGCCGTGCAAAGTGGTGGTAAGAATGCCTATGGTTCGGTGCCTATGATTTCTAATGGGACTAGTTTAGCAGCATTAAGAGCTGGAGCATTTGCTGTTTCACCACCGAGTGAGCGCTGTAAAAATGAATGTGATAATAGCCTTTCAGCAGATTCATTAACCTATGAAAAACAAGGCGGTCTAGGTAGCTTTACTTACGGGGTTCTAGATACTCATTTTAGCGAGCGCAACAGAACCATGCGTTTGGCTAGATTACTGGCAGATTCAGGGCAAAAACATGGTTTTGGCATTGATGAAACTACGGCGCTTGTATCAATTCGAGCAGGTGAAACTGCATTAATGACGGTGATTGGTAAAAGTGGTGTAGTACATGTTCAATCAGACGCTAAAAACAAAGGAGCAATCAGTTATTGGCCTGCAGGGGCGGTTATTGATGTAACAAAGGATGGTTTTAGTCTTGCGAAGCGAACTGTTGATAATGCACTGCCTAGTATTAAAATTCCGCGATTACCGATGCAGCGTTTTGGTACTATTTTCTCTGATGCTAAATTGCGCTCGCTTGTGCAAGCTATGTGTTTAACTCAAGAGCAACAAGCTGTAGCCCAGCATGATGAGTTTCTACTCGATTTAAATGCTACTGAAGATACGCATTATTACCGTGTTAATAAAAGTAGTACGGGCTGTGCTGTAGAGAATCTAGCCTTTAGTGTTAAATCCTTTTAACACTATAAAGCACTGAAAAAGTAGTAGATTATTTGTTCGTTATTAGTTAGCGTAACACTAATAACGAACAAATCATGGAATGAGTTAATGAAATATAATCTACTACTTTTATTTATTTTTGGCTGTTTGTTTGCTTATTTATTCCAGTAGTAGGGGTTGGCTCAGCTTTAGCGATCCCTAGCGAAATTCTTACACCTCTTTATGATTTGTCACCTAAATTTGCTTTAACAGTGATTGATATTGCTACGTTAGGTATCCCACTAATAGCATTACTTTTTGTGTTCTTATTATTAAGTAAATGCCTCTACCTAAAAGACAAAGCGTATTCATATTTTATATTACTGACACCTTTTTTAGCACTGCATTTATATTTTGCTGTTAACAACTTTTCTGCAAATTTTGATAATACGACTTTGCTTGCAAGTTTGCCTAAGTATCTATTATTAATAATTTTTGTGGGGCTGTTTTCTAATCATAAAAAACCGAACTTTAGTTGATGTAAGTCATACGCGAAAGTTCAACATATAAGCTAATCTCTAATTAATCAGTGAACGAAGTTGGTCATAGAATGAAAAAATTACTGTTATTAACGAGCGGGGGAGATTGTCCAGGACTCAATGGGGTGATCAGAGCTGTGGTTAAAGCAGCCGAACATGATGGAAATTGGCAAGTCTATGGCAGTCGACGCGCTTACTGTGGTGTGTTAGAGACACCGCACGATATTATTCATCTTTCTGATGACGTTGTTGCTGGCATACATGTTCGTGGCGGTACTATTTTAGAGACGGTTAATAAAGGCAACCCTATTGCATTCCCGACAGACATAGAGGGTAAGCGTGTGTTGGTCGACCGATCCAATGAATTAATCAACGTAATTAGTGAACTAGGCTTTGATGCGGTTATTAATATTGGCGGTGATGGGTCCCACAGAGTGTCTCAGCATTTATATGAACGCGGGTTAAACATAATTGGTGTACCAAAAACCATTGATAATGATTTGTTTGGCACTGATTACACCATCGGTTTTCAAACTGCGGTAGACACCGCAACTGAAGCTATCGATCGGTTAATTCCGACGGCTCAAAGTCATAATCGCGTTATTATTACAGAAGTCATGGGGCGAGATGCAGGCTGGATTTGCTTACATTCGGCAATCGCAGCAGGCGCAGAAGTAGCGCTTCTTCCCGAAATTCCTTATTGCATAGATACGATTATTAACAAGCTACAGACTCGTTTCGATAATGGGCATGGCTTCGCTAATATTGTAATTTCTGAGGGCGCAAAACCAATTGAAGGTGAAGTTGTGAGTCACCAGTCTACTGAATTTGGCTACGAAAACCCTGTATTAGGAGGCATTGCAGAGCAATTGGCAATGCATATTAAAGCGCAACTCCCGTTAGATGTTCGTGTGACTGTTTTGGGTCATATTCAACGAGGTGGTACCCCTAATGCATTTGATAGGGTGCTTGGTGCAGAATATGGAGTATTGGCTTTTGAGCTTGTTAAACAAGGTAAATTTGGTTTAATACCGGTTCATAAAAATGGTGAAATTAAACCAATCAGTTTAAAAGAAGCAACATCACAATATCGGGCTATTCCTCTTGAGCATGTACTTATTAAAACAGCCAGAAGTATGGGCATATGCTTAGGTGATACCTAGGAAAATGGCTTGTTCATAAGCCGTGACTTATTTCACTAAATGCTGATTCTAAAATTGTTGTTTTAGCTTTGTTCAAAATTCATCCTAAAAAGCAAGGGTTTTATTTAATGTAAATTAATTTAAAGAGGGTTGATCTGTGTCAATTTTAGTTTAGAATGATCGTTCATTCTAAACTAAGGGTATAAACATGCACCGCTCTCGCATTCCATTTTTTGCAGTGTCAGCACTGGCTGCCGCTGTGCTTTTATCAGGCTGTGGCCAATCAGAACCAGCTCAAGGGCAGATGCAGGCAGCTCAGGCTGTTCCTGTGGGTGTTATTGAGATGCAAAGTAAACCGCTTACGCTAACAAAAGAGTTACCGGGTCGCGTGTCTGCATCACGTATCGCAGAAATCCGTCCACAGGTGAATGGTATTATTCAATCACGCTTATTTGTTGAAGGGGCGGAGGTTGAAAAAGGTCAGGCACTTTATCAAATTGACCCCTCTACATTTGAAGCCCAAGTTGCAACCAGTAAAGCGGCTATTACTAAAGCTGAGGCGAGTATTTCAAACGCAAAAGCGAAGTCTGAACGTTATAAAGAGCTACTCAGTATTAAAGCCGTTAGTCAACAAGACTATGATGAAGCCGATGCTGCTTACAAAGGAGCAAAAGCTGACTTACTAACAGCACAAGCACAATTAAAAACGGCTCAAATTAATTTAAATTACAGCAAAGTATTAGCGCCTATCAGTGGTCAAATTGGTAAATCAAATGTCACCGCAGGGGCGCTTGTTAGTGCAAACCAAGCAACAGCTTTAGCGACGATTACGCAACTTGATCCGATTTTTGTTGATTTAACCCAATCAAGCAGTGAACTTACTCGTCTTAAAAAAGCGATTGCTGCAGGTGAGCTTGATAAAGATGCCGCACTGCACTCTAACGTTGAGCTAAAAATGGAAGACGGAAGTACCTATCAACACAAAGGGGTGCTTAAATTTTCTGAAGTAACCGTTGACCCAAGCACAGGGTCAGTGACCTTGCGTGCAGAATTTCCTAACCCAGAAAAGCTTTTACTCCCAGGTATGTATGTTCGCGCGGTTGTTGTTGAAGGCGTTAAAAGCGATGCAATCTTAGCACCGCAACGAGGTGTTAGCCGCAATACAAAAGGTGAGCCGACAGCGATGGTGGTGAGTAAAGATAACACTGTAGAAGCTCGCGTGCTTAAAACAGACCGCACGGTCGGTTCAAACTGGTTAGTGACTGAGGGACTAAATAACGGCGATAAGCTCATTGTGGAAGGCTTACAAAAAATTCGCCCAGGTGCACCAGTCAATCCAATGCCTGCTGAAACAACAGCAAACAGCCAGTAACGGAGAATCTACATGTCACGATTTTTTATTGATCGGCCTATTTTTGCATGGGTACTTGCCATCGTTGTGATGCTGGCAGGTATTCTTGCAATAAAAAGTTTGCCGGTTGCGCAGTATCCATCAATAGCGCCACCTGCCATTAGCATTCAAGCCAATTACCCAGGTGCGTCTGCCCGTACATTAGAAGATACGGTTACCCAAGTTATAGAACAAAAGATGAAAGGGCTTGATGGCTTGTTGTATATGTCATCAACATCGGAGTCTAATGGTTCAGCAACACTTACATTGACTTTTAGCGCTGATACAGACCCTGATATCGCCCAAGTGCAAGTACAAAACAAACTGTCACTTGCAACGCCACTGTTACCTGAAGAAGTTCAGCGCCAAGGTGTGTCTGTTGCGAAATCGGCACGTAACTTCTTAATGGTTGTCGGTTTTGTTTCTGAAGACGGCAGTATGAATAATATCGACATTGGTGATTATGTTTCATCAAACGTGCTCGATATTATCTCGCGTGTCAATGGCGTGGGTGAGGTTCAGTTATTTGGTTCTCAATATGCAATGCGCATTTGGCTTGACCCATCAAAACTACAAAAATATGCATTAACACCGGCAGATATCAGTGCAGCCATTAGTGCTCAAAACGCACAAGTATCTGCGGGTCAGCTTGGGGCATTACCTGCAGTTGATGGCCAGCAATTAAATGCGACCGTAACGGCACAAAGCCGCCTTCAAACGCCAGAGCAATTTAGAGATATATTCGTTAAAACGAATCCTGATGGTTCAGTTGTGCGCCTAAGCGATGTAGCAAAGGTTGAATTAGGTGGTGAAAACTATGGTGTGGTTGCGCGTTTTAACGGTAAACCAGCATCGGGTTTAGGGGTAAAGCTAGCCAGTGGTGCGAACGCACTTGATACTGCTGATGGTGTTAAAGCGGCACTTGCTGAGCTTGAACCTTTCTTTCCTGAGGGGTTAACGACTGTTGTACCGTATGACACAACGCCTTTTGTCTCTTTATCAATCGAAAAAGTGGTTAGTACGCTAATTGAAGCCGTGGTTTTGGTGTTCTTAGTTATGTATTTATTCTTACAGAACTTTAGAGCGACACTTATTCCAACAATCGCTGTACCGGTTGTATTACTGGGTACCTTTGCGATTTTACAAGTATTTGGTTATTCAATTAATACCTTAACCATGTTCGCTATGGTGTTAGCGATAGGCTTACTTGTTGATGATGCAATCGTTGTCGTTGAAAACGTGGAACGTGTAATGACAGAAGAAAACCTGTCACCGCTTGAAGCAACACGTAAATCAATGGATGAAATTAAAGGGGCCTTGGTGGGGATTGCCATGGTGCTTTCTGCGGTATTCGTTCCTATGGCTTTCTTTGCAGGATCGACGGGCGTTATTTATCGTCAATTCTCAATTACGCTTGTAACAGCAATGAGCTTGTCGGTATTAGTGGCACTTATTCTGACACCAGCACTGTGTGCAACAATGCTAAAGCCAAGCCATGTACACAATGATAAATCACTATTTGGTCGTTTCTTTTTAGGCTTCAACCGAGGTTTCGATAAAACCAATGCGGGTGCGCAAGGGTTTGTTGCACGCATGATTAAGCACAGTAAACGTTACCTACTTTGCTATGGTTTAATTGTCGGCGGCATGGTGTATATTTTCTCGCAATTACCGTCTGCTTTCTTACCAGATGAAGACCAAGGTATATTGTTTAACCAAGTAAGCTTGCCAGCAGGTTCAACCACGGAACAAACGTTAAAAGTTGTTGAAAAAATGGAGCATCACTTCTTGGAAGATCAATCTGAAGCAGTGAAATCTATCTTTACAGTCACAGGTTTTAGCTTTGCGGGATCTGGTCAAAATGCAGCGATTGGCTTTGTTGGTTTAAAACACTGGGATGAACGTCAACGTCCTGATTTATCAGTGGGCGCTGTTGCGGGTAAAGCGATGGGATATTTCTCAACAATCAAAGAAGCGTTTGTGTTCGCGTTTCCACCTCCTGCAGTTGTAGAGCTTGGTACAGCAAACGGCTTTACCTTATTTTTACAAGACCGCGTAGGGCTTGGTCATGATAAGTTACTTGAAGCACGCAATATGTTTTTAGGCATGGCGGCTAAAAACCCGGTGCTTTCAGGTGTTCGCCCTAATGGCCAAGAAGATAAACCAGAGCTTGAACTGGATATTGATTTAGCTAAAGCAGAAGCGCTTGGCTTAACACAAACTGACATTAACAACACGTTATCAACGGCGTGGGGTAGTCGCTATGTAAATGACTTTATTGACCGTGGTCGTGTGAAAAAAGTATATTTGCAAGGGACTCCAGAATCACGCATGGTGCCCGAAGACCTCGATAAATGGTATGTGCGCAATGCAAACGGCGATATGGTGCCATTCACTGCATTTGCCCATTCATATTGGACTTATGGCTCACCACGCTTAGAGCGCTATAACGGCTTCTCGGCGATGGAAATTCAAGGTGCCGCTGCGCCAGGTTACAGTACAGGGCAGGCAATGGTTGAGGTTGAAAAAATAGTGAAACAGCTTCCTCCAGGTGTGGCATTTGAGTGGACCGGTATATCGTATGAAGAGCGTTTAAGTGGGGGTCAGGCACCGTTACTTTATGCATTGTCATTGCTGGTTGTATTTTTATGTCTTGCGGCATTATATGAAAGTTGGTCTGTGCCGGCTGCGGTGATGCTGATTGTTCCACTGGGTGTCTTTGGTGCGGGTGTGGCGTCATTTGTGTTTAATTTATCGAACGACATTTACTTGCAAGTTGGCTTATTAACAACCATAGGTTTAGCCTCTAAAAATGCGATTTTAATTGTTGAATTTGCGATTCATAAAATGGACGAAGGAATGAAGCTTGTTGATGCTGCAATTGCTGCTATTCGCTTACGTTTACGCCCAATCTTTATGACGTCAATGGCGTTCGTATGCGGTGTTTTACCGCTTGCGATAGCATCAAGTGCAGGCTCGGGAGCTCAAAATGCACTCGGTATTGCAGTGATTGGTGGCACACTTGCTTCATCAACAATCGTGGTGTTATTCGTTCCGTTATTCTTTGTGTTAGTTCGTCGCGTATTTCCCGGCAAACAAAAAGTGAATAGTGAGGAGCAAGCATAATGAAACTTAAACTGGTCTCTATTTCAGTCGCTACGTTAGTGCTTTCGGCCTGTAATATGGCCCCTGACCTTGAACAGCGTGAATTACCTGTTGCACCACACTATGCAGATGAAACCAATGCGGGAAATATTAATGACCTGCATTGGCAAGCGTTCTTTAGTAATGCGCAATTACAACAGTTAATTGAATTAACGCTCGAACATAACAAAGACATAAAAACGGCTGCACTTAATGTGCAGCAGGTGAGAGCGATGTATCAAATTGAGGATTCAAATCTGTATCCAAGTATCGATTTGAATGCATCGGGTACACGTCAACGTTTACCCGGGAGCTTAACGGGCACAGGTGAGGCAGCTATCAGTGAGAACTATTCTGCTACCGTGGGGTTAACCGCGTATGAGCTCGATCTTTGGGGAAAGGTTCGTAATCAATCTGAACAAGCTTTGCAAAATCTTTATTCTGCTGAGTATAGTTTATCCAGTGTTCGTATCAGCTTAATTTCTGAGCTGGTTAATGCATGGCTCAATTACGCAACGGATAAAGCACTGTTAGAGCTTGCTAATGACACATTAAAGTCGCAGCAAGAGTCACTTGCGCTTACGCGTAAAACATTTGCGCTTGGTGCAGCATCACAACTTACGTTATCGCAGCTAGAAAGTACGGTTGCGAGAGCGAAAGTAGATATAGCGAATTACCAGCGTTTACTTAAGCGTGATAAAAATGCGTTAGATTTTTTGGTCGGCCAATCAGTCAATGTCGATTTATTGCCTAAGCAAAGTATTGATACCGTACTTAGTATGCCCGAGGTGCCGGTTGGTTTACCGTCGGAGTTGTTAACACAACGTCCTGACATTAAAGCTGCTGAACATGATTTACGTGCTGCAAATGCGAATATTGGTGTTGCTAAAGCGGCTTTTTACCCAAGTATTAGCTTAACAGCCAATGCGGGGACGGCATCAGCAGATTTAAACAATTTATTTGATGCAGGCTCGGGCACGTGGAGCTTTGTGCCTTCTATTAATTTGCCTATCTTTAATATGGGTCGTAACCAAGCAAATTTAGAGGTGGCTGAAACGCAGCAAAAAGTGGCCTTAACGCGTTATGAGCAAACAATTCAACAGGCATTTAAAGAAGTGTCTGACGCATTAGCAGACCGTCAAGGTTATAAGCAACAATTAGCAGCGCTAAATGACCTTTACCAAAGCAATGAGCTGTCTTTTACCTTATCGGATGCACGCTTTCAAAAAGGGGCTGATAGCTATTTACAGGTACTCGATGCGCAGCGCAATTGGTACAGTGCGGGCCAGCAGTTAATTATGGGTAAGCAAGCGTATCTTGCAAGCCAAATTAATTTGTATAAGGCCCTTGGCGGTGGTTGGAATGCACAAGGTGCTGTTCAATAAGCCAGCAATTGCATAGTTTATTTAAGGATTTACACGATCTTAGTTGTTTTGCTTTAGCGCTATGATTAAGATCATGTAAACCTTGTTTAAATTATAGTTAACTATACGGGCGAATAGTGTGGAGAAAACATGACGCAAAAAACCAAAAGACACAGCGATCCTGCGCTCGCAGAAGCTAGACGTAATCAAGTTCTTTGTGCTGCGGCAGATTGTTTTCGTCGCAAAGGTTATCATGGCGCTGGTATGGCTGAAATATCGAAAACAGCCGGTATGAGTGCAGGCCATATTTATAACTATTTTGCCAGTAAAGAAGCCATCATTGAGTCTATTGTCGAACGTGACATGGAAGAAATGTTCTCAATCTTTAGAGAGTTTGCAGACAAGCCAGGAGACCGTGTTTCGGTGTTATTGGATGGCCTTAATAGAGGAGTAGAGCGACACACAGATTTAAATCAAGGCGCCCTTGATTTAGAAATGCTTGCTGAAGCTGCACGCAACGAGAAAATTGCAAACCTTTTAAGAGAATCTGATGCTCATGCGCGTGATTCAATGCGCGAATTATTAATTGGTGAACGAGGTCCTTTACAAGGCACTGCACTGGATGAAATAAACGCACGCATCGAAGTCATGTTTTCAGTGATGGGCGGGTTGTTATTACGCAAAATGCTTAACCCTTCATTAGATACCGAGCAGTTAATAAAGGCATTAAGGCCTACCATGCAGACCTTATTATTGCCTTTCGAATAAAGGCATTTAGCCTTTATTCTCGTTTTTAAAAGCGCTCAATTGACCACTGTAAGGCTATAACAGCAATGGTTAATGAGCCCGCGGGCATCAGCCATTTACGATACCAATCACGATTCCTTAGACTGATTAATACCGGTAAACAGATAGCAAGTATCACAAGCTGACCTACTTCAACGCCTAAATTGAATGCCAGTATGCTCATTAATTGATAATCGCTTGATAAACCCAGTTCCCCTAAGACACTGGCAAAGCCCATTCCATGTAATAAACCAAATGCAAAAGTCACCCAGCCTAATCGAACGATTAATGGCCATATATTGTTTAACGCTGCAAAGAGAACAGAGAGCGCAATACCTAATTCAACCCAACGACTATTGGGTGATACTAATTCAAGGGCCGTGGCTGTCAAAGTAATGGAATGAGCAAGCGTAAAGGCGGTGACTATCCAGGCTGTGTCGACGGCAATTTTTTTCTTTGATTGGATCCCTTGCCACGTATTTTTGTCTCTCACAAGTACGCAGGTTAAAAGCAACGCCACTAAAAATAAAATATGATCAACACCCATCCAAATATGCAAAATACCTTGATACACATATTCAACAAATGTTTGACCATAACTTGTTTGAGAAAAATTAAGCGTTTGTTGCTGGTTATTCCGACTAAACACTCGACTTGTGTTATTGATTGCTGCGATGGCTTTGTGATTAGCATCAATCTGCATTATTGCATTGTAGCTGAGCGTCAGTGCTGATTGTTCAGGACAGTTAATTTGTAACGGAACATCGATATATGCTTGGTTAAAGTGGTTATCAAGTTTAAGTGACCCCTCAGCGCTTACCGTACAGGTGGCACCTGCTTGCTGAGCTGAAATATGATTAAGTAAGTACGACGCTATTGCAGCCTGTTTTGCGCTAATTTCCTGCCAAATAATCACGTTATCTTGGTTTAAATCAAAGGGAATAGCTTGCTCTATGTCTGCAACTGCAACTTGCCATGAGCCAGATAAAGACACGGTGTCGTTGCTGTCGCTTTGTAAGTTAATGTACGCTGTGCTTAGTTGGTGAGCAGACACATTAAAACTAGTAACAACGATTAAGAATGCAATTAAAATTATGTTTTTCATCGTAGTTATGTTCCTAATCGATATCGTTTGCTAATTTGAGTAACTGCTTATCGCTGTCCATTTTCGCGTGTTTCCAGTTAATATTTGCCCAATAGCGTGCTTTAGATTGATTTTCTTCAATTGTTAAATAGTACCAAGCAAGATCGCTGGCATGAAATAGATCTTGGCGTAATTCCCTTAAAACAATGCGCTCTTTTAATTTTAATCGCCATTTATTCGATTGATTATCGACCTTATATTTTTCTGCCTGTGCAAGACGCAGCAAAATGGCATCTTCAAGGTTGGCGCTATCGTCTAATAATGCACTCAGAGTCGATAATACGGTATCTAGATTATTCATTGCCAAGTGTGCATCAGCCCATAACACCACCAAACTCACTGGTGAGTTTTTTAAATTCACAGTCTCAAGATAATCAATTGTTTGCTCAGGCTTATTTAATCTAAAAGCCATCTCGGCAAGTACATGGCGGGTATTTAGACTCATCGTCTCTTTGCGAGCGATCTTTTTTAATGCCTGAAAACTTTCTTCAAGCTTACCCGTTTGACTTTGTGCATCTAAACTACATGTGGTCACAGTTTCAATACTTGCATGGCCAATTAAGTTTAAGCACTCAGACTTTGCGTCGTCGAACTTACCTTGCACCATTAATATGTTTGCTGTTAATAATGCGGCATTCACATGATGAGGACTTAGCTCTTTTACTCTGGCTAAAAAGGCTAAAGCCTCGTCAAATTGATGCTCGCGTTGTAGTACACGCGCATAATAATAAAGAATTTCGGGATCGTGGCTTGTATTGACTTGCTGTTCTAAGTAGCGTTTTAGGAGCCCTTGCTTACTTTCTGTTTGGCCCACGTATTGTGTTTGTTCAAATAACGTTGCAAGCTCTTGAAGTGTCAGGGTAGCAGCAAGAGGGGTGCTTGATGTGGCAATAACGTCGTTATCGTTTGGAATGTAAGGTTCTGCGTGAGCGAATGTGTTTACAAAAATAAACGACCAGATTAAATATTTCATTGTTGCTCCTTATAAAAGCCATCCATGGCCAAATTTCTAAACCTTAGTTTCCAGTAACTAAATCATCGAAGTTTGCTTCAGCACCGGTGTTTAAGAACACACGACCATTGAGGCGTAATGGTTCGTCAGAAGCAGCTTGATTAAATGCAGCACGGCCAATAGCAGCAAAATCAACCTGTAATGCTTCAATGGTAATACTGACAGTGGCAGTTACTTGGCTGTTTACACCGTCACTGACAGCAAATTCGAAGCTATCAGCGCCGGTGGTCTCTGCATTAGGGGTATAGGTATAGCTGCCATCACTTTGCACAACCACACTGCCTAATGTGGGCTCTGATACAAGACTGTAAGTAAGAGCATCACCTTCAGGGTCAGAACCCTCTAGCATGTCTTCGATAACAACCTCTGTTTGCGTTGTTACCATTGCATCAGTTGCACTGGGTGCTTTGTTAACAGGAACAGGCTTCATATTATCTTTGTCATCATTATCACTGTCATTACAGCCTGCAAGAACACCAGCCATAATCATCAGTGTGATTGTAGAGCGTTTTAAATTACGCATCGTAGCTCTCCTTATTTAGAACCAGCAATTGGAGTCGCAAGGTATGGGAAGCTCGCATCCATCATGGTTGCATCTAAAGGGGCACCATCTGTGAACGGTACATTACCTACACTCGCATCGTCTGATGTACATAAGCCTAAGTCGGTGTCAGTGCCATTTACTGGGATTGGGTAACACAAGCGGCCCATTACGACACGCAGTGCAATATCAACCACGTCATCACCTGGACGGCGACCATTAGGGAAACCTGCAAGGTCATCGCCCGCAACACCAAATGCTGATTGTTCAGTTTGCGGTGTTGCCGCAATCGCTGTATTTAGACGCAGCATTTCAGACGGTGTGACTGTGGCTAGTTGGTTTACACCTGGGAAGCCAGTTAAAAATGCAGTGACTAAATCATTACGAGGGAAATTAGTCGGCGCGAGTGTTTCAATATTTGTGCCTAAGGTACTGTTCACGGCATCTTTAAATAAGATGTTAAGCAGCTCAGGCAGTGATGGATGCGTTACATAATCAGCAAATTGACCATCGTCAGCAGGTGCAGAGGTAGAGAAGGTGTCTTTGTCTTTTAAGCCAATAACAAGTTCATTAACCAGTGGACTACCCAAACGTGATACTTGAGTTAATGCACCACCGTTAACCGCTGTTTTAGCAAATGACGCATTTGGATTTAAAATACGCGCTTGCGGAAGACTTGCTGTTGTCCAGCTACCAATCGTGCCATTACCTTCACCTGTCACACAGGCTTTAGGTACTTCAACAGCAATGGCTGTCACATTTTTCATTGCTAGGTCGTCATTATCAGCTGATTGTGTGATGCCACCAGGAAAACCACCGCCATCACCAGCACCCGGAGCACTATCACCTTCGACAGGGACATAATTTACAAGGTCAAAAGTTTTACCTAGGTTAACAACAAATGGGTCTTTACGTTGACCTACAAACACTTTACCCATACCGTCGCAGCCTGGGATTGCCACGCTGTAAATGTACTGGTCAGCGTATTCTTTGTAAGCACTCATTGATGAGAATGTTTTGTTACCAATGTAATCAAGCGGTTTGTAAAATTCATTACTGCTATTCATTGAATTGGTTAGCATTGTTTTAGAGCCAGTACGTTGTGGGCCTTTTACAATGCTCACTGTATATGACTCGCTAAAGTTAACCGCTGCATTATTACCGGCCGCTACACCGCCGACATTCTTTAATGGCACTGCAACCGTGCGTTGATTGCCTTCTGGGCCGACTGTTAAAGCAACACCCATGTTGTCATTAGGTAACATGCTTTTGAAATTAAAAGCAAAGGTCATATCTTCTACAGCATCACCGTCATTATCGATATGAATGCTGTAGGTTGCATCGGGGTCCATTGCAAAATAATTTGGACCGCCGTAAGCATCTTGAAGTGGAATATAGTTTGCGATGAACGTGACATAATCGCCACGGCCTTCTTCGTAACTATTAAACGCGTAAAAGTCTGTTGAGTCTAATGTTGGGAAGCGTGTGATGTTCGGTGCTTCTCGGTGACTAGATGCCTCTGTAGGCAAGCTGAACAGGGTACTACATACTACAATAGCAATTAGAGATGGAGTTACGTTCTTCATGACTTTTCCTTAGTTTTTAAATTAAGTCATAGTTAAATACGGGCGAAGAATTTAATTGGATGCAATAATTTGAAAATTTTTTAACAAAAATGCAAAAAGCCGTGCAATGCACGGCTTTTAGACTTAAAGAATAACCAATTCGGTGGTGTATAAGACCTCGGTCGGGGAGCCATTTGGCGATCCTCCCAAGGGTTCTAAGCTAACAGCTAGGAGTGCAATGTCATTCGCATTAAATTGGGCATTTTTAGGTAGCTCAATTCGGCCTGACTTGGGCAGTAGACCTAAGGATATGGGCGCTTCTTGCCCTTTTAAAATCATCCATAACTCATAATCTTTGTCTGTGCGTGGTATAAGTGCAGTCGATGCTTTAATTGCAAGGCTATCGTCTTGCACATCAATAAACCAAAGTGCAGATTCGGCTTGATTCTTAAAAAGTGCAATTTGTTGCGCTTGCGATGTAACCGACTCATGAGGCTGCCAAATAATAAGCGCAAGGACAATGCTCGCAGCGGTGGCAATAAGCGACCATGCTTGTAGTATCGTTGAGCGTGGCTTTTTGGTTTTTAATTGCAAAGGCACAACGTTAGGGTCGATACGACTGGCAATTTTTTCCCATACGGCTTCATCGGGTGGCACAGACTCAATTGAACTTGCTAAGTTATTGAGATGTTGCTCCCACATCCATGTTGCTTCTCTTGCACGGGTAGAGGTTAACATTAAACGAGCAAAACGGTCGCGAGCGGGGCCTCTTAATGTCCCCAGAACATACTCGGCTGCTAACATATCAATAAGTGTTTGGTTTTCATAATTCATAACGTTAGGCACCTTTGTAGTTGTTGTAACCCACGTCTGATCCAGCTTTTAACTGTGCCAAGAGGGGATGCAATGTGATCAACAAGCTCGTGATGAGTCAACCCTTTATAATAAGCCAAGTGAATTACTTGTCTTTGCTGTGGATCAAGTTGTTCGATACAGTCGACCAACTTTGAATCATCTTCGTAAGCAACTTGAATAGACGTTAAATCTTCTTGTTCTTGCTCATCAGTTAAGCTCTGTTCTTTACGCACTTTGTGGTGGCGTAATAAATCGAGGCAACGGTATCTGACTATGCTTATCATCCATGACATAACTGCCCCTTTTGATACTTGATAGTCACTGGCATTGTGCCAAATTTTTACAAAGGCATCTTGCAATACTTCTTCAGCCTGAGCCCGATTACCCAGCATTTTTAAGCTAATGGCAAATAACTTAGCGCTGGTTGATTTGTACAAACTTGCAAAGGCATTTTTGTCACCTTTCGCTGTTGCACTCAGTAACGCTAATAATTGATCGTTGTCCATAAAGTTCCTGTTTTTCTTGTTGTATAGAAGTAACGGTTTACTCACCGGTTTAGATGCACGAAACATTATTTTTAGAAAAAAGGATGTGAAATCAATGTTAACCCACCTCTTTTCTATTAATTAGGTTAGCAGGGATGTGCTTATTGGCAAATTTATAGGTTTCAAGTTATTCATAATGTGTAAGTTATTCATATGTTATTGAAAAAATGTCCTAAACTTATTTATATATAAATAGTAAATCTGCTAAGTTATTGATTTAAGGTATATCAAAAGGCGTGGTGTACTTTAAACTCTGGAGTGAAACTTGCTATGTATAAATAATTACAATAACAAGGAGTGATTATGTGGGCAGCATCAACCTATTTAGTTTTAGCCGTAGCGTTTATTATTGCTGCGTTGCGTGTAGATACGGTGTACTTTGCGCTATTTTTTTATTGGACAGCGCTTTCATTATTGTTAGTGAGCGCGGCTTATTTTTTTGATATCGCGCGAATATTCCGTAAACGTGAAAATGGCATTATTCCCATGTATATACGGTGGGCGTTTATTCCATTTTTACTTGGCGCACAACTTTATAACGCGTGGTCTAGAAAACACGATAAAGTGCCGCCACTTCAACAAATAAACGAGCATTTGTTTTTGGCTTGTCGATTATTTCCATCTGACATAGACAGTATGAAAGAAATGGGAATCACAGCCGTTTTAGATGTAACCTGTGAGTTTGATGGCTTAGAATGGTCGTCTACTCAAGAAAATATCCGTTATCTAAATATTCCAGTACTTGATCACAGCGTGCCAACACGCGCACAATTAAATCAAGCCATTAATTGGATACATCATCAGATTAAAGAAGACAGACGCGTTGTAGTGCATTGTGCATTAGGACGCGGTCGTTCCGTATTTGTTATGGCTGCTTATTTATTGAGTCAAAACAAAGATGCAGATGTGCACACGATACTTGAGCAAATTAAAGAAACACGTGAGACTGCAAATCTTAATAAACGTCAATTACGTCATTTAATAAGACGTCATAAAGCCGGTGATTTATTAATTAAAAATAAAGCTGTACTTATTGCTAACCCTGTATCGGGCACGAAATTATGGGAATCTAAAAATAAACAAATTACCGCCCGTTTATCACAGTACTACGATTTAACAGTACACACGACAACGGCCGAAATTAGTGGCATTGATTTAGCAAAAGAGGCCATTAAATCACAGCCCGATGTAATCATTGCATGTGGGGGAGATGGCACTGTGACAGAGGTTGCAAGTGTGTTAGTTGATACCCCTTGTAAATTAGGGATCATTCCATTAGGTACAGCAAATGCGTTAGCGCATGTTTTAATGGGCATTCGGTCAAAAATAATTCCTGTCGAACAAGCCTGTGAGCTCATTATTGAAGGGCAGGCGAGTCGTATTGATACCGCACTGTGTAATGGCGAACGTATGCTATTGCTTGTAGGGATAGGTTTTGAGCAAAAGATGATAGAAAAAGCGCATCGTGATGCAAAAAATGAATCGGGGCAATTGGCCTATTTACAAGGTTTTTGGCACGCGCTCGGCGAACATGAAGCACAAGATTACACTGTAAAACTTGATAATAATGAACCGCAGTCAATTCATACCACAAGCCTGATTATCGCCAACGCAGCACCGTTCACCACCCTGTTAGCGCAATCAGCAGGGCAGCCCGACCATAAAGATGGGTTACTAGATGTTAATTGGCTTACTCCAAGTGCAGACTCGAAAGCCAGTACCTTGAGTATTGCTGAATTGGTTTTTTCGAGCATTACTCAGACAAGTTTTGCAATTAACAGCCATCACACAAATGCTAAGCGTGTCTGTGTTACGGCAGAAAATGAATTAAGCTATGTAATTGATGGCGAGGTGAAAACAGCTGATGAAATCGTTGTAGAAATATCACCGAAATCGCTTTCGGTGATAATGGCAGAAGAATAATTATTTTTTAATGCTTTTCCACTGGAAAGTTGCCATATCGTCCTCTTGGGTATTGAAAAACGTATCGACATAAAGTTGCTCTACTTTTTCACGTGCCCAAGGCGTTTTACGTAAAAATTTTAAACTTGATTTTACACTGGGATCATTTTGAAAGCAGCGAACATCGACATGCGCAGCGAGGCCTTCCCAGCCAAATTTTTCTTGTAGCTTAGTGACGATATCGGCAAGTTTTACGCCATGCAAAGGATTATTAGGTTGATTATCCATACTAAATCTTAGGTTACTTATTACCGCGCAATAGTAACCTATCTCGTCACTAGATGCTAATTGACACGAATTGTTTTCGCCTGCTTAGGGTAAATAATATCGCCGTTTTCATTCAATCGATACCACATGAGATCACTATTAGACAGATGGTCTGTTTTTGTAGCGCATATAAGCATGCTGTTCGCTACAGCAATAATCGCACCCTCGGTATAGCGTTTATTTTCATACCAGCATACCTTTGCGTTGGTTAATGCACTGTCACCATCTAGCACCACTAACGGAGTGTCTTTCGCTGTTGCTATATGAGAAAACACTAAAAAAAATAATAAAAAGATTGAGATACGTGTAAGCAAATTTCACCCCGCAGTAGCAGTTTTTAATATCTTCACTAAGCTTAAGTCTATATGCTATAAAAACACAATGATGGAAATAATAAAAAGGTGAACATATGCAATTTGATAAAAATATGATTGACGAATTAACACTCCTCGCTAAATTCCCGCGAAACTCAAAAATGCAAGGTATTAAGATTCATTCTGATGCAGATTCTTCACTGATTGATGCAGCAAAGCGCTTATACGATAAAGGAATTACTGATAGCAGCGATGGAGGCTACCTAACCGATTTAGGTCTTGATTTAATAGAACATGTTACATTGATCCACTCGGCTTTAAAATAGCCACAACTGCTTAGATAAGCCTAAATCCCGCCCACATTTAGCCAGTTTATTATTAGTTTTTTGCTAATAGTCAACTGGCAAATTCACTAAACCATACTATCATTCAGTTTTCATTCATTTAAATTCATTTTATTTAAATAAAGGGACTCGTGATGAAAACGAATAAACTCAAACTTGCACTTCTAAGCAGTACAATTACTTTATTATTAGCTGGCTGTGGTTCGGACAATGATGAAAATGAACCTGAAGTCGTCGACACTCCCCCCGTCATTCAACTTGATAGCACTGCGAGTGTAAAAGAGGGTGAAAGCATAGAATTATCAGCAACGGTTACCGATGATAACGCGAGTATTAGCTACAACTGGGTACAAGATTCAGGCCCGAATATTACGCTAACGGGAGCAAACACAAACTCTATCAGCTTTATTGCGCCAGCACTTGATAACGACACAGAAGCTATGTTTACGCTTACGGCTACAGACTCAGCAGGCCAAGCTACATCAAAATCAATTACGGTGAGTTTGTTGAATAATGTTGCCCCTAAGGTCTCTGCAGACTTTGGCTCTGCACAAGAAAAGTCGATGGCGACACTCTCAGTAAATGCGACTGATGACGATGGCAGTATTAGCAGTTATAACTGGGAGCAAACAGCAGGGCCCACAGTTACGTTGAGCAGTGCGACTGAACAACAAGTGTCATTTACTTTACCAAGTGTTGCCGAAGATACCGAGCTTAAATTCAAAGTAACAGTTACAGATGATTCAGGCGATAGTACCGAATTAGAACAAAGTTTCATTATAGCGAGTATCGATAACACGTATACCTTAGCGGGTTCAATTACGGGTGATAAGTTTAGTAATGCGACCGTCAATGCAACTTTACTCGGTACTAATTACACACAAACGAGCGATGCTAACGGTGATTTTACGTTTACGTTTACTGTTGACGATGATGAAACGAATCTGTTTAGTCGTATTAATGCTATATCTGCGACTAATTCGAGTCTTGAATACAGTGCATTTGTTTCCGATTTAACTGCCAATGCCCAAGTACAAGCAGCACCCAAAATTAAGGCTAATTTTGCCCATGGTGATGAAGGCGCTAATACGGTAAGTTTAAGCGCTGTTTCTACGGCGTTAGTTGCGCTTATTACAGCGGCAAATGAGGGGATACCACCGGCTGACCTTGAAAGCTTTTCATTGGTAGAAAAAGGGGTTGATCCAGATGTGTTGATTGAAGCTGCAGCCGTCGTGAAATATGCGACCGAAAATGAAGTGACCCTTCCAGAAGGAACGGAAAATTTAATTGATCTTATTGAAAACCCAGACGCTTATAACGAGTTTGTCGCCGCTGTTGAGCAATCAAACCCAGGCGCAATCGAAAATGAAGTTGCAAAAATAATAGCAGATCCAGAGCTAACCCCACCTGTCGATGAATCATCTCTACCTGCTTACTATGTAAGAACATACCCTACAGCAACAGGGTTCCTTTCACGTGGTGGCCAGCAATACACATTTGAAGAAAACGGTATGGGCAAATATGTTCATAGTAGTGGCGCTGTTAATTACAATTGGGCACTTACTGAAGGTGTGATCACACTTGATTTTACTAGTGGTCAGGGCATTATCGGGTTCCTTTCTGTTGATGTCGGCGTTGCTGGGCTTTCTCAGCAACAAGTTGATGATCTTTTCAATGCAGGGATTTATCAAGTTGAAGTCACCTACTCACCTCAAACAGCGACACTTAAAAGGATTGTCGAAGGTGAGAGCATTGATAGTTATCGCTTAACAATGTCACAAACGGCTCAAATGACACCTATTTACTTGGGCGAAAATGTGATTGAAACACCTGAATTTAGCGTTTCAAATGAATCAGATGTCTCAATGAGAAAGCCATATTCAGGCTCTGACCTTGCGTTTAAAGCTGAAGATATGGGAGGCACTTGGGCAATACAACATTATCAAAGTGATAGTGATGATGGGGTTGTCGGATTTGTTTTAGACCCATACGTTTTTTCTGCTGATAATACGGGTAAATTACAAGATGCAGAGACAGCACTTCAATGGCAAATCGAAGAAGGTGTGCTTAAAGTTACTTTCCCTGATCAGCGATATCAAAAAAGCCGAATTATTGACCAGTTAGATGGTGATTTACAATTACTGAATGTTGCATACTCCGCAGAGGGCGCTGTTATCGCAACTGAAGTTATGTATGGCTTTAAGGTTGACGAAACGAGTGCAGCCGCCGTTGATGTAACAAATGAGCCCAGCAATTTCTGGCAGACTATGATAAATCAGTGGACAAAAGCAAACTGGAAAGATGGCAAACTAGAGTTTTATTTCGAAGGTAACAGCGATAATGGCTTTAATGTGTTTGGCTTTCAGTTAACAAAAACGGATAGTCGCCGTTTAAATCTAGTCAATGGCACCGAGCAAGATTATACCTTAGATGGCGTAAATGTAGGTTGGATGCAAGAATCTAGAGACGTCACGATTAATTATTTTGGTAATTTTTCATGCAGTGATGATATGTCTAAACCATGTCGCAAACGTGAATGGGAGATATTAAAATCTCAACCGGGTGTTGCCGGTGAACGATTATATGTAAAAGAAAAAGACTATTATTTGTTAGATGAAAATGGTTGGTACAATAGCCAAGGTGCGCCTTCTTTAGTGATTGCTCCACGGATTAATATCTATGAAACAATTCCTGAAAATTATTGGATGCCAGAGACGATGAAGTCGAGTGGATCACCTAGCTTGTTTAATACAACCAGCAGTTCAACAAACTATACGATACTTTCACCTAATAAAGATAAATCATCCGTTAACTAATCCTTGCAGCAAAAGGCCCGATTAAATCGGGCCTTTTAATTTATATTGAATCGGGTTGATTCTGCGGGGCTGCATCAATAAATGCATCAAGTGTATTACAGTGTTCATACACTGCGGCGATTTTTGGATATTTTTTCATATCAACGTTAAAACGCAGTGCATTAAATACTTGAGGCACTAAACAGACATCAGCTAAGGTTGGCTCATTCCCTACACAAAAACGATTACCCTCATCTAACATTTTTTCTATGCTGTCGAATCCGACCTCAACCCAATGCTTATACCAGGTGTTCTTAGCCTCATCATCGACACCAAGATCATTGGCTAAGTATTTTAAAACGCGTAAGTTATCAATTGGATGAATATCACAGGCTACGGCATAACAAAGGTTACGGATCTGTGCTTTTTGCCATGCATCACCCGTCAGTAAAGGGACTTCTGTATGGGTTTCTTCAAGCCATTCTAAAATAGCTAATGATTGCGCTAAAACCCCGTGTTCGGTTTCTAACGCTGGCAAAAGGCCTTGTGGGTTTTTTGCCAAATAGGCGTCGCTTTGCTGTTCCGATTTTAATAGATTTACGGTTACAAGTTCATGATCAATGTTTTTTAAATTAAGGGCGATACGAACGCGGTACGCCGCCGATGAACGAAAATAGCTATAAAGTTTCATTATACGTCCTGTTTACCTGTAAAGTGTTTTTTAATAGTTCGCCAACAATCTGTGTAGTTTGCTTGACGCTCTTTACCTTCAAGGGCATATTTTGTTGGTGAAATAACGTAACGTGATTCAAACATAAATGCGAGTGTATTTTCATAGCGTTGTGGCTGTAAATCTGCATTCGACGCTTTTTCAAATACATCAGCTTCAGGTCCATGTGGTGACATACAATTATGTAGACTTGAGCCGCCCGGTACAAAACCGTGCTCTTTGGCATCGTAAACACCTTCAATTAAGCCCATAAATTCACTCATAATATTGCGATGATAATAGGGTGGGCGGAAAGTGTTTTCTGCTACCATCCATCGTGGAGGGAAAATAGCAAAATCTATATTTGCGACACCCTCAGTACCTGAAGGTGACGTAAGGACAGTAAAAATTGATGGATCTGGGTGATCATAGCTTACGGTGTTCATGACATTGAAACGCGCTAAATCATATTTATAGGGTGCACTATTACCCGTCCATGCGACCACATCGAGTGGTGAATGACCTATATCACAACGGAACATGTTACCGTTAAATTTCGCAACTAATTCAAAGTGACCTTCGATATCTTCAAATGCAGCAACAGGGTAGTGGAAGTCACGGTCATTAGCGTAACCGTTTGCACCAACTGGACCACGCTCAGGCAATATGTACGCATGGCCATAGTTTTCACAAATATAACCCCGCGCAGTCTCCGTTAATAAATCAACTGCAAACTTAATGCCTCGTGGAATAACGGCAATTTCACCGGCACGCACTGTTAATTTGCCGCACTCAGTTCTAAGCAGTAGTTCGCCTTGTTGAGGAACAAACAACATCTCGCCATCTGCATTGTAAAAGTAACGGTTATCCATAGACTTGTTAGCAACATAAATATGAATACCAATACCTGTTTGTGCATTTGCGCTGCCATTTGCCGCCATTGTGACTAGACCGTCGATAAAGTCAGTCGGTTCTGTTGGAAAATCAATTGGATCCCAACGTAGCATCGTCGGTGGTGTTGGTACTTCGGTGATTGGTGCAGTGCGAATTAAACCATTATCAATTGCTGTATAGTCGCCTTGAACAACCGAAGGACGAATACGATAAAACCATGTTCTGCGATTATCTGCACGCGGAGCTGTAAAAGCCGTTGTGCTAAATTGCTCAGCGTATAAATCGTAGTTTACTTTTTGTGGGCTGAACTGACCAATTGGTAATGCACCCGGCAGTGCTTCGGTTTCAAATTCATTACCAAAGCCTGTCATATATTGTAATTCGTTGTTATTCATCACTAGACTCCTGAAAGGTTTTAGGTAAGATACTCTCATGTGAGAGTAAATTCAAATAGGATAGAATTTAACTCTGTAAATATTTTTTGACAGTAAAAAAGCCATGACAAAAGAGATGAAAGCGACATTTGATTTAAACAGTTTTCTGCCCTACACACTCAACAATATTGCAACGCAAATGAGTGAACAATTTAGTGAGCTATATCAAAGCCAATTTGACTTAACCGTGCCACAATGGCGCATTATTGCCAATCTAGCCCAATACGGTCAGCTAAGTGCAAAATCGTTATGTGATTTAGCACACATGGATAAGTCTACGGTATCAAGAGCGGTTA
Source organism: Pseudoalteromonas sp. MBR-15 (assembly GCF_053628915.1). Lineage (NCBI taxonomy): Bacteria > Pseudomonadati > Pseudomonadota > Gammaproteobacteria > Alteromonadales > Pseudoalteromonadaceae > Pseudoalteromonas > Pseudoalteromonas sp. MBR-15. The sequence goes on from NZ_JBRJHH010000001.1 coordinate 561,190, forward strand.
AACGCTTATTAGAAAGAGACATTATAAGCGCCCAATCTGATCCACTCGATAAAAGAGCAACCTTACTGTCATTAACACGTGATGGCAGCGATATGGTCGAAAAAATTAGTCCGGTGGCATTAGATTGGCAAGCAGAGATGCTAAAAGACATAGATGAACATGAATATGAAAACTTTATCTCAACGCTGAATAAAGTTTACGATAGCCTCAATAAAAATGTTTAATTCTGTAATCTTAGCGCTGCTACATATTGATTTAGTTAATCGATACGGATATGATAATCGATATCATTTACAATTAGAAATTTGGATGCTCTCCCTATGAAATTAGCGTTAAACACAATGAAGACTTTTGGCCTTAGCCTTGTATTAGCATCAGCATTTATTACGCAACCAGTATTGGCAAATGGCCCAATTGGCGAGCACGTTAATCACCTTAAAGCAAACTTAAAAGATTATTCTGATGATGTTGAGTGGATGATAGCAAAAGTGGATGCTTTAGTGACAGAGTATGAAAAAAATGGCGCTAAGGCTGTTAAAAGCGATGATTTAATTGAGTATTGGGAATCAGTGAAGTTTCACAGTGCCATCGAAACTAATTACGTTCCAGTTTATGCATCTATTTGGCAAAGCATTTATGGTATTAAAATGGCCATCGATGATAAAAAACCTGCAAGTGAAGTACGTCAACACCAGCAGGCACTAGATGCGGCTCTATGGCAGGGGCTAGGGGCTGTTAAATTAGCCGCTGATTTTCAACAAAAAGGCTTGTTGAAAGCGGTAAAAGCAACGGCCTCTGAAAACATGACGCAAAGCGCCACTATTGATGAAATTAAACATAAATTAGACCGCGTTGTCGCAAAATATGCCGAGCGTTTAAGCGACGAAGCGACTCAAATTGTACACGATACTTACCTTCACTTATTTGAAGGCGTAGAAGGTACTCTTATTGAAAAAGACGCAAAACTTGTGGAAGTACTTGAAAAAGATTTTAACGTCACACTTCCAAAAGCCATTTCAGACAAAAAAGACGTTGACCAAGTTAGAAATGTGGTTATTGATATGCAAGAAAAACTTGATCGCGCTAAAGTGCTATTAGAACAAGCTGAAAAGTCACGTAAGGATGTATTTTAGTGAAACGCAGAACCTTTATTCAAGGGCTGGCTGCGTTAGGGGTAGTGGGCAGCATGCCATTACCTCTTTCTCGTGCTTTTGCCGCAAGCCCAGTAAGCCCAATTTCAGTGAATGACCTACCAGCCCTAGAGGGCGATCTGACTTTATACCTAGGCCGTGGTGAAGGTGGTTTATACGAAAACGTATTGAAATCAATCGAAAAGAAAAATCCAAAACTTAACCTATCAATTCGTCGCGGGCCGACAGCAGCGCTTGGAAATATGATTGTTGCTGAAGCAAAAGCAGGCGTGAAACGGGCTGATTTATTTTGGGCTGTGGACTCAGGTGCAATTGGTTTAATTACTGATGCGGGACTCGCCAAACCGTTACCAGGCGATTTAGAATCGCAATTACAGCCGCAATTTCGCTACCCAGGTTGGGCACCCGTGACAGGGCGTATCCGCACCTTACCCTATAACACGAAGCGCCTCACCAAAGAGCAAATTCCAGATAGCATTATGGCGATAGCCGATAGCGATTTATCAATTGGCTGGGCACCCGCCTATGCATCATTCCAGTCATTTGTTACTGCAATGCGCATTCTTGAAGGCGATGATAAAACTGCTAAGTGGCTTAAAAAAGTCCAGAAACGTTCTAAAACGTATGCCGGTGAATTAGGTGTGGTGATGGCTGTTGAGCGTGGTGAGGTTGATATTGGTTTTGCTAATCACTATTACACACTTAGATTAAAGTCGGGCAAACCTGATGCAAATCTCGATCTTGCCTTCACAAATCAAGACGCGGGTTGCTTAGTTAATGCCTCGGGTGTTCTTTCATTAACTGATAACCCGAATGCAATGAACTTTATGCGCTATTTATTAAGTGCAGAAGTACAAAGCTACCTTGCTCGCGAAGCCTATGAAATTCCGCTTATTCAAGGGATTGAACAGCCTTCTGGCTTACCTGCTTTATCAGCAATATCACCACCGAAAGTTGATTTAACACAATTGGCAGATTTAAGGCCAACACTTGACCTTATGCGAAGTAGCGGTGTTCTATAATGCGCATACCTGCTTCATATCCTATGGCGCTGCTTGCAGCGCTTTTGGCGTTAGCGCCAGTTTATATTCTGATCACCTTAGCCAGTGATGCAACAGCTATTTTTGATAGTCATAATTTAAAAATTCTTGGTAACACCTTATCCCTCATGGTGTTAACCGTAATAGGTTCAATTTTAATTGGGGTTCCTCTGGCATTTATTAGTGCCTATGTGCAGCTTCCTTTTAAGAAGCTTTGGCTGGTGTTGTTTGCAGCGCCGCTTGCAATACCAAGCTATATCGGTGCATTTACGCTCTACGCAGCGTTTGGTCCAGGTGGTGAGATAAACCAGCTATTAGGGTTTGAAACCCCACCTATGTATGGATTAACAGGTGCAGCGATTGTGATGACGCTGTATACCTTTCCATTTGTAATGCTGACTACACGTTCATCATTGCTCAGTCTTGATGCAAGCATGGTTAACGCTGCACGCACCTTGGGTATGTCGATGACAATGAGTGTGTTTAGAGTCATATTACCGCGAGTAGTTAATGGGATTGCGGCCGGCTCTTTACTGGTCGCTCTGTATACGTTGTCGGACTTTGGTACGCCAGCTATGATGCGACTTGATACGTTTACCCGTGTGATTTATGTCGAATATAACGCGTTTGGTTTAAGTCGCGCGGCAATGTTATCACTGCAACTAATGGTAATTGTCGGCTTTTTATTGTTTATGGAGTCGCAAATAAAAACGGCCTCAGAGCGTCATGGTCGGCCATTAATGTTATTTCCAACGAATGGTCAAAAGTGCATGATGCTAGTAACTTTTGCACCCATTTTGATTTTGGCGATTTGCTTACCGCTCGGTATTTTTTGTGTGTGGTTAGCGCGTGATGGCTTTGCTAATTTTGACTTCGGTATTGCATGGAACTCAGCGTACGCCTCGGGGCTAGCTGCCATTGTTGCTGTAATAGTTGCTGTGCCCGTAGCGCATGCCGCACTGACCGGTAAAGCGGGACGTATTATGGAGCGCGTGACTTATTTTGGTTTTGGTATACCGGGTATCGTAATGGGAACTGCGCTGGTTTATGGTGGATTGCAATTACCAATGTTGTATCAAACTCTTGCTTTATTAGTCATTGCGTATGTATTACGTTTTTTACCGCTAGCAGTTGGTTCTGTACGCACCAGTACTGAGCACTTAGATTCAAGCTTGGTTAAGTCTGCAAGGGTGTTAGGAGCAAGTCCTCGTGAAGCATTTTTACGCATTACCTTGCCTTTAAGCTTACGTGGTATTATTGCCGGGGCTGCGCTTGTTTTCTTAGAATCGATGCGTGAGCTTGAGGCTACTTTGTTACTTGGCCCAACAGGGTTTGAAACCTTATCTACGTATTTATGGCGTGTTTATGAAGCGGGCTATTTTGGTCGCGCAGCGATTCCAGGTTTGCTTCTTGTCGTGATATCAGCGTGTGGTTTAGCTATAATGCTGTCCGGTGAAAAACGCAGTCAATTAGAACATTAAGGATCAGTTTAATGCTATCAGTTAGTAAGCTGTCTATCGATTATGGTAGCAATCGAGTGGTAAGTGATCTTAACTTGTCACTAGGCAAAAGTGAGATCCTCATGCTAGTTGGACCAACTGGCTGTGGTAAAAGTACAATATTACAAGCACTCGCAGGGCTTATCCCTATCAGCGAGGGTGAAATTAACTTAGGTTCGTGGCGTGCAACGCCAAAACAAAAAGTTCCGCCTGAAAAGCGTAAAGTGGGTATGGTGTTTCAAGACTTTGCGTTATTTCCGCATTTAACAGTGCAAGAAAATATTTGTTTTAGACTGACAGATTCAGCTAAAGGAGATCATTGGATTGCATTATTGGGTCTTGAAAAGTTTCGCAACAAGAAACCGACCACGTTATCAGGTGGTCAGAAGCAACGTGTTGCACTGGCACGTACACTTGCGCATGAACCAGATTTTGTTTTATTGGATGAACCCTTATCAAACCTTGACGCGGCATTAAAAGATACGTTGCGATGGGATATTCGCAATGCATTGAAAAAAGCGGGTGTTCCCGCTATTTGGGTTACGCATGATCAAGAAGAAGCATTATCTATTGGTGATAGAGTTGGTGTATTGAAAGAAGGGGTTATTCAACAACTCGACACACCAGAACGTTGTTTTAGTTTACCTAGTAATCGTTTTGTTGCTCGTTTCCTTGGTGAGGCAAGTTTTATTTCTGGAAAGTCGTTAGGTGATATCGCAACAACTGACCTAGGGAATGCACCTATTATTAAAATAGATCATGACTCAGCCGATGTTGATGTACTTTTGCGCCCTGATGATGTTCATCTTATTCAAAATGCCAGTTCAACCAATGGTAAGGTGACATGGGTGCGCTATGAAGGTGGCAGCCGTTTGTGTGCAGTGAAACTTGCATGTGATACGGTTGTGACAAGTCGCGTAAGCCACGAAGTGATTGTCCGCCCAGATGATGAAGTTCATGTGTCAATCAACACCACTCATCCCCTTGCAGTCTATGCAGTTTAAATAAATCATTTATGCAGGTCTTTAAGGCCTGCAACTTCTCTTTTCTATTCTATTTAATACTCATTCGCACCCATACTTAATCATTTTGATGGGTTAAACCGGTTGCTACTTAGGTAAAGATTTGTGATTTACCACTGCATGGATGCAGGAGGCAGTGCAATGCAGGAGCAATTGCCGAGAACACCTAAATAACGAAACTTTTGCCTTGTTATCAACGAGGCTTGTTGCCTCAGAATAGCCCATTTAATTAAGCGTAATGGTATAAGCTAATTGGTCTAAGCTTCTTTTACGCTCTTCAATTTATAAATTAGCAACTAGCAAGAATAACGTTTAAAACGTAAAAAGCCCGCCAGTAGGGGCGGGCTTTGTTTTATAACAAGACTAACTTGTTATTAGAATGTGTAACGAACGCCTAACTTGATTCTATAAGTTGAATCTTCTGCTTCGAATGAGTAACCATCTTCAACAGGTGAACCGAAAATGTATTTACCTGTAGTAGGGTCAATGTCCATTTGAATCACTTCACTCGTGTTATTTGATTGCGTGTAAACTTTACCTTTTGACGAATCAATCAGGTTTAATAAATTATCAATTACGAAATAAACTTCACCGCGGTGATCTTTAGTAAAGCCTGGTACTTCTTGAGAAACATATAAATCCATTGTTGTAACCCAAGGTGATTTAGCATTGTTTTTGTTTACAACACTTCCAGCTGAACCAGATAAGCCTAGTTGTTCAAAGTATTCAAGTACTTGAGCTTCAGTTACACCGTCTGAATACATTACATTAGGATCATTAGCTGTTGGTACGTAAACAGGGTAGTTACCACCGTAAGTTTCAAATCCAGAAGGTTGTATCAAGTCTTGATTAAAGTTTCCACCACCTGGTAATGAAACTAAGTCAACAATTTGGCTATAGGCACTACCAGAGCGTCTTTCAAAGAACAGATTAAAGTTAGTTTTGTAGTTTTCGATAAACTCAGCTGTATAACCAAGGTTTAATACAAATCTATGTTCTGTTTCATATGGTGATGTACCAATTTGAGTTTGTTGGTGATCGCCAAAATGGCCATATCGATAGTTACTTGCTGCTGTAGAAGAAGCTCCTGGATTACCATCAGTGATATCTTGATGCGTATAAGATGCATCGAAGCTGACGCCATTATCCCAAGTTTTTGAAATACCCGTGCTTAAAATTATAGAGCGACCTTCTTTATCTGCATTTGTAAGCATAATATTAAGCTCTGAGGTATCATAAAAAGGGAGCGAGCCATCACTTGTGCTACCAACAACATCACCTTCTTGTAGTAATGAAGCGTTTATCCACTCTGGAGAATTTTCTTTCTTCGTGTATATAGCTGTTGACGTCCAAGCAAAGCCATCACCTAAATATGGGATATCAAGCTCAACATCTGCATTTAGCATGTAAGTCCATTGAGATGGCATTTCAAAATCTGGATCAATTAGATTTGCAACAGAACCTTCTGTGCTAACGTTGATTGCATCAATGGCATCTTGTGTAGGATTGTTCAAGATTGTATTTGGTGCAGTAAAATCTTCGTTTTGATATGTCTGCTTACTGATACCATCATTTGAATATGAGTTAGAAATCCATACATTTGGGTTACCACCAGAATAACGACCTACACTTCCTCGTAATGTAACATCGTCATTTAGGTAATAAGTAAAACCTGCTCGAGGTAAGAAAATATCCAAGCCATCTAAGTTTGTTGTATTATCATAACCTGTCGTGTCTTCAAGTTTTGCATTATAGATAGGCTTATCATCAGAGCCTAATCTCTCATAACGTAAACCTGCAGATAATTTCAGGTTATCACTATAGTCCCATGTATCATTAATGTATAAAGCGATATCTTTTCTTGAGAACTTAGCAGTTACTTTACTTGGATCATTGCCAGTGCCATTAATATACTTATAACGCGAAACAACTCTATTCTCGAAATCTTCTATGCTATCAAAAGTTATAACCCCTTTTGATGCTGGTAAGAACTGATTCTCAATATCAAGTACATCATATTTTAAACCAAAATCGATACTATGTTCTTCGTACAGATATGTACCATCAAATTTAACAGTAAATAAATCGTTACTTAAAGAGTTAGAATGGCGATATTCATCAGAGCCAAATGCAATGCTTCCTGTTTTTCCGTCACCATCTACATCTAGGTTTCTTATAGTAATATCACCTAAACCTAAATCTCCATTTAATGAAGCTTGAGATGTTTCAACCGACTTCTTAGTTAAACTAAACTGTGTTGAAAAGTCGTCAGACCAATCTGAATATAGAGTCGTACTGTAGTTATCAAGTTCTTCGGCTTTGTTATACCAATGTGTACTTAGTCGTAATTCACGACTACTACTTGTCATATTGTTAGTGTTATTACCTTCATTGTGCATGTAAATAAAATTAGCACGATGATAATCATTGATATTCCAATCAACTTTTGCGATGTATTTTTCATCTTCTAGTTGAGGTTGAAGATCAGTTGTACCAATAAAATCAACTCCATATACATCATTGGCAATTTTTTGAACTGCTTCTAAATCAGCTAAGGTAGCTGTAGTTTTATTTGAACCAATAGATGAAGCACCAGGACCAAATTCTAACTGTTGAGGTGATTCAAACTTCTCATAGGCACCAAAGAAGAATAATGTATCCTTAATTAATGGAGCACCAAATGACGCACCATAATTCTTCTCTTCAAAATCAAGTTCAATATCTTGACCATTGTCTTTTGGTGTACCTGCCCAGTCACTGCTTAGTTTCTCGTAAAAAACGCTGCCATGAACTTCATTTGTACCCGATTTAAATACGGCGTCAACATTACCACCCGTAAAACCGCTTGATTTTGCGTTTACTGGTGCGACAGAAACTGATACTTGGTCTAATGCATCTAAAGGGAATGGGTTACGTTGAGTAGGATAACCATTACCATTAAGGCCAAAGTCATCATTTAATGGGATACCATCTACCGTTATAGAGTTAGTACGTGGATTAGAACCCGCAATTGACATTGAGCTTGAACTACCAGGTTGAACAACCACTAGAGGATTGTTACGAACAATATCTTTTATATCACGACCAATACTAGGTGTGTTTTTAATCGTTTCAGAGCCATAATATGAATCATTCGCTGAAGAATTAAAAAATACAGGTGAACCAGTTACAACAATTGATTCCATATTTGTTGTTGATAAAGCTTGATCTAAACGTCGAGTTTCGCCTAAAGATAAGTATATATTATCAAGCTCTACATCTTGATAAACATCAGAGTCAATAGTTATTTTGTAAGGACCCCCAACACGTAAACCTGTCGCGTTAAATGTACCAGACTCATTAGTTGATACAACTCTTTTTGTACCCGTTGGCTCATGAATAATCACAAGTTTAGTATTAGCAGCTGGATTACCGCTAGGGCCTGATATTTGTCCTTTAATTGATGACGATGTGTCATTTGCTAACGCTGCACCACTTACACCAACACATGCTGCAATAGCAAGTGACAGGGCTGTTTTGCGGAGTTGGATTTTCATTATGTTATTTCCCGTGTTAAAGGTTATGTTTCATTTATAGTTTGCTGTCAGTTGGCATCTTTAGTGCCTTTACTAACGGTTTTGCTGATTTATCAAACAACGAATTTAATAAACCGGCTAATCTGATCCCACCTTGTTGTAGGCGAGTTTTTATAACTGGTACATTTTTATAGATATAACTATAACTTATGTTTGTTTCATTTTCTTTATAGATTGATTTTGCAATATTATGAGATTCTATTAACCAATCGCTTGGAGAGCTTGAGAGGTAATCTGCTATAAGTTCTTCATTTTTTGTGTCTATAAATTGCGCAAATTCACTATAGGACAAGTTTTCGTTTTCAATTAACTTTGTGTCCCATAAGCTATGTAAATTGGTATTTTGACCGAAGAATGTGACAGAAATATTATTTCCGCCGCGGTCTTCGCCTCTACCTGCATGAAAAGGTTGGTGACTATCGCCGACCAAATGAACTAAAAAGCGCAAAGCGAACTGCTTTTCAGCAATAGATGCATTGTCATTTTTTAATACTGTAATTGAGTATTCAATGCCTTCTAAAATATCTGTAACAGAGTCTTTATTATGGTGTGCGTGTTCATCGTACTTTGGCTTAGCATCACCTTCATCAAAGTTTATGTAATGCCAGCGTGATGATTTCTTTTGCCAGAATGTTTCAGGTGCTGAGCGCATTTCATCGGCCCAGGTAGCAATTTGAGGTAATGATTCACCGTCTAATAAGGGAGTTAAAGCCTGGCGAGTGGTGTCGGTAATATGGTTTGCAGCTACTTCACCTACAATACGGTGGCCGTTTTGCCCCCATGCGTGAGAAGGTGAGCTCATTGACATAGATAAAATGCCAGTTGATATGAGCAACATTGTTTTTGTTTTTTGTAACATTGAGTCAGTGTCCGAATAAATGCGTTATTAAGCACGATTCCATAATGTCAATTCTCCTGAATTTCAGCTGAAATAGAAAGGACTCAATAAGATTCATAATTTCTTGTTCATAAATTCATAAAATCAATAGGTTACAATGTTTAAGTAAAGTTACCTATTGCAATGAGTAAGAATAATTGTTCAAATAGAGACAACAGTGCGTTGTTGGCTATTAAAATTGAATTTGAAAACAATACTAATAAAAAAATCATCGATTGTTACATTTTTGTTTCTGTCTCTTATTTTGTTTTTTTGCATCGGAACGATGCAGAGTAAAGCACCGATTTCTGATATTGACGCTTTCATAGAAACTTCGTATCAATGTGCAACAAAGTCAGATGTTAATCTAAATGAACTTGTTGTTTATTCATCAGGTAAAGTGCTTGCTGAGGACGTTGCGAAAGTACTGTGTAGTGATGACACTATTAGTAAGCAATATGGAACGGTCACTTCTTACTGGGGCTATAAAACCTCAGACACAATCGAGTTTTTAGGTAAAGGAATTGCTGATCTTATTCTCGCTAAAGAGAATCTTATAAATGCGTTTATGGCAGAATCGACCTATAACTACCAAGCTGTAGTTGGGTTTCCAAATTACACCGCTTATTTAATTTCAAGTACTGAAAAACCACGTGTAGAGAAAAGTTACTTTCTTGATAAACGTATTGGCCTGTTAGATTATCCGACAAGTCGTTCTGGCCATATACTACCGAAGCAATTATTCAAAAAGTTAGATATTAACCTTGAGAATTTAAACATTGTTTATGCCAGCTCTCATTTTGAACTGAGGGAATTACTTGCCAGTGGTCAGGTCGATTTGATTTCTTCATATTGGCAAGATTCGGATCAAGCAAAGTTTTCCGCAAATTATATTACCCCGATTAGCGATAATATTAGTGGTAGTCGCTGGTACTTAAAAATGGAAAATGAAAATACTGATCTACTTTGCGCTGTGCAATTACGCTTAACAGAATTAGCGCGCAGCCAGAATTCACACTACTTCAATCATGTAGAATCATTTTGGGAATGTGATGCTGAAAAGCAAATAAAACTCAGTACAGGGGAAAACAATGCTGCCAACTAGAGTAAAGTTTGCCTATGCAGTGGTTTTCTGTGTCGCAAGTATTATGATGTTTGCGAGTTATATTTCTGCAAAATATAGTGATAACCGTGCGAATAATGCGTTAACAATCGTTAAAATAGAAAATCGCATTGCACTTGACCTGAACTACTTAAATTTACCCGATGACTTTCTTAAGCATTCGGGTAGTAAAGACATGGTGCTTAATTATATTGAGCAGTTAAATAGCCAGTTATCTGCCTCTGATGTGTTTGTTTACTCTATTGAGGGAATTTCAGAATACCCTGCGCGTGCAGATTTAATTGTGAAACAATTACACACACCACAAAAATCTCTCCGTGTTAGTTTTGTCGTAGACTCCTCAATATTTGAAAAAAATGACATTGTTGTATTGATTTTAGTTTGTGGATTTGCAGGATTGTTTACCTATTTACTCTTTTTGAGTGAGCGCACTAAGATCAAAATTGCGAAACATACCCCTGATGTTGAAAAACATACTCAATTGCAACCAAAACTGATTGTTGACCTTAAAAGTAAAACATTGTCAGCAAATTGCGACACAGAAAAAACCGTTGCCTTAGCGAATAAGCCGCTGTGTTTTTATTTGGCCCTAGTTGAGTTTTGTGTTGAAAACCCAGACGTCATACTTAATCAAAATAAAGATGTTCCCGAAGAGTTGTTAGCACTGGCTAATAAGTATTTTTACCGGTTAGTAGAACTTGGTCACACCATACGCAAACGACCAAATTTCACGAATAGTTTAGAAAAAACATTAAGTGAAATACGCGCGGCCCTTGATGAGGTTTGGCAGGAACTCCCAGAAATTAAAGACACCTATTATCCACCTAAAGCACATGGGGAAGGGTCTCGCTCTCGTCTACACCATTATGGTTTAAAGGGCATTACGCTAGATGACATTGAAGTCATTGGAAAATAACAATCACAAAGTAGCTTATAAGAAATAAAAAAGGGAAGTGCATATTACTGACTTCCCTTGCTTTATGTACTTTAACCCCTAATTAGGCGCGTAATCAGCCGCTTTTAGAGGACTTTTCTGTTCGAAGTAACGTTTCAATGCCTGTGCATCGGTATCATCAGTACTAACGAATCCGGCTTTTTTGGTAAGCGTTGGGTAACCATCACCGCCTGAGGCATTGTAGCTATTGATACTCATACGGTAGGTTTTAGCCATTTCAATTGGCGCACCATTAATTTTAACATCGGATAACTGATTGTTTTCGCGTTTAAAACTAAGCTTATGATATTGTAAATACGCACCTGAGTCGGGTGGGAATGATGTCACAACGTCAAGGTAATCAAACAGGTCTTTACCTGTTATATCAATGTACGTAATTCTATTTTTAAACGGGTGTACTTTTAAAATATCTTTGTAGCTTACATCACCTGCGTGAATACTATCTCGGATACCACCGCCACTAATTATGCCAAAGTCAGCTCCGACAGATTGCATTTGTGCTGCAATAATCACGCGAGCTAGGTTTACTTGTTGATAACGCACTTTATTACGATCTCCTTCTAGTTTGCTATCAACTTCACCTATTTTCCCTGCAATTTGGGCTGCGCCTTTTTCTTGGTATACAGCAAGCATGTTTTTGAGTGACTTATCGGGCTCTATATAATCACCTGCTAGCTGTTTTTTACCCTCTTTATTTTCAACATATAAGTTAACAGGAATAAGTGAATAGTTAAGGAGAGTCAATTCGTCACCTTCTAGTTTAAATTCGGCTTTACCAACATATTTACCCCATTCATGGGCCTGCATAATCCATGTCCCATTTTGTTGGTCTGGTTTACAGGCTTTTCCTGGTGCAAAATTAACATCTGCGACATTCTCTTCTGACATACACACAGGCTCTTGAGAGTGCCCGCCTACGATAATATCAATCATACCCTTCGGTAAATTGCGCGCCATTGTCACGTCGCCGGGTGCATTAATACCATAGTTTGCATCGACATAATGGCCCATATGCGTAACAGCAATTGTAATATCGGGATTATATTGTGCCTCTATTTTAGGGGCTAAGCGGGTTGTCACAGTGACCGGATCTTGAAAATCTAGGCCGCCAATGTATTGCGGATTACCAATCTTTGCCGTATCCGTGGTTGTTAAACCAATGACGGCTATTTTAAGGCCATTTTTTTCGAATACTTCGTAAGCCTGATAGGCCGTTTTTCCGGTTTCTTTTTCAAAAATATTGGCAGATAAGAATGGAAAGTTTGACCACTGTTGCTGTTTATCTAAAACAGCTAATGGGTTATCAAACTCATGGTTTCCAATTGCCATTGCATCATAACCAATTGCAGACATTCCTTTAAAATCTGGTTCAGCGTGCTGTAAGTCAGATTCAGGAATACCAGTATTAATATCGCCACCAGACAATAATAATACGGCGTGTCCATTGTTGACTGCTTCTGCTTTTAATCGATCAATAAGGGCCTTACGAGCAGCCATGCCGTATTCACCTTGTTCATTGTGCCAAAAACGGCCATGGTTATCGTTCGTGTGGAGAAGTGTTAGGTATTGAACACTATCAGTATGATTAGAAGAGCTACTACATGCAGTGAGTGTGACAAGTAGTGAAGATAAAATAAAAAAGCGCATAATATGTTGCCTGATAAAAGCATGAGGTTAATTATGCGCTTAGTTTAAACGACTGAGGTTTAAATTAAATGACTTTTATACGTTTTTATTGCTCATTTGTGTGTTTAATTGTCCCGTCGCCGCTAATTGTCTACGTTGTAACTCTTGTTCAGCATAATGGGATTTTTGGTGGTTATTACCAACCATCCAGTTAAGGAAGCTTGCTGGGAGCTTACTGTATGGCTCACCTTGGTGTAAGCCAAAATCGCAGATTGCGGTTTCTTCATTAGCCATAGTGGTGTTCCTATGTGTTCATTGTTGTCGTGTAGATACTAACAAACTCAGTGTATTTGATAAGACGATTTTGCTTTTAAAAGCAATTTTTATATAACTAAAATGAATACGCGATGTAAATAAGTGTAACTAAGTTGTGATTGATTTGATGTGTTTTGTGTAACTGTTTGGTCTGCTATTTTACGACAGCTGTTTTTTGTTTAGTCTCTTGGCAGTTTTATAATAAAAATTATCAGGAATGATTAATAATGAAAAAGCACTTGGTATCTTCATTGTTATTTGCTGCGTGTTTCCAAGCAAATGCAACGGTTGTAGAAATGCAAACCGATCACGGCACTATTACTATCAACTTATATGATCAACAAACACCGGTAACAGTTGAAAACTTCTTAAGCTACGTTGGTGATGGCGCGTATGATGGCAGTGTTATTCATCGCTCTGTAGATAACTTTGTTTTGCAAGGCGGTGGCTTTAGTTATGACACTGACTTTAAAGAGATTGAAACGAAGCCTGCAATAAAAAACGAACCTGAGTTATCAAATGTGAAAGGCACAATAGCGATGGCCAAACAAGGCGGCAATGCGAATAGTGCAACAAGCCAATGGTTTTTTAACTTAAAAGATAACAGCGCGAATTTAGACGTACAAAATGGTGGTTTTACTGTGTTCGGTGAAATTACAGCAGATAGCCAACAGGCAATTGATGCAATTACGTCTTTGGTGCATTGTGGTGAAATTCCTGTTGTAGGCCTTAATAAAGATCAGTGTCCTGATACGACATCGGGTTTTAATGCTGAGGACTTAGTGACGATTAACAGTGTTATTATCGTAAATGACGACCCTAACTCATCTGCATCGCTGCAACCTAAAGAAAACACCTTAATTGACAATGTTGATTCTGGGGATGGGACCAGTGGCGGAAGTTCAGGGAGCATTGCATGGCTGCTATCTCTTCTTGCCTTTGCAGGCGTGAGTCGCTTTAAAAAATAAACACCTATTTCGGTAAGGCGTTTAATTCGCCTTACCGAGTATGGACGCTAAAAAACGCGAGTTAAAATGATCACCCACATAGATAGCATTACTAAACTGCTAATAACAAAACTGTAATAACGCACTTTTAACGTATTTGATGTTAAATGAATATAACTGTGCACAACACGCAGCAAAACATAACCCCACGCTAATGCCACAAACATATAACCTACCGCATTTAACTGTAAGGCTGTTAAACAGGCAATAAAGAACAACACAGGCATTTCGAATTGATTAATAAAATTTCGATCTGCGACACGCACATCTGAGCCGGCTTTTTCGAGCTCCATGGTAAGAAAATCTTTCATTTCAATTGTTTTTTGCTTTGCAGCACGAAAACGGCGTTTACCCATTATGAACATAATAATGAACGTAAGTAAGACCTGTGTGAACATTGCTACAATTAGCCACTTTTCCATAGTTCATCCTTTGTTATAGTTATAGTTGTAAAGTTTAAGTCGTTAGTTCTGCTTTTTTCACAATGTGTTACAAACTTTTAGGGTTGTTACGCTAAAAAGCATTGAATTGCGACCTATGAAAACTCATGATAAATAATAATTAATGTAATATCTAATGGATACAATAAAATGACAAAAATAATAGGGCTTAGTGCGATTGCATTTGCAGTATTAGCAGGCTGTTCTTCTACTTCTACACCACCGAGTGTTAATACCAGCCTGATCCCAGACTCGTTGGTTGTTAGCCCAAACGATAGCCGTGAATACAAAACACTTAAATTAGACAACGAAATAGATGTTATTTTAATTTCAGATCCTAGTGTTGAAAAATCAGCGGCAGCCTTAAGTGTGGGTGTTGGTCTTTTGCATGACCCTATGTCACAACAGGGGATGGCACATTATTTAGAGCACATGCTATTTTTAGGAACCGATCGTTACCCGGATACTAAAGGGTATAGTGACTTTATGACTAAAAACGGTGGGGCACATAATGCTTATACGTGGTTAGATATTACCAACTACATGTTTAAAGTGAATAATGATGCATACGATGAAGCATTAGACCGTTTTGCAGATTTCTTTAAATCACCCAAGCTATATCCTGAGTACACCGATAAAGAAAAAAATGCAGTAAATGCGGAATGGTCAATGCGCCGCGAAATGGATTTTTTTGGGCAATTTAAGTTAGCGCGTAAAATGATGGGTTCACACCCAGCTAATCGTTTCTTAATCGGAAACCTCGAAACTTTAGGGGATAAAGAAGGCAGTAACTTACATCAGCAAACAGTTGAGTTTTATAATAAGTACTATTCATCTAACATCATGAAAGTTGCAATGATTTCTAATCGTCCGCTTGCTGAAATGGAAGCTAAAGCAAAGCAATATTTTGCAGACATTGAAAACAGAAATATAGAGAAACCCACTGTCACAGCTAAGTTAGACTTTGACCAAGCCGGTGGCAAACGTGTTTATTACTCGCCAAATGAAGATGTTAAGCAACTTCAGTTAGAGTTTACGATTGCTGATAACAGTAATCAGTTTGCCGTTAAGCCAAACCGTTTTGTTTCTTACCTGCTGAGTAATGAAATGCAAGGTAGCCCCGCTCAAATTCTACGAGATAAAGGTTGGGTTTCTCAATTAACAGCGTCTGCTGCTCCGACACAATATGGTAACTATGGCAGTCTAACTGTGAGCGTTGAGCTGACAGATGCAGGCATGCAAAACCGCGAGGAAATTGTCGCTACCATCATGCAATACATTGCATTGATAAAAGAGCAGGGTGTTGATAGTAAATACTTTAATGAGATTCGTACTTCTTTAAACAATGAATTTCAGTTTTTAGAAAAAGGCGATGAGTTTGGTTATGTGAGTAATCTAACTGATAGCATGCAAAAGTTCCCTGTTAATAATGCAATTAATGCACCTTATTACTACGCTCAATTTGATGCTGAAGCCGTGCAGAATGTGCTGTCTCAACTTAATGAAGATACTTTGCGTATTTGGTATATATCTAAGCAAGAAGAAACAGACTCACAGTTACACTTCTATGATGGTAAATACCGTATTGAAGATATTAGTGAAGATGAAATTAAACGTTGGAGTCAACCAAGTGAATTTGCACTTGCCTTACCAACCGTCAATCGCTTATTACCAGAAAGTTTTGCTATTAAAACGGGTGAATTTAAGCAGCAAGATCATCCTAAACTCGTGTTTGATAAGCAAGGCGTAAAAGTATGGCGTCAAGCAAGTCAGCAATTTGCTGAGCAACCTAAAGGCTTAGTCGAAGTTTATATCAATACACCCGATGCATTAGTTGACGCAAAATCACAGGTTCTCTACTCAATTTGGGCTGATGTCTATAATTTACAACAAAGTAAACTAAGTACTGAAGCTGCTGTTGCGGGGATGAGCCTTGGCTTACAACCAAGTAATGGATTGATTTTATCACTCAGTGGCTTTACCGATAAGCAAGACGTTTTACTTGCACAAGCGTTAGAAAATCTGCAATTAGACGTGTCTCAAGAAGGGTTTGCACAAGCGATTGACCGCTTTAAGCGTGACTTATTAAACCAGCAAAAGCAATTTCCGTTTTATCAAGCTTTTGGTGAGTATTCTAAATTAATTCGCAGTGGTAAGTTTGATACTGAGACGTTAATTGCCGCAGCAGATGAACTCACTTTGGCTGACTTTGAAAGTATTAAACAATCAACCCTAGCAGCTAATGACTTACGTGTATTCTCATTCGGTAATTATAATCAAAAAGATGTTGAGTCAATTGCAAATAAATTGATAGCCATTTTACCAAAGGGTCATAAAACGACGGAGTTTGCGCGCAGCAAAGCGTGGTTACCACAAGAAGGTGAGCGCATAGTATTACAAAAAGACATTGATGTAGCTGATGTTGCGATCATCGATATGGTCGTTCATCCTACGCCGGGTTATAAACAAAAAGCACAAGCACAAGTGTTACAAAACCACTTCAGAACTGTTGCTTTTGATAAACTGCGCACCGAAGAGCAATTAGCTTATGCGGTGGGTGCATTGGCTCGACCTATTGAAGATTACTCTGCGCTTGGTTTGTACATTCAAACACCTGTTAAAGGGCCAAAAGAGATGCAAACGCGTTTTGATGAGTTTAAAAAACAATACGCGGTAGAGCTTGATAGCATGACAGAAGAGACATTTGCTCAGCTTAAAAATGCCACCCTCGTGTCGCTAAAAGAGCAACCAAAGAATCTCAGTGATGAAATGTCGCCACTTATTAACGATTGGTACCGTGAAAACTTTAACTTTGATTCGAAAGAGCAGTTAATTGCTGAAGTTGAAAAAGTGACGTTGGCTGACTTGAAAGACTATTACAAGCAAACCATGTTAAATGATAAGGCGCCGCGTTTAAGCGTGCAAATGCGTGGTAGTAAGTTTGCAGACAAACCATTCGCCGACTTCGAAAATCAAACTAAAGTGACTAATCTAGAAACCTATTACAAAGGAATTAAATTCCAAAAGTAAGTTATCTGGTGTGTCATTACAAAAGCCCAAGCATTTGCTTGGGCTTTGTAATTTTAGGCAACGAGTAAGAACCCGATAAAGGCTGCCGTTGCTGCTATAAGGGTATACGGTAATTGTGTGACAGCATGGCTGACTAAATCGCAACCCGAGCCTTGTGCTGCTAGTACAGTGGAGTCAGAGTAAAAACATGCTTGGCTGCCAAATGACGAAGCCGACAGTAATGCCCCAATCACCAATGGAATATTGGCGTCAATTGCGTATGCTAATGGCATAACAATTGGGATTGTCACTGCAAATATTCCCCAGCTAGATCCCGTGGCAAAGGCAAGTACAGCCATTGCTAAAAAGACCACTGCAGGTAGATATTGTGCTGTCATATAGGGGCTTAAAGTATTTATCACATACTGTGGAAGCATAAGCTGGTCACAAACATCTTTAAATATAAATGCCGCCACGACTGTGCCGATAGCTGGGATCATGCTTTTAAAACCATCAAGCATTCGTTCAATAAGCTCCCCTAATGACATAAGCTTTTGCAACATATAAAACGGAAGTACCACAGCAAACGTTGCCAGTAACCCTTTGAATACATCGATATCAAAGTACACGGTAAAAGCAACTAGCAAGATGATAGGGACCAAGAAATTATACAATTTGCCGTTAGTAGCCGCTGTTTCGAAGTTTTCTTCAGCTGCCTTTACTGCGTATTCATCCGCAGTATGAACGTCGTTATATTGGTTGTTCGACACGGCTATTTCGTTGTGCATGGCACGACGTTGTGCTTTTTTCATTGGCCCAAATGCAGGGATCACATTTAAGCTAACGAGCAATACGACAATAACGGCAAACCAAGCGTAAAACATATACGGAATCGCTTGGATATACACGGCAATGCCTTGACCTTCAGCGGCCACATTGTTGTCGACTAGAAGCCCACCAAAAAACACCGCCCATGTTGATAATGGCACAAGTACGCAGATAGGGGCTGCTGTCGAGTCAACGACATACGCGAGCATTTCACGGCTGATTTTAAATTTATCAGTGATGCGTTTCATTGTCTCGCCAACAGTCAGCGCATTTAGGTAATCATCAATAAATATAATTACACCCAAAGCAAACGTCATAAGTAAAGAAGAGCGTTGCCCTCTTGCAAACTTAAGTGCTAACTCGGCAAAGGCAGTTGCCCCTCCGGTCCTGACTAACAAAGCGATTAATGCACCAAAGCCACCACAGACTAAAATAAGCCAAGCGATAGTTTCATCTTGCATCACCTTAAGAGAAATATCAGCAAAGTTTGCTAATATAGCGGTAGGTCCCAACATGGCTAAACCAAAGAGGGCACCTATAAGTAAAGATAAAATAGGGCGGCGTAAAAATACGGCCAAAACCACCACCAATATTGGCGGTAGTAAACTTAACGCAGAAGGTTCTTGCATTATAATTTTCACACAGTTAAGCAAAAGTCTTTTGCTTACATAAATCAAAAGTTGTTTTTTCAACTCATGTCACTGCTTTACGCGAACACACTTTAAGGCCGCTTTACGGTAAGTGCCTGCGTTGGCTGGCGCCAGACAGTATAGAGGATATACTGCTATTGTTTTGCCCAAAACATCGCGTGAAAAATAATCCTGAATTTTAATTTAGTCAATAAGAATTTTTATCTTATCTTAATTAATTTAAGCAGTGTATTCATGTTAGGCTTAAGTAAAATTTTACGAAGGGTTTTTATGGCTTTTTCAGATACATACAAGTTAAGTAGTCATGCTGTGATCACGAATGATCAGGGCCAAGTATTATTACTTAAAGCAGACTATGGGCAAAAAAGTTGGGGATTACCGGGCGGTGCCTTAGATCAAGGTGAAACAATACATCAGGCTTTAGTGCGTGAATGTAAAGAAGAGCTCAACTGCGACATTCAAATTGGCTATCTGAGTGGGGTTTATTACCACACAGCATTTAACTCTCACGCATTTATATTTCGTGCCTATTTACCTGAAAATGCGGAAATTATGCTCAGTAGTGAACACACAGAATATGATTATTTTGATATAGACGCATTGTCGACCGTTCAAAAAGAGCGTGTTCTGGATTGTTTAAATTTTACATCAGATGTAGTCAGTAAAGTATTTTAAGGGGACTTAAGTGTTTGATATCCATTTACGTGCTGGGCAACCGGGTGACGAGCAATTTATTCTCAGTCTTTTAAATCAACCCTCTTTTATCAAATACATCGGTGATAAGCAGATTAAAACGTTGGCACAAGCACAGCATTATATTCAACAGACCTTTATTAACAGCCACCAGCAGTTCGGTTTTGGCAGTTATGTTGTTTGTTTAGCGGATGGCACAGCGATAGGAATGGTGGGCTTGTTTCAGCGTGACGCACTGGCTATTCCAGATTTAGGGTTTGCTTTGTTAGCAGAGTATGAAGGGCAGGGAATTACCACCCGTGCGGCTGGTTTATTGTTAGCAAAAACGCACGTTAAGGCACTTGGAGTATTGGTGGCAATTACGTCACAAACAAATAGTGCATCGCAAAAAGTACTACAAAAACTCGGATTTGAGCAGGTGGGTGATGTCATTATTAATGACGATCACCAACCACTCACTTTACTTTTAAAGAGCAAGCTTTGAGAGTTCATCGCCTACTTGTTGATTCACTTTAAGCCACGTCGTCTCAAGTGTTGCAACGAGCCCTTCATAATCATTATCGTGTAAAGGTGTTAGCTCGTTAAAGTAGTTAACAGCCTTTATTTTTCGACCAGTCTCTGGTGTTGTGTAATATAAACGCCAAAGACCTGCGATATTTGCGTTACCTTTTTCGTCGCCATTAAAGTGATGAAGTTCGTATTCAAGCTCGTAGTAACGTTGTTGATCGACATCGGTAATAACCGGTAATCCTTTTATTACCATCCAGTTTGTCAGCTGTGTGTATAGTTGCTGATGCGCACTGGCTGTCAGCATTAAGTCAGGCGATTCACTCCACAGGTGATAATTTGCTGCGTTAACACGGTTATTATCGAGAACCATTGCAATACCGCGATTATTCAGTGCGCCTCGCAATTGAACAGTATTAACTCTTAGCTGAACGTGTGTATTGTCACTCGAACGCTTCATAGCCACGATTGGCTGCGAAAACTGATAATACTCGATGGTTGAGAATGACGTTTGGCTACAACCAACTAACAGTAATGCTGCGCCTAAACTAAATAAAGCGAGATGTTTATTGTTCATTATTGTTTCCTCGGAGTGGGATCAGCTGGGAGTTCTTTATCAAAAATCAGCATGTTAGGCTGTTGATTCAAACCTCGGGTAAGTGGCTGTAGCTCTTCACTTAAGCGCTTAAATTCTGACAAGGTTGTTTGTAATTGCTGGTGGAATGTTGAGCCTTGCTCATAACTTGCCATTGTTTTTTCGAATTGTTTCATGGTTTTATCAAATTGCTGCATGCTCTTGGTCATTTCAGCAAAGTTTCGATTAATATCACCGGGTAAATCTTGGGTATCTTGTTTATTAAGAAGATCCCGCATGTCATGAGCGAGCGCTTGGTATTCTGAAAAGGTCTCTTGCATTTGCGCTAAACTGTCTTCAATTTTTAAATTATTCACTTTATTAAGCACATCAGACACTTGGTCTGCAAGCACCGTGATACCACTCGATACACTCGGGAAAACAGTATACTCAGCAATCGTTGTAAGTTCTGCAGGCTTCGCGTTGTCGTAAATATCAAGATCAACGTACACCGCACCCGTTAGTAAGTTGCCTGGTTTTAAGGAGGCGCGCAGACCATTTTTAATCCAGCCGTTGAGGCTTGAATGCCAAAACTCTCGTGCCGCTGCACTGTCATGATAAAGCCGCCCGTATTCAATTTTTATGAGCGCAGGAACGGCTGTGTTATCGGTTCGAAAGTGGGCAGGTTTACCATTTATGATGACACTGGCGGGTGCCTCAACCACACTGCCTATCCGCATTCCTCTGTATTCAACGGGAGCGCCGGCTCTAAGGCCTCGAATTGATTGCTCAAAGTCTATTAAGTAGTAATCAAAATCATAAAAACGCTCTTCTAAAGCGGCTTTATAGCTATCACTTAACGAGAAGCTATGCCCATTGCTGGCTACTTCACCGGGGGCTTGCTGCTCTGGTCTACCGACAGAGATACCGCCTTTCAGCAGTTTACTTAAAGAGCCGGTGTTAACATTTATACCATCGGCAGAAAGATCAATTTCAATGCCTGAGTTAACCCAAAAAATGGAGTTGAGTGTTATTAAGTTCTGGTACGGTTCGTTAATAAAAATACCGTATTTCATTGCCTGATTTTTCCAGTCAAACGTGGCTGTTTCTATTTGACCTATTTTATAATCTTTAAAATAGATGCCCGTACTCACATCAAGCACTTCAGCGTTGTAGCTCAGTAAAGTAAAACGTCCGCCTTTGACATCTTTGCCAATTAATGCCGGTTCTTCTTGTAACTCAAATTTTTCAGTGAGTTTTTTACTTTCGCCAGGAGAGAATTCTAAGTAAACGCCAGAAAGTAGCGTGCTCATGCCGCTGATACCCGTATCATCAATGCGCGGCTTTACAACCCAAATTTTGGCATCTTCGGTGAGTAAGTCTTCGTAATGTTTATCTATTTGAGCGCGAGCAATAACACTGTTCTGTTTGTCGGAGAGTCTAACATGATCGATTTGGCCTATTTTTACACTGCGAACTTTGATCTCTGTTTTACCAGCTACAATCCCCTCCGCATGAGGCATTTTAATAAAGACGGTTGTCCCTTTATTTACTTGATATTGATATAACATCCATGCACCAATTAGCAAGGCAATAACGGGAATGATCCAAATTGCCGATATATTGGGCGCTGTTTTTATTTTAGCGGTTTCGCTCATACCAAGGTCTCTTGTTTCGCTGTTTTTAAGTTTTCAGGGTTATCCCACAATAGTCGTGGATCAAATGCATGGGCTGCTAACATTTGGCAGATCACCATGGTTGTAAAAAAGACGGTGCCGATACCGGGTGTCACTGACATTAAGTTTCCTAATTGTACTAAGGCTACTAAAATAGCGACAACAAATACATCTATCATTGACCATTTACCAATAAACTCAGTTAATTGATAAATTCGAGTGTAACTTTTTGTTTGCCTATTCGCTGGCCGTGCCACCATAAAACATAAAAAACTCATTACCAATGCTTTAGCCAAAGGCACGACTACACTGGCTAAAAATATAATCATTGCAATAGGGTAGGAGCCACTGTTCCATAAAATCATCACACCGCCAATTAATGTCGACGGGGTTTCATCACCTAGGCTCGTTGTGTACATAATGGGAAAAATATTGGCAGGAATATAACACGCGATAGACGTTATTAACCAAGCTGCCGCTTTTTGAACACTATACGGGTTACGAGTAAAGGTTTTAGATTCACAACGCACGCAAATATCTGTGTCTCCTAACTGGCCACAAACATGGCATGCACGCAAGCCTTGATCGATGGCCCTAGTGTTAGGCTTTGTTTGTTCGATGTAAACTGGGGGTTTGATTTGTTGCCATAAAGCGTGCTTGTTGAGCTTTGCTATCGCGCTTACATAGCAGATAACAAAGGCGGCATACGAGTAAAAGCTGACACCAAATTCAATATCAGCCATCGACATTATTTTAACCATACTGACCATGACACCAATTAAGAAAATTTCAGACATGATCCAAGGTTCTAAAGCAAAGGTCATTTTTAACAGTCGTTTACCCCATAAATAGGGCAATGCCTTCAGTAACCCTAAGTGCAGAGGAATAATAAGTAAAAGTAAAAACATCGGTAAGCCGATGATGCTTACATCGATAAAGAGGCCTAGAAAGTCACTGTCGTAATTAAATAATATTCGCGCAGCATCAGGCAGCGTAATTGTTTGCGTTATGCCGCTGCTGGTAAATGATAAGAATGGGTAAAACATACTGCTTAATAGCATCACAATGGCGCTTAAGCTCAGTGCAACAATGTGGCTATCTTGATTTGCTTGTGAAGATAACAGCTTTGTATTGCAATGCGGGCAGACTGCTAATTGTTTTGCTTTAAGGTCTGGGATCTCAATGACATGATCACAACTTGGGCATGCTGTTTGCAAACTAAGGGTCTCTTAAACAAGAACTTAATTAATTCTGCATCAATTAAGGCTTAAATACAAATGCAGAATTGTTTTAAATAAGTTAATATATGTACAGATCTTGAGTGTATTTTATGCAATATGTTGTTTAAGGTGAGCGGTGAAGCAATTACTTTTCTTTTTAATGCTGTGTATTAATTTTAAAGCTTACTGCTTATCTCCTCAATATACTGAGAAGGCGCTCGTGATTGCTGCAAGTGCCTATCTACCTCCTTATATGATGGAGCATACCAACAGCGGTATTCAATTAGAAATAGTCAAAGCGGCACTTAAATCACAGGGCATCACTCACCTTGATATTCACTACATGTCGAATAAGCGTATAGAGCAGCAGCTTATTCAAGGCAAAATAGACATCGCCCTAAATTTTCCTGCCACGGTACATGCTGACGTATATAAAAGTGAGGCATTGCTTTATTATCAAAATGTTGCGATTAGTCTAGCTGCCAGCGAGTTTACAATTAATAGCGTGTATGACCTGGCAGGTAAAAGTGTGTTGGCTTTTCAAAATGCGACAAACTTTATCGAACCGCCCTTTAAATCAATTACTCATATTTTACGCTCTTACGACGAAGTGATAAACCAAGAGGCACAGGTTGATCATTTAATGAAAGGCTGGGTCGATGTCATTATTCTAGAGCGTCGTGTGTTCTTATATTATCTAGAAAAATACAAGCAATCAGCCAAGCATCTTCCTTTTGTGGTCCACCCTATTTTCCAACGTGCGCCAAGACCCGCTTTTTTCAATAATAAGGCACTTAAAGAGACCTTTAATATTGGCCTTGGAAAAATAATTGATTCAGGCGAATATCAAGCGATTATTCGCCTTGATGGTACTGAGTACGCAAAGCTCAGCATCGATGAGTTAAGCAAATAAAGCGACAGTTTGGCGACTGAGAGCGATAAGCTTGCCATCTTCACGCCAAATGCAGCCATCTTCTAAGCCATAACCCCCTTTACTGTGATGGGTGATTGCTTCATACCCAACCCATGCATCAGGTGCAACTTCGGGCTCATCTAAAAATTCAATGTACCATGACATACTACTGGCAGGTGCAGGTTGCTTGAACATTTGTAATAATGTCGGCGGCCAGGCATCTGTTAGCGCAATAATATGTGCCTCAGCCATTTGTGAAGGCCCCTGTTTAAACTTCATCCAGCCTCCAAGGTGTGAGGTACCGGCAGCAGAAAATGGCATATTACCATCTTGCAAACACAGCGATACGTGTTGGAAAAACGCAGGCATCATCCCTTCTTTATAAGGGAGGATGAATCGCTCATCTACTGGTTTGAGTTGCATTGTTTTACTCACATCAACGCGCACCGCTGATTCTCGATTGGCCCCAAAGCAGGCTTGGGTAATCACACATATATCACCATTTTGAATAACTTTGGCAAGTACTTGTGCGCTGTTTTTACCTTCGCGCAATACCTCAACATCAATGGAAAAATCAGTATCAGCCAATAATGGCCCTACAAAGTTGGTGCTCAGTGATAATAAACGACGCGAGCCATCAATATGCTGACGCATAGCTTGATATAATAAAGCGGCCGATAACCCACCAAACGCGGTACGACCCTGACACCAGTTTTCGGGGAATTGCATGACTTTGGTTTTATCTTTACCAAGCTCAGTGGCTTTAGCGAGTAATTGTTCAAAATGCATAAATATCCTTAACATTTATTATTATGTCGTTGGTTATAGCACAGTAAAAGTCATCAGACCAGTTTGTTTGGCACGCCGTTTGGCTTAGAAACCGCCGGTTTTTGCGGAAAAAGTATGCATTTAGAAAATATTTCAAAAAAAAGTAAATTTTTTTCATTTTTATAGTTGAATTCAGTTTGCTGCACCCCTATTTACTAGTCATCGAACGTTTTAACGAATTTTGAAGTTGGAGAAGATTCATGGGTAGAATTATTGGAATCGATTTAGGTACTACTAACTCTTGTGTAGCAGTACTAGACGGTGATAAAGCACGCGTAATTGAAAACGCGGAAGGCGATCGCACAACACCATCGATCATTGCATATACGCAAGACGGTGAAACATTAGTTGGTCAACCTGCAAAACGCCAAGCAGTAACAAACCCAACTAACACATTATTTGCTATCAAGCGTCTAATTGGTCGTCGCTTTGAAGATGAAGAAGTGCAACGCGATATCGGCATCATGCCTTTTAAAATTGTAAAGGCTGATAACGGTGACGCATGGGTTGAAGCACGCGGTGAAAAACGTGCTGCACCACAAATCTCTGCTGAAGTACTGAAGAAAATGAAGAAAACAGCAGAAGACTTCTTAGGCGAAGCGGTTACTGAAGCGGTAATCACTGTACCTGCTTACTTCAATGACTCACAACGTCAAGCAACGAAAGATGCGGGTCGTATCGCAGGTCTTGAAGTAAAACGTATCATCAATGAGCCAACAGCCGCTGCACTTGCATACGGTATGGACAAAAACAAAGGTGAAAACGTTGTTGCAGTTTACGACTTAGGTGGCGGTACTTTCGATATCTCAATCATTGAGATTGACGAAGTTGAAGGCGAGCACACATTTGAAGTACTTGCGACTAATGGTGACACACACCTAGGTGGTGAAGACTTTGATAACCGTGTAATCAACTACTTGGTTGAAGAGTTCAAGAAAGATCAAGGCATTGACCTTAAAAATGATCCTCTTGCGATGCAACGTGTTAAAGAAGCAGCTGAAAAAGCGAAGATTGAACTTTCTTCTGCACAGCAAACAGAAGTTAACTTACCGTATGTGACTGCTGACGCATCAGGTCCTAAGCACATGAACGTGAAAGTAACACGTGCAAAACTTGAGTCACTGGTTGAAGACTTAGTTACTAAGTCAATCGAGCCACTTAAGCGTGCACTTGCTGATGCTGATTTATCAGTTAGCGACATTAATGACATCATCCTTGTTGGTGGTCAAACACGTATGCCACTAGTGCAAAAAACGGTTGCTGAGTTCTTTGGTAAAGAACCACGTAAAGACGTTAACCCAGATGAAGCGGTTGCAGTAGGTGCAGCGATTCAAGGTGGTGTACTTGCAGGTGACGTAAAAGACGTACTACTTCTTGACGTATCTCCGTTATCACTTGGTATCGAGACGATGGGCCAAGTAATGACGGCGTTAATTGAGAAAAACACGACGATTCCTACTAAGAAATCACAAGTGTTCTCAACAGCGGAAGATAATCAGTCTGCAGTAACGATTCACGTGTTACAAGGTGAGCGTAAGCGTGCTAGCGATAACAAATCACTAGGTCAATTTAACCTAGAAGGTATTCGTCCAGCGCAACGTGGTACACCACAAATTGAAGTTACTTTCGATGTTGATGCTGACGGTATCTTACACGTATCTGCGAAAGACAAAGATACAGGCAAAGAGCAGAAGATCACTATCCAAGCTTCTTCAGGTCTAAGCGATGAAGAAGTTGAAAAAATGGTACGTGATGCAGAAGCTCACGCTGAAGAAGACAAGAAATTCGAAGAGCTAGTCGCGACTCGTAACCAAGCGGATGCAATGGTTCACGGTACACGTAAGCAAATCGAAGAAGCAGGCGATGCATTACCTGCAGAAGATAAAGAAGCAATCGAAGCTGCAGTTTCAGAACTTGAAGCGGCGATTAAGAGTGACAAGAAAGAAGAGATCGAAGCGAAGACGCAAGCGCTTGCTGAAAAGTCACAAAAGCTTATGGAAATTGCACAAGCTAAAGCACAACAACAAGGTGGTGCTGACGCAGGTGCACAACAATCTTCTGCTAAGCAAGACGACGATGTTGTTGATGCAGAGTTCGAAGAAGTGAAAGACGACAAGTAATTGTTCGTACCGCTTCTGCCTAGCTTAAAAGAGGCTGCTTTATTAGGCCAATTAAGTTAGGATGAATGATTGAGGCGCGCCGGCGATTTCGCTTGACGCGCCTTTTGCATGTATATGGATGGTAAAGCGATACCCTTTATCGGTTTACTTTCATGCAGTGAAAACTGCAGTAAAAAGAGTAGTGTGATAGATATGTCAAAAAGCGATTATTATGAAGTTCTCGGCGTTAGCAAAGATGCCAGCGAACGAGACATCAAAAAAGCGTATAAGCGCTTAGCGATGAAATATCATCCAGACCGTACAGCAGGCGATAAAGAACTTGAAACGAAATTCAAGGAAGTAAAAGAAGCCTACGAAGTACTTACTGATGACCAAAAACGTCAAATGTATGACCAATATGGTCATGCTGCCTTTGAACAAGGTGGTGGCGGTCATGGCGGTGGCTTTGGTGGTGGTCACGGTGACTTTGGTGATATTTTTGGTGATGTGTTTGGTGATATTTTCGGTGGCGGTGGTCGTCGTCAATCTCGCCAACAGCGCGGTGCTGATTTACGTTACAACATGGACTTAAGCCTTGAAGAAGCTGTTCGTGGTAAAGATGTAGAAATTAAAGTACCGACATGGGTAAGTTGTAAACCGTGTGATGGTAGTGGCGCAAAAGCCGGCTCTAAACCAAAAACATGTACAACGTGTCATGGTGCAGGCCAAGTGCAAATGCGCCAAGGGTTTTTTGCTGTGCAGCAAACATGTCCTACCTGTCAGGGTACTGGTCAGATTATTTCTGATCCCTGTGATAGCTGTCATGGTCAAGGCCGCGTCGAAAAGACTAAAACATTATCAGTTAAAATCCCTGCGGGTGTAGATACGGGTGACCGTATTCGTCTTTCAGGTGAAGGTGAAGCTGGGATGCATGGTGCCCCTGCGGGTGATCTATATGTTCAAGTCTCTGTTCGTGAACACCCAATTTTCCAACGTGATGGCAATAACCTGTATTGTGAAGTACCAATTGGTTTCACAACGGCAGCATTAGGTGGTGAAATTGAAGTGCCGACGTTAGACGGTCGTGCCAAACTGAAGATCCCAGCAGAAAGCCAAACGGGTAAAATGTTCCGTATGCGTGGTAAAGGCGTTAAGTCTGTACGCAGTGGTGCTCAAGGTGACTTAATCTGTAAAGTAGTGATAGAAACGCCTGTTAATCTTAATGAACGTCAGCGTGAACTGCTTGAAGAACTTGAGCAAAGCATGGGTAAAGATGGTTCTAAAAATCGCCCAAAAGAAAAAGGTTTCTTTGACGGTGTGAAGAAATTCTTCGATGATTTAACTAAGTAATTTTAGTTAGCTGAATATAAAAATGGCGCTTATTTTTAAGCGCCTTTTTTATGCTTGTTTTAGTGATCTAAGAACAAATAGTTTTGCCAGCTTTTCATTCTAATCAACACTTTTCGCATAACAGAAACATGCTCAAAATGTTCTGAATACACGGCCACTTCGGTACTTGTGCCTTGTGGGAGATGATATTCACTCATATCGTCGGTAATTTTCAGTGTGACGATTGCCCGTCCTTCACGTGCAAAAAACTCACTGCCCATTAGCGTACCTTGTGCTTGAACTTGTCCTTCACCTATTGCTGGTAGTACATCAACGACTTCACCTGCAAAGGTTTTGCCGGGAATGGCTTTAAAAATAAAGTCAGCTTTATAGCCAGGCTCTAATCTAAGTAATGAATTTTGTCTAAATGCGGCCACGTAACGAGTGTCTTCTTTGTGTACAAAGGTCATCACAGGGCGCAATGGCATAGGGACGGCAATCATCCCTGGGCGAAGAGTTAATTGGGTAACATAACCGTCTGTCGGTGCATAAACACGAGTGCTATCAAGGTTAAACTGTGCTTGTTCTAAATGGGCCCTAGCTGCGGCTATTTTGGTTTGTTCACCATTAATTTCTGATTCGTACGCAAGCTTCTGACGTAACTCTTGTGCTTGTGACGCTTCGTAGTTTGCTTTCGCTGCGAGGTAGACTCCTAGTTTATTATCAACTTGGCCTTTTGAATAGGCACCGCTCTTTGCCCCTTTTTCATAGCGTTCGTATTCTTTTTTACTTCGCTCGAACTCTGCTTTACTCATAAGAGTACTTGCTTGTGCTGACTTATATGCGGCTTCTAACCCTAATACTGATTGCGTCGCATCTTGCAATCCAGCCATTGCCTCATTTAGTTTTGCTTTATATAAGGTATCATCTAAGCGAAAGAGTAAATCACCTTTTTTAACCGGCTGATTTGCATTTACCGCAACCTCTTCAACAGTGCCTCTAACATTTGGAACAATGGGGGTGGTTACATAGACACTGCTTGCCATGTTCGAGTGTGGATGATTGTAATTCATCAATAAAATGAGTGTGCCAATTAAAACGACACCGCCGAGTACAGCGGTTGGCACTGTCCATTTATTTAGGGGGATCTTGAATACTTTAAATATGCCAATACATAGTGCGGTATAAGATAGTATTAATAGTAAATCCATATTTTACTTCTCTTTATTATTCGATTGGGCGTTTATTTGTGCCTGTAATGCAGCGACGGTCGCTGACAAGCTAGCGACTTTTTCGGCAAGTTCTTCTTGTTCTTTTTGAATTTGGTTAAACCCCCAGCCTCTGTCGTCGCGCCATAAGGTTGCCCACACCCACAGCAAAGGCCATAACACATGCAGTGTAAACAAGCTGACCCAGCCAGCATAATGAATGGCATCTTGATGAGGGTGATTACGTTTTTTGGCAATCTCGTAGGGAATATCGTGGATGGCTATTACGCCATAAAATATTACTACAGTAACAAACACCAGCATAACTAGTGCAAAGTAGTCTAAAAACATGTACTTTCCTTCGTTCTTTCGTTAGTAGAATTTTATAATACGTTAAATTTTATTTTTTCCTAGTTTCTATTTTTATACAAAACATTAGTTTAGCACCACATAGTAGTCTGTATCGGCAAGACACCGACACAGAGTCACATCCTCTGAGAATGCGGTCTTTTGAATTTTTCCCTTATCAAGCCCTAGGGTATGGCACTTATTTTGACAGGCAATATACGCATTCCAAGCTGTGTATTCGTTACAGATAAAGTTTATGGTGCTTAGTAATGTAACGATAACTATGCACTGCTTTATAAGATAGAAGCAGGTGTGTTTCGACATGATACTGACCTTGCTTGGTGCTCATACCTTTAGTGTAGCGTATGCAGGAATTTTTATTGGTCATTAAAGAACGGTTTTTAATGTGTTTGCTTCTTTCTCTATAACAAACAGTTATGATACTTTTTAATGAAACAGCATTGGTTTTTTAAGGATTAATAGATGACACCTGCAATTAACTTACTCAAAAAAAAGGGAATTAAGTTTAATGTTCTTAGCTACGATCATGACCCCAATAACACACAATACGGTCTTGAAGCGGTTGAAAAGTTAGGCTTACCGGCAGAGCAAGTATTTAAAACGTTGGTACTTGAAGACAACGACAATCATCTGCTTGTTGCGGTTTTGCCAGTTATGCAGCAAGTAAACCTTAAAATGTTAGCCAAAGCGGCCGGTGTAAAAAGGGTGCAGATGGCTGCTCAGCAAAAAGTTGAAAATAGCACAGGTTATATTTTTGGAGGAGTTAGCCCGCTTGGTCAGAAAAAGCGACTTGCTACGTTTATCCACCATTGTGCATCAAACTGTGAGCTTATGTACGTGTCTGCCGGAAAACGTGGTTTAGAGGTTTCGATTTCTGTTCACGACCTCAGTCGCTTAACAGAGGCTAAGTTGGTTGATTTTTGAACATGTCTGTTGTTTTTTCTCTATTTTAGGTATTTTTTATTTGATATAGAGTGCATTCTGTATAAGCTTAATTTGCCTTATTAATGTTAATAACGGTTTATCTAAAAGGATTCAGGATATGAAAAAATTAATTGCTATTTCCGCACTTTCACTACTTCCACTTTCAACTGCAATGGCCGACCAAGATATTGGTTGTGGTTTCGGTTCAATGTTATTTGCAGGTAAAGACGGTAAAGTTGTTAAAGTACTTGGTGCAACAACAAATGGTATTTCTGGTAACCAAACATTCGGTATTACATTTGGTACGCTAGGCTGTGATGGCACAGGCACAGTAACTGCATCAACGAAAGTTGCAACGTTTATTGATGGCAATATGGAACAACTTGCACGTGATATGTCTCGCGGTGAAGGCGAAGCACTTGAAACACTTGCTGAAGTTTGGGGCGTAGAAAGCCAAGATAAAGCGGCATTCAATAAATTAGTTCAAACACAGTTTTCGCATGTTTTCACATCAGAAAATGTGACATCTCAAATTGTGCTTGAAAATCTAAATACACTTGTAGCAAATGATGCACAACTTGCATCTTACACTTTGTCTTAATTGACGTTTTTCTTTATAAAGCCCTTTACGGGCTTTTATTCTCTTATGCATAGACTTTTATTGCTTTGTTTAGTGCTTTTTAGCAGCACTGTTTTTTCTAGTACGGTTACAAAAGATATCGCTTATAACCCTTACTGGCTTAAACTAGGACATTATAATCAGCAACGTTTTTCTTCGTATGAAAGTGAAGTAGACAGTAATGCGTTTTTCTTTTCGCCTGTAGGCAAGAGCGATCCTCATGCTGAGCTTATTGCCACGATAAAAGCATTTGAGTTGGCTGATAATAATGAGGCTCAATGTCGTTTCCCTGCTCGCTATAGGTGGCTGAAGGATCATTTTTTTCCGCAGTGGCCTGAACTCCTATGCCCTGAGATAGATGTTTGGCAACAGCTTATAAACCCTAAAGGTATAACCTTGGTGTTTCCAACTGCGTTTATGAATGATCCCTCATCTATGTTTGGCCATACGTTACTGCGCATAGACGCAAGGGATCAAACTCGCAGTCGTGAACTAATAGCTTTTGCGGTAAATTTCGCTGCTGAACCAGATGCAACAGATAATGCGGCGCTTTACGCTTTAAAAGGCGTTATTGGTCAATACCCCGGTAAGTTCACCTTAATGCCTTACTATAGAAAGGTGCGTGAATATAATGATCTCGAATCGCGTGATATTTGGGAGTATCCGCTTAACTTATCAGAGCCAGAAATTCAGCGTATCTTGCTTCATTTATGGGAGATGCAGTGGGCTACATTTGATTATTTTTTTATTGATGAGAATTGCTCATATCAGCTATTAGCCTTGTTACAGCTAGCGCGTGATGATTTGTTTTTAACCTCGGAGTTTTCTACATACGCAATTCCCTCAGATACGGTTGCTGCATTAAAGCAATATGGGTTATTACAGCCCCCTAAATATCGCGCAGCGTCGGGCACCAAGTTACTTAATTATGAAAGCCAGTTAACCGATGAACAACTTGTCATGGCACAAGCATTACGTGATGGAAAACCTTTGCATGATTTATCACTTTCGGCTAAAGATGCTGTGCCAGTACTCGAAATGGCCTATGAATGGCTTAATTATCAGTACTATGATCAAGGTCTTGCTCGCGACGAAATAGCCCCACGATTAACGCGACTTCTTCATCAACGAAGCCAATATCATGTTGTTTCACCCTTTGAGCCACCCCAAATACCGCGCGTTAGTCCCGAGCAGGGACATGGCTCTGCGCGTATTGGTGCTGTGGTTAGCCACTATGAAAATAGCGCCAACCGTGTTGGTTTAAGTTATCGTGTTGCTTATCACGATTTATTAGATAATGCAGGGGGCTTTATACCCGGCGCCCAAATCAGCTTTTTTGATGTAGAGGCGAGTATTGATAACAACGAGCGCCTTTTTTTAGAGCGTTTATATGTGATAGATGCCATGTCTTTAGCACCTGACAATCGACTTTTTGATTCTTGGTCTTGGAATGTCCGTGTTGGTTATGACCGCCAACCCACGTTTAAAAAACGAGCTGGTCGTAGCTTTATTCAAGGTGGGTACGGTAAATCATTTGGTGATGCCAACCATTTTCAAAGCTATATTTTAGCGTCGTCTTTGTTGCAAACAGGTTCGTTAATTGATTCGCTCTCATTTGCTTTAGGCAGCGAGGCCGGTGCTATATGGCAAGTGACAGAGTCACAAAAGTTAGCTTTATCAGGCCAAGCATTATGGCTGTTCAATGAGCCCCGCAGTGACAAGCACATTGAGTTTTCTGCGCATTGGCAAATTGCCTTAGCGCAAAATTGGGGATTCAGAAGCTCTTTTGTATATCAAGATTGGCAAGTATCAGAGCAGCAATTTAAACTACAGCTACTGCATTACTTTTAACAGTGTATTTTTGGCAAGTTATACCAGCGAGTTGTGTAATGGGGTGATAAATACTCTCGTTTCATATGCCAGTCAGCGCTAGACGTTTCACTGGCTATGGCTAATGTGCCGATGCCAAAGCGTGCATTTATTTTGTCTAAGCATTGCATTAACTTAGGGTTATCGATGGAGGCTTGAAATAAGTCGGGTTGTTGGAACATGTGGCTTGTAAGCTCTAGTGCGCCAACACCACATTTGTAAAAAAGCACATTGGGTTTGTATAACAGCTCGAATACCTCGCTAATTGCATTAGCAAATACACGGCTGTCGGCGGTGGCGATATTGAACTCATAAATATACGATTTCTTGTAGTAGCCTTGTTGGTGTGGTGAACTGGCGACAAATATCAGTAAACGTTGAGTCAGCGACCCTTGAGCGCGTAGTTTACGCGCTACAATAGCACTGTGGTTAATCAATGCGGTTTTTAGCGTTATGGGATCTGTTACGCGCTCACCAAAGCTACGTGTTGAAAAAATTTCTTTTTTATCTTGGCGTACATCATCCCAGCTCAAACAGCGTTTGCCACATAGTTCATTAACGGTACGCTCAAGTACTACACTAAATAAACGTTTCATTTTTCGGGGGTCTTGCTGTGCAAGATCAAGTGCGGTGTTAATGTTCATTAACTTTAGCTTTTTAGCTAACCGTTTTCCCACGCCCCATACATCTTGTATATCCATGGCGCGTAAAATATTGACCCGTGAAGACTCAGAATCTATGACGGCAACACCATCAAACCCCGGTAGTTTTTTGGCCGCATGGTTTGCTGCCTTTGCAAGTGTTGCCGTAGGACCAAACCCTACGCCCACGGGCAGTTTTGTTTCACGCCAGACTGTACGTCGAATAGTATGCCCATAACGATACCAATCAGTTATGAGTGGATTAAAACCGTTAAAATTTAAAAAAGACTCATCAATCGAATAAATGTGTTGGTTATCACAAAAGCGACCTATCACATTCATCATACGCTCGCTTAAATCTGCGTAAAGCTCATAATTAGAAGAACGGATCACAACCTGATGATCAAAGAGGTATTGTTTAACTTGAAAATAAGGTTGAAACTTTGGGATCGCAAGCTTGCGAGCAATAGGGCACACAGCACAAATACAGCCATCGTTGTTAGTTAGAACCACGACGGGTTTACGACGAATCGACGGGTCAAAAACTTTTTCTGCACTGGCATAAAACGCCACTGCATCAACTAAGGCGTACATGATAGTAGTTCTTTGCTACTGCGGTGCATACGAATAGAGCGGGTAACAACACCTTCGAGTTGAAATTCATCAGAATCTCTTAACTGCACTGCGGGGTACTTGGCAGAGGCTGACAATAACTGTGCATTGTGTTTGTCGAGTAATTTACAAACAAATAAACCGTTTAAGTTTGCGACGATTACATCGCCATTTTTAACATCTTCAGCGCGATCAACAAGCAATAAGTCGCCATCAAAAATACCGACACCTTGCATTGATTCTCCCGACGCAATACCAATAAAAGTCGCATCGGGGTGCTTAATTAACAGCTGATCTAATGATAAGCCAAGTTCTTTGTATTGAGCCGCAGGTGATTCGAAACCACATACGCCTGCTTCAATATAAATAGGAATAACACGCATAAAAAAACCACTATACTGTATGTTTGTACAGTATAGTGGTTTATCGTAATCTTGCCAATGTGATTAACGGTCGATACGGTTAATATTTTCGATCATGATTGTGGCTGTCGAAATGAATTCGCTGATTTGTTGCTCTGTTAACCCTTGGCACAGAGTCTTGTCTACCTCTTGCTCCGCGACCTCTAGGCGTGAGAACAAAGCACTCCCTTGTTCTGTCAATGATAAAATTAAGCAGCGTTTATCATTTTCATCAGCGCATTTTGTAATTAATGCGAGTTTGAGTAGTTCTTTAATAAGCCGTGCTATTTGTGCTTTGTCACGGCCTGTTTTAGCGACTATATGATTAGCAGTACAGTGGTTGGTTTCAGCAATAATGTGTAAACAGCGCACATGGAGGGCATTTAGACCTAATTCATTCGCGTTAATCGCATTACGTACTGTGACACGGTAGCTCTGCGCCAGTGTAAATAAAGCTGAAGAAAGTGATGTTTGTGACATGGTTTACCTAGTTAGTTGACAAAGTCAATTAAAAGTATATAGTTGATTATATCAACTAATGGGGCAGTGTAAAACTTTATAGGAGACAAACATGGCAAAAAAAGTTCGTCGTGCAAATGTATTAAATACCACGCGCATTTCGCCGCACTTACAACGGATCACGGTTGGTTCACCAGACTTTGTCGATTTTCCACTCGATGCGAAAGGCGCTTATGTAAAAGTGTTATTTCCGCATGCAGGTGAATACCACGTAGAACAAGATCTAAATGCTGAGCATCCTGCAATTATGCGCTCTTATACAATTCGTGATATTGACCCTGTAACACGTGCTATAACACTGGATTTTGTAATTAATCAACATCAGGGAACTGCGACAAATTGGGCAAAGAACGCATGTATTGGTGATGAAGTAGGGATTGCTGGGCCAGGTCCTAAAAAATTGACTGATTTTGAACAGGCTCAATATTTAATGCTTGCAGACCTCACATCTATCAATGCTATCAATGGTTATCTGCACGTACTTCCAAGTAGTGCGCATGTTGATGTGCTCATTCATATTGAAGATAAAGACGATATTATTGAGCTTGAGCAAAACAAAGCGGCTATTAATCACAGTGTTCATTGGCTTGTCACCAATAAGCCAGAAACAGAACTTTTAGACCAAGTAGCACAATTATGTGGCGGGTATAACACCCAGCCTTTGATTTTTATGGCGCTTGAAGCAAATCTTGTTAAAGAGATTAAACGCTTAGTAACCAGTCGTTTTTCTGTAGCGCGTGAGCACATTGTTGCATCTGCATACTGGAAACGTGGTATTGATGCTGATGGACTAAAAGTGGAAAAACAGCAACAAAGCCGTGCTTAATTAGCATTTGAAAAAAGCATATTCGCACTCATTATAACGTTATCAACCCCATTATGGAGAGCTTATGTCTGAATTAAGCGGTATGCCTTTTTCATTGCTTGAACTGAGCCCAATGAAAGAGAACGAAACAGTTTCACAAACCCTTGCTAATAGTGTTGCCTATGCACAAACTGCCGATGAGCTAGGCTTTAATCGCTTTTGGATGGCTGAGCATCATAATATGCGTGGCATCGTATGTGCAGCGACATCAGTACTTATCGGTCATGTTGCAGGAAAAACGCAGCGTATCCGTGTCGGTGCGGGCGGGGTCATGTTACCTAACCATCCTCCTTTAGTTGTTGCTGAGCAATTTGGCACGCTTGAAAGTCTATATCCTGGTCGTATTGATTTAGGCTTAGGACGTGCACCCGGTAGCGACCCCATTACAAGTCGCGCGTTGCGACGCGATGAGCAGCGTGCTGAGCATTTTGCAGACGAAGTCACCGAGTTACAAAGTTTATTAGGCCCCTATAAAGGTGACTCACCTGTTAGGGCTATTCCCGGTGAAAATACAAATGTTCCTATTTGGTTGTTAGGATCAAGCTTATACAGCGCTCAATTAGCAGCGAAAAAAGGGTTGCCATATGCATTTGCAGGTCACTTTGCGCCACGATTTGTTCATGATGCTATAGCGTTGTACCGACGCGAGTTTCAACCATCAGACGTATTAGATAAACCTTATGTGATGCTTGGGTTACCCGTGGTGGCTGCTGATACTGATGAGCAAGCACAGTTTCTGGCTACAACTTCAAAGCAGCGAATATTAGCGTTAATGCGCGGTCAAGCATTGTGGTTAAAAGAGCCGATTGCAAGTATGGATGGACTGTGGTCACCTCAAGAAAAAATGCAAGTTGAAAGCTTTTTAGGGCTTGCTGTTGTAGGTAGTCAAGCGAGCGTTAAGCATAAGTTGAGTATGATTAAAAAAGAGCTACAGGTTGATGAGTTTATTTTTACTAACGACCTGTACGAATTGAGCGACAGACAACACGCGCTGACGATACTTGCGAACATAATGAGTTAATCGGTTACGGTGCGTAATGACGTAAATTACGCACCACACTGTGTGTCTGTTTTCTCATAATTAAACGGTTTTTTGAATTGAACTGATTTAATTATTCTATTTTAAGGATTTAAATAAACCCAATACACTGTCAATATTAACTACAACCCTAGGAAGGTGCACCGTGAAATCTCAAACAATTGCCAACGTCGAGCCACAAACAAAAACAGCATTAATTGCTGAGGGGGGCGGGCAACGAGGGATTTTTACCGCAGGTGTATTAGATGCATGGTTAGAAGAAAACTACGATCCATTCGATTTATTTATTGGCACATCAGCAGGTTCACAAAACTTAACCAGTTATCTAGCCAGACAAAAGGGTTACGCAAAACGCCTTATTAGAGGGCTGTCGCGGCATAAACGTTTTTTTCAACTGGGGCGTGGCTTAATTGGCAAAAGTATTGTTGATCTTGATTGGTATTTTGATAAAACCAAAGAAGTAAACCGCGCCCTTGATTTCAAAACAGCAACACAAAGTTTAGGCCAACGAGAGCTGTTAATAACAGCCACTCATGCAATTGATCGTAAGCCCTATTACTTAACACCGACAGGTGAAGACACGCAGTGGCTTGCATTACTAAAAGCGTCTAGTGCACTGCCATTCTTATATAGAGATGGGGTTAACTTAACGCCTTGGTTTACGACCAAAGCTGCTAATGATGCCATTATTCAAAGTGCAAATACTGACTTAGCAAATAATGTGTTTTTAGACGGCGGCTTAGCTGCACCACTGCCTGTTAAAGAAGCTTATAATCGAGGCGCTCGCGATATTGTGGTTATAAGAACGGTTGATAAAGACTTTCAAGTGCAATCTGAATGGGTCACTAAATTGAGGTCACTCGTGAGTGTGTCTGGCTATTGCCCAAAAACAATCGATTATTTATTGCAACATGAACAAGCGTATCAAGATGAACTTGATTTTATAGCCAATCCCCCAAGCGATGTGCGTATTACGCAAATATTCGCAGGCGACAAACTGCGCAGTAAATTATTAGGGAGCACAGACTCTGACTTGCGATTTGATCATAAATTAGGATTAGCAGCAGGTCGTAAGTTTTTAGAGGGTACGCACTGCAATTAAACACATTACTTACTTGAGATATTTGTAAATAAAGTTAAAGTGGTTAGCTAACTATTCACTTTTAGTGATTTGTTATTCTAAAAAATAACAATAAAAGGCTAACCATGTTCAATTCTGCTGTCGGTGCTATTAATAATCTATTGTGGGGAGACGGCCAGCTCCTCATCTATATTCTTCTGTTTGCTGGTATTTGGTTTTCAGTACGGCTAAAAGCCATTCAGCTTCTTAAATTTCGCCATATGTTCAGTTTATTAAAAACTAGCAGCAGCACAGATAAAAATTCTATCAGTTCGTTTCAAGCATTGTGCACCGGGTTATCTGCGCGAGTAGGGACAGGTAATTTAGCCGGTGTTGCGGTAGCAATATCGTTAGGCGGTAGTGGTGCTATCTTTTGGATGTGGGTTATTGCGATACTGGGAATGGCAACAGGTTTTGCAGAAAGTGTTTTAGGTCAAGTATATAAAGTAAGAGACGCTAATGGCGACTTTAGAGGCGGGCCTGCTTATTACATTGAACAAGGCCTTGCGAGTCGGTGGCTTGCCGTGTGTTTTGCTTTTTGTTTATTCCTTGGTTACGGCTTCACATTCAGTGCGATGCAAACTAATACCATAACAGATGCCCTGAACTACGCTTTTGAAATCCCCACACTGTATTCAGGGATTGTGATCACACTTTTAGCGGGAAGCATTATTTTGGGTGGCTTTAAAGCAATCGCCCGATTTGCAGAGCGTGTAGTGCCCGTAATGGGTATTTTATTTGTACTGGCTGCGGTGACTATTACCCTATTAAATCTAGGCAAGGTACCTGAAATGATTGAGGATATCTTACTTTCTGCATTTGGCTTACAAGAAGCGGGCGCTGGGGCCATGGGCGCCGCAATTAAAAATGGTATACAACGAGGACTGTATTCAAACGAAGCCGGTGCAGGCAGTGTGCCTCATGCCGCAGGTTGTGCATCGCCAATACCTAACCATCCTGTAACGCAAGGCTATATTCAAATGCTTGGTGTGTTTTTCGACACTATTGTGCTGTGTAGTTGCACTGCGGTGATCATACTACTCGCTGATATTGATATAACTGGCGAAATGGAAGGCATTCGCCTAACGCAATCTGCGATGACAGCACATATGGCTGCTGGTGGAATTTATTTTGTAGCTGCGGCCATTTGCTTGTTTGCATTTACCTCAGTTGTTGCAAATTACGCCTACGCAGAAAGCAATCTTCATTTATTTAAACTAGACAATAAATTTGGGCGAACAGTGTATACCGGCCTTTACTTATCGATGATGATTTGGGGAGCCTCAGCGACTCTTAAACAAGTATGGGATTTAGCCGACATCGCTTTAGGGTTGATGACAGTGGTAAATGTTATCGCTATCATACGGTTAACACCCACTATATTGGCAGTGACTAAAGATTACAACACGCAACGTGCCGAAGGAAAAGACCCCGTATTTAACGCCGAACATGTTAAAGTACAAGGACACACTGAGCTGGGTATTTGGCGTCAAAAACAAAAATGATGAGAAAAGCAGTACATGATTGATATTTACGCAGGGCCAACCGCTGCAAAAACAATACGAGAGCAGGGACTCTCTGCAGATCTTTTTAGTACATTTTTAGGTGCGAGTGGTGGACCTAAATGGTTTACTTTGTTCGGTCTAGATAAGTACCTATTCGGCGAGTTTTTTAAACAGCGAACACAGCCTTTAAATTTAGTAGGTTCAAGTGCTGGCGCTTTTCGTGCGGCCTGTTTTGCGCAAAATGATCCTGTGGCTGCAATATCACGCTTAGCTAAATCGTACTCCGAAACACGCTATTCCTCTAACAAAGCAAAGCCAACTGAAATAACAGAAAAAGCACGATTGCTTTTGAACTATGTATTTGCTGAAAACGGTATTGAAGAAATTATTAATAACCCCGTTTTTAAGGCGCATTTTATTGTTGCTAAATCAAATGGTTTTACGGCTTCAGAAAACAAAGTTATGCAGCTAATGGGGTTATCAAAAAGTTACCTATTTAACAGAGTAAATAGACGGTTGTTGAGCAAACAATATGAACGTTTCGTGTTTCAACCTGCGAATAGTAATCTGTCCTTTAGTGACAATAATACCTTTAATACTCAAACAGTTGAGCTTACAGAAGCTAATCTAGCCGATGCTTTACTTGCATCAGGCTCAATTCCGTTAGTAATGCAAGGCATTAAAAATATACCAGGCACACCGCAAGGTATGTACCGAGATGGCGGTATTATTGATTACCATTTTGATTTAACAATTCACAATGAAGGGTTAATACTTTATCCGCACTTTAATAATAAGCCAAAAGCAGGGTGGTTTGATAAAAACCTAAGCAGGGGGATCACACCGCGTAATTACGATAATGTGGTGATGGTTACACCTTCAGCAAAGTTTATAGCGTCATTACCCTACAATAAAATACCAGACAGAACAGACTTCACAGGACTTGATGCCGACACACGTATAAAGTATTGGCAACATGTTCTTAGCGAAACCGAACAATTAGCAGAGGCATTTCATCTGCTATGTAATAATAACGATTTTAAAATAAACATAATTACTTAAATTGATTAATGAGTGCGGTTTGCTCCGTTACTTTCGATAATAATCCTTCGCACAATTGCTGGGCAGAATGACCAAGCGAAGTGCATTCATGCGCAAAATCTTGTGCTGCTGATATATTGGCAGCAATTGCTTGACTGGCTGCTAATTGGTCACTAATTGCTTGTGAAATAATACTATTAAGTTCGCTTAATTTAACCGATTGTGCGTTGATATGTTGTAAACTTTCGCCGCTTTTATGGGCAAGACTCACGCTTTCTGAAGACAACTTGAGGCCATCAGACATCGCATTTTGTGCTTCTTTAGATGCTCCAGTGAGACGATTTAAAACAGTATTAATTTCTTCGGTTGATTGCTGAGTTCGTGAGGCGAGGGCGCGTACTTCACCCGCAACGACAGCAAAACCTCTGCCTTGTTCACCAGCACGTGCTGATTCAATCGCTGCATTTAATGCTAATAGATTCGTTTGTTCTGCTATGGCATTTATTTCCGATAAAATGGAGACAATATGCTTATTACCCTCCACTAAATTCACAACTTGCTCGCTGGCTGAGTGAAGTTTTTTGTCCAGCTCGTTTATTGAATTAATCGTTTGCTGTACTGCTTGTGACCCTTGCTCTGTTGATTTCATCGCC
Source organism: Pseudoalteromonas sp. MBR-15 (assembly GCF_053628915.1). Lineage (NCBI taxonomy): Bacteria > Pseudomonadati > Pseudomonadota > Gammaproteobacteria > Alteromonadales > Pseudoalteromonadaceae > Pseudoalteromonas > Pseudoalteromonas sp. MBR-15. Next base: position 603,531 of record NZ_JBRJHH010000001.1, read on the forward strand.
GTTTCGGCTGCTTGGCTTGTGTCTGTTGTACTCGATGATAAGTCGTTTATCGACGCTGACATCTGCTCCGTCGCAATAACAATTTGTGACACTTCGTCAGCTTGTTTACTTAATAGTTCAGTAACATGGTGTCCAGTTTCAGCGCACTGTATTGCATTATTATTCACTCCCATTGTTACGTCATTAACACGCCCGACAATCGCTTTAAGTTTTGCTTGTTGCATTTCAAATGCTAAATTCAAATAGCCAATGTCATCATTTGTTCCTGAGTATAAGTAAGCCATTAAAGGATTATTGTATATGTCTTTTGCTTTACTAATTAGCTGTGTGTAGCGCCTACGCCAAAAGAACATCAGACTATTTATAGTAGCTAAAACGATGAGTAATACCGTATTCAATATTTCAAAGCCATTGATCAAAACAGAGGCTAAAGCCGTAACAAAACACGCGGCTAAAAGGATGCTAATAAATAAAGTTACATCATACTTTTTTGATAACGCGCGAGATTTTTGTCCATCATTGATTTTTTTATATTCACTGCTGGCACGTGCTACAACATCATCATTTGGTTTAGTACGTACTGACTGATATTCAATTGTTCGATTATTTTCATCCCTGATAGGAGTCGCAAACGCATTAACCCAATAATAATCACCATTTTTACAGCGATTTTTAACCGGTCCCATCCAAGATTGGCCATTTTGTAAATGTTTCCACAGGTCAGCAAAAGCAAGTTTTGGCATATCAGGGTGGCGAACAAGATTGTGTGGCTTGCCTTTCATTTCATCTAAATCATAACCGGCGATTTTGCAGAAATCTTTATTCGCATAAGTGATATGACTTTTAAGATCGGTTGTCGAAAGGAGAATATCTGATTCAGAAAATTTCACTTCGTTGTTAGTTATTTTTGCTTTTATCACGTAGAAATCATCCAAGTGTGTCGTTAGCTATCAATAAAATTCATTAATTTATCGGTTGAAGTTTAAACATTATTTATAAAAAAAGATGTTAACCAGTACCAATAAAATGACTGTTGTCTTAGATCAATTTAGCGCTAAGTCAGTGAAAAATAACTAGGAAAATTCTGTTTTTGTATTTTGAAGGTAAATACTTTTTAATTATTTAAGGGACTAAAAAAGAGAACTCACTATAAGAAAAAAGAACACTCTAAATAAATTATCTTGAATTCAGAGTATATTGGGATAGTTTATTTTATAATGCTAAGCATGTGCGCCATGCTTAGATTTTATATTTAGGGGCGGAGTCTTGTGTCGTTTTCACATGGATCACCATCATAGTCTCCATCCATGTCTGTATTAGGGCAGTTTTTAATAAAAAAAAGTGCTTCTTCAAGCGAGGTCATCTCACTACAGTATTGCCTGCCATCACAGACAAATTTGCTCTCATCTGTTAAATAGGGTCCGTTACGTTTACGAGTATACTTTGTCCGAATGGGGTCAATAACTTCACTCTGTAATGTGTCTATTGGCGAAATGCCGCCATAATTTGTTGCATAATATTCCCAACCAAACAATCCAATAATGATTAGTAGCAATAATTTTCTCACGTGACTTCCTTTTAGTATTGTCATAAAAATGAGTATATTTATAGTCAGCGAAAGCTTTCGCACACCTAACTAAAATGGCTTACTATGATAGTGAGGTTATACAATAATTTTAAGTGATATTCGGATTTGAGAAAGAAATCTGAAATTTCGCAGAAGCTAGCGTATTAGGATATAGTAATTAAATTAAGCCCATAAATTACGTTATGTTAAATAGATTGTAATAAATAAAAGTGGGTGTTATGTTACTAACTAGCCCACTTATAGAAGGGTTTTTATTTACTGATTTAGCTCAGAATCTACCCAAAATTTAGTACCTTTAAGAACCGCTTGAAGCGCCAAGCCATTTTCGGTTAAAGAATATACGGTAACTTGATCGGCTATCGCTTCGGCAACTAAAGCGCCACCTTTATCTTCATATTTAGCGGCTGCATCTGCGTTGCCACCAAACGCCCATCCATGCTCGATGAAACGGTTTACAGCAGCCTGATTATGAAAAACCATAACAACATTGAAATCTTTAACACCTAAACCGAGGCCTAAACCTGCTTCGCCCATGTTCATGTAAGTTGATTTACCTGTTAGGTTGTTTTTAACAACACCGTAGCCACCGCCAAAACTTGCCAAAACTACATTTACATTGGCATTATCGAAAACAGCATAGCCAGCTGAGTTAGCAATTTGTTGTTTCACATCAGGTTTTTCTGCATATAATGTGTTTAGAGTGTTTGTTTTCATACTCTGGACTAGCGCCCGTTTTTCACTCGGAGAGGCACTGCCGGTAGTAGCACAACCCGACAAAACGGTTGATAATATGATTAAACTGATTGCAATAAACTTTTTCATACATATTCCTTGAATAATTGTATGGCAAGATAGTAATTAAAAGACTCGTTAATTTAAGGATATCTTAAGTCCAATACTAGACAGTATCGGACTTTGTGTTACTCTTATAACTAGTTATTTTACAAGATATTTATACATTATGCTCGTTGCTCTAGTCGATACTATAAAACAACTTCGTTACCAAATTGCCCACCTAGAAGATGATACTCTAGCAACAGAATATCCAGAACTTGATACATTTATACACCAGGTTGGATTGACTGTTGCTGAATCAAAAAATGACTTGGCTTTTTTGTATCAGTTTCTTTATGTGTATGGTCGAAAATCCGAAGCGACATTTAATCGATTTAGAAATGAACTTGAACGTTTTTGTTTATGGTCTTGGCTCATAGCTGAAAAATCAGTTTTTGAACTAAAACGTGAAGATATTGAAGCTTATGTTGATTTTATGGTTGAGCCAGAATCAGCGTGGTTATCAAATTCAGTTCAATGGCGATACAAAGATGAACAAGGTATTCGACGATTAAATTCTAATTGGCGCCCTTTTATCGGAAGAGAAAATATTGCTAGTCAACAAACGTTAGCTGCAATGTTTACTGCATTAAATGTATTTTATAAATTTGCCATTCTAGAAGAAAAAACATTCGCTAACTTTGTACCTGTTGTAAAAAAGAATAGCCCATATTTGGTTGTGCAATCTCAAATTAAAATTCCAGACACATTAAGTGATATACAGTGGGAGTATGTATTCGGTGTAACGCGAGATTTATGTGAAGAACAACCTGATCTTGAGCGAAACTTATTTACGCTTGCATGCTTAAAAGGATTGTATCTACGGATTTCTGAATTGTCGGAACGGCCGCAATGGTCACCGGTAATGTCACATTTTTGGCAAGATAATGATGGGTTCTGGTTTTTACGTATCATGGGTAAAGGCAATAAATTACGGGATGTAACATTAAGTGAAGATTTTATTACTTACCTAAAACGTTACCGATTATACCGTGGGTTACCCGCCCTGCCCCGAGTTGATGAAGCCGAACCTTTAGTTCACAAAATTCGTGGTAAAGGTGGTATGACGGTTAGACAAATTAGACGTTTAGTTCAACAAAGTTTTGATTTGGCGAAAAAATCATTACTTGATGATGGTTTTAAAGATGATGCAGAACAACTTGAAGCTGCCACAGCACATTGGCTTCGACATACGGGTGCAACACACGATGCACAAACTCGCCCTTTAAAACATTTATCTGAAGATCTTGGTCATGCAAAAATAGCTACAACAGATCAAATTTATATTCAAACCAATATTAAAGAAAGAGCAAAGTCAGGGATGAAAAGGAAAGTATAATGGAATACACCATATTGGCCATTGTTGGTTGTGCGTTGCTATTTTACTCAATGACAATCCGCCAACTTGAGCGCACCGAAATCACCGGACCAATGTTCTTTGTATTGGTCGGGATTGCAATGTCTTACTTATTACCCAGTGAATTTAAGCTTGGTGAAAATGGACTCAATGAAATTTTACCTTTAGTTGAGTTAACGCTAAGTATTTTTTTATTTACCGATGCAGCTAAATCAAAGTTAAGTGTATTGCAGCATAGTTTTCAGTACCCTAGCCTGCTTTTATTTGTAGCATTACCACTCACATTACTTGCAGGGGTTGCCGGTGGTTTATTTATATTTTCTGAGCTATCACTATTTCAATCTGCACTTATTGCAATTATTTTAACTCCGACGGACGCGGCGTTAAGCAAAGGTATTTTAGAATGCTCGTCGGTTCCTGAAAAAATTCGAGAAGGGATCAATACTGAAAGTGGATTAAACGATGGATTATGTGTGCCAATATTTTTAGTTTTATTATTGCTAGTTCAGAATCCAGATAGTGCTGTGACAACAACAGATACTCTCGTTGTTTTTATTAGAGAATTGGGTGTTGCGTTTTTGGTTGCCGCAGTTGCAACAGCGATATTTATTCCACTCCTTAAGGTCGCTTTGGCGCGTCATTATTTTGCAAATAATAGCAGTCCATTTTTATTGATTGGTTTAGTAATGGCGATCTTCTCGTTAACGCAAAACTTTCATGGTAGTGGATTTATTGCCGTATTTGTCGCTGGGTTATTGTTTGACTATTTTTCACCAAGAAAAATTCGTCTTACTTTAGTTAAAGACTCGGAGCATATCGCAGAATTTATAGCATTACTCATTTGGTGTTTGTTTGGGTTTGTTTGTGGACATTTAATAATTAATGATATTACTTGGCCTATTGTTTTTTATGCATTACTTAGCGTGACCTTATTTAGAATCATACCTGTATTACTTTCTTTATTTTTCACAGACTTAAATAGAAAAGATAAATTGACGTTTGCCTGGTTTGGACCAAGAGGTCTTGCGTCAATTGTATTTACACTAATGGTTATGGATACAACAATTGCTAACAAAGAACAAATTGCGACAGTAACGTTAACAACAATTCTATTCAGTGTTTTTATTCATGGCATGAGTACCAAGCCTATTGCGAATAGCTATAAATAAAAAGGCGCTTAAAGCGCCTTTTTTATAACAGTTCTGCTATTAATTGCAGTGGATGTTTTGGTTTATATTTTTCGTAACGCTTTACTTGGCTACGGCAAGAAAATCCAGTAGCCAAAATCGTTTCGGGTTCACTATTTTCAATAAGTGGTTTCCAACTCATTTCGTACAATGCGCGTGAGTTTTCTTGATTTTGTTTTTCATGACCATAAGTGCCAGCCATACCACAACAACCTGTACTTGTTGTACTCAAAGATAAACCTAAATCAGAGAAAATATTTTGCCAAACTTTTGAGGCATTTGGCATCGCTGTCGTTTCAGTGCAGTGGCTTAATAATTTAAATGGCACAGCACTTTTTGCCGACAGTGATACGTTTTTAAAGTTTTGTGTTTGTAACCACTCATGAGCAAGTTCAACTTTAAAATCACCACGCGTTTCTTTTAGTATTGATACATACTCATCGCGGTAACACATAACAAGAGACGCATCGAGACCAACCAGTGGAGAGTTGATTTCAGAAAGTGAATTTAAAAACTCAGCCGAATTTTTTGCTGTAATTTTAAATTCATTTAAAAAACCTTTTACGTGCTGGGCTTTTCCATTTGGTTTAAAGGGTAACAGGATTGGTTTTTTACCCAGCGCTTTTATTACTTTTATAAAACTCTCAACCAATTCAGCTTCGTAAAAACTGGTAAATGGATCTTGCACAATAAGAACATACTCAGCTTGTTCATCACTGGTAAGTGATTTAAGTAATTCAAAATTGAACATGTCATTTTTGTTTACGCGTTTCGAAAGTTGAGGAACACTTAACGTTGGAGTGTCTACATAGCCAATTGTATTTTTTATTAAACTAGAAACCAGTTTTGTATTTACAATTGGATTCACTACCTTCGCAAATTTAGCCATGACAGGTGCCGTTTGTTCGATACCTGCCACTAAATAATCTTTTAATGGCCGCGCGTAGTAACTGTGATAGAAATTTAAAAACTGCGATCTAAATGTTGGCACATCTACTTTTATAGGACAGGCTGTTGTACATGCTTTGCATGCTAAACATTCGTCCATTGACTCTTTCACTTCATGCGAAAAATCATAAACGCCTTTTTTCTTATCTCGGCTATGCTGAAAACGTTCCCACCACGTGATTACTTCTCCATTGATAAGTTCTTTTTCAACATGTATTAAATCAATATTTTCTGATTCTTGAAGACGCAACCATTCGCGCATTAAACCTGCACGTCCTTTAGGTGAGTAGCGTCTGTCACCCGTTACTTTATACGAAGGGCACATTGGAGAATTTTGATCATAGTTAAAACAAAGGCCATTACCATTACAAGTCATGGCGTTATTAAATTCTGTTTTAACGTCAATAGAAATTTCTTTATCAAACCAAGCTCGCTTTTGATCATCAACAGAAACGAGGGAGTCTTTACTTTCAAGCGGTGTACATATTTTACCGGGATTAATGCGATTGTCTGGATCGAAAGCTGATTTAATTTTTCGTAGTTGAGTAAATAAATGCTCACCAAAAAATTCTGGTCCATACTCACTACGATAACCTTTACCGTGCTCGCCCCACATTAAACCACCATATTTAGCGGTAAGTTTTACAACTTCATCTGAAATATGGCGAAGTAATTTTTCTTGCTCAGGATCACACATATCTAGGGCTGGACGCACATGTAAAACACCCGCATCAACGTGGCCAAACATACCATACTGAAGATGGTGACTATCAAGAAGTTGACGAAACTCAACAATAAAATCTGCCAAATTTTCTGGAGGTACGGCAGTATCTTCAGCAAATGCGAGCGGCTTTTGACTACCTTTAACATTGCCTAGTAAACCAACAGACTTTTTACGCATGGCATAAATTTTTAGAATATCGGCTTTATCATTTGTAAGTTGATAACCGATCACACCATGCGTTTCGTTTTTAACGCAGTCATCTAACAATCTACATAGCGTGTCTACTTTTTCTTTAATATCATCCGGTGATACAGCATTAAACTCAACCATGTTGAGGCCTTGCATATCTTTATTATCAACATCGGTTATTAAGTCCGATACTGAATGCCAAATGATATCTTCCCGTGCCAAGTTAAGCACTTTACTGTCGACTGTTTCAACAGACGTTGCATTTGCGGCGACCAAAAAAGGTGAATGACGCAATGCTGAATCAAAACTATCGTATTTAATATTGATTAAGGTTTTAAACTCAGCAATTGGGGTAATATTAAGTTTGGCTTCGGTAACTATACCTAAAGAACCTTCAGATCCCGTAATTAAACGACTCATATCAAAAGTTTGTAAGTCGTCAGAAAAAATATGTTCTAAGTCATAACCGGTTAAAAAACGATTTAATCGTGGGAATTTTTGCAAAATTGCATCACGATTATTGAGTCCAATATCCATTACCGTTTTATACAACTTGCCGACTGTTGAGTTTTGCTCAGAAACTAACTGTGCTTTTTCGATAGGCATGGGTGAGGTAGACATTTCAGTTCCATCGATTAGGTATGTTGTCAGACCTAAAACATGATCACTGGTTTTACCGTAGACAAGCGAGCCCTGCCCTGATGCATCGGTATTTATCATCCCACCAATTGTTGCTCGGTTACTGGTTGATAAATCAGGTGCGAAGAAAAATCCATAAGGGCGTAAAAAGTCATTAAGCTGATCTTTAATGACACCTGTTTGCACTCTTACCCAGTTTTCCTCAACATTTATTTCTAATATTTCACGCATGTAGCGAGATAAATCAACGACGATACCAGGAGTAAGAGACTGACCATTTGTCCCTGTGCCACCGCCGCGAGGACCAAAAGTCAGTGACAGAAATGGATCTCGAGAGGCGATTTGCATTGCAAGTTGAATATCTTTCGCCGTTTTTGGAAAAATAACTCCTTGCGGTACTTGCTGATAAACACTGTTATCGGTCGATAAGCTTAATCGCGTAGAATAACTTGCGTCTGTGTCACCCGAAAAACCTTGTTTTACAATAGTTTCTAGGTAGTTAGCGACTAACTCAGAAGCGACTTGTTGTTGACTTATTGTTGCTATCATGACGGTGATAAATTAAGGCATTTCGTAAATTATATCATGCTAATAGCTAAGTTAAATTGAAGATTTTACAGTTTGTAACACTCTTTTAATCGATTTAAGTCTCAATACTTTTATACTGTTTATAAAAGCATCAAATGAGTAAGGGATATGAAAAAGATTTTATTAGTAAGCTTAGGTATTTTAAGTATGCTACTTGGGTTGATATTTGTCATTGTGCCCGGCCCATCATTACTATTTTTTATAGTGGGATTACTGTGCTTTTCGTTTTATTACCCACTGGCACGTCGCTATTTGGTTTATTGTCAAAAAGCACTCACTAAATCATGTGCTTATTTAGATAAAAAACTAGCGAGATAATTGCCAATCTACGATAACACTTAAGTGCATCGTGATACTTTCTAATTGAGTAAACAAAAATGCCAGCATAATCGCTGGCATTTTTTTAATAAACACTAGTTAGTCTGCTAGCTTTTTAGCTAAGTATAACCAAGTTTCTAATACTGTATCTGGATTAAGAGATACAGAATCAATGCCCTGCTCAACTAGCCATGCTGCAAAGTCTTCATGATCTGATGGACCTTGACCACAAATACCTACGTATTTGCCTTTTGCTTTTGCAGTTTGGATTGCCATTGAAAGCAGCTTTTTAATCGCAGGATTACGCTCATCAAAAAGATGTGCAATTAAACCTGAGTCACGGTCAAGACCAAGTGTTAGCTGAGTCAAATCGTTTGAGCCAATAGAGAAACCATCGAAGTATTCTAAGAACTCATCAGCTAATAGCGCATTTGATGGTAATTCACACATCATGATCACTTTAAGACCATTTTCGCCACGTTTTAAGCCATGTTCTTCAAGAAGTTCGATAACACGCTTACCTTCTTCAAGGGTACGTACGAATGGAATCATGATTTCGATGTTCGTCATACCCATTTCGTTGCGAACGCGTTTAATTGCTTCACACTCTAGCGCGAAACAATCACGGAAATCTTCAGAAATGTAGCGAGCAGCACCGCGGAAACCAATCATTGGGTTTTCTTCTTCCGGCTCATATTGCTGGCCCCCAACTAGGTTTGCGTATTCGTTTGATTTGAAATCAGACATACGAACAATGACACGCTCTGGTGCAAACGCACACCCTAATGTCGCAATACCTTCAACAAGCTTAGAAATGTAGAACTCAACCGGTGACTCATAGCCAGCCATCATGTCTGAAATTTCTGCTTTTAACTCATCTGATTGCGCTTCAAAGTTTAATAGTGCTTTAGGGTGAACACCGATCATACGGTTGATAACGAACTCAACACGTGCAAGGCCAACACCTGCATGAGGTAAACGGGCAAAATCGAAAGCACGGTCTGGGTTACCAACGTTCATCATAATTTTCATTGGTAGTTCTGGCATTTCATCAACGCGCGAAGTAAGTACTTCGTAATCTAGAATGCCTTCGTAGATATAACCTGTATCACCTTCAGCACACGAAACGGTTACATCTTGGCCTGCTTTAATTAAATCAGTTGCGTTGCCACAACCCACAACAGCAGGTATACCTAGTTCACGAGCAATAATAGCTGCGTGACATGTACGGCCACCACGATTGGTAACAATCGCCGCTGCACGTTTCATGATTGGTTCCCAATCTGGGTCGGTCATATCGGTAACAAGGATATCGCCTTGCTGTACTTTGTCCATCTCGTCAATAGAGTTAAGAACTCGTACCGTACCAGCACCAATTTTGTGACCAATAGCACGCCCTTCGACAACAACATTGCTCGAGCCATTTAATTGGAAACGTTCCATTACGTTGGCATCTTCATTTGAGCGAACGGTTTCTGGACGTGCTTGAACAATGTAAAGCTTACCGTCGTTGCCATCTTTAGCCCATTCGATGTCCATTGGACGACCGTAATGTTTTTCGATGATCACAGCTTGCTTAGCCAGTTCTTGAACTTCGGCATCTGTGATTGAGAATTTGTTTGATAATGCAGTATCTACATCTACGATTTCAACTTGCTTACCATGTGATTCATCACTTGAGTAAATCATTTGGATTGCTTTTGAACCGATGTTACGACGAACTACTGCAGGCTTGCCGCTCGCAAGCGTTGGTTTATGTACATAAAATTCATCTGGGTTTACTGCACCCTGTACAACCATTTCACCAAGACCGTAGCTTGATGTGACAAACACAACGTCTTCGAAACCAGATTCAGTATCGATACTGAACATAACACCTGACGATGCTTTGTCTGAACGTACCATGCGTTGAATACCAGCCGATAAAGCAACACCACGGTGATCATAGCCTTGGTGAACTCGGTAAGAGATAGCGCGGTCATTGAATAATGAGGCAAACACGTGTTTGATTGCAGTCATAACTGAATCAATACCACGTACGTTTAAAAACGTTTCTTGTTGTCCTGCGAATGAAGCGTCTGGCATGTCTTCTGCTGTAGCAGATGAGCGAACTGCAAATGATACATCTTGAGATGCGTCGCCATGTAATTGGCTATATGCGTCGCGGATGGCTTGGTCTAGGTTAGGTTGGAATGGTGTGTCGATAATCCATTGGCGGATTTCGGCACCGACTTTAGCGAGTGTATTTACATCATCCACATCCAATGTGTCTAAAATATCGTGGATTTTTGAGTTTAGCCCTGATTGCTCAAGGAACTCGTTAAATGCATCGGCAGTTGTAGCGAAACCACCTGGCACTTGTACACCAGCGTTAGCTAGGTTTGAGATCATTTCACCCAGTGAGGCATTTTTACCGCCAACACGCGGAACATCTTGCATACCAAGCTCTTGATACCAGAGAACGTATTCTTGCACGGATCTTTCTCCATAAAACAAATTGTAGTACTAACTGTGAGAGTTAAGAAAGAAAACCTTCTAAAAAGGTCGCCATCATTCTACACTGGCAACAGACCTCACGTAAACCGTGAAGCCCCTATTTTGCAGATAAAGGTAATAAAAAGGTTAATTATGAGAACTGCATTCTATATTTCTGACGGAACAGCTATCACCTCTGAAGTGTTTGGCCATGCTACATTGTCGATGTTCCCTGTCGATTTTAATCACAAAACAATTCCATTCGTTGAGACAGAAAAAAAAGCAAACGAAGTTAAAAATTTAATCAACTCAACAGCTCAGCGCGACGGTGAACAGCCTTTGGTATTTTTCACTTTTGTGAATCATGAGCTAAGTGAAATTATTAAATCTTCGTGTGCGGTGTGTTACGATTTCTTATCTCAGTACAGTGACCAAATAGCAAAAGAGCTCAAAGTTGCGCCTGTGCCTAAAGTTCACCGTACACACTCTATGCATGAAAAAAGCTACGATTTTAGAATTGATGCCGTTAACTACGCGCTAACAAACGATGATGGCGCTAATATAAAAAACTATGCTGAAGCTGATATCATTTTGGTGGGCGTAAGTCGCAGTGGTAAAACCCCTACTAGCCTCTATTTAGCATTACAATATGGAATAAAAGCAGCAAACTATCCATTGACTGAAGATGACCTAGAGCGTGGCAGCCTACCTGAATGTTTGAAGTCGTATAAACATAAACTATTTGGTTTAACAATCGACCCTGTCAGACTTGCCGATATACGACAGCGACGCATGGCGAACTCAAAATATGCATCATTAAAACAATGTCGAATCGAAGTCCGCGAAGTTGAAATGCTTTATAAAAAGCAAAAAATTCAATATTTGAATTCTACACATCACTCTGTTGAAGAAATATCAGCCAAAATTATATCTGATACAGGGCTTGAGCGTCGTAAGTACTAACCAACTTTTCTTCATAATTAGTATCGGACATAAAAAAGGCTGCACTATGCAGCCTTTTAATACTTAATAAGTAAAGCGAGATTACTTGCGCGCATCCTTTAATAAGTCTGCAACAAGGAAGCCTAACTCTAATACCTGATCTGCATTTAAACGTGGGTCACACTGTGTGCGGTAACGTTGAGCTAAATCTTCATCTGACAGCCCATATGCCCCACCTGTACATTCAGTTACATGTTGGCCGGTCATCTCAAGGTGAACACCACCAGGGTATGAGCCTTCGGCTTTATGGACTGCAAAGAACTGGCTAATTTCACGAAGTATATTATTAAAGCTTCGTGTTTTATATCCTGAGCTCGCTTTTTCAGTATTACCGTGCATCGGGTCTGAGCTCCAGATAACCTTGCGTCCTTCTTGCTGTACTTTACGAACAAGCGCTGGCAGTTTTTCTGGTAGAATGTCTGCACCCATGCGTGTGATTAAAGTTAAGCGACCAGGGATATTATCTGGGTTAATTGCATCTATTAACTTAATCAACTCGTCAGGGTCCATGCCAGGACCTACTTTTACACCGATTGGGTTCTTAATACCTTTAAAGAACTCGATATGAGCATGATCTAATTGACGAGTTCGTTCACCAATCCACACAAAGTGCGCAGAACAGTCATACCAATCACCTGATAAATGGTCTCGACGTGTTAGTGCTTCTTCGTAGCCAAGTAATAGCGCCTCGTGCGATGTAAATAAATCTGTTTCTTTTAAACTTGGTGCAACCGTAGAGTCAATACCACATACTTCCATAAACTCAAGCGCATCTTGAATGCGATCTGCAAGTTGTTGGTACTTCTCTTTTAATGGATTTGCAGCAACAAAGCCCATATTCCAACGATTTACCTGATGTAAATCAGCAAGGCCACCTTGTGCAAATGCTCGTAATAAGTTTAACGTAGCCGCACTGTGGTGATAAGCAGTCATTAAACGTTGTGGATCGGGTATTCGTGCTTGTTCAGTGAATTCAAAATTATTTACAATATCACCACGATATGAAGGTAATGAAACCCCATCAATGGTTTCGTAATCTGACGAACGTGGCTTTGCGTATTGACCTGCCATGCGTGCAATCTTAACAACAGGGCATTTACCGCCATAGGTTAAGACAACAGCCATCTGTAATAGAGTTTTAAATGTATCGCGAATATTGGCGGCATTAAAATCACTGAATGATTCAGCACAATCACCACCTTGAAGTAAAAAGGCACGTCCTTCACATACATCTTCTAATTGTTTAAATAAGCTACGCGTTTCTTCGGCAAACACTAAAGGCGGTGCGCTTTTTAATTGCCCTTCAACTTGTTTAAGGGCTTCTTTATCTGGGTACTCTGGCTGCTGAAGTATCGGCAGGTTTCTCCAGCTATCTGGGTTCCACGATTGCATGTTCTTTCCTCATTCCTAACATAGACCGTTAATGAAAACTAACTTAATGCACAGGGTAAGTTCAAGGACTATATTCACCTATTTTCAATTATTTAGTTATTTGATAAACCAAAGCATTGATTGACTGGACATCAACTATAACATAGCTAATTAAAACAAAAGCTTAAGTTAGATTTGCAGAATGTGAGTGAGCAATAAAATTAAGAACACATCTTACCCATAATAAAGCTCAGTGTAACCTCAGCTTTACACTGTATTTAGATAAAAATAAACAGCAGATTGAAATATTGGAAAAGCATGCTAAGGGATATAATAAAGAACACATCATACTTATAGAAATGTTAGTGTAAGGTCAGCATATAAGAATAATTTATCCTTTAAATATCAAAGAAGCTGAGGTAATATTAACTCATGTTAAAGTAAGATGTGTTCTTATGACTTCTAAATTAGAAATTCGTAGTCAATTTGATTTAGTCAGCGAATTAACCCAATTATTTTGCGATGATCTAAAACAAGTTGGTTTTAAAAAAGCGTTTTATTATCAATTACCAGAAACGGATATTAACGATGAGAAAAAAATACCCTCACTGATTCCTGTCAAAAAGTTCGAAGGTGATGAAGCGCACAAATTAATTATTAACTCGTATTTAGACCTTTATAAAAAACCAGGGATTAGTAGTCGAGTTTTAAAACGTCATCCTGGGTTATTGGTACTTCATGATGTTGATAAAAATCAACTTACAGCCCGCATTCAACAATTGAACAAAGCAAAAGCTGACTTTAAAAACTGTATACTCGCTATCGATAATAATGATGCTCGATTTGAAGCAGTGCATAACGCTGTACCAAATTTAATTACGCTTGCAGCATATCGTAAAATTCATTTTGAAACTGAATCACCCTACTCGGTCAGGTTCACATGGATGCACAAACATGCAACTAAAACTTTATCCAAAAAAATGGCATTGGCCATGCTTGATAAATCGGCGAGTTACTCTAACCCTAGAATGATAGATCAACATACTTGGCAATCTCTTGTTGCAAAAGAACAAAGCCGTGTTGCGAGTTTAAATGATAAAGATAAATTAAGAATTCGCAGACCTACCCGTGTTAGTCCACAAGTTAATGTGCGATACACTGCTCAAAACCGATATCATGTGAGTGCCGCATTACCATTCATTCTTATAAATCCAGAACCGGATGTAAAACTTGGAGCACTAAATGATTATCAAAAACCTGAGAGTCATCCACGTAAAAAAGAATATGACTTTTTAGTAGATCGACTTTATTTGGAACAAGTAACAGATTGATTATGTTAAAAAGGCCACTTTAGTGGCCTTTAACATGTAACAGTATTGGAGATAAGAAATATAAATTTAATCTTCGACTATTTCTTCTATTTTATCTTCATCAATTAACACAGCATTCTCAACGATACGTTTACCGCCTTGAATTTCAATTCGTTTATTGTGTTTATTGAGCGCTAAAATTTCATCACAAAATTGATCAGACGGATGCATTTCGTATGTGTAATCAATAATATTACCCGTTTTATCATCTTTCACATTTGTGATGTTGTATTCTGATATCGCGCCTTTTTCTATTAAATCTTTCATCGTTGTGGTCATATCACGACGTAACGCTTTTAATTTATTCTCAGTGATTTCATCTGTCGAATAAATTGAGCCGTACTTTTCCATGATTGATAACAATCTAAAATGATATGTCTTACCTGGCGCAGCATAACGCCAAAGATGATACAAACGTAACATCATCCAGCGAGATAAACCGCGTTTCAGTTCTTGAGCACTATTAAAATAATAGCCTTTGTACTCAAGGTTATCGATCATGTTATGAACAAACGCATTTAAACATGCCACACATTTTACATTACCGCCTTGTCCTTTTTTACCGCTAAAGTGAAGCGACGATAAAAAGTTCATGTTCGACTCGTAAAATGAATCATCAATATCAGAGTTGCGCGTGTCCGTTGCAGAATATTTAAATGATAACTTAGAACCTTGAAGAGCTTCAAGCGATTCTTTAATCTGCGGATACGGCATTGATTGACCAACCGCTTTTAATTCTTGTGCCAACTCATTCATTGAAAAAACAACCGCGTATTGAATACCCGATTTAAAATTAATTTTTACAATTTTACCTTTAGAGGCCAAACGTATTAATGCACGTTCAACTTTTTCTTCGCGATCGGATGGCCATACTAAATATTCAATGTCTTCACCATCTTTTCGTGTGCTGACAACTGCTGGAGTAATTTTAATTTCGCCATCATAGAGAATCCCATCAACTTTTTCTGAAATTCTTCTTGTAACAATTGTCTTTTTTGGTGCTTCTTCAACCGGAAGCTTTTTATGACCTGAACGAACAAAACGTCCCCACAAATCATAATGATTAAAGGTATTTGAGTAAGCTCTCAAACCATGTGCTGCATTTTCAATTGAAACGCGTACATCTTTGTTGTCTGTAAACAGTGCAAGACTTTCATTATCGATTGCACTTTCCACCCCATGGATTTGCCCGCGTAATGTATCGGGGAGGTTATCCACTGAGATGTTGACCTTTCGGCTCATTGTTCTTATTTCCAATTTTTCTTCGACAGTTAATAACAACACATAAAACTTAAAAAGTTAAATGTTTAAGTTAGTATAAACTTGATCCGATCTGAAATATTTTCTTGAGATCAGTTTTATACTAACTAGATTAATTCTAGAACTTTTCAGATCAGATTTTTACTAAGTTATAGTGTATGGGTCAAAATTTTACTAACTCAGTGAATATTATGTCATGTTAAAATTCATTTTCAGGTCAAAAAACACGACACATAAACCCATTTTTACAAAAGCATGTGGATAAATGCTTACTGAGTTAGCATAGATCTGATCTGTACCAACTATAGATCAGATCTATACTAACAAAATGCACTATTCTGATTTTGCTTCAGTGCATAACTCTCTAATTTAGTTAGTAAAATCATGATCTACAGCAGTAAAAATGTGCATAAACTAGTGACTAACCTGTGCATAACTAAGCAGCTGGTTTTTTAGTTAGTATTAAGCTGATCTGCGAGTTATAAGAGATCTGATCTTAACCAAGTAAAAACATGATCTGCTTTTTTTAATAATATTCTGGTTAATCAGTAACATAGATTGCTATTTTAGCACGTTAACCTTATATACCTATATCTTTAACCAATTCTAATCTTACTTATTTATACTTAGCTTCAATTAGATTACAAATTTTTCTTAAATGTCTTATTAATAAAAGGCATGTCGTACAAAATAGTTGTTTACAGCAATTTGAATGGACATTATACTTAAAGCATAACTTTGAGGAAGAAAGTATGTCTATTAATAATAATGCGCTAGCCACTTACCGGTTACTAAAAGCAACAGCTGAAGTTGCTGAAAAATCGCTAGAAGGACGTATCCAACATTATCGTGCTCATCTTAAATCGGAAGAAAAAGAACTTCGCACCTATACTCAAAAAGCCGCAGCAGATCTTTTAGGCTGTAATAACAGAACGTTAAAGCGACGTCATGATAATGGTGACTTTGATGAATTAAACATCAAACGAGGTGCAAATGGACATTATGCCTATACGCTAGTCAATATTTTCGCTATGGCAGATATCATGGATATCAAGCCAGATCACCGCACAACAGATGACAAGCTACAAGTTATTGTCATTAACTCTTTGAAAGGTGGCTGTGGTAAAACAACCAGCATGGTTAATATTGCAGCGGCCCTCGCTACAACCAATATTAAACGGTATCGAATTGGTATTATTGACTTAGATCCACAAGGCTCATCATCGAGTTTCTTCCCGCCAAGTGAACCAGATCCAATTACTGTGGGTGACTTAATGCGTGATTGCATTGAGCTTGAAGAAAATGAAACGTGGGACGAACTTGTTACTAATTCATTTTTACCGACTCACATTCCCAATATTCGTATTTTACCTTCTGGTATGGATGATTTTTATTTTGAACATGAAACAGCCACACTGTTAAAAGATAGTTCAAGTTACGATAAAACACGTCATTATCATAAATTATTAGAAAAAGTGATTGAGCCTGTAAAAGATCAATTTGATATTATTTTAATTGATACAGCTCCATCACTTAACTTTATGTTTTATAACGCTTTAATGGCTTCAACATCGATGCTTATTCCTGTTCATCCTGAAGCTGTTGATTTTGATGCAAACAATAAATACTTAAAGCGTTTAGGCGAGATCTATCACACGGTTGCTGCTTTAGGGCATCAAGGATGGGATTTTATGCAGTTCCTCGTTACAAATTACGTGAAAGGCAATCATTCACAACGCGATATTGTTAAAGACGTGCGCAGTGCCTTTGGACGTCAAGTTATGAGTTACCCAATAAACCATAGCTCCGCTATCACGGCGAGTTCATCGTCTTTTAATACCATATTTGACCAAAAAACGTCTGACAGTCTCGCAAGTAGAGAATCATTACTACGTGCTCAAGAGAATATCAAAGATGTGGTTGATGAGCTTGAAATGTTGATTCGTTCTAACTGGCAATCAACCCAATCAAAATTGAATACAGCTAAGTAAGGTAAATGATTAAGATGGCTAAAAAACGTAAAAATGATACCAGCTTAGATCCTTTTTCAACGTCAATTGAAAGCAGCAGTCTAGATGCTTTACTTGAACAAGCCAATGCTGGCGATGTTATTAGCATGCCCGCGCCAAGTGATCCTACGCGCCAAATTACCCTGGTATGTAAAGTCATTCCAAGTTCTGAAATCGAATCTAAAACTAAAGTGTATGGCAAGAACCGTCGAGTTCAGTCGTTACTGAATGAAAAATCGGTGGCTGATATTTTACCGGCTATCGCTGAAGACGGACGAAACCAACACCCTGCCCTTTGCTGGGATAAAGGCACTGAAATGCTTGTTTTAGCCGGCTCACGTCGTCGCAAAGCGTGTATTTTAAGTGGTTCGGACTATTTAGTGCTAAGTTCAGAAGATTTCACAGAACAAGATGCAAAAATACTTGCGGTCTCTTCTGATCAATACATTGCCCCCAGTCTGTGGGAGCTTGGACAAGCTTATCAGCAAACCCGTGATGAATTAATTGCAGAAGGCAAAAAGGGCTCGTACCGTGAGATTGCAGCAATTGAAGGGGTATCACATACAGCAATAGCGGATGCCATTAAAGCCTATGAAAATTTACCCGCTTCTGTACTGAGCCTCTACCCAACAGCGAATCATGTTGGCCGAGAAGTGGCTAAAAAGCTTATTGCGGCGAAAGAGCGTGACGAACAGGCATTCACTCGCCTTGTAAGTGAAATCAGCACTGACAGCGAAATAAACGCCATAAGCAGTGACGATAAGCGTGCGCTAGCCATTACTAAGTACTTAACAGTCGAACCCGCTACGCCAAGCCGTCGTGAATCACTCATAGAAAGTGAATTTGTGACCGTACAGCGAAACATTAAAAGCGGTGATTTATCGGTAAAAATCGATAATAAAGTGATGACTGACAAGCGCTTAGAGCAGCTTACTAAGTTATTAAATAGCTTTAATTAGTTAGTAAAATAGCGATCTGTCACGCTTTTATTGTTAGTAAAAGCGTGATCTCTTACCCTATTTTGTTAGTAAAATACTGATCTAAATATCTTAAAATTTGCTCAATTCGCATCCATAGATCAGATTTTTACTAACTATCTGCCCCTTTACAGGCTATTTAAGCCTTTTCACTGTTTCCTTAGTAAAAAAGTGATCTGTAAAGGCCCTGCCTTGTTATTAAGTTGTTTATATCTTGTGCGTTTGTTGTTCGTTAAATAGTCGAGCCCTCTTCTTTGGCTGTATTTTTTAGACAAAAACATAATTTTACCAACTAATCAGCTCCAACCAGTCCGAAATAAAGGAATAGTGCTTTAGCTGGGCGCTGATAGATCATATACTGGCAGAATTATTTTTTGTTTTTACTGTTAAAAGCGTTATGTCTGCTAACTTATCCAAAAATGACTTATTAGCTATCTTTGAAGAAATCAAACAAGAGCAAGAAACACAGTTTCCGCTGTCAGAGCGATTCATCAAGCAGCTATTTAAGCCGCATGTGCTAAGTAAAGCAAAAGAGTACCATCAGAATGGCCAAATCAATTGGCTTGAGCATAGTAGTGACTTTAGTGTGATTGATGCTTCTATGTTTGGTAACGAAGGGAATACTTTTACCCAGCATATCGAGATCAGTAAATTACCAACCGGATTTTCAGTTGATTCACATTGTACGTGTGGTTCAAAAACAAAGTGCCGTCATATTGCTGCGGTTTTGCTTAAATTAAAAATTGAGCATTCAGGCGATTATGGCGAGGACTATATTATTAATGATTGGTTTAGTGAGCTAAAGACGCTAAAGCAATCAACAACCGACACAGCAAAACATGTATTATTATTTGTTTTAGATGTTGAAAAATCGGCTGTTACCCTTACCCCTAAAATTGCTAATTATGATCCTGAGCATAACTACACATTAGGCCGTAATTTAACAGAACAACAATTAAATAGCTTTGTTACACCGACTGATTTACTCGAAACTGACTTTAGATTATATAGTTGGATCCGCTCTCAAAACGCGCTCGGTAAGCTTGAGTTGAAAGGCTCATGGGGCTTTTCGGCATTACAACAACTCATAGCGACACAACGATTATTTTTAGGCCGTTCTCGCCAGGCTATTAAAGCAGATACCATGCAAGCCTTAGAATTTAGTTGGCAGCAAAATAGTGATTTAACCTCATTATCTTTGTCATTAGCAGGGCAAGATAATTGGTTGTTACTCAAAACGACACCCCCGACTTACCTAGATCCAGACACACTTAAAATTGGCCGTATCCGTACTCCTTTGACTGCAGATGAAATTGCGTTATTGGCTAACATGCCTGCGATACACAACGAAAACTTTGATCGTGTATACCAACAACTCAATGACAATTTTGGTGAGGGTGTTATTCCGCATGCATTTAAGCAAAGTAAAAAGAATCAATCACGTTCTGTCTTTCCCGTTATAAGCATACGCAACGATGAGGGAAACATTGGTCTATCGCTTCAATTTAACTATCAAAATTCACTTTACGAACTAAGCCAAGCCCCCGAGGGGATTATTAATCAATCGCTTGAGAATACCGTTGTTAATGAGCTAACGAACTTAGGGTTTGAATTTTGTAAAGGGGCTTTACAAACCGAGTTTGTATTTAATAAACAATCAGTTATACATGCACACTGGTTGAAATTCGAAATTATCCCTACCCTGCTTAAACGCGGCTGGAAAATTAATGATGAACTTGATGTTAGTAAAGCATTAAAGCAAATATCGCTGCAAGTTGAGCGAGGAAAAGGTCATCAAATAGTTAGTAAAATCGTGATCTCTGGTGTAAAAACGCAGCAACTTTTTACAGCGGATAACAATTTTCAGTCTCTCAATCGTCAAAGTGAACGTTATTATTATTTCAGCGTAGGTAAACGTTTTGCTGTTGTTGATAAGTTAGCGATTACTCAGCTTAATGAATACCGCGAACGTTTTGAGCATATAAAAACGCGTGATGAAATACTCATGCCATTGTCATTTTTACCCCAGTTAATCGCCCAAAAAGCAATTAAAGTCAGTATTGTTGATGATGCCCTTGATGCATATTTAACTGAATTAACGAACACCCATCCGGTGGTTAAAAAGTCCGATATTCAGGGATTGAATGACGGTGTGCAACTTCGAGAGTATCAGCAACATGGTGTTGATTGGCTTAACTTTTTAAAACGTCATCAGTTGGGGGGGATTTTGGCTGATGACATGGGATTGGGTAAAACCTTACAAGTTATTGCCTTTCTAGCGAATGCCAAACAACGGCCTCAAGCTGGCCCTACTTTAATTGTTTGCCCGACCAGCTTGGTAGGAAATTGGCAAAGTGAAATTAATAAGTTTGCGTGTAACCTTAAAATCACCACCGTATTTGGTTCGTTACGAAACGAGCAACTCCAGCAGTTATCGCAGGCCGATTGCATTTTAACAACGTACCCTTTGTTAAAACGTGATATTGCATATTACTCGCCACTGTATTTTGAAAACATCATTCTGGATGAAGCCCAGTACATTAAAAATGATGCCGCGCAGGTATCGCGTTTGGTTAAGCGCCTTAATGCCGATTTTAAATTGTGCTTAAGTGGCACGCCTATCGAAAATAACCTGTTTGAGCTTAAGTCGTTGCTCGACTTTGCAATGCCCTCACTCCTGGGCTCGCAAGCGCACTTTAAAACATATTTTCAAACACCTATTGAGCGCGATAACGATGTTAAACGAGCCGATGAACTTAAATCGCTGATCATGCCTTTTATTTTACGCCGAACAAAAGCGCAGGTAACGCAAGAACTTCCCGAGAAAACAGAGCTGGTTAAAGAGTTTGAGTTCGAAGCGAAACAAAAAGAAATTTACACCGGTATAACGCAATCGCTAGAGCAAAAGCTGGTTGACTTGTTTGCCCAACAAGGTGTGCAAAAGAGTAAGCTTGCGTTTTTGGACGCGTTACTAAAATTAAGACAAATTTGTTGTCATCCCAAACTTATTGATCCAACAACTCAGGCGGGTAGTGCAAAGCTTGAATGGCTCTCTAAGCATTTACCCGTTATGTTAAGTGAAGGTCGTAAAGTCATTATATTTAGCCAGTTTACGACCGCTTTAGATGTGATTGCAGAACGTTTAGGCGAGTTGGGAATTACCTTTAGTATGTTGACCGGTCAAACTCGACATCGCAGTCGTGTTATTGAAGAGTTTACCGAAGGTGAATCGTCAGTCTTTTTAATAAGCCTAAAAGCCGGTGGCACCGGGTTAAATTTAACCCAAGCAGATACCGTGATTCATTTTGACCCATGGTGGAACCCTGCAGTTGAAAAACAGGCAACCGATCGGGCATATCGAATAGGTCAAACCAACCCTGTGTTTGTGTATAAATTGATTATGGCCAACTCTGTTGAACAAAAAGTATTTAAAATGCAGCAGCATAAACAAGCGTTAGTTGATGCATTATTTACTGATAAATCAATGAGTTTTACTCAGTTTGATGAAGAGCAGATGTTGGCGCTGATAAAAAATTAAATTTTTTTAAACTTTTTTTGAACTAATCAAATTTAGCGGCGTCTATTATTATGCTTGTTGTTAAATTGCAGTTTACATGAGCATTATGTTGATTTCCCATTTGGTTACTAAATTTAGTAATGTTAGAGCCAGCTCACCTTGAGCTGGCTTTTTTTATGCCTACTCCCCTACTCTGCTGTCATGTAATTCGTTATGATGAAGTGTCTTTAAGTTATTGAGTTTTCATTATGATTACAGAGCTATTAGGCCACATTGATTGGCTTCAGATTGCAAGCGGTTGTGCACTAGGAGTATTGGCTGCAGGTACTGTGCTTTCGTTGCAAAAGAGTCGCTTAAAAAGCCAGTTAGTCGCACTGGAAAATAGCCATCAGTTGCAGCAGAATCAATTAGAGCAGAAGCTACAACAGTTACAAGAAAGTCAGTTAACACTGTCGCAGTTACAGCAAGATTACGCAGAGCAACGTGATGAATCTCAACACTTTAAAACCCGCTTTGTCGAGCAAGAAAAGCAAGCGCAGCAATTTAATCAATTTTGGCGACGAGTTGAAGCAGAACTCGCTGACACCAAAGCAATGCTAAATCAACGCGATGTCGATTTAAGTACTTTACGCAGCACCTTAGAACAAAAAGAACTGCACTTTAAAGAACAACTTAATCATATAAAAGACAGTAAAGAACAGCTCAAAAAAGAGTTTGAAAACCTAGCAAATCAAATTCTTGAAGAAAAATCACAACGATTTAAAACGCTCAACCAAGAAAGTATTGAACAGTTATTAAAGCCCGTTCAAGGTGAGTTAAAAGGCTTCCGCGATAAAATGGAGCTAATTCATGTTGAAGACTTAAAACAACGTGCCGCATTAAAAACTGAGCTTTTACATTTACAGGCAAAAAGCCAGGCCATAACAGAACAAGCAGACAGGCTCAGTACCGCTTTGCAGGGGCAAAAGAAAACACAAGGTAATTGGGGCGAGTTAATGCTCGAAAACGTCTTAGACAGCGCAGGGCTTCGCGCAGGAATCGATTATGAGCGAGAAGTGTCATTCAATACTGAAGACGGGCGTCTGCGCCCCGATGTTGTGGTTTATTTACCTCAAGAACGACATTTAGTGATCGACGCTAAAACCTCGCTCAATGCGTATACACGCTACGTTAATGCCGACAATGAGCTTGAAGCACAACAAGCACTAAAGGAGCATGTGACTGCGGTGCAATCGCGTATCAATGAATTGGCCAGTAAGGCATACGACAGACTCCCAGGAATTAACTCCCCCGAGGTGGTCGTCATGTTTGTCCCCATTGAGTCTGCATTTGTTGAAGCGCTTAAATATCAGAGTGATATATATCAGCAAGCGATCGAAAAGAATATTTTGGTGGCGACACCAACAACCCTGCTAACCAGTTTAAATATTGTGAAGCAACTGTGGCGATTTGAAGAGCAAACAAAATACTCAAAAGAATTGGCCGCCCGCGCTGAGCGCTTTTACAACAAACTTAATGGCTTTTTAACCAGTATGGAAGGCGTTGGTAAACAGCTCGATCGAGCTAAAGAAAGCTATGATAAGGCCTTTTCACAACTTTATCGCGGAAAAGGAAACTTAATTAAGCAAGCGTCGGAGTTTAAAGAGTTGGGTGTATCTGTGCAAAAAGAGCTCCCGAGTGACAGTGTCGAGAGAGCGCAGTTAGAACTCGATTAATCCCGTAAATATCCCGCACGTATACGTTTGTGAAAGCCAACAGCATGTTGGCTTTTTAGTTAGTTGATTAGCTCTGCCGAGACGATTCTGTTCAGCATTAAAAAATGGCTAAGCACAGCCTCTTCAAGCTCAAAGATCTGCACTACTTTTTCACCCTTGGTAGATAGCCCAGTTTGCTCCCCCTCAAACTGTATATGCAAACCGAGGCGTTTTAATGTGTTTACATCATAACTGTATATCGGGGCATCACGTTTTTCGGTTATGCCAGGCATCATCCCAATAATGGTTATCGCCTGTTCTACATTAATCGTTTCAAAAAATTGTTTTTCTGCTTCTTGCCACTTTGCAATGTAATTTGTTATTTGCGTATTTTTCTCCATTGGCACATATAACGGTTGCAAAGCTCCTCCATGCCAGCCAATGATCCCCTGCTCTTCAACGCGAACATCTGGGCTTGCCGTTATCACATAGTTTGCACATGATGAGGCGCACAATTCGCGTACGATCACTTTTAATTGATACTCGTGAACTAAGCCGCCTAAATGGAGACCAGCCATAACATCGCCGCCCTCACTGTTGATCACTAGGGTATCGATTTTGTTTTTGCTATTCACAAGCACGCTTTCGAACATTTCAACATTTTGTCTTGATGTCTCGCCTTGATACAAAACTGTACCTGGCGATATTTCACTGATTTCAGTGACGGTTTGCTCTGTTGATTTACACCCAACAAGCAGGCCACACAGTAATAATAATAAACGCATTAACAATGCCTTAAAGATTTATTTGTATACAGTACTAATTTAATAATATGTTATTAACGCTCTGCAAAAATGGCATAGTACGATTTTTTACTTGATAAATAAATCCACATATTAGGAACAATTGTATGAATATTGGGATCTACATTTATGATGATGCTGAAGTGCTTGATTTTTCGGGTCCGTTTGAAGTGTTCAGCACCGCAAAGCGTTTAGCCAAAAATGATTGGCAAGTAAGTTTAATTGCACAGACTAACGGCCCTGTGAATGCGCGTGGCGGATTCAGTGTAAACCCCCATTACAGCTTTGCTGATTGCCCAGAACTTGATGTGTTTATAGTGGTTGGTGGCGACCATACGCATGAGCTTGAAAAAAGCGCAGTGATTGAGTGGTTAACCCACACCGCATCAACAACAAAAAGGGTTGCGAGTGTCTGCACAGGCGCATTTTTGTTAGCTAAAACAGGGCTGTTATGCAAAAAAAATGTCACAACTCATTGGCAGGATCAAAGTGATCTCGCTGCTATGTTTAAAGACTTGACAGTGATTGCCAATAAACGTTGGGTAACCGATGGAAAATTTACAACGTCTGGTGGTATTTCTGCAGGCATTGATATGAGCTTAGCGTTAGTGGCAGAGCTGATAAATAAAGAGCACGCTTTATTAACAGCAAAACAAATGGAATACGCATGGCTATAGTGTTTCAGAAATAAACTGTGTTACGAACTGTTTTAGACAAACCGCTTTTTTACTAAGTAATCGCCCGCTTGGCCAAATTGCATATATCTCTCTGTTTTCACCACGCCATAAAGGGAGCACTTGCTTGAGCTGCCCACTTTTAAGCTCATCAATAATCTCAAAGCGTGGTAACAACGCTACACCTTGGCCATCACAGACTAAGTATTTCACAAACCCGGTGTCGTTAAATGTGCTAGCAAACCGGCACATGTAAGTCTGTGTTTCGCCTGTTTTTAGGTTGTTTAGTTGCCATTTATTTCTGAGCGTCGTGCCTATAAGCCGGTGTTGCCTTAAATCTGCTGGGGTACTGAGTGAGGGAGCGTCACTTAAATAGCGCTCTGTCGAGACAAATAATGTATCGACACTGCCTAGTTTCTTTTGTTGGTAGTGTGAATCAGTTTGCGGACCAATACGAATAGCGATATCTGCTTGGTTTTTACTGAGATCGTCACGTTGGTTGTTTAGCAGTAACTCAAGTTGAATTTCTGGGTAGTGTTTCGTGAAGGCAAGCCACATAGGTTTTAAAAATCCATGGCTAATATTCAGGGGTGCGAGTACTTTTAGCTTGCCCGTTAATTTCGCTTTTTGATCGTTTAATTGATGGTGAGTCTGCTCAAATTGCTCCACTAACTCTACGTAGCTTTGAAAGTACACTTCGCCAACGTGAGTTAATGTGCATTGCCTTGCAGTACGATTTAATAGTTTTTCACCAACGCGCTGTTCAAGCCGTTGTAATCGCCTTGAAACTGTTGCTGCTGGTACAGATAGGTAATCGGCTGCTGCTGTAACTCCGCCTTGTTTAACGATATGTATGAACAGTGCAATGTCATCAATCATCATTTCATTTATGCAATCATAGTTTGTTTATATTGTTGTTTTTAGCATTTTTGTAATTGTTTATCATGTTTTTTATGATTCACTACTTGGTATAAATATGACCTTCCTTCAATTTATTCAGGCGATAGTTATTGGCCTTGTTGCCACGCTTTCAATTGATATATGGAGTTATTTTTTTAAAAAGTGCTTTAACCAGACTACATTAAACTTTTGCTTTGTTGGGCGTTGGGCCCTTACTATGGCATCGGGGCAATTTAAACATGTCGATATTGCTGCCAGTGAAGCTAAAGAACGCGAATGTGTTGTTGGTTGGATTTTGCATTACATCATCGGCGCCCTATTTTCTCTGTTTTTTGTGTTATTAATTGGTAAGGAATGGATGACTTCACCGCTATTTTTACCTGCCTGTTTATTCGGATTGTTCAGCACGGTCATGCCATTTTTTGTTATGCAACCTGCTTTAGGATTAGGAGTTATGGCTGTTAATACAGCTAAGCCAAACCAAGCACGTTTGAAAACTCTCACCACCCATTTACTATTTGGTGTAGGGTTATATTTATCAGCTCAATTTGTGTTGTTTATTTAGGAGTTATTGATGGACGCAAAACATTGGCATAATCGTTGGGAAAATAATGAAATAGGATTTCATGAAGGGGATGTTAATCGTTACCTGGATCAGTATTTTACCAACTTGAGTTTGCAACCTGGCGATACCGTATTTGTGCCTCTATGTGGCAAAACGCACGATATTCATTTTTTGTTAGCCAGCGGCATGAAAGTTGTGGGCGCTGAGTTAAGTGAAATTGCAATTAAGCAGCTTTTTCAAGAATTAAACCTCACACCAGAGATTACTAACCATGGCACACTAACGTGTTATCAGAGCGCTAATTTAACTGTGTGGGTGGGAGATATATTTACATTGACTCCTGAACAACTTGGTACGGTAAACGCTGTGTATGATAGAGCGGCATTAGTGGCATTGCCATTATCAATGCGAGTACGTTACACGCAACACATTTTACAGTTAGCCAATAAAGCGCAGCAATTGGTTGTGGTGTTTGAGTATCAACAGAGTGAGTTTTCAGGTCCTCCATTTAACGTTACTGCCAACGAGCTTCATCAGCATTACGACGCGTATTATCAATTAACCTTACTTTGTCGAGAGCCATTAGAAGGGGGGCTTAAAGGGAAAATACCCGCAATGAATGCTGCATGGTTGTTAAGTTAGTACTTACAAACTTTTGGTGTGTAAAATCACACCTAAGCTGTGCATTTATGTGGCTGGCTATTGCACCTCTGTGCGTGCACTATACATAACAACGTAAGTAAGGAGCCCGTTTATGCAAAAGCCACGCGTCTTTTTTGTTTCTCATGGTGGCGGCCCAATGCCGCTATTAGGCGATGCCAGTCATGCTGATATGGTTACCTGTTTGCAATCTGTTGCAGCAAAAATTAAAAAGCCATCAGCTATTTTGATGATCAGTGCCCATTGGGAAGCCAACCCAATAAATATTACCTCTTCCGCTGCGCCTGAGCTTATATATGATTATTATGGATTTTCGGATTCTGCATATTCTATAGAATACCCATGTCCCGGTGAGCCAGCGCTTGCTGAGCAAGTTCATCAAGCACTCACAACTGCACATATTGACAGTGAGTTGAACCCCACTCGAGGCTTCGACCATGGCATGTATGTCCCTTTGAAGATAATGTACCCAGACGCAGATATACCTTGCGTGCAGTTGTCGTTGCACCCTAGCCTATTACCAAACGTGCATCTAGCAATAGGCGAAGCGCTGCAAAACCTGCATTACGACAACCTATTGATTATAGGCTCAGGGTTTACTTTCCATAATATGCGCGCTTTTTTTACACCGAAAACAGCCGAAATCAAAATGCAAAATCTCGCTTTTGAGCAGTGGCTTGTTGATGTGTGCGGTAATACATCGCTTACAGAACAACAGCGTCACGCTAAGTTATTAGAATGGCAAATGGCGCCAGCAGCACGCTTTAATCATCCTCGTGAGGAGCATTTGTTACCACTGCATGTGTGTTACGGAGCCGCTAGTCGACCATGTAGTGATATATATGAACTGCGTATTGCTAATAAACATGCCAGTATGTTTTTGTGGGATGATTAAGTTCAACCCCCCTGTTTATACGATAAAAACTCAGATTTTATTAACTTATTTTGCTACGCTAGGTTAGTTAAAACCAAGGGATAACAAAATGAACTTAATAAAAACATCAGCCCTCGCGTTTGCCGTTGTTGCAGGTTTGGGACTACAAGCATGCTCAAGTACTGAGCAAGCCAATACAACCACAACAGTGAGCGCAAACTCTAATCCTCTTTCGCTTGAGCAAATATACAAAGACAAAGACTTTAAAGCACAACGTAGCACCTATTTCACATGGCTCGACGACGGCACGGGTTACACAGTGCTTGAAGAGCGTGAAAGCGATAAAAACAAACAAGACGATAAAGCCAAAGACGATGAACATGGTGTAAAAGGCAACGACATTGTTTTTTATAATGCCGATGGTACAAATCGAAAAGTGCTTGTTAGCTACGAAAAACTGATCCCAGAAGGCGAAAAAGAGCCGTTAACCGTTGAAAGTTATCAGTGGTCAAAAGATGGCAAGTGGCTGATGGTGTTTACCAATGGTGAGCAAGTTTGGCGTTCACGTAGCCGTGGTGACTTTTGGCTTTTAAACCTAGAGACAGACTCGCTGTATCAATTAGGTGGTGAAAACGTTGAAGCTAAAAAATTAATGTTCGCAAAGTTCTCACCAGATAGCTCTAAAGTGGCCTATGTGCGTGATAACAATATCTACATGGAAAAAGTAGGCAGCAAAGCGGTTACTGCATTAACTACCGATGGCAATGACACCCTCGTTAACGGTAACTTTGACTGGGTATACGAAGAAGAGTTTACTATTCGAGATGGATTCCGTTGGAGCCCTGACAATAAATCTATCGCTTATTGGCAGCTTGATACCAGTGATGTGAAATATTTCACTATGATCAATAACACCGACGAGCTTTATCCGACACTCAAAGAGTTTCCGTATCCAAAAGCGGGCGAAATGAACTCTGCCGTAAAAGTCGGTGTGGTAAGCTTAAGTGATAAAAAAACGCGTTGGGCAGAACTGGGTGGCGATAACCGTGACCGTTATATCCCACGTATTAGCTGGGCTGGCACGGGAGAGTCATTAATGATTCAAGATCTTAATCGCCCGCAAAGTCACAACAAAGTGTGGTTATTTGATTGGAAAAAGCAACAGCTAACTAAAATTCTTGAAGACAAAGACGATGCATTCATCGAGTGGTTCTATAAAGCTAACTGGTCAAAAGATGGCACATTCTTTATTTGGCACAGTGAGCGAGATGGATGGCGTCATCTTTATCGTGTTTCTCGTGATGGCAAAAGTATCATTGATTTATCGCCTGGCGAATACGACATTATTGATATGTTGGCGTTAAACGAAGATAAAAATGTGATGTATTTCACAGCTTCACCTGATGATCCGGGCCAGCGTTATTTATTTCGTACATCGCTTGATGGAAGCACAAAACCGATGCGTGTAACGCCAGAGTCATTTGATGGCTCTAATAGCTACTACATGTCGAAAGACACCTCATGGGCAATGCATACCTACTCTAAGTTTGGCACACCCCCCATGAAAGAAATCATCAAAGTAAGTGATCACAGCAATGTGAAAACCTTAGTTGAGAATAAAGCGCTAAAAGAAAAGCTTACAACTGAACAATTACCAACACACGAGTTCTTTACAGTAAATGCCCGCGATGGTGTTGAGCTTGATGGTTACATTATGTTCCCTGCTAATATGGATAACAGCAAAAAGTACCCTATCGTATTTTATGTATACGGTGAGCCATGGGGTTCTACAGTTCAAGACCGCTGGGAAGGCAACAGTTACTTGTATAAGTCGTACTTAACACAACAAGGCTTTATTGTTGCCTCGGTTGATAATCGCGGTACACGTGCGCCGAAAGGCCGAGATTGGCGTAAATCAATCTACAAAAAAATTGGCTCAATCACTGTGCGTGACCAAGTGGATGCACTTGATGCAATGGCAAAGCGCTGGGATGTAATTGATACTGACCGTGTTGGCGTATGGGGTCACTCAGGAGGCGGCAGCTCAACACTTAACTTGTTATTCCGCCATGGCGACAAGTACAAAGTGGGCATTGCTTCAGCCCCAGTCCCTGATATTCGCTTGTACGACACCATCTATCAAGAGCGTTATGCTGGTAATCCAAATACGGATCCTGAAAGTTACGACAATACCTCGCCAATTACTTTTGCCAAAGACTTGCAAGGTAAATTGTTGCTGATCCACGGCACTGGCGATGACAACGTGCATTACCAAGGTTCAGAACGTTTAATTAACGAATTAGTTAAGCACAATAAACAGTTCGAGTTTTTCTCATACCCGAACCGCTCTCACAGCCTGCGTGAAGGTGAAGGCACGACTCTGCATTATCACACGATGATGGCTAACTTCTTTGAAAAGCATTTACTCAAGCCGTAATTCAGCTTTTAGTAAAAGCCGCAGCTTAATAACTTAAACTGCGGCTTTTTTATGCAAGCTGTAAACCCCCGTTACAGATTACTAAATGTTTAATTTAATAATCGCTCTAACCACTCAATTACGGTTTTATGTGTGTTTGTCTCAAAGCGAGACTTATCGGGTATGTAATAACAAAGCTGTGATTCTACAGCATGGCTCTTAAAGTGTGTGAGTAACCCTGCATCAACATAGGGTTTGACCAACGTGTTTGAGCAAAATACAGCGCCATTATTTGCCAATGCTTGTTGAATACCAAATAACTCCTGATCAAACGACTTAATCTCGAACTGCGATGAGCTTTGGTTGTTTTTAGTCAGCCACTCAGTGAGAGGAGGCGCTGCTAATGCGTTGTTTTTCCATTGACTAGTGTACAAAGTAACGTGCCCATTTAGCCAAGGCGCGCGCTGGTGCGTGCTTGCAGCAAAGACATTAAAAGCCTCATATTTTATGATATCAGCTTCGTTGATTTCTTCTTTATTCCCAAGTCTAACGGGTAAAGTATGCAATTGTTTATCCAGCGCTTCACTGGTTGATATATCGAGCGTTAATTGTGGATACTGCGTGTTTAGCGTATGTAAAGCGGGTATTAGCCTCATTGCGGCAAGTGATGAGGTGGTTGTTATCCGAATGTGGTTCTTTGCTTGGCTTAGCGTGTCTAGCGCATCAAAAATTAGTTTAAACCCTTTTGAAGTGCTCAGGCTCAAGTATTCACCCGTTTCAGTTAAGGTGATTTTTCTTACTTCACGATGAAATAAATCGGTGTTTAAACGACTTTCGAGGTTACTTATATGATGTGAAACCGCGGTGGGCGTAATCGCAAGTTCTGCTGCTGCAGCTTTAAAACTGCCCAAACGCGCAGCCGACTCAAAGGCTTTTAAGGATTGTAATGATACTTGCATAAAAAACTCTCGCAGATTTATAGCTGAGTATAACTTACTTATAGTGAATTTTAACTCGTTTGTTAAAACGCCTCAATTTATTGATGATACCCATACATTAACTAATGAGGTTTTACTTATGACTACCCTTCTACATATTGATGCTAGCGTACGTGCGGCAAAAAATGATAATTCAAGCCATGATTCAATTTCAAAGAATATTGCTAAACATTTTATAAGCTGCTTACAAAATACTAATGCAATAGCTGAGTATATCTATCGTGATGTAGGGATTCACCCGCCTTCTTTTATTACTCAAGCGTGGATAGGTGCTGTGTTCACACCGGCTAATAAGCAAACCATAGAACAACAAGCACTGCTTGCTGAGTCAGATGAACTTATTAGTGAAGTCGCTAAGGTCGACACTATCGTGATCTCAACTCCTATGTATAACTACGGTATGCCCGCGCAACTAAAAGCATGGTTTGATCAAATAGTTCGCATTAACAAAACTTTTGATTTTGACTTAGGACGTGGTGATTTTCCTTTAAAACCGCTGCTAAATGGTAAACGCTTAGTGATCATTACCTCTACAGGCGAGTTTGGCTTCGAGCAAGGTGGGATACGCGAGCATATGAGCCATTTAGTGCCTCATCTACGCACATTGAGTCTGTATTTAGGCGTTGAGAAAATCGACGAAATTGCCAGTGAATACCAAGAGTTTAATGATGAAAGGCATCAGCGTTCACTCACTAACGCCTATGCAAAAGCTGAACAAATAGCACTGAGTTTTTATAAATAGCCAGCGCCGCATTAAGCGGCGTATTTAGTCAATTTGTAATGGGGGTTTACACGCGTTGTTTAGTGCATTGCTATTCAACAGAAATAAACACCTCAACCTCATCGCTACTTTTATAAAACTCGTAGTCAGTTTTATAAGCGCGAATGTGTGGGCACTGCTCATTACTAAAGTATTGCCAAACTTGACCCCATATATCAATCACTGCGTGTGGCATACTTCCTTGACCACTAAAGCGAAGATAATGCCCTGCAGCCAGATCAACGGACTCTGTTTCTACCGTGTTTATCGGGGTATTAGTACAGGCATATACATCAAAGTCGCCGGTGACATCTGATTCGTAATGTGTATACACACCGTAAACCTGGCTTGTTGAGGTCAGTTCTGGTGCTATTTCGCTATAAAAACGTTGCCATAAATGCCCTATTTGAGCGCCCTCGCCACTCATTTCATTCGCGTTACACGTGCGCACTTTAAAACCTGAAAGTGATTTTATTTCGCTAACGTTGATTGAGGTAATGTGCTGTTCCATCGCTTGAATCCATTTTTAATTGCTCCCGATAAAATACCAGACGATGACCTAATTAGCCTCATTTTTTATAAAGGTTATTTAAAAAGGTATTTTTATCAATGCCCCTTTTATGGACAAAAAACAGTCATAGCATCGAGTTCATCATCAGGTTAAGATGGATTAAAACTATAACGAAATCAGCAGGTGTTTAATGAATAAAATCAATGCGCTTATCTACTTTTTAGCATTCAGTAGTGGCTTTTGTATAATGGGGATTGAATTACTCGGTGGGCGGATTTTAGCCCCATTTTTTGGTAGTAGTGTGCATATTTGGGGCAGTATTATTACTGTGTTTATGTTGAGCTTATCAATTGGTTATTTGCTTGGCGGTAAACTTTCTACTCGCAACCCAACATTAACCAAATATGGCGCTATCTTTTTTATTGCCAGTATTATGGTGATACCAATAGTTATGTTTGCTGAGCCAATTATGGCTTTTATTTTCAGTCATATCGAAGACAGTCGTTACGGTTCTCTGCTTGCCTCAATGGCATTGTTTTTCATTCCAACTATTATTTTAGGCATGATCTCGCCATATTCGGTGCGGTTATTGGTTACCGATCATGAAAAAAGCGGACAAGTGGCTGGCGGGTTATATTTTGTGAGTACATTAGGCAGTGCGCTGGGCACTATTATCACTTCGTTTTATATGGTACTGGCATTTGATGTTAATGACATTATTAAAACATTTGCTGCTGTACTTGGTGCTTTGGGGTTACTTGCTATTGTTGTGAGTCAGCTTTCGGTTAAGGAGCGTGCTGTATGCTTAGAGTCTTAATATGGTTAGTGTTAATCATGCCATTCATTGCACAAAGCAAGGTAATACACAAAGAACGCTCTTTGTATCGCAACATTTTGGTCGAGAAAAATGCTGACTTACTGTGTTTAAAATTTAATGAAAAAACCCGTAAAAGTACGCAAAGTTGTATGTACCAAAGTGACCCTAAAAAGTTAGTGTTTAATTACACTAAAATGACCTTCGCAAGTTTATTATTTATTGATAATCCAAAGAATGTGCTCATTATTGGATTGGGGGGTGGCACACTTTCTAACACCATTTATGAACTCTACCCCAATGCACATATAGAAAATGTAGAAATTGACCCTGCGGTGATTAAAGTTGCACGCGATTATTTTGATTTTGTTGAAACCGACAGCGTGACATCAAAAGTGCAAGATGGACGCATTTTTATAAAACGCGCGGCATTAAAAAAGCAAAAGTACGACTGGATTATTCTCGATGCCTTTAACGGCGACTACATTCCTGAGCACTTACTTACAAAAGAGTTTTTTGCTGAAGTAAAAAGTGTTCTGACCAAAAACGGCGTTGTTGCCGCGAACACCTTTTCATCAAGTAAGCTTTATCAGCACGAGTCTGCAACCTATTTTGATGTCTTTGGTGATTTTGTAAATGTAGTGACAGATAAAGATTCTAACCGGATAATTTTAGCGGGTTTTCATGCCATGCCCACAGAGCAACAAATTGCTGAGCGGGTAAAGCGTTTAACGCCAAAATTAGCCCCTTATGATGTCGATATGCAGTTGCTTAGTGAGCACTTGTTTTATACTAAAGGCAACCAAGACTGGCCAAAAGACACCAAAGTCTTAACGGATCAATATTCACCAGCAAACTTGTTAAATTATCAATGATCAAACTCATCTTCTCTCTATTTCTTTTTGTTAGCTCTGCTGTGATAGCAGAGCAACCTGCATCGACAACAGTTTCACCCAGCCTGCAACAACTCGCAGCGTTACTCAGTCAAAATAAAGGAAAAGTGGTACTATTAGATTTTTGGGCGTCGTGGTGCAGCCCTTGTCGCCGCTCGTTTCCGTGGCTTATTGAAATGCAAAATACGTATCGTGAACAAGGATTGACGATTATTGCGGTTAACATTGATGTAGAGCGCGCGGATGCTGAGAAGTTTTTAACTGATTTTGCGGTTAATTTTAATATCATTTATGACCCCGATGCTGTCATAGGCAGGCAATATCAACTCAAAGGGATGCCCAGCAGCTTTTTAATTGATAAAGAAGGGATAGTCCGCTACCAACATACGGGCTTTGTAATTGATAAGTTAGACCAATATGAGCAGCATATTAAAACGTTAATCGAACCTTTGTGAACTGACAGGTTATTATTTTCGTTGTTTCGGTTTTTTCGATTAGTTCTATCTGTTTTATAAAATGCATTAATATTTACTTAGCATGCTAACTACATTAAAATAGTTAGCATGCTAAGTAAATGGAGTGCATTATGTCCTCTTCTATCCCCTTTCATGAAACTCTTGATCTAACCTTGTGCGGAAGCATGGGGCGTGTACATCGTTTATGCCGCGATGCCGTTACATTTGCGGTTGAGCCTTTAGGTTTAACGCAATCGCGCTGGACGGTAATGATTCATTTATTTCACTTGAATCAAGGCTGCACACAGCAGCAATTGGCGAGTAGTTTAGGCATTGAAATGCCGTCACTAACACGCACTATTAAGCAGCTTGAGCAGCAAGAGATTATTGTACGCAAGTCAGATACCGAGGATAAACGCAGTAAACGCCTTTATTTCACCGAACAAGGTCTACAATTATTAGACACCTTGCGCGTTATTATTGCTGATGTGAAACAACACTTGTATGCAAATTTAACCACTGAGCAGCTCGATACCATGGCGCATGGTCTTGTGCAAATGGAAATAAACGCGCGCCAGTGCATTAAGCAATATTCAGGAGATAAGTAAGTTTATGACACCGGATCAAAAATTTGCCCGTTATGTAAAAATCTCCTTAGCGGGTTTTATTGTTTTATTTCTTTATTTTGTGGTTGCTGATTTATTCATGCCTGTAACTCCGCAGGCACGCGTGTATCACCCTGTTGTACAGGTAACGCCACAAGTCAGTGGGCGTGTAACGGATGTGTTCGTAACCAATAACCAGTCGGTTGTGAAGCAACAACCATTATTTCATATTAATGATGAGCCTTTTAAGCTTGCCGTACAGCAAGCCGAACTTGCTTACGATGATGCAAAGTTGCAAAACCAACGCTTAGATAGCAGCGTTAAAGCGATTGAAGCACAATTAGCAGCGGCAGAGGCCAAGTTACATGAGCAAACCTTGTTGTTTGAACGCGGCGAATCACTCCTTAAAAAGCGCTCTATATCAGAGCAGGAATACGAAACGATTAATGCGAATTATCAGTCGAGTAAAGCGAATGTGGCAGCGATTGAAGCGCAACTGAGCGAAGCTAAATTAGCGCGTGGTAAAATGGGCGATGACAACCTAGCGCTTCGTCACGCCTTGAATCAACTAGAGCAAGCAAAGCTTAATTTGTCTTATACAAGTGTTACAGCAGAGACCGATGGTAAAGTGGCGAACTTGCAAGTTACGCCAGGTACTTATGCGAATAAAGGCCAGCCATTAATGGCGGTTGTGGCTAATAAAGCGGATCTTGTCGCTGATTTTCGCGAAAAATCACTCGTTCATGTGAAGGTTGGTAGCCGTGCAAAAGTCAGTTTTGATGCCCTACCCGGCAAGGTTTTTAATGCAAAAATTATCAGCTTTGAGGCCGGTGTGAGTGATGGTCAACTTAATGCTAATGGCTTATTAAGTGCCACTGAAAGTAGCAATCGCTGGGTCCGTGATGCACAGCGTCAGCGTATTCATCTGCAATTAGAGCAACACGACATGCTGGCTAAGTTTCCAAGTGGCGCACGAGCAACGGTGCAACTATTGCCTGAGTCAAGCATCGGTAGCTGGTTTGCGGGCATGCAAATCCGTTTGATCAGTGTTTTGCACTTTATATATTAAGGTTAAGTAAGTTATGTCAACACTGCAACTCGATGGGAATGGTTTGCGTCAAGCATTGCGTATTGCTACGGGCTCAGCATTAGGGTTTGCGCTTGCAAAGTTGATGAATTGGCCAAATGGGATCTTTTTTACTGTGTATCCTATGTTGTTGCTTGGCCTAGTACCTGTACTTAATATGCATATTATTCGTCAGTTTTATGCGGGTGCAGTATTCAGTGCATTGTTTGTACTTGTCGTTCAAGGTTTGCTTGCACATTTGCCTGTGGTCATGACGATGGTAAGTTTTTTGGCATTTGCTTTTTTGTTTTACCAAATGAGTCGTGGCGCTAACTTTTTATTTGGTGCAACAACGGTAGTCAGCCTCTCGATTCAATTGCACTTTTCAACCTACACAGGGGCAGGAGTCAGTATTTATCCGTTGATCATCAGCAATGCAGTCGCTGTTATTGTAACCGTTGTTTTTTCGGTACTGATGCATGGAATTTTTCCTGATGTTTCACCCCGCCAAGCTCGCGTAATGCCTGAAAAAGCCAAAGAAAGTGTTCGGCACGAAGTCTTGCTATGTTCAACCGTTGCGACTCTTTCTTTTATTGTTTTTCAGGTATTTGATTTACAAGACTCTATTTCTGCACAGGCGGCGTCGGTATTGATTTTGTTTTCTTTATGCTGGAAAGCGGCGGGAATGGCTGCATGGCAGCGTGCTATTGGTACATTAATTGGCTGCAATTTAGCACTTGTGGCGCAGTTATTTTTATACAATCACACTGATATATTAATTTTTCCTGCACTGATTTTATGGATTTTGACCTTTATATTTAGTCGCTATCATATTTTATCTGGCGGCATTCCAGGGGTTGGTTTTGGTATTATTACGACCTTTGGCATCTTGTTTGGTCAATCATTAGGGCCGGGTCAAGATCTGGTGTATAGCGCTTTATATCGCTTTTCATCGGTGTCGGTTGCAATACTATTAAGCTTGTGTGCTGTCTATATTATGCATCACATACTCAATCGATTTGAAATGACACGCCACCATACATTTGACTAGTGCATGCGGGCCTGGTGACAAAAAAGGGAGTTAATCAGAACTCCCTTTTTTATTATTATTTGTTTCGAAGATGGTTGGCAGCGACTTTAATAACTCATCTTGCTTAGCCATACTCATACTTTCTACACAGGTTTTTGATGCAACATCGGCAACCCATGCCCCCCATTGTGAACTACCGGGTTCTTCTCCTGGGGTTGCCCACCATCTGGCTTTATAGAGTATCTCGTTATAACAGGTTTCACTTCCTTGCGGATAAGCGCTTCCGGCTTGCCAAGAATCAACGGCAAAGCTGGTCATAGGCAAAACTGACAGCGTTATCATAGCAACGCCGATTAAGCATATTTTTTGGCCCATTTGCGGCTCCTTTCAAAAGTGAGATAGTATGATTATTATAGTCTTGGTAGGATTAACCATCAATTAACTTTGTTAACAAGTTACACTTCTTTACAGTTATGCTTATTATTGACACTATTGGATGATGATAAGGTTATAGGCTTATATTTTTTCTTAATGCTTTAGTTTGACCTCTCTTCGTTTTGCTATCCATGCGCTTGCGTTGTGAATTTCTTGATGGCTTGGTTGCACGACGCTTTTTTTGAACCTGTGTTGCACTGATAATTAACTCTTTCAAACGATTGAGTGCTTCTTCTTTATTCAGTTCTTGTGTACGATGACTTTGCGATTTAATGACAATAACTCCCTCTTTGGTCAACCGAGAGTCATTTAAATTGAGTAATCTTTGTTTGTAAAAGTCAGGCAGCTTTGAACGCTTTATATCAAAGCGTAGATGAATTGCACTGGCCACTTTATTTACATTTTGTCCGCCTGCACCCTGAGAGCGGATTGCACTAAAGTCGAGCTCCCATTCATCAATTGTTACAGTATTAGAAATAATTAACATTAGGTTCAGTTAGTTGTGCTAAAAACTGTATTGTAACACTTGTAATTAGCTGATCATAATAACTCGCTAAACAAGTCGGTTGTTATAAACTGGAAAAGAAAGGAAATCATGATGAAAGCACTAATTATTTCAATGAGTTTACTCGCGATGAGTTTTTCTAGCTTCGCACAAGATATTACCGAAAACCAACTACAAAGTTATATTAAAGCACTCCCCGCAGTTGTGAACTGGTCAAAAAATCAACCTGAGCTTGAAAGTGTAGACCTGGGTAACATGCTGGGTAGCACAGAAGGGGTAGACACTTCTGTGGTAATGAGCGCACTGGGTCACATTAAAGAACATGAGCTTTACACTGAATTTGCCGCCTTAACACAGCAGTATGGCTTTACGCCAGAGCAGCTTGTTACTGTGGGTTCTGAAGTTTCTATGGCCTATCTTGAAAATGTGAAGGCAACACTGTCACCAGAAAACCAAGCGCGAGTTAATCA
Source organism: Pseudoalteromonas sp. MBR-15 (assembly GCF_053628915.1). Taxonomy (NCBI): domain Bacteria; kingdom Pseudomonadati; phylum Pseudomonadota; class Gammaproteobacteria; order Alteromonadales; family Pseudoalteromonadaceae; genus Pseudoalteromonas; species Pseudoalteromonas sp. MBR-15. The sequence goes on from NZ_JBRJHH010000001.1 coordinate 643,012, forward strand.
AGCAATGAGTGGCTTACAAAGTTTAACTGCGTCTTCTGCAAGTTCTGGAACACGTTCAATGACCGGCGCCTTAGAGGGCGTGAAAGAAGCGAGTAATGCCCCCGTTGATGTTAGCGAAAACAACGTTAACTTGATTAAAGAATATATGCCGCAGTTAAAGCAGTTATTTGCGATGCTGCAATAGTATTAAATGCAATGCGAGAAAGCGGCTAATTAAGCCGCTTTTTTATTAAATAAAAACCGCAGGATTTTCCAATTTCTTAAGCTGAGCATCTGTCGGTAAAAGGTCCGTGTTTATAAATTGCTCCACGCTCTCATGGCGTTCAAAAAATAGAATATCGAATGAAAACCTATTGAGCCCATACAATCCTCGGTGAATCATATTGGCCGAAAAAATCAATAGATCACCTTTTTGTAGTGAGATAGTTTTACCGTGGATTAAAGAATCATAATTGTGAGCCCCTTGCAGCTCTAGCCTTACCGCTAATTCTTCTTCAGAATCCCAATTTTTATGACTCGCTGGTATTAACTCAATCCCATGTTCATCTTCAAATGCAATACGGCAATGCAGTACTTCAGGACCTGTTAGAGCTGATTGCTGTGCATTGATATCTAAATGATACTGCGAATCTCGGTGCCAATAATTATGTTGTTCTGGGTTGTAAGGATTAAAAAATAATTGGCTATTTAAAAACCTTGGTCTCGCGATGATTGAGGTAACCTGATTGAGCAATTGCGTTGAGTTTATAAAATGGAATAAGCTCAGTTTTTCATTTTCTGTTAACCATGGAGACGCTGTGAGTCCTGAACTATTAATAGCTTTAGTTTTATAAAAAAGAGAATTTTCGCGAAGCCAATTATTATGAAATTTATCTAAAATGGGGCGAATAGCAGATAAAGCAGAATCATTGTAAAGCCCCTTTACATGCATGTAACCGTGTTGCTTAAAAAAAGTATTTTCCATTGTGTTATCTATTAAGTAATGAACGTATTTGGCTACTCAGTTCAGGAAGCACTTTTTCTTCAAACCATGGATTTTTCTTTAACCAAATATTATTGCGTGGGCTTGGGTGTGGCAAAGGTAAATACTTAGGCCAATAATCACGCCACGATTTTACTAACTCTGTTAACGGCAACTGTTTGGTATGAGGTAAATGATACGCCTGTGCATACTTACCTAAAATGATAGTCAGCTCAACGTTGTTTAATTGGGCGAGGAGCTTTTCTCGCCAAGCAATAGCGCATTCCTTGCGCGGTGGTCGGTCGCCAGACTTACCTTTACCCGGATAGCAAAAGCCCATTGGTAAAATAGCGAAGTTTTGGGCATCGTAAAACTCGTCATCACTGACACCTAGCCAATTTCGTAATCGTTTTCCGCTGGCATCATTAAAGGGCACACCTGTTTCGTGAACTTTAACCCCGGGTGCTTGCCCCGCTATTAAAATGCGCGCATTGGCATTAAATTGAATAACGGGACGGGCTCCTAACGGTAACTCAGGTTCGCAGATCACGCATTTACTAACTTGTTCTAAGAGTGTTTGATGTTTCATTACTTAGTAAAAATCTGATCTATGCTTGTTTTGACCACACGGCAAGCTCGTTGCCACTGGGTTCTGTAAAGTGGAAGCGGCAACCTCCTGGGAAATCAAATAATGGTTTAATTATAACCCCGCCGTGGTTCTCAACTTGAGCTTGGGTTTCTTTAATATTGTTAGAGTAAAGTACCAATAACGCCCCGCCATTGCTCGTTAAACTGGTTAAGGGTGCTTGATAAAAGCCGCCATCAAGCCCTGCTGATTCACAGCTGAAGGCTGTATATTCGGGGCCATAGTCAGTAAATTTCCATTTAAATACCTGCTGGAAAAAAGTTTTGGTAGCGGTTAAATCTTTAGCGGCGAATTCTACATAATTTAGACTGTGGTGATTCGACATAATAGTCTCCTAGTTTATGCTGTGCTTAAGCGCCATTGAACAATGCAATGCGGTGCTATCAAATAACGGAATGGCGGTATCAGTGTGTTGAATTAGCAAGGCTATTTCGGTACAACCTAAAATGATTGCTTCTGCACCTTGTTGGTATAGTTGATTGATAATTCTCAAATAAGCGGCTTTAGAGTCTGGGTTTATGATACCTATACAGAGCTCTGTATAAATAATTTCATGGATCACCGCGCGTTCGTCTGGCTCAGGAATTAGCACTTCAATTCCAAATTTGTCACTGAGGCGCTGTGTATAAAAATCTTGCTCCATGGTAAATGACGTACCTAGTAATGCGACTTTTTTGTGTTTACTCGCTGTAAGCTGCTCTCCAACGGCATCGGCAATGTGTAAAAGAGGAATCGAGATAGCTGCTTGAACTTGCTCTGCAAGCTTATGCATGGTGTTAGTACAGATAAGCAAACAATCAGCACCCGCAGCCTCAACTTGCTGAGCCGCATTTATTAATATTTCTGCCATTTTAGGCCAGTTTTGCTGTTGTTGAAGCGTTGCTATTTCGGCAAAATCAAGGCTAACTAAGGCTATTTTTGCTGAATGTAAACCACCAAGCTTATCTTTAACTCCCTGATTTAAAAGTTGATAGTAGCTCTGTGTCGACTCCCAACTCATACCGCCAATTAATCCGATTGTTTGCATTATAACTCCTTCTGCTGTGTGCATAACACCATAGGCTATTGTGTAAAACAAAGCTAGCAGATCATTATTTTACTAACTATGAAATCGGGTTTTAAATCGTTCCTTTATAAAATACGGTTACGCAAATGATAATCACTATCTTTTTGGTTTTGTCACTATATAATAATGCGTTTTCTTCTCGTTTAACTTTTTTTTAAGGGATTATCATGCACTCTCAGTCCTTACAAGCTGGGCAAGCTAAAGAACCAAGAGGCGCTAAAAAACGTTCACAGAGCCTGTCATATCGTGTTGCTGTGTTTTTTCGTTTTGTTGCTGCCATCTTAGGGGGTTATGTTTTTACCAGTGTATTTATCTCATTACTGGCGGTTTTATTGCCGCTAAATAAACTCGACAGTGTGTTGTTGACCACAACCTTATCGGTCTTTTTTTATTGCTGCGTGTTCATATGGGTGTTTGCAGTTAAGTCACTGAAGGTCGTTTGGATCACCATTTTACTAACGACAAGTCTGCAATTATTCGTACTGGCTTTGATTAAGGGATGGCTATGAAAGAGAATTTCTTCCGTTCAATGACGTGGTTACACACGTGGGTAGGTTTATTAGTTTGCTGGCTTTTATTTTTAATTTTTTTCGCAGGCACGTTGAGCTTCTTTAAAGACGAAATTAGTTTTTGGGCTAAGCCTGAAATCCATCAAGTACGTCATCAAGAGCACCGTGTTGCTTCACAAGCAAAGCAAATTAACGATGTGTTTGCAGATTTACAGCAAAAAGCACCTAACTCTCTTTCGTGGCGTATAAACATGCCCGACTCGCGAAACCCCGTTTTAAGTTATGGCTATGCAGAACCTAAGCAACCAGGTCAACGTCGTGCTCCGTTTAATTACACTCATATAGACCCAAATACACTGGAACCAGTTCCTGAGCCACGTGATACAAAAGGCGGCAGCTTTTTTTATCGTCTGCATTTTGATTTGCATTATATAGATGTGTTTACTGCGCGTATTCTTGTTTGTTTAGCTTCAATGTTTATGTTGGTTGCGCTTGTCACGGGGGTCGTAATTCATAAGCGTATTTTTAAAGATATGTTTTCTTTTCGTCGTAATAAAGGCAGTAGAAGCTGGTTAGATGCGCATAACGTGTCGTCTGTTTTGGCGCTTCCTTTTCATATTATGATTACTTACACAGGTATCATCACACTGATTTTTATGTTGTTCCCTTACCCCGCAGAAACCGTGTATGAAGAGGGATTAAGTCAGATGTTTAATGAAGCCTTACCGGTCAATAAGCGCGCGGCGCCATCCGATGAACACCGCCCCATGGTGGCAATAAATCAGGTTTTAGATCAGATTTATACTAAGTACCCTAATGCCGATATAAGCCATGTATTCGTTCGTAATGCCAATACGGCGTCATCACAAATCGTTGTCTATCTGGCGACAGCTAAAGAGGTGGTCGATAATGGTCCTCGTTATTTATTTAATGGTGTAACAGGGCAAATAGACGCGCAATCAGGTGAAGACTGGAGTGCATCGGCACAATTTTACGACTCAATGACCGCGCTTCACAGTGGGCGATTAGCTGAGCCATTACTACGATGGCTGTACTTTTTATGTGGGGTTGCTGGCTGTGCCATGATTGCGACTGGTTGCATGATGTGGGCGAAGCGTTTAAGAGAGCGCATGAAGCCTGAACAATCAGCACACCGTGGCTTGAAGCTTGTTGAAACGTTAAATTTAGCTACATTAATGGGCTTGCCCTTTGCAACGTGTGCATTTTTTATCGCGAACCGATTACTACCTATAGAGTTAGCCGCACGTGCCGATAAAGAGGTTCTAGCCTTTTTCTTAGCGTGGTTATTCATTGCTGTTTTGGCTTTGTTTGGACGTACTCAGTCACATTGGCGCTTAGCTGCGTGGTTAAATGCGGTGGCATGTTTTTCAATCCCTTTAATTAATGCATTTACAACAGAGGGAAATTGGATCAGCTATTTACTAACTCAGCAATGGGCGCTATTTGGCATTGATAGTGCGTTTATCTGCGCTGGTTTGATGTTTATTGTTCAAAGCAGAAAAATACCTAGCCATGGCAACGTAAAAGAAAAAGGAAATTTATTTAAAAACAGGCAGTTAAAGGAGCAACAAGGATGATGGAATTACTGCAATTTAGTCTCTGCTTTTTAGCGTTTAATTGTTTTGCACTTGCAAAGTTTAATCATTTTCGCGATGTATTTAAAAAGAAACTTACTGAAAAACAGCGATATAGATTTTTAACGATTGGCTGGATCACTATTTTACTAAGTTTAGGACTGAGTGTGATGAGTGAAGGCGGATACGGCGCATTATTATTTTGTGGTTATATGGCGCTAAGTGTTCTTATGCTTATGATTTTATATAGTTTTACGGTCTCATGGGTAAAACACATCAGCGCAATAAATGTGTCTGTTTTGGTTTTAAGTGGGCTTTCAGTGATGATTTTCTAGTTAAGTTAGTAAAAAACTGATCTCAAAAAAAAAAGGGTAGGCAATGCCTACCCGAGCAGGGGATTAAATTGGGGATCACATGTCATGTTCAATTTAATGTCGCACAGTGTGCCTCTTTTCCATGACAATTGTGTTGCACATTCGTGATAGTTTAAAGACGCGTGTAAAGCCCCTTTACATCCCTTCATGCTCAACAAAAATAAGCTCGTCTGTTTTAAAGCCATATTGTCTGGCGGTATTTTTAAAGTCGTCTAGCTGCTCTTTAGTGACTGTCGGGGTTCTTGATAAAAACCATAAATACTCTTTGTTATAGCCAGTAATATACGCGTATTGATAGTTTTGCTTATCGAGCTCAAAAATGACATAGGAGCTGTAGAATGGGCCAAAAAATGAGACTTCTAAATGACCAATGTCATTTTTACCGGCAAACTTAGCCTTGCCCTCTGCTTGTTCCCACTTTTTATCTGAGGTGTTATAGCCTCTATTAATAACTTTAACAGTGCCATCAGAGTTGACTGAGTACTGTGCGGTTATCCCTTCTAAACCGCGTTCAAATGAATGATCAAGGCGCGCTATTTCGTACCATGTTCCGGTGTACTTATTTAGTTCAAAATCATTAACGGGTTTTATGTTGTCAGGCACTCCTGTACAAGCCGATAACAGGGTCGTAAAGAAAAGTAGAAATATAAATTTTATGCTGTTCTGCACACGCTCACTCCTTTTAAAATTAAAGAATTTAATACGTTAATAGCGGTAAATAAGTTTAATTACGTTAAACTACCTAAGCTTAGAATAGTTAAATAGAGAAAACCATGAAGATTTGGGTTGATGCAGATGCCTGCCCCGTTGTTATTAAAGAAATTTTATTTCGTGCTGCAGAACGAACGCAAACAGTCACTACATTAGTGGCTAATCATGCTATGCGTGTTCCGCCGTCTAAGTACATTTTTCGTCAGCAAGTATCGTCTGGTTTTGATATCGCCGATAACGAAATTGTTAAGCGAGTCGAAGCCGGTGATTTGGTTATCACGGGTGATATCCCGCTGGCAGCCGAAGTGATTGAAAAAAATGCACAGGCGTTAAATCCCCGCGGTGAGCTGTATACAACAGAAAATATACGTTCTCGCCTTAATGTGCGTGATTTTATGGACACAATGCGCTCAAGTGGTATCGAAATGTCGGGTGGGCCGCCACCGTTGAGCCAAGCTGACCGTCAGAATTTTGCTAATAACTTAGATCGAATTCTTGCTCAAAAATCATCATGATTCAGCAACAACACTCTTTACAGGGCTTTGGTGACAGTGCATTTAACGTTGCTGTGTACATAGAAAAGCGTCCGCCGATGGTGCCTTGGCACAATATTGATCATTTACATGCTATGCAAATTGGTCAAATAGATGACATTAATCAGGCTTGTGGAAATGGCTGGCGAAAAGTCTTTAATGTGTATGCAAAAGTGCTGTTTGCGCTGCCGAGCGAATATTTTCAGTTTGCTAAATGTTCTGCCAATTGGCAAACCTATCGTGATACGCGTTTACTCCAAGCACACAGTCACACAGCGTTGCTGTTTAGCCCTCCTGTATTTGACAACACGGATAAATTACACATTATCGCTGGGCGCACGTATGCAAAAAGCCTTGTTCAATCAGGTTTATTATCTAGCCAGTTCACTTGGCTTGATGAAGAGTTTGCCTTTAATAAGCAAGATAAGGTGATTGTGTGCCCCTATTTTGATTATAGGCAATTAAGTAATATTAAAATTGCGCGGCTTAGTCAGTTGGTTGCAGATATTTTCGCGTAAAAGTCTGCCTTATCATTGCGTTATTTGGCTTGCAAACTAAGCTTTAAGGTAATGTAAAACGGACTACACTTTATATGAAAATTCTTGTCGTTGATGATATGCCTTTAATGCGTCATGTTTTGATAAACATGCTACGTAGCCTTGATTACAACGACATAACAGAAGCAACGGATGGTTCGCAAGCGTTAGAGTTGTTAGAAAAGCAGCATTTTGATTTAGTTATCACTGATTTACATATGCCTAAAATGGATGGAAAGTGTTTACTTAATCACATTCGCGAAACCCCCGAGTTTGACGATTTACCCGTTCTTATGGTGACGTGTGAGGATAGCAAGCAAACAGTCACTGACATGATTGCCGCCAAAGTCAGTGGTTTTATCATTAAGCCATTTTGTCTCAACACGCTGCAAAAACAGTTAAGTAGAATCGTTAAACCTGCGTAATAAACCGAAAAAGCCTGGAGTTAATTGCGATGAAGAACTGGCCAGCCACACTCTGTTTATTTTTCACATGGGCAGCACTGGCTGAATCAACGCCATTAACCTTGTATACCGAATCATTTCCTCCTTATAATTTTGAGGAACATAATCAACCGACGGGTATTAATACTGAAATAGTTGAGACGATTTGTAAGCACGCAAAATTAAAATGTGTAATACAGGTGTTGCCTTGGAGGCGAGCGATGTCAAAAACGCTTGAGCAGCCGTATTCTGGTATTTTTTCAACGTCTCGAACAACACAAAGAGAAGCTCAGTTTCAATGGGTTGGTCCACTGGTGTCGGGGCAATCTTGTTTATATAGGTTAAGTGAGCGCACAGACATTGAGCTGACAAGTTCACGCTTATTAACTAATTACACAATTGGCGTATCACGCGGCGATGTTTATCAAGCCGTACTTACAGACTTACAGTTAGTTGAAGGGCATCATTTTTTAACCTACTCAGGTAAATTTGAAGAGTTAAATATGTTTAAACGTGGTAAGCATGATTTATTAATTGGCTCTTCCATGACGCTTGCAACACAATTACAAAAAGTGGCTTTAAACCCTGATCAAGTGATACCTGTGCTTGAACTTAACCACCCTGCTTTAGGGGGAAACTATTTGGCTTTAAATAAATCTGCTCCAACTAGTGTGGTCAGCGCACTTCAGCGCGCACTCGATACCATGAAAGAAAATGGGCAAATAGCTCCCATTGTTGAAAAGTTTGTCCCTGCTAATAAGTACCCTCATGTGCAAACCTCTCCTACGGTTGATAGATGTTTTTACGGTACGGCTGTTTATTAATAATCGGGTGCTGTTTACGAATTCAATCGCGTTTTTTTTGCCCTCGGTAGCAAAACCATTGTTTACAGTGACTTTGCTTTTTATAGTGAATAAAACAATAAAATGAGAAATAACCATGAATCCAACGCCACTACTAAAAGGGCTTGTGTTAGCGGTATGCTTAGGCGCTGCTGGGACGACACAGGCTTACGACCGTATCACAGGGCATAACTTTGCCAGTCGCTCAGAAGTTATTGCGCAATCAGGTATGGTTGCAACGTCGCAGCCATTAGCTACACAGGTTGGCTTACAAGTGTTAAAAGACGGGGGCAATGCCATTGATGCAGCAATTGCAGCCAACGCCGTACTCGGGCTTGTAGAGCCGACAGGGTGTGGTATAGGTGGCGACTTGTTTGCCATTGTTTGGGACAATAAAAGCAAACAGTTATATGGCTTGAATGCATCTGGCCGCTCACCGAAAAGCCTGACATTCGACACCTTAAAGGCACAAGGCGATATGATCCCCGCCTATGGCCCGTTGCCTGTTTCTGTGCCAGGCGCTGTGGATGGCTGGTTTGAATTACATAATAAGTTTGGTAAAACACCGATGAAAACCTTACTTCAGCCAGCAATTGATTATGCTGAAAAAGGCTTTCCCGTTTCTGAATTGATTGCCTATTACATGCAAAAAAGTGTTGATGCGCGTGGAAAATACCCTGGGTTTAAAGACGTATACATGCCAAATGGGGCGATGCCAGAAAAAGGCGATATTTTTAAAAATCCTGCCCTTGCAAATACCTATCGTAAAATAGCGAAGGAAGGACGTGATGCTTTTTACAAAGGGGATATTGCAAAAGAAATTAGCCGTTATATGAAAGAAAATGGCGGTTATTTATCGTACGACGACTTAGCTTCACACCACAGTGAATGGGTTAAACCTGTCAGTGCAGATTACCGCGGTTATACGTTATGGGAATTACCGCCCAACGGCCAAGGCATCGCCGCTCAGCAAATTCTAAATATATTAGAAGGATACGATATTAAAGGTATGGGTTTTGATAGCCCTGAGTATGTTCACACGTTTGTTGAGGCAAAAAAACTGGCCTTTGCAGACCGCGCTAAATATTACGCCGATCCTGCGTTTAATACTATTCCCGTGCAGACCTTGATTTCTCAGCAATACGCCGATGAAAGACGCAAGCTGATTGACCCAAATAAAGCGGCAAAACGTGATCATGCGGGTCCAGTAGAAGGCGATACTATTTACCTGACGACGGCCGATAAAGACGGCAATATGGTGTCATTAATTCAAAGTAATTATCGTGGTATGGGCTCAGGTATGACCCCCGCTAAACTGGGCTTTGTATTGCAAAACCGAGGAGAAATGTTTGCACTTAAAAAAGGCCATATGAACCAATATGAGCCGGGTAAACGTCCGTTCCACACGATAATTCCAGCCTTTGTGACCAAAGATGGCAAGCCATACATGAGTTACGGAGTAATGGGCGGTGCGACACAACCGCAAATGCATGCGCAAATTTTAATTAACATGATTGATTTTGGCATGAATTTACAAGAGGCCGGTGACGCTCCACGCATTCTGCACAGTGGCTCATCACAGCCTACAGGCGAAATTATGGAAGACGGGGGCGTTGTGAGTTTAGAATCAGGTTTTTCGATGGAAACTCGCCGTGAGCTGATGAAAAAAGGCCACACTTTGCAAGACGCTGTTGGACCATATGGCGGTTATCAAGCTATCTTAAAAGACCTTAAAACAGGGGTGTACTATGGCGCATCTGAAACCCGCAAAGACGGCCACGCCGCAGGGTATTAAGGTAATATAAGGTAATAAATCATTGTGTTGCAATTGATTGATGACGCGGCTTAAAGCCGCGTCTAACTCTCGCTGTGAGACTCGCTTTGCGTGGTTTATAAGTTATCGACATACCTATCTACCTATCTACCTATCTATCTACCTATCCCAGTAAGACTGACTTTAGAGGTGAACCGTACTTCGTGTGCGTGTGTTGCGCGATATATAATCGCGCTGACAATGGAAGTTCAAAGCTTAAAACTTAAAGAGTCTAACTCCCCACCACATACCCAGTGAAACCCAGCACTTTAAAATACTGTTTAGGGGTGCTAAATCCGCTTTCATTCATTAATTCTGAAAAACGAATACGGTCTAATGGATAAAACTCATGTTCTAGATTGTGTCGGGTGCGCTCTTTGCCGGCATCGGTTAAACCTAGCTGAGTACAAAGCTGTAGTTGTGATTCGCGCTCAAATTGCGTTTCAGGGCGCATTAAATCGGCAATGAATAAGTTGCCCTGCTTTTTAAGCCTGCTTTTAATCGCTTTTAACAGCGCTTTTTTATCGCCATTGTCCTCGACAAAGTGCATGACTAATAAACATAATGCTGCATCGGCGCTTGCATCAATATCGTTAATATCGCCACAATGAACCGTTACACGGTCACTGATGTTATGTTGGCTAAAGTGCTGCTCAGCGATATCCAACATATCTTGTGAAATATCCTGCGCAATAAAACGCCAGCCTGCGTTGAGCTTAGCAAGTTCTATGATCTCTTTTCCGGTGCCTGCACCAATCACTAAAATACACGCGTCGTTGTCGAGCGTGCTGACTAGTTGCGCTGCGGTTGCTTGGTGTAATAACGCGTACCCTGGCACTAAACGCGTTATGCGCTCATCGTAATGACTGGCTTCTTCATGATTAAAAGTTGGCATGCTAATCCTTTAAATAACAGAGATGGTTGAGTAACCACCGGGTTTTTTCGCTACATGTACCTGCGTAGCCACGCGTTCGGTCATTTCAGATACATGCGAAATAACCCCTACTTTACGGCCTTGTGCTTGCAGCGAATCGAGAGCATCCATCGCGATGCTTAACGTTTCACTGTCCAACGTACCAAACCCTTCATCGATAAACAAAGAGTTTATTTGCACTTTATTCGATGACAACGAGGCAAGCCCCAAAGCCAGTGCCAGCGAGACTAAAAACGACTCCCCGCCTGACAAAGTATTAACAGAACGCTGCTCATCGGCCATGTCTTTATCAATGATGGCAATATCCAGCGTTTGCCCGATAGCCGTTAATTTGTAGCGCTTGTTTAAAGTGTGTAAGTGGCTATTGGCATAATGCAGCAGTATTTTGAGAGTTTGCGTTTGCGCTAAGTTACGCATGGTTTTACCACTGGCATCACCCAGCACTTTATTAAGTAAATGCCAGTGCTCGTAGCGCTTTTGCTGTTGAACTAATAATTGCTGTTTATCTGCTAATGCTTGGCTATTTTGTTGGTGCGTGTGCAGCTCACTACCCACTTGCATCAGCGATTGATTCGTATGTTGCTGGGCATTAACGGCGTTAGCTAGTTCAGTTTCAGTGTCGCTTTCGCTGTGCTTTGGCTGATCTTTTAAATGCGCCGACTGCGATGAATGCAGCTGTTTTAAAGCTGCTTGAGTTTCTTTTAGCGCATTTTCTGCCGCGTGGTGCTCGTTGAGTGTTTGCTTTATTGATTCGCTACTGATGCTTAAAAGCGTTGTAATTGCGTCTTCAGAAAGTGAAGGATGCTGTGCTTTAAACTCGCTAAACCACTGCGTGAATCGTTTTTCAAGCGCAGCTTGTTCATCGCTTAACTCTTTTTCACGCATCGTTAAGTGGCTTATTTGAATAGCGTGCTCGTCACGCGCTTTAACCGCATTGCTTAGGTGTTGCTGAGCCTGTTGCACTGCTTGCTGTAACGAGTCAATGGCCTGTTCAAGTTGTGCAATATACTCATCGACCGACATGTTCGCATCGGCAAACAAGGCAATGCGTTTTTCATGCAAATCAGCCTGCTCGTTCTCGGTATGGGCAAGTTGCGCAGTGCACTTAGCTTTCGCTTCTGCTGCTTCATGTTGCTGAGGCAGTAAATGCGCGATGGTTTGATCAGTGCTTGTTAGAGCCTTCGTTAGCTCATCTGATTGTTGAAGTTTCGTTTGATAGCGTTGCACATCCTCTGCAATAGTCTCTAATGACACGTGTTGTTCATTGAGCTGTTGCCACCAAGGGGCATTTTTAAAGGTGTCGTCGAGTGCGGTATGCAGTTGCTGATGTTCTGCGTTTAGCTCGTTTAAACGTGCTTGTTCAGTGTTGAGTTGCTGCTGTGTTTCACTCAGCTTTTGCTCTGCTGCATGCAGTGCTTGCCCTTTTTGATTAAACTCTGCTTGTTTGGCTGTTAATGATGTTTGCAGCTGCTGTTGTTGCTCAAGCACTTTAAAATACTGCTGTTTCTGGCTCGTGAGCTGCTGCTGACGCTCGTTTAATTGCGCCTCTGTTAAATCATTCAGCTCTGTACGATTTGCCGCCATGGTCTGTTTGAGCGTGTTCTGCTGGTCGGTGAGTTCACTCACCTGCCCCTCTAATGACGCTATTTGCTGAGTACAGGCTGTCAGTTCATTACTTTTTGTTTGTTGTAAAGCTTGCTGATTATTTAAGTGCTGTTTGGCACTATTAAGTTGCTCAGTAAAATCATTAATGAGCTGACTAAACTGCGCATTAACCACATCATGTTGAAACGGGTGCTCAGTCGAACCACAAACAGCACATGGCTCACCCGCTTTTAAAGTGGCTCTTAATTGGCTGACCCCCTCACTGGCTCTTAACTGAACTTGCTGTAAGTTTTTCTCGCATAGTGTCAGCTGTTGTTGGGCGTTTTCTACATCCTGCCCTATCGCGCTGAGGGCTGTTTGTAACTGTTGTTTATTTTGGTTTAAGGTGTCTGATTGGCTTTGCCACACTTTTAATTGTTGCTGATTACTTTGCCACAGTTGACGCTTTTCAATAAGGTGTTTAATCGCCTCTAGTTGTGCATCTATGTCGGCCATAGACTGACTATTTAAGCGGTCTTTGAAGCTAGCGTCTTGTTCATTCAGCGTTTTTAGTGCGTGCTCAAGCGCTTGATACTGTTTTTGTAATTGCTGACGACTGTGTTGCTGCTCAGTAACCGTAGGCTGAAGTGACTTTATCGTTTGATTTGTTTTATCAATACGAAGCTGCAGTTGATTAAAGCGGCTTAATTCACTTTTATAATATGACCAGTCTTTCGCTAATGGTTGCCATTGTGCATGTGTCGCTAACCAATTAGTGAGCGCTTGTTGTTGCTGATGTTGCTGTTGTTGCTCAGCCTTTGCCGTATTAAGTTTATTGCTCAGCTCGGTGTTATGCTGGTTTGCTTTTTCGAGTTGCGCTTTTTGAGCGTGTGCTTGCTGGTTCAATACCGCCAGTTGTTTATCGTACTCACGTGCTTGGCTAATGATTGGCTGAGCATCTTTTTGCGTTTGTTTCGCTTGCTTTAACTGCTCAGTGTGTTTGTTTAGCGTTTGCTCTGCGTCACTTATCAGGGCGTTATGATCAATTTTTAAAAGTTGCTCACGGTTTTCTACAAGCTGCGCTTGCTGAGCTTTAATTGTGGCTGTGCGCTCACGGTTATCTTTTATTTCTAAGCACTGCTGCGCTTGTTTGGCTTGCTTTGCTTTATCTTCAAGTTGATGTAATTGCTGCTCAGCTTGGTGCTTTGTGTGTTCTGCTTGCGTTATTTGCTCTGATAGATGCGCCGCCTGTTCATACCAAGTTTGGTATTGCTCCAGCTGCTTTATTTGGTTTTGTAGTTCAGTTTGCTTCGTTAATAGCGATTTATGCTCAGCTTGCTTAGCCGCTAACTCTTCGGGGCTTAATACCTTAAAGTTCGCCAAGCTGAGTTTTAATTGCTCAAGGGCCTGTTGTTGTTCGCGGTGACGTTCAAATATCCGTTGCCCAATACGACTAAATTTGTCGGTGCCAGTTAAGCATTCTAACAGTTGTGCCCGTTCATCCCCTGTGGCTTTCAAAAAGGCTGCAAACTCATGCTGGGCAAGTAGCACCGCCCGCGAAAATTGATCAAAGCTTAAACCAATAATGCGCTCTATTTCTTTGCTGGCATTACTTCTATCGGCAATTAAGGTTTCGTCAGGCAACGAATGAAGCGTGTGTTGCGCTTGTTGTAATTTGCCATTCGCTTTGTTCCGTGCGCGGCTAAAGCTCAAGCGAGCACGGTAGTGATGTTTATCTTGGCCTATAAAGTCCACTTCGGCATAGCCCTGCCCTGCCCCACGGCGTAATAAATTTCGCGAGTCATTGAGCTTGATATTATCGCCATTAAAGTCAATTTTATTACCTGTGTCGCCACGAAGTCTCGCGGTTTTGGTATACAGTGCTAAACAAATGGCATCAAGTAACGTACTTTTACCTGCCCCGGTATCACCTGTAATGGCAAATAGCCCAGCTTCTTTTAATGGCGAAGCTGTAAAATCGACTTCGGCATCGACAATGGATGCCAATTGATGAACACGTATCGCTAAAATTTTCATAGCACGTCCTCCGTATTCAACTCATCGATAACGTGGCTTAATAAGTCTTCGAGCTCTTTTGGCACTGCTTGCCCTGCCATATCTTTATGATTGGCAAAGGCTTGCTCTAACAACGAATGTGGATTGAGAGCTTCGATTTGCGACACATCGTCAAACAAGGCTTGCTCATCGTCTTGATGATTGCGCTCTTGTCGCACCCGTTCAATCCCACAAAACTTAAGCTGCTTACCTGCCAGCGCTTGTTCAATTTGCTCTCTGAACGTGGTGTCGGTGTCGTGAGCGCTCAGTTTAACGCGTAAATAGGGCGCTAAGTTTTCATCGCTTAAATCAAGTTCACTCAACAGCTCACACAATTCACTCAGTGGCACACAGTCTTTTTCGGGGAGCAGTATGACTTTACAAAAGCTCGGTATGTAAAGGGGGTTTACAGTGCAACTTGAATCAGAAAGCTCAATTAACACAACTTGGTGCTGGTAACGGCGCTCAGAAAAGGACATCGGCATGGGGGTGCCACTGTAGCGAATGGTCTCAGACTTGGCGACGGTTTGTGCTTTATGCAAGTGACCAAGGGCTACGTAATCAGCCTGTTCACTAAAAATGTTAGCAGAGATCGCTTCTTCACCGCCAATCACTAAGTTTCGCTCTGAGTCTGTCGAAATATCGCCGCCTTTTGCATGGAGGTGTCCCATTACAATTAGCGGCGCTTTCGGTAACTCACTGGCAGCATTTAGTGCATCTTTATAAGCCAATGCCACTGCTTGGTTGTAACTTAAAGGTTGCTCTTCTTGGCGATTATAATGACTTAAATCGCTGCTTCGTAAAAATGGCATGGCAACAACATGTGCTTGGCCATTTTTTGTTGATATAGGCAGTACGACATCCTTTGGGCTTGCGGTATCGAACCGACCCACCACATGCGTATCAAATTGAGCCAGTAAGGGTTTTGCAGCCATGATACGGTTTGCCGAGTCATGATTACCAGCAATAATCACGATGTGTAAATCTGGGCAACGTTGTTTGGTGTTCTTGATAAATTGATAGAGTTGGTTTTCAGCACTCGCAGGCGGTGTCGCCGTGTGATAAATATCGCCAGCAACGAGTAATAAGTCGATGTGCTGTGCTGCGAGAGTCTCCGTTAACCAGTTTAAAAAAGCCTGATGTTCCTCGAAGCGGGAATGTTCGTAGAATTGTTGGCCTAAATGCCAATCAGAAGTATGAAGGACTTTCATTAAACGCTCTTATTATTTATTAAGAGCGTCAATATACCTAAGCTGAGCCTCGATGCCCAGCCTCGTTTTTAACTTAAGCTATACCACGCAAACAACACCATAGGCAAAGCAAGCAATGCCATTATTAAGGGCACTTTGATAGCCTTTGTTTGTTTGGCCTGTAAAACTTTAAGGGCATTGGTTTCATTACATGCCGCTACTTTGTCGATATAGAAATACCCCGAATCTAGGTATTGTTTACAATTTTGTTCGTCCGCTGGAATTGCAATTAGTTCTTGTTGTTTTTTTAGGATGTAAAAATCCATACGCTCACCGAATTCTATGCTGATTACCGAAACATTTTTTGGGTATAAATAGACACACATAAACACCCAAATCGAAAAAAGTGGGCGATTTTAAATACAAACAGCAGTAAATTTCAATAGAAAATGTCGCAAAAACTACTTTATTGCGAAAATAATTGCAATTAGACTCAAAATAACCAGCGTTGAGCCATAAAACAGCCATTTTTTAGGGCGTTTTGCATGGGGAGTGGTACGCGATAGTGCATCGGGTTCATCGCGAGCGGCAATGACCTCTACAAACTCAAATCCGCGTGCTTTGTATTCGTTTAAAACCGATTCTTCTGCTGGAATAGCAGCTAATCGAGAGTCTTTTTTTACAATGTAAAACTTCATTTAAGTCCCCTCTTACCTTTAAACAAAAAATAAGCAACCTCGCTATATTTTAAGTGTAATACGGGGGTATGAATTAGCACTGAACCTGTTAGGTTTGTAAAGGGGCTTTACAGTTTTGTTAATAGCAGATGAAAGGATTGAAAAATACAGGCTAGGAAAGCGCGAATACTACCCTAAAAAACCCGCACTTTATCGTGATTTTATTGAAATTTTGTTAGTGGTTTGAGATGTTACGCTCACGCATATTTTACAGGATTAACAATGAAAAAAGCAGTTATTACTTTGAGTGCTTTGGTATTGCCTTTAGCAGTATCAACCGCAGTCATGGGGTCGTCTGTTGAGCAAACAAAAGGCTCATTTGTTGACAAGTTCCGTCAACTTGATGAAGCACTTGCAACGCCTAACGTATACCGTAGTGCCGCGGGTGAACCCGGCGAAAACTACTGGCAACAGCAAGTAAATTACGACATCGATGTAAACCTTGATGAGAAAAAACGTCGCTTAACAGCGCGTCAAACTATCGAATATAAGAATAATTCACCTCACACATTAAAGTACCTTTGGTTGCAATTAGACCAAAATATTTTTAAATCTGATTCAATTGCCGAGATGACCGCTACTTTCAATGGTAAAACATTGCAAGGTGACCCTCAGCCAAAAGCCACTAAATTGAGCTTAGGCCAGTTACGTCGTCAGCAATTTATGGCCGACAACGAGCTAGGTTTTCAAATCGCCAATGTTAAAGACGAAGACGGAAAAGAGCTTAAAGTAACCGTGGTTGATACCTTGATGCGTATTGACCTAAATGAGCCGCTTAAACCGGGTAAAGACGTTGAGTTCAGCATGGACTTCGCCTTTAACATTGTTGAAGAAGATGCGGTAGGCGCACGTTCAGGTTATGAACACTTTGAAGAAGATGGCAACGATATCTTTTTATTAGCACAGTGGTTCCCGCGTCTTGCTGCGTACACAGACTATGAAGCATGGACTAACAAAGCGTTCTTAGGAAGCGGTGAGTTTACACTGGAATTTGGTAATTATGATGTCGAAATCACCGTTCCTGCGGATCACATTGTATCGGCAACAGGTAAGCTAGATAACCCAGGCAGTGTATTAACACGTACGCAGCGTAATCGTCTTGAAGAAGCTGAAAACGCTAAGCGCCCTGTATTTATCGTGACCGAAGAAGAAGCACTTGAGAACGAGAAAGAAGGCACCGACAAAACCAAAACATGGCACTTTAAAGCCGAGAACGTGCGTGACTTTGCATGGGCATCATCACGTAAGTTTATGTGGGATGCAAAAGGCTACCATCAAGGTGGTAAAGAACAGCCGTTAGTGATGGCAATGTCTTTCTATCCGAAAGAAGGCGGTGACCTGTGGAAGAAATATTCTACCGAAGCTGTTGTGCACACGATGGAAGTGTATTCACGCTTTTCGTTTGACTACCCTTACCCTGTGGCTCAATCAGTCAATGGCCCTGTTGGGGGGATGGAATACCCCATGATCACATTTAATGGTCCGCGTACAGAGCTTCAAGACGATGGTACCCGTACTTACTCTCAAGCTGAAAAACGTTTCTTAATTGGTGTTGTTATCCACGAAGTCGGTCACATTTACTTCCCGATGATTGTTAACTCAGACGAGCGTCAGTGGACGTGGATGGACGAAGGTCTAAACAGCTTCCTAGATGGTGTTGCGGGGCGCGAATGGGACCACACAATCCCTTGGGGTGTTGAGCCGCGTGATATTGTTGAATACATGAAGTCTGAAAACCAAGTACCCGTTATGACACAGTCTGACAGCGTATTACGTTTAGGACCTAATGCGTATACTAAACCTGCTGCTGCACTTAATATTTTACGTGAAGTGATTCTAGGTCGTGAGCTGTTTGACTTTGCATTTAAAGAGTACGCGCAGCGTTGGAAGTACAAACGCCCTACTCCTGCAGATTTCTTCCGTACTATGGAAGAGGCGTCAGGGGTTGATCTAGATTGGTTCTGGCGTGGTTGGTTCTACACCACAGACCATGTTGATATCTCGTTAGACAAGGTTTATCAACTGCGTTTAGACACAAAGAATCCTGATATCGACTTTAATCGTCTTCGCGATATTGAAGCTGATAAACCAATGCCATTATTCGTTAAACGCAATAAAGAAGAAGGCAAAAAGTTATGGGTTGAAGAAAACCCAGATGTCACAGATTTCTATGACGAAAACGACCGCTTTACAGTGACTAACAAAGAACGTAACGCGTATAACAAGTTCCTTAAGGGGTTAGAGCCGTGGGAGCGTAAAACGTTTGAACGTGCAATTAAGGAAGATAAAAACTACTATGTGCTTGAGTTTTCAAACTTAGGTGGCTTAGTGATGCCTATCTTATTAGAGCTGACCTATGAAGATGGCACGAAAGAAGAACAGTACATTCCGGCTGAAATCTGGCGTCGTAACCACAAGCACGTACAAAAGCTAATTATTACTGAAAAAGGTAAAAACTTAGTGTCTGTTACGGTTGACCCTCGCTGGGAAACAGCCGATGTTGATGTGGAAAACAATAACTACCCTCGTCGTATTATTCCATCGCGTATCGAAGTATATAAGCGTGAGAAGAGTAAAGCGAAAGTGAGCCGTGATATCATGCAAGATATTAAAACTGAGCTGAAAAAAGACGACGAAAAAGATGCTGAGGAGCAAAAATAATGCGCTTTATAGCCATTATTTTCGCTTTATTACTGAGTGCGCCAACGATGGCGCACCAGTTAAAAGCGTCTGTGACTACGGTATTATTTAATAAACGCACTAATAACATAGAGCTAATGCATCGCTTTTATTTGCACGATACGGAGCATGCTGTTGAACATTTGTTTAATGGCAATGCCGATATCTTAAGTAACAAAGAAGATCAAAAGCGTTTTGCTGATTATGTTGAGTCACACATTGCACTGCAAACCTTAGAGGGCAAGCCACTTGAGCTTAAAAAAGTGGGAGCGCAAGTTGATGGTAAGTTCTTTTGGGTTTACCAAGAAGTCACCATCCCTGAAGGCATCAAAGGGATTCGTATGAGCAATGGCGCGTTACGTGATTTATGGCCTGCACAGGTCAATATGGTTAATATTGAAGGCAAAGGAAAGGTGAAAACACTGACCTTTAGCCAAGATGATAACTGGCTTGAAGCTAAATTTGAGTCAATTAAATAATAACCCTATCCGATAAAAAAGGATTAAAAAAGTCTATTTTTTAATCCTTTGATCCTTTAATTAACGGTTATCGTACACTATCTTATTAATGGGTCTTAAAATTTTCCCCCAATTCTCATATACAGGGATTTATATGAATATCCATGATAACAATATACGTGGTGTCATTTTCGATTTAGACGGTACCTTGGTTTCGTCAGAACTCGATTTTTCACTGATTAAAGCGCAAGTTGGCTGCCCGCTTGAAAAAGATTTGTTAGCCTTCATAGCCGCTTTACCTTCGCCTTATATGCGCGAAGAAGCGATGAACATCGTGCATCAACATGAGCTTTTAGATGCGCAGCACTCGCATTTATTGCCAGGTGTTGCCAGTGCGGTTACTGCACTCAAAGAAAATAATATTCCAATGGCTATTGTTACGCGCAATTATGACCGTGCTGCAGCAATTAAACTTAAAAATAACCCTTTGCCAATCGAAACAGTGCTGACTCGCTCAGATGCGCCAGCAAAGCCAGATCCAAGTGCGCTTAATGCGATTGCAACGCTTTGGGAGCTTGATAAATCAGAGCTGTTGTATGTTGGCGATTATTTGTTTGATATTCAAGCGGCACATAATGCGAATATGCGTGCTTGTTTGTATGCGCCAGATGACATTCCTGACTATGCTGATCAGGCAGATTACGTACTGCATCATTTTTCAGAGTTACCTAATTTAGTCGGCGCATTTCAACAAAATAAAGTGTTATGTTAAATAGCGCTTCCTTTAATTATTTCTGCATCGTTTTCTTAATTTTTTACTTTCAAGGTTGTCGCCACAGTCGTTGTCTATTTTAGCGAGAACGATAAACAGACCAGGCACTAGCCCAAGCGACAATGAATTGCTAAAATATCGGCAATTATCAAATGTATTCATAGAGGCATAAGATGGGCAGAGCATTTGAAGTCCGCAAAAACGCCATGGCTAAAACGGCCAATGCAAAAACAAAAGTAAATTCTAAGTACGGTAAAGAGATCTACGTTGTTGCAAAGAATGGTGAACCCGACCCAGAAGTAAACCAAGCATTAAAACGCATTATTGAACGTGCAAAACGTGATCAGGTTCCTGCACATGTAATCGAAAATGCCATCAAAAAAGCAGCCGGTGGAGCAGGGGAAGACTACTCTCCAGCACGTTACGAAGGGTATGGCCCAGGTAACTGTATGGTGATTGTTGACTGTTTAACAGACAACCCTAACCGTACAATTAAAGATGTGCGTTTACCGTTCACTAAAACTGACTCAAAAATTGGGACGCCTGGTTGTGTCGCGCACATGTTCGATCACTTCGCGGTTCTTGGTTTTGCTGGCGAAGATGACGAAGTGGTACTCGAAGCCCTAATGATGGCTGATGTTGACGTGACGGATGTCGAAGTAGAAGACGGCAAAGTGTCAGTATTTGCACCGCATACAGAATACTACAAAGCAAAAACAGCACTTGAAGAAGCGTTTGAAGGTATTACATTTGAAATAGACGAAATCACGTTTGTTCCACAAGTACATACAGAGATCACTGATCCAGATGATATTGCTAATTTTGAAAAGTTCATCACGATGTTAGATGACTGTGATGACGTTCAAAACGTTTATCACAATGCGATTGTCAAAAACTAATTTTAAAAAATTAGCACGTAAGAAGGGGCATTTGATAACAAATGCCCCTTTTTTGATCAATTTTTATTAGCCGATGAATGGCCATTATTCACTGTATTTATTCCGTTAAATAACAATATCAAGCTGAAAAAATACTGAATCATTGTAAGGGATAACATGAGTCGCAAGCGTGTAAGACAGCGCTCACTAACGACTGTATAGATATAAAAGATAAAGCAATGCAGGCGCAATTGCCGAGCACAACTCAATACAAAATTTTTGCCTTGTTATCAACGATGTATTATTGCCTCAAAATAGACCACTTAATTAAGTGAAATGGTATAAATACATGCGTTTATTGGTTTTTAGACGAAAAAAAGCAGCCCGAAGGCTGCAAAGAACGACACATCAAACTCGAAAGGGAGTGAGAAAAGTGATTAATGTTGAGACTTATACTTTATACGAAACGCATGCAGTAATGGTTCAGTATAACCACTTGGCTGTTTAACGCCTTCAAAAACAAGGGCTAATGCTGCTTGGTACGCAACACTTTGTGCTAGGCTTTCGGCTGAGTCAGCCATATTGGTGTAAGCTGGATCCCCTTCGTTTTGCCCATCGACGACTTTAGCCATACGTGCCATCGTTTTACGAATTTGCTCTTCATTGCATACACCATGATACAGCCAGTTCGCCATATGCTGGCTTGAAATACGCAGCGTTGCACGGTCTTCCATTAAGCCTACATGGTTGATATCTGGCACTTTTGAGCAACCAATACCTTGATCAATCCAGCGCACAACGTACCCTAGAATGCCTTGTGCATTGTTATCAAGCTCGGCTTGGATATCTTCTTTTGATAACGTACTTGAGTCTTTCATCAGTGGGGGGGTAAGTAAGCGTGTGAGGCTTGCTTCTTTACGGTCCATCAGTGCCTTTTGACAGGCAAATACATCAATATCATGATAATGCATTGCATGCAGTGTAGCCGCAGTAGGAGAGGGCACCCACGCGGTATTAGCCCCGCTTTTCGGGTGGCCAATTTTTTGTTCCATCATCAACGCCATTTTATCAGGCATTGGCCACATACCTTTACCAATTTGCGCTTTACCACTGAGGCCTGTTGCAAGGCCAATATCGACATTACGGTCTTCGTAAGCACTGATCCAAGGTTCTAGTTTTATAGCGCCTTTAGGCAGTACGACACCTGCTTGCATTGAGGTATGAATTTCATCACCTGTACGGTCTAAGAAACCTGTGTTAATAAACACAACACGGTTTTTTGCTTCGTAAATACAGGCTTTTAAATTTGCTGAAGTGCGGCGCTCTTCGTCCATAATCCCCATTTTTATGGTGTTTGCAGGTAAACCAAGCATCTGTTCAACACGTGTAAATAGGGTATTGGTGAAGGCCACTTCTTCTGGGCCGTGCATTTTGGGTTTAACAATATTGATGCTGTGAGCTGACGAATTTTTAAGGCCGTGCGTGCCTTTTAAGTCATGCAGGGCTGCGGTACTGGTGATGATGGCATCCATTATGCCTTCAAACACATCATTCCCCTCGCTATCTTGAATGGCTGGGTTTGTCATTAAGTGGCCTACGTTACGCACAAACATCATGCTTCGCCCTTTTAGGGTCACCGTTTCGCCATTAATACCCTGATATTGGCGGTCTTCAGCTAAGCGACGTTCAATAGTCTTCCCATCTTTGTTGAATGCTTCAACAAGGTTGCCTTGCATCAAACCAAGCCAGTTTTTGTAGACATTCACTTTGTCTTCAGCATCGACCGCAGCCACAGAATCTTCGCAGTCCATAATGGTGGTTAGTGCAGCTTCAAGTACAACATCTTTGAGGCCCGCTTTGTCTGCTTGCCCAATTGGGTGATGATGATCGATTTGTAGCTCAACATGTAAGCCGTTATTTTTCAAAAGAATAGCGCTCGGATTTTGTGCTTCACCTTGATAACCAACCAATTGTTCTGGGTGTGCCAGACGCACTTGGCTGCTATCACGCAAGGTGATAAGTAGCTCGTTATTCACAATGGCGTAGCTGGTACTTTCAATGTGTGAGCCATTGGCTAAAGGCAGCGCTTTATCAAGGAATTGGCGTGCAAAAGCCATTACTTTAAAGCCTCGCACAGGATTGTATGCAGCGCCTTTTTCTGCGCCATCGTCTTCACTGAGCACGTCGGTGCCGTACAACGCATCGTACAATGAGCCCCAGCGTGCATTGGCTGCATTCAGTGCAAAGCGTGCATTACTAACAGGCACAACTAGCTGAGGGCCTGCTGTATTGGCTATTTCGGGCTCTACGTGTTCGGTTTCAATTTTGAAATTGGCGGGCTCTGGCACCAGGTAGCCAATCTCCTCAAGGAAACGTTGGTAATTGGCTGCATCCCATACCGGCTGCTGTTTATGGTAGTTATCAATCTTGGCTTGCAGTTGTTCGCGTTTTTCTAAAAGCGCCCGATTGATAGGAGTTAACTCATTAACAATATCGGCAAAGCCTTGCCAAAACGCAGCTGGAGAAATGTCTGTACCAGGTAGCAATTGTTGTTCAACGAACTGTGCTAGCTGCTGGTCAACACTTAACCCATTTAGTGAGAGAGTGGTGGTCATAATAATGTCCTTTAAACGGTCGTAATTCGATCAGTCATGGCTCAACCATATCGTAAAAAAGGGTAAATGGCAGGCTAAATGTCATTCACCAAAAATATAGTGGCAATAACAACTATAAATTTACTAAATCCAAAAAATCGGCCTAATGTTGATTTAAGCGCTACGGAGCGAACACTTCTTAGCCACTCTCACTAACAAAAAAGATTAAATGAACCCGTTCGAAGGATTTTTATTATGACTACATATCAACGCGAAACAGATAACTTAGCGACTTTATGCCAAAGCCAGGGCAAAACGTGGCAATCAATTAACCCTGAATATGCAAGCCGCATGCGTTTACAAAACCGTTTTCGTACAGGGTTAGACATCGCACAGTACACAGCAGATATCATGCGTGCCGATATGGCAGCATACGATGCAGACCACAGCCAATACACTCAATCTTTAGGGTGTTGGCACGGTTTTACTGCACAACAAATGATGATGGCGATTAAACGTCATAATAAAACAACGAAACGCAGCTACGTGTATTTAAGTGGTTGGATGGTTGCTGCACTGCGCTCAGAGTTCGGTCCATTACCTGACCAAAGCATGCACGAAAAGACTTCTGTTCCAGCGCTAATTGAAGAAATTTACACGTTCTTAAAGCAAGCAGATGCACGTGAGCTTGATCACCTTTATAAAGACCTCGATGCGGCGAAAGCAAACGGCGGAGACGTACAAGCAGTCCTTGATAAAATTGATAACTTTGAAAGCCACGTAGTGCCAATTATTGCCGATATCGATGCTGGTTTCGGTAATGAAGAAGCAACATACCTACTTGCGAAGAAAATGATTGAAGCAGGTGCGTGTGCGATTCAAATTGAAAACCAAGTATCTGATGCAAAACAATGTGGTCACCAAGCAGGTAAAGTAACCGTTCCACATGAAGATTTCTTAGCAAAAATCAATGCGGTTCGTTATGCATTCCTAGAGCTAGGCATTGATAACGGTATTATTGTTGCACGTACTGACTCACTAGGTGCAAGCTTGACACAAAAAGTACCTGTATCGAAAGCGCCTGGCGACTTGGCAAGCCAATATACTTCATTCTTAGAAACAACGCCTGTAAACAGTGTTGATGAGTTAAACGAAGGCGACACCGCAATGAAGCTGAATGGCCAACTATGTAAACCAACACGTTTAGACAATGGTTTATACCAATTCCGTGAAGGAACAGAGAAAGACCGCGTTGTACTCGACTGTGTAACAAGCTTGCAATCAGGCGCAGACTTACTGTGGATTGAGACAGAAAAACCAAACGTTAAACAAATTGCAGAGCTTGTTAACCGTGTTAAAGAGCACGTGCCAAATGCGAAGCTTGTATACAATAACTCACCTTCGTTCAACTGGACGCTTAAGTTCCGTGAGCAAGTATACGCTGAATGGCAAGAGCAAGGTAAAGACTTATCTGCATACCCAAGCATTGATGATAACAAAGCATTAATGGCACCAGAAATGGATGATACTGAGCTTGCTGCAGCGGCTGATGTGCTTGTTCAAAACTTCCAACGAGATGGTGCGCGTGAAGCCGGTATTTTCCATCACTTAATTACACTGCCGACTTACCACACCGCGGCGCTAAGCACAGATATCCTATCAGAAGGTTATTTTGGTGACTTAGGCATGCTAGCGTATGTTCGCGATGTTCAACGTCAAGAAATCCGTCGTGAGCAAGCGTCAGTGAAACACCAAGACTTAGCAGGTTCTAATATTGGTGATACGCACAAAGAGTACTTCTCTGGTGAAAACGCACTGAAAGCGGGCGGTGAAGCAAACACCATGAACCAGTTCTAACCAAGTTGTAATATTCCTTTATAGCTATTCAATAATGTTGTTAGGGGCCTTCGGGCCCTTTTTCACTTTTAGTTATCAGTCTTCAGACTCGCACCTCGCATCTCGCACCTCGCATCTCGCACCTCGCACCTCAGATCAGAGTTTAACTAAGTCTTGGATCAGCCATTTACTAGCTTTTAGAAAAGACAGATCACGCTTTTACCAGCCTGCATTTTTTGGATCAGGATTTAACTACCTCCGCTATTTCTTGGTTGATTCAGCCTATTTATTGCTTATAAGTGTGGGTAAAAGGCCAAAATTGGCTTTTATAGCTGATTAGGGGCGGTAATTTGCGAGGAGAACTTCGTTTATAAACCGATTTTTTACCAACTTAAACGACCTACAAACCAAAATTTTACTAACTGATGCTAGGTTTTTAGCGGCACAAACCGATTTTTTACCAACTCAAGTTATTGATATTGGCCATAAACCGATTTTTTACTAACTGATGAGGAGACTATGTCCGATATTTGAGAAATGTATGTAAGGAGTTACTTACATATGTACTGTAAAGGGGGTTTACAATAATGGTTAAGAGTAAAGTCAAAAAGTAACAGCGGGTTTACCCCGCGTAATGGTTTTATTCATGACACGGCATAAAGCCACTGCTACTGGTATGTGCGAAACTATTTTACATTTTATGCTTTGCAAGTGACGCGATATAAAATCGCGTCTAATACTTTTTGCGATAAGTTAAACGAAACTGCGTCACGAAATCAGTTCATCTTGCGCAAATGAAACGTTCTCGCTTCGCTCGATGTTGTTAATCATTTCCACTGTTCTTATCAAACCACCATTGAATATACGCTACTTTGCTCATTAAGTTTGATGGACGAGCTGTAATGCCATGTGACGCATTTGGAATGCGTACCATTGCCGTATCAACACCTTGTAGCTTTAACGCTTGATAGAATTGCTCTGTTTCAGAAATCGGCGTGCGATAATCAGACTCACCCGTTAATAGCATAGTAGGAGTTTTTACATTACCTACATAACTAATGGGTGAGCGTTTCATATAATGCTCAATATTGTCCCAAGGTTTGCCCGGAAACCAATAATCAGCAAAGAAAGGATAGTAGTCGGCAGTTAGTACAAAACTGATCCAATTGATAACCGGCTTCGCAACAACGGCAGCTGCAAAGCGGTCAGTATGACCCACAATCCATGCCGTCAATACGCCACCACCTGAGCCTCCAGTAACAAACAGTTTGCTTTCATCAATAAAGCCTTTAGCGATAACCGCATCGACACCTGTCATCAAGTCATCAAAGTCATTGCTTGGGTAGTTATGATGAATTGTTTGCGCAAACTCTTTACCATATGAGTCACTGCCACGTGGGTTCATGTATAGAACGACATTGCCCTTCGCAGCAAACAACTGAACTTCAGGGCTAAAGTGAGGTCCATAGTTTGCAACGGGTCCACCATGGATTTCGAGTACCAATGGGTACTTTTTGTTTTTATCAAAGCCAGGAGGGTAGGCAATCCACCCTTGAACAGCTAAGCCATCATGGCTTGATTTAACCCAAATTTCTTCCACTTTAGCCAGCTCTTTGTTGCCAAGTGCATCTTCGTTAAGTTGAGTTAAACGATTCACTTTACCGCGTTTAATTAATGCAATATCTGCAGGGCGCTGAGTGTCAGCCAGTGTAATTGCAACATCACCGTCTTCGCTTACATCAAAATCTCCGCCAGAATACGGGCGACCAAATGCCACACTGCCTATCTTCTCGGTAATAACTTTGTGTTTACCGTTTCGAGGTTGGTACGCTAAATGCGTTTTCCCTTCGCTGTCATAGCTAAAGTAAATGCCTCTACTGTCATCATCCCACTTAATTTCTTCAACGCTACGGTCAAGGTCTGTTGTTAAAACTGAGGTCTCACCAGACTTAAAATCAAGAAGGTAAATGTCACTGTTTTCATAGTTTGTTTTTTTATCATCGTAGCCTGTGTAGGCAAGGTATCGGCCATTCGGAGAGACTGCTGGTCGTGAGTCAGGGCCTACCCGGTCGGTCACCTGTGAAATTGATAAGTCAGCTACGTTTAATTTGTAAATTTCCGAGTTAGTGGGTTTTAACTCATGATCTTCATGACGATTAGCTGAAAAATAAAAAGCATCGCCCGTTTCGTTAAAGCTAATTGAGCCGCCATGATCAAAGTCACCAAAGCTCAGCTGACGCGCGTTACCGCCAGTTGCACTGATCATGAAAAAATGGCGATAACCCGCCTTTGTATAACCGCCCCCATCGGCACGGTAATAGACGTCATCAATATATTTTGCAGGCTCCGCCCACTTAGCGCCTTCAGGCTTGCCCGGTAAAGACACAGGGCCGGCTGATTTTTCAGGAACAAATTGGCTAAACACCAAATTTTTACCATCTGGTGTCCATGTTAAACCACCCGGACTTTGCGTTAGGTTACTAATTTTTGCGACATTCCCTGTTTTTAGCCACTTAACATAAATTTGGCTACTCCCATCACGGGTAGAAATAAATGCCAAGCGAGTTTCGTCTGGCGACAACACAGGTGAGTAATCCATATGTACGCCGGATGTAAGCGGTAGCATTGTTTTACCATCAGGGTTAACCGACCAAATATTACTGACTTTGCGATCGGTTTTAATGTCCATTCGATTTCGTACGAAAAAAATGGTCTCGCCATTTTTTGTCATTTCTAATTGGTTCGCGTATTCAAGATCGAAGACATTTTCAAGTTGGAATGTGTTGCTAGTTTGTGCGTGGCTATAAAAGCTGGCTACAGCAAGTAACGCCAAAGACGCTTTGAACTTCATAATGATTCCTTGTTATTGGTCGGTGTATATTCTGTTATAAAGTAGCAAACCATAAAAATATAGTTCATTGCGATGAATGGAAAAATCAATAGACAGATGCCCAATTCCCTTCTATGTTGAACACACTATTTTTTCTTAAGGAGCAGAAAATGATTGGTTACATAATGTTAGGCACGAATAACTTAGCTAAAGCGGTGAAGTTTTATGATGAACTTTTTTCTACTTTAAACGCTGAGCGCTTTTTAGAAACTGACCGCTTTGTGGCATGGAGCACAGGCCAAGATAAACCAGGCTTTGCAGTTACAAAACCTTATAATGATGAAAAAGCCACTGTTGGTAACGGTACGATGATTGCGATTGCCGTTGAAACACCAGCTCAAGTTGATGAGTTTTATAAAAAAGCCATTGAACTCGGTGGAACAGATGAAGGTGCTCCGGGTCCTCGTGAAATGCCCGGTTTCTATGCCGGTTACTTTAGAGACCTAGATGGTAATAAACTTAATGTGTTTTGTTTTACACATGGGTGAGGAAAGTGAGCAGTCGCTAGGCACTAGAAAATAGGGCCTAGCAAATGTAGCAGCGGTTTTTGTTCGGCGCTAAAGCACCTCCTACCTCGCACTTCGCATCTCGCGCCTCGCATCTCGCACCTCGCGCCTCGCACCTCGCACCTCGCACCTCGCACCTCGCACCTCGCATCTCGCGCCTCGCATCTCGCGCCTCGCATCTCGCGCCTCGCGCCTCGCATCTCGCATCTCGCGCCTCGCATCTCGCGCCTCGCGCCTCGCATCTCGCATCTCGCGCCTCGCATCTCGCGCCTCGCATCTCGCGCCTCGCATCTCGCATCTCGCACCTCGCATCTCGCATCTCGCACCTCGTAACTCGAATATCTAACTGAAAGCTGACAGCTAAAGTCAGAACTCCTACCCACTTCTGCTTATTTTTATTACACTGCTGCTATACAAAATAATTATAAAAATAAGAGTAGTAGTATGACGTCGAAATTGCTTAAATCGCTTTCTTGTTTATTTGCTTTAAGCCTTGTGGGTTGTGGTGGGGGTGAGGTGTATACCGCGCCTGCAAAGGATGAATTTGCTCATGGTGATGAGTTATTAAGTGCCGCAGCATTGACTGAAGATGCCAGTCACTCTCTACTCGCAACTGAGTCTAAAGTGTGTGTTTGGGATAATCAGTTAAAAGCACGTCTATACGATTGCATAACAGGGCAGGGCGCTGAGCATGTAGAGCTTGCGGGGTTTAGTGCTAACAAATCGCGTTTTTATATTTCTAATCGTTTATCGATGACCTTATTTGATACCCGCACGGGTCGAAGTATTGGCTCTTGGCTAACAGGGCAGGAGATAGCCAGAGATATCGCTATTTCAGCGTCAGGCGATACATTAGTAATTGTTTATCGTAGCGGCAAGGCTGAGGTAATAAATACCCGTACGGGCGATACTAAGCGCTTTGACATTCATCGTCTTGATATTAATAGCGTGGCGTTGTCGGCTGATGGGCAATGGGCGTTTACCGGCTCGAGCGACAAATACGTTAAGCTTTGGTCAACGAGTGATGGCAGTGCACGCTTTGAACAGCGTTTAGCTACCAGAGTGAATCGCGTCACCTTAAATAAAGCAGGCACGTTAGGCTTTGCAATCGACTCGGTCGATGACCGAATTTTTTTTGATTTAGCCAATAAAAAAGAGCTTGCTGAGGTAGCCTCATACTCTAACTTTATTGAGTTCACCGCATCGCAATTTATCAATCAAGACAAATGGCTATTAACGGGATCGCCAAAAATGAAGATGCGATTATACCGTGTTGCTGATGGCGAGCTAATCGCTGAATATGAAGCAAAACAGCAGCGCCAACGTACCTCGGTGCTGAGTGTGGCTTACGATGGTACGCAGTTGTATTCAGAAACCAGTGACGGTCTATTACAGGCTTGGCCGTTTGAGCCAAAAAGCAGCAAATAGCAGATAAAACAAAAACGCCTACTTAAAGTAGGCGTTTTTTTAGATTTCTAATTTTAACTAGTAATCAAATTTATGCTTGGTAAACAAGCTTTGTACTTGTTGCCATATTGCACCCGGTTTACCGTCACCCACCAATTTACCGTTCACTTTTACCACAGGGCCCACTTCTTTGGTGGCGCTGGTGATCCACACTTCGTCGGCATCGAGTAGCTCATCTTTGCTTATAATGCGCTCTTGGACCTTAAAATCACTGTGGCTGTGTAAAATATTGAGGATTAACCAGCGAGTGATCCCCGGTAAAATTTGGTTATCAAGTGGTGGAGTGCTGATCGCCCCCTCTTTAACAATAAACACATTACTTGAGCTGGCTTCGGTGATTTCTTCTAAGCGGTTAAATAAAATCGTTTCTTTGTTACCGGCTGCTGCGCCATGTTGGTAATGCATAACATTGCCAAGTAGTGCTGTTGATTTTATATGGCAGCGTTGCCAACGACGGTCTTGCTCAAGTGATACCGTGTACGTTGTTGCACTGTCGACATCGCTTTTGGGCTCTGCAGGAATTTCAAAGGCAAAGGCGAATACGGTTGGTGTGATATTGCTTGGGTAGCCGTGAGCGCGTTTTGTGTCGGCACCACGACTAACATGCAAGTAAATGCCTAGGTTATCACCGTGGTTTTTTTCGCATAAGTCGTTACAAATTTTACGCCACGTATCAGCACTGTAATCTAGCTTTATTTCGAGCTCATTTAAGCCGTTATTCATGCGTTCGATATGCGCACCAAAGCCGAGCATTTTACCGTTGTAAGATGGGATCACTTCATAGATGCCATCGCCAAATAAAAAGCCGCGATCCATTGGTGAAATCTTTGCTTCATCAGCACTTAGGTATTCACCGTTTAGGTATACCGTACCCATTGTTAAACCTCATTCTGTCTAGTAAGTTGGCGAAGCCGAGTTATTAATTGTTGGCCATGCATTGCATGAAGGCCGTCTTCAGTGAGCTCGTTTTTATGGGTAACACCATCTACACTGCCGCGCTCACTTAGGTATTGCAAAATGTTCAAAGGCTCTATATCAGCCAAAAAATCGGTGTTATGCCAGCGGCTTAAAAATGCGATAAGGCCATAGGCTGCCCAGTTAGATACATCGGCAAGTAGTAATTCATCGCAAGGCGTTACACTGGGTGTTATGTTGAGCCCATGCATATGCTTTGCAAGATTACCCATGCCAATTTCGTTGCCACCATCGCCTATTGCTATGGTTGGGCAGGTTGCTTCTGTTATAAAAAAATCAAAACAGCCACAGTGCTCCGAAATATCGATACCACGCATATTGTAATAACGTTGATGTTCATTAAGCCCCGGACGTTCGATTGACAGTACGCAATCTGGCTTTAATTGCTCAAGCGCTTTAATGCTAAAAGTGCGGGCATTTTCAATACTGTTAATCGGCAATTCAAAACAGTTAAAATCGTTTTTTAATGCGCTGTAAAGGGGGTTGCCAGTGACTAAAATGGGCTGTTTTCCTAGCTTGTCTAACACGCTATAAAGTGCAATTGCACCAACCGGGCCATCGGTTTCAAAGGTGTTATTAACCGCAAATCCAGTGCCAATTAATACCGGTCCATTTGCTTTATGTAATGCCTGAGCTGCGCGTAAGTATGTGCCGGTGCTTTGCATTGCGTATAAATGCTGCATACCACGTGGATTTTGTTCAACCATCATGGTTTCAATTTGTTGGCTGAGGGCTTCGTCGCTTAGGCTTGCTGACATAATGTTTTAATCTCTTGAATTAGGGCAATGCCTGCTTCGTTATCACCATGCACGCAGAGGCTATCTGCATTCAGCGTTAACTGTTGACCGCTTCGAGTGGTCACAGTGCCGTGTTTAATCAACTGTTTAACTTGTGCGATTAACGCGGGCTTGTCGTGTACACTGCCAGCAAGGTTACGTGACACAAGTGTACCTTCGTCGGTGTATTGGCGGTCGGCAAATGCCTCTAAAATAAGTTCTAAATTGAGTGCGCTTGCGTGTTCTTTGTGTTTATCTGCTTGATTGGTAGCTAAAATCATTAATTTTAATGACTTTGGGTAACTTGCAACGGCACGCATTACACTCTCTAAAATACGCTCATCACGCATCATGTCATTGTAAAGCGCGCCATGAGGTTTCACATAATTAAGTGTTAAACCATGCACTGCTGCCATGCCATCAATCGCCGCTATTTGGTAATGCAGGCAATTTATCAATTCTTGAGCGCTCATAGCCATTGAACGGCGACCAAAACCTTGTTTATCGGGGTAGCTTGGATGAGCGCCAACAGTGACATTATGCTGCTTGGCAAGGGCTAATGTGTTTGCCATTACATCGGCATCACCCGCATGAAAACCACAGGCAATATTGGCCATATCAATATGCGGCATTACTTGCTCATCAAGGCCCATTTTCCACATGCCAAAGCTTTCGCCTAAATCGCAATTAAGTTTCATGGTCATTTTATAACGCCGCCATTCTACTGTTTGGAATATCGGTGATCAGCATATGACCAGGACTATGTGTAATGCAAAAATCGGGTGCTGCATTCGCAATGGCAATTTGTGGGGTGACACCACAGGCCCAAAACACTGGAACTTCGCCATTTTTAATGGTGACAGCATCGCCAAATTCAGGCTTATTTATATTTTTTATACCAATCGCTGCTGGGTCACCAAAATGAACTGGTGCGCCATGAACACTTGGAAAACGGCTACACACTTGAATAGCGCGAATCGCATCAGCAGGCTTCATTGGTCGCATACTTACGACCATATTTGCATGAAACATTCCTGCACTTTGACAGGGCATATTAGTCACATACATCGGCACATTTTTATGCTCGGTGATATTACGAATTTCAAGCCCAGCTGCAATCAATGCTTCTTCAAATGAGAATGAGCAGCCAATTAGAAAGGTCACTAAATCATCACGCCATACATCGCTTATGTCAGTGATTTCTTCAACCATTTGACCATTTTTGAATATGCGATAGCGAGGCAAGTCGCTGCGTATATCAATGTCTTCACCAACGGTTGGCATATCGGTTACACCTGGCGAGTGGCTGGTTGCAATAATAGGGCATGACTTAGGGTTGGCTTGGCTAAATTGCAAAAAGTCGAACGCATATTGTTTCGGTAAAATAACTAGATTTGCCTGCACGAAACCAGGAGCAAAGCCAGAAGTATGACCGCTGTAGTCACCTGCCCGCACCAATTTCCTAATCGCTGCTGGGGTCGTTAATGATGCATCTTTTTGCACGTGCCTCTCCTTCAGTATTTAGCTTGAACCAACCATAACATTCAGTTCAATCTAAGGGTATTAGACATTAATTTATACCATTAATTGTAACGGGAAGCTGTCCTTTCGCAGGGGCTTTGCCCAGCAAAACTTTTGCCAATGCTGTGAATGCAGGGCCTGCGATTTTCTCGTCAGTGTCCACGTCAATATTGTAAGCATAGGTGGCAAGGACTGCATCACCAAATTTGCCAAATTGGGCAATATCGTACGGTGCGCGTAAGCTGACAAATACGGTCTTTTTGTTTGCTAATTT
Organism: Pseudoalteromonas sp. MBR-15; assembly: GCF_053628915.1. NCBI lineage: Bacteria > Pseudomonadati > Pseudomonadota > Gammaproteobacteria > Alteromonadales > Pseudoalteromonadaceae > Pseudoalteromonas > Pseudoalteromonas sp. MBR-15. The sequence goes on from NZ_JBRJHH010000001.1 coordinate 677,167, forward strand.
AGCTTGTTTAAGTAACGATTCTAGCGCGGCTGATTGGTCTGCAATCGCAAACTCTGGGTTATCGGCCAAGTCATCCATACCACCTACTTCGACAGCACTTTGCTTGGGTGAAGCATTCGCCGCAATAATCACATCCGCTTCGTTTAACTCTTTTAACGTTGAAAGTGGCTCAAAGCCTTGCAAGCTGGTGCAGCTAAAGCTTAACAACGTGTGTGTGTTATCCAGCAGAGCTTGTTGCAGAGCGAAACATTTTCGTGTGTCAGGCATAATTATATGCACTTTGGTGTTTTCTTTAAGTTTAAGCGGTAAAGTGTGCTTTTCGTTTTTAACTTCGGTAATGGCCGCTAATGCCAGTTCTGCCTCTACTTTTCGGTGGTGTTGATCACCAAGCAATAACTGCGCTTTTTTAATTGCGGCTTCATCGTCAAGCTGCGTTGTTAGATTGAATTTTTCTTTAAGTTTTAAAATGCGTGTTGCTGATGCACTCACTTCATCGGCATTTAAGGTGCCACGTTTTACTTCGTTTTCTAAGCGCTCTAGCAGTGTTTCGAGTACGGCTAAGTCTTTAGGGCTTCTGATTTCAATGGGCATCAGCGCGATATCAACGCCTGCGGCAAATGTGTTGATTACAGCTTCGATAGGTTCAAAAAAATGGCTGATGCCTGCCATATCGAGGGCATCAGTGATAACAACCCCTTGATAGCCAAGCTCATCGCGTAACAAATCGGTTATGATTTTGCGCGACATCGTTGCTGGCTTGATCATGGTTTTACCTTCTTTGCTCACAAAGGTGCTGTTATCAAGCGCTGGGTACTGTATGTGCGCGGTCATTATCATACCTGGTTGCTGGTTTTTAATGATCTCTTTAAACGGCGGTAAATCTTGTTGCCAAATAGTCTCTTTGTCGTGCATCACTTTAGGCAGGCCTGTGTGGCTATCGACATTGGTATCGCCGTGCCCCGGAAAATGCTTTAACGATGAAATAACCCCATTATTTTCAAAGCCTGCCACTTGTGCGCCACCCAGTTTAGCAACCAATTGGGGGTCTTCACCGTATGAGCGTACGTTGATCACAGGATTATCAGGGTTCATGTTTACATCAACCGTCGGCGCATAATTTACGTTAACGCCCAGAGCAAGCAGTTCATCAGCAATAATCCGAGCGGACTCTTTGGCAAAGTGAGTTCCATGCTCTTTATACGTTGCGCCAATCGACATATTGCCCGTGAATGACGTGCCTACATCGCGTGGTATACGAGCAACCCGGCCACCTTCTTGGTCAATCGAGATAAACAAAGGTAAGCCTAACGCTGACTTAGCCGCGGCTTTTTGTAAGTCGTTATTAAGTTTAATTACTTGCGGCACGGTATCAATATTTTCGGCAAATAAAATTACGCCACCAATATTATGTTTAGTGATGATATTGGCTAAATCAGCGGGTAAGCGTGTAACTGGCGTGCGGCATTTTTGCTCGCCGATGTCTTGCTCGCAGTAATAGCGTAAGTCGAGCATTAGTTTTTGCCCTAACTGCTGTTTTAAAGTTAACGCAGACTCAGCAAATGATGATTGTAATGGCATGAAACACCCTAATCCGATAACCAGTGACGATAGTGCAAACTTATTTAACACAGCAAGCTCCAAAGCAAAACGCTTAATTAATTTTAAGAATAAATTATTCTCGATGTTAATGTGTTTTTAAATAGAAATACAGTATTTTTTTGCTACCCTAACGGTTTTTGGTTTGGACTGCAAAAAGCGTAGTTAAAACACTGAATATTACTTATAACCCCAAAAAATATAACGAAAACCCGACCTGCTCAGAACGAAGTTGATAATTTATCAATTTAATAAGTCGCTTTTTGATTAAAATTAAAGTAATAATATATTCCATATTTATCACACCAGATTAAGGCTAGCTTGGGGGCGAGATGGCATTAACCCGATTGCATGCGTTTAAACAATACATTACACCTTTTTTACCAGAGTCCGCATTAATAGAAGATTACTCGCGCCGCTATGCGTATGGAACAGACGCGAGCTTCTATCGTTTAATTCCTGAGTTAGTGGTTCTTGTCAGTAACCAAAAACAAGCAAAGCAGGTTATTAGCGCGGCAAATCAACATAACGTGCCTATTACCTTTCGGGCTGCGGGCACCAGCTTATCTGGCCAAGCAATTACCGACTCTGTCTTGGTTTTGCTGTGTGATAGTTGGAGCAACTTTGAAATTTTAGATAACGCCGATGCAATTCGTCTTCAGCCCGCCATTATTGGAGCAAGAGTCAATCAGGTGTTGGCCCCTTATGGTAAAAAGATTGGTCCTGATCCTGCGTCGATTAACAGCTGTAAAATTGCCGGTATGGCCGCTAATAACTCTTCTGGTATGTGCTGTGGTGTCGCACAAAATAGCTACCATACACTAAAAGATATGACGCTTATTTTTGCCGATGGCACAGAACTTAATACGGCTGACGAACACAGCTGCCAACGTTTCTTAAGCACCCATAGCGATTGGGTTAATGAGTTAATGAATTTAGTAGCCAGTGTTAAGCAAAACTCTGCACTCAGTGAGCTAATTACGCATAAGTACCGACTAAAAAACACCACCGGTTACGGTTTAAATGCGTTGTTGGATTTTTCTGATCCAATAGACATTATTAAGCATGTGATCATTGGTTCTGAGGGGACGTTAGCATTTATTGCCGATATCACTTACCACACGGTTATTGAGCACAGCCATAAGCACACCGGCTTCTTTATTTTTGATGACATAAACAAAGTGTGTGAGTTAGTGCAAAGACTTAGCGAGCTTGATGTCGCCGCCGTTGAGCTACTTGATAAACGTGCCTTGATGTCAGTGGCAGAGCACGCCATTATGCCCAAGAATGTTGCTGATTACCCAGAGCACGCCGCGGCGCTTTTAATTGAGCTAAGAGCAGAAGATGCACACACGCTCAATGAGCTTACGCACGCCACGCAGCAGTTAATTAATGAGTTTAGCGAATCTGCGCTCGCTACCATCGCCTTTTCGGCAGATAGCGTGCGCAATGCCGCACTGTGGAATATTCGCAAAGGAACATTTCCAGCGGTGGGAGCTGTGCGCGAAACAGGCACCACAGTAATTATAGAAGATGTTGCTTTCGCCCTTGATAAGCTGGCTTTGGGTGTTAATGCGCTTCATCAGCTCTTTATAAAATATGGCTACGATGAAGCGATCATTTTTGGTCATGCGCTGGCAGGAAATCTACATTTTGTGTTTACACAAGCATTCGATACTAAGCAGCAAGTAACGCGCTATGAGCAATTTATGGCAGATGTTGCCAACTTAGTCGCCGTTGAGCTTAAAGGATCACTAAAAGCAGAGCATGGCACGGGCCGTAACATGGCGCCTTTTGTGGCGACAGAGTGGGGCGATGATGGTTTTGCCGTTATGGTGAAGCTTAAGCAATTGTTTGATCCGAAAAATATACTCAACCCCGGGGTGATCATCAATGCTGATAAAAATGCGCATACGCAACATTTAAAAACCATGCCCAAAAGTGACGATATTATTGATACCTGCATTGAATGTGGCTTTTGTGAAGTTGTGTGCCCTTCAAAAGGACTCACTCTAACCCCAAGACAGCGCATAACTTTGTGGCGTCATCGCACTGAATTACACTCCGCGTTGCAAGCAGCAGACGACTTAAAAACCAAGCAACAGTTAAATCAAAAGCTCACCGTTATTGAAAATGACTTTAAATATCTGGGGATTGATTCGTGTGCAGCAACAGGGCTGTGTGGCTTAAAATGCCCTGTGGGTATTAACACGGGCGAATTTATTAAATCATTAAGAGCCGAAAAAGCGGCTACAAACAAACTCACACGCTCGCTTGCAGCCTTTGCGAGTAAGCATTTTGCGGTCATGGCCGGTGGGGCACGATTGGGTTTAAATGTGATGCAGGTGCTTGAAAAAGCTATCGGCACAAACAACCTTGTGAGCTTAACTAAACCTGCTCATAGACTACTGGGTACGCCTTTGTATTTTTCGGCGTGGCCTCGTGCTGAGCAACCAATTAATTGTCACGTAAAGCAAAAGCCGCAACATAAAAAAATGGTGTATGTGCCAAGCTGCGCAGGACGGGTTTTTGCTGCCGATAAAGGCAGTGATGATACGCGTTCTCTTGTCGAAGTAATGCATTCGTTAGCTGCAAAGGCAGGGTTTGAAGTTATCATCCCTAAACAGCCAGATTCATTATGCTGTGGTATGCCCTTTGCGAGTAAAGGCCTTAATAAAGAGTTTAAAAGCAAAAGTGAGCAATTACTAACAGAGCTAATTGACTGTTCAAATAATGGAGAATACCCCATCGTTTTTGATGCCAGTCCCTGCGCTTTAACCACATTGAATGCAGCAAAAAATACGCAACTGACTATTTTCGAAAGTGCAGACTTTGCAACCGAGCAGCTTTTAGCGCATTTGCAGGTAACTCAAACAAGCGAGCCTATTATGTTGCATGTAACTTGTAGCTCAAAGCGGTTAGGAAAAGAGCAAAGTTTAGTCACACTTGCCAAGGCATGCAGCTCAGACGTTATTATTCCGGCTGATATAGAATGCTGCGGCTTTGCTGGCGATAAGGGATTTAATCTGCCGAAGCTTAACGCCAATGCGCTCAAAACACTCAAACAACAGGTGCCAAAAAACTGCAATCGAGGGGTGTCTAATAGCCGCAGTTGTGAAATAGGCTTAACAGAGCACAGCGGAGTAAGTTATCAATCTATTTTATATTTACTTGATAAGCAAAGCAGCACTGTTAATTAGTAGCCTGTCTTATTAAAAGTCAGTTCTATTTACGAGCCAGAACGAGCCAGTTGTGTTGCCACAACTGGCTTAATTCATTATTTACACTTTCCAAAAAATGCCTTTCTTATAGCAGCCATACATCACACCGTATGACACAGCTAAAAACAGCAACGAAAACACAAAAGAAGCTAAGTGGTTATCTGTGATCAACGTGTTTATTGAGCCGTAAATAAGGCCCTTTAAGCTTGTATCCCCCACGGGGATCATAATTAATAACCGCGCCAGTATTGCTGCAAACATAAAGAATAAAATGGCGTTAGCACCAAACACAATGAAGGGAGCACCCCATGCACGTACTTTGTAAATGTCTAAAACTGCACTGCAAAACGCATAGGTAATTATTGCAAGTCCAGAGCTGAGTAACACATAACTTGGTGTCCAAAGTGCTTTATTGATAGGTGTAAGTGGCGAGATTAAGTAGCCTGCAATAACCGCTAACACACCTGTGAGGATAAAGACGCGCGCTTGTTTTTTTAGGTCTGTTTGTTTGGTTAAGTACACCGCCGCCAGTATGCCACTCAGCGCGCTGGCAATGGCAGGCAAAGTAGAGAAAATTCCCTCAGGGTCAAAAGGTAAGGGCTGTGCTTTAGCATAATAAACATGGTGACTACCCAGTACTGCATTATCAATCCACGCGCTTAAATTATTACCGTGTAACCATAAACCATTAACGACATCTCCGTTGGGCAGTGGGTAGGGAAGGTAGAGCATTGCTACAGCATAGACTGCAAGTAAGCTAATACAGGTTAATGCAATTTTTTGAGGCGTTAAATAGAGGTAACAACACAGTGCTACGATATACACTAAGCCAATACGCTGCAGCACGCCAAGTACTCTCAGTTGCAAAAGTGTGTCATCAATCCAGCTAAAGGTTGGATCACGAAAATTATAAAAAAACAGTGCTAAAAACCAGCCAAGAGCAAGTAGTTTAACGGCTCTAATTGCCCCCATTTTTAGTATATAAGCATGGTTAAACCCTTTAGCTCGCATGCTATCGACAGAAAGAGTAATCGACATACCAACAATAAAAATAAAAAAGGGAAAGATTAAATCGGTTGGTGTCCAGCCATGCCACTCAGCGTGTTTTAGCGGCCAATACATTGCGCTCCAACTGCCCGGATTATTTACTAGAATCATTGCGGTGATGGTTAAGCCGCGCATAACGTCTAGCGCCATTAAGCGATGCGGCGGTAATGTGTTTAGAATGGATGAACAGTGTTGTTTCATTTTGAATTTTTTATCTTTTATTAATAATTTTAATCTAGATAATTTATTCCTTTAAAGCAAGCCGTATCTAATTTTTTATAAACGAGGGCACCACACGCATGAATTTAAATGAAAGTGTATGAACCTATGAATCTATGAATCTATGGCAGTGGTTAATCAATAAAGTGATTTATTAGAGTAAATGCACTTATTGTTGCGCTAAATCAAAATTTAAGAAAAGTTCTATAGAGGTACAAATTTACAATTGCTAGTATAAAGGTATTAGATGTGCTCGATACGGAGATTGGGCTTTATTAAATGAGATGTATCGTGCTTAATTGTCTGAGAGCGGGTTTGAACCTGCATCGCTTAATTTTACTGCTGGCGTTTTCTGCAACGCTCATTACCTTGCTAAATAGTTACTACTCAAGCTATCAAGTTCAAAAACAACAGCTAATAGATAACACATTAAATAATCATAAAGCGTATGCGGCAAAGCTTGTGTCTGCTACCGATAACTTTTTATTGGCGGCGCAGCAGCAATTAGCATACGTTGCCAAAATACTTGAAGCAGATTTTACAAATCAAACGCTCATTAATGCTGAAGCAGAACGATTAAGGCTGCAAACAAACAGTTTTAATTCAACAATTATTGTCAATAAGTTTGGTGACATATTAGGGGTGTCGCCCCTTTCACTCAACTTACAAAATCGTAAAGTGGATAGTTTTGGTACCAAAGCCGCGCTGTCGTATCGCGTGCCTATGATCAGTGAGCCCTATATCTCAATGGCCGGTAACTTACTGATTTTTATGTCACAGCCGTTATTTAATTCAAACAATGAATTTATTGGCTATGTAGGCGGCACGTTATACTTAAAGCGTGCCAGTATTCTCAACGAACTATTGCAGGTACATTATCACCAAGACGGCTCGTATTTGTATGTCGTCGATGAAAACAACCGTTTGCTTTATCACCCCGATAAAGAGCGCATAGGTGAGCAAGTATTTGATAACCAAGTGATCAATGCTGTGCTTAAAGGCAAAGTTGGTAAGCAACAAGTGATTAATAGTCAAGGTGTTACAATGTTAGCGGGGTATGCCCCCATGACAATGGCACCTTGGGGCGTGGTAACACAACGTCCGCTTGAAAGTACCCTTGCACCGCTTGATAGCTTAATGTGGCAAGTATTTATTAAAACAGCGCCAATAGGAATATTAACATTCGTGTTAATTTGGGTGCTTGCAAAATTGATAGCTCAGCCTTTAAGAAAGCTGGCTGAAACAGCAAATACTTTGGATGAGCCCACAACATCAGTGGCACTTAAACACATTCGCTCTTGGTATTATGAGAGCGATGAACTGAGAAAAGCAATGCTCAAAGGGATTGGGCTGTTAGAAAGTAAAATAGGCCTTTTGCGTCACGAAGCACACACTGATCCGTTAACGGGTTTGCACAATCGAAGAAGCTTAAATATGCAGTTAAGCCAATTAATGGCACAGCAGCGCTCATTTGCGGTATTAGCGATTGATATTGATCACTTTAAACGCGTAAATGATGAGTTTGGTCACGATATTGGCGATGTTGTTTTGCAATCTTTAGCAAAAATACTCCTCGATGTGACGCGTGATAGCGATATTGTGGCACGCACTGGCGGTGAGGAATTCATTGTTATTTTACCTAATGTGCACCCTAAGCGTGCGTATCAATTGGCTGAACGTTTACGTATACGCATTTCTAAGAGCATTATTGAACCGGTGGGTAATATTAATGTATCGATTGGTATTGCGGGCTGGCCGCTTGAGCAATTAAGCCTAGACGACGTTATGAAATTAGCCGACCAAGCGCTTTATCTAGCAAAAAGAACAGGTCGCAATCGCTGTGTTGTCGATACGATTTATGATCAAGAGGATACGTCGCTTTTTGAGGCGACAGAGTTGGAATAAGTTATTTATTGTGTAATAGTGAAATTAATTAAGTTATTAACGGATAAATTTAATGGCATTCACTCACTTATATAGCGTGTCTAAATCAATGGCTTTTGTCGGCGTAGCATTACTGAGCGCGGCATCGGTCAATGCAACCCCACAAGAAGATAAGCGCAGCGAGTTTGTAGATGTCGGTGCATTATTGCCAAATGCGATGCTCGATATTCGTTATTTTGGCCATCATAACTTTGTTGGCAAACCGATAGAGGGCTATAACGCCCCTAAGTGTTTATTGCACACCAGCGCTGCCAATGCGCTTAAAAAAGTGCAAAATGCGGCGCAAATTGAGGGCCTTGGTCTAAAAATATTTGATTGTTACCGCCCACAACGCGCTGTTAATCATTTTGTGCGTTGGGTAAACGACCTAGAGGATACCCGCACAAAAGCTGAGTTTTATCCAAATTTAGGGAAAGACCAGCTGCTTGGCGACTATATTGCTGCTAAATCAGGCCACAGCCGAGGTTCAACTATCGACTTAACGTTGGTTGACTCTAAGGGGAAAGAGCTTGATATGGGGTCACCGTTTGATATGTTTGATACCCTTTCTAACACCGACGACTCACGAATTAGCCCCAGTCAAAAAGCAAATAGATATAAACTTAAACAGTTGATGACCGATGCAGGCTTTGCCCCGTATTCAATGGAATGGTGGCACTTTACTTATCAGCCTCAGGCATACCCAGCCACCTACTTTGATTTTGTGGTGGAATAGAAAAGCTCTAAATTATTAAAAACGCGGCATAAAACGTTGTGACAGGTCGGTGTGAAACTACGGGGTTAATCCCACATAGCCATTGCCTAGCGAAATGCCCCCACTTCGTGCCTTTATAAGCACAAAGTGGGGAGTCGCAACTGCTCTACTGAACAGTCGCTTTTAAACCACGGCGTTTTAATAGCGCTGAGGTATCAGGTTCTTGACCACGGAATGCTTTGAACGATTCCATAAGGTCACGTGAGTTACCAACTTCTAAAATTTCTTTACGGTATTTATCACCCATTTCGCGTGTTAAACCACCTTGCTCTTGTACATAAGCAAAGGCATCTGCCGCTAAGATTTCACTCCACATATATGCGTAGTAACCAGCTGAGTAACCACCACCCATAGAGTGTGAGAAGAAGGCTGATTTATAACGAGGTGGAACAAATGGCACGTTTACGCCGTGTTTAGTCAGTGCTTCTTGTTCAAACTTCTCGATATCTTGCAGGGGAGCATCTGCACTCAGTGAGTGCCATTCCATATCTAACAGCGCTGCTGCAACATACTCAAGCGTATCGTAGCCTTGGTTAAAGCTGCGAGATTGAATTACTTTTTTCAGTAATTCATCAGGAATAGGCTCACCTGTTTTGTGGTGTTTTGCATAATTAGCGATAACTTCAGGGTACATTGCCCAGTCTTCTTCAAAGGTAGAAGGGAACTCTACGAAGTCACGCGATACCGACGTACCAGACAATGTTGGGTACTTCACGTTTGAGAACATGCCGTGTAGGCCATGACCTAATTCGTGGAAGATTGTCGTGGCTTCATCATAGCTGATAAGTGTTGGTTCGCCATTGGCACCTTTTTGAATGTTCATAACATTCACAACCACGGGTTTTTGCTCTTTTAAGCCAGACTGTTTCACGAACGAGCTCATCCATGCACCACCACGTTTACCTTCACGGGCAAAGTAATCAGCAAAGAAAATAGCTAAGCTCTTACCGTCTGCATCAAATAATTCGTACGCTTTCACATCTGGGTGATAAACGGGCAGATCGTTGCGTGGTTTGAAAGTAATACCGTATAAACGGTTCATTGTGTAAAACACGCCGTCTTCTAATACGCGGTTAAATTCAAAATATTCTTTAACAGCGTTTTCATCTAGGTTGTATTTATCTTTACGCACTTGCTCTGCGTAGAATAACCAGTCCCACGGTTGCAGCTTAAATTGCTCACCTGACTCATCAATTTTCGCTTGGATTGCTGCCGCTTCTGCGTTGACGTTTTGCATCAATGCCGGGATCATGCTGGCAAACATATCAAATACGGCTTCTGGTTTTTTCGCCATTTGCGACTCTAAACCAAACGCAGCCCAGCTATCATAACCTAGTAATTTGGCTTTTTGAGCACGTAACTTAGCAAGTTCAGCAACAATTTCACGGTTGCTGTTTTCGCCTGAAAGAGCACGCTCTGCAGATGCACGCCATACTTTTTCACGCAGGTCACGATTTTTCAGTGTGGCTAAAATTGGTTGGCGTGTGGTGTTAGTGATTTTGATTAGGTACTTACCCGGGTGACCCGCTTCTGTTGCAGCATTAGCAAGCTGTTCAACTTGACCCGCAGGTAAGCCTTCAAGCTGTGCTTTGTCATCAACTAACACAACGTTGGTTTTAGTCAGTGCTAATAGGTTTTGCGAGAACTGCGTGGTTAAGCTTGAATGCTTTGTATTGATATCACGGATTTGTTGTTTTTCTTCTGCGTTTAGTTTTGCACCTGCACGTACAAAGCGCTTGTAGTAAACATCAAGTAAGCGCTTTTCTTCGGCTGTTAGCGCTAAAGAATCCATTTGTTCATGTACGCTAGCAACTTTGTCGAACAGTGCTTTATTTAAGAAAATATTGTCGTTATGTGCAGCAAGCTTTGGAGCGAGTTCTTTTTGTATTTCACGACGAGCAGGGTTTGAATCACTGCCTGCTAGGTTATAAAAAATGCTGCGTGTGCGCGTTAATAATTCACCGCTTTTTTCAAGTGCAACAACGGTGTTAGCAAAGTCTGGCTTTGCTGTGTTGTTGATGATCGCTTGAACTTCTGCCATTTGCTCTGTCATGCCCTTATTGAAAGCAGGCATGAAGTGCTCATCTTTAATGGCGTTGAAATCAGGCGTTTCGTATTGTAGTTCGCTTTTCACAAACAGTGGGTTTGTTTGTTCAACAGCGCTTGCCGGTGCTGTTTGCTCTGTAGTGGTATTGTTTGCTGTTGTTTGTGGTTCAGAACAGGCCGTTAACAATAACGCTGAACTGATCGCTGTTGCGAGTAAGTGTTTCATTGTTTATCTCTTTTTTATTTCTAAAATTAAATTGCGCCGGTAATGCGAAAGCTTCGTTAATAGTTAGTCGCGGCGCAGTTATGCTCACTAGGAGCACAATGACTGTGTAACCAATAGACTGAGGATACTGTGGATGACGACGAATGACCCCATCCGTTGCGATAAGGTGATTATTGGCTGCGATAAGTGGTGAATCTACCCTAAACCCCGACTGTCTTTATTATATAAACAGACCAAAATCATATCGCCTTTTTGTCAATTTTAAAAGCAACCGTATTTTTTAGCCCCATTCTCAGTGATTAAATGGTATGTTATATTGTATCATTAATTATTCAATAAACTGTATTGGCATTTTATTTTTTAAGTCAGTCATTAGGAAAAGGCCATCAGGCTTTTAATTTTAGTCATTTATAAGAATCCACTATGTATTTACCCGATATAACCTCACACAGTAATAGCCATTTTCAATTTCCGTTAAAGTGGGTCGGCATGGAAAAAATAGCCTTACCTCTCAAGCTTGAGTTGGCGGGGTTAAATGTGGCGCTTAATGCGTTTGCCGATGTGTTTGTTAGCCTAGACAGCAATGCTAAAGGCATTCATATGTCGCGTTTGTATTTAATGCTTAATCAGATGTTGGCACAGCAAACATTAACTCAACATCGATTGGCTGAGTGTATGAACCACATGCTTGCTTCTCAACAGGGCTTAAGCCAAGGAGCAAAGCTGGTGCTGCATTTTGATTTACCGTTGTTAAAACCGGCATTGCTCAGTGATAACGCGGGGTATAACGCTTACCCCGTGGTGTTAACCATTACTCAGCAAGCGCACCTAACGGTTAAATTAAACGTCACGATTGCTTACAGTAGTACATGCCCGTGCTCAGCGGCGTTGTCGCGACAGCTTTTAAGTGAAGCGGTCGACACACATTTTAAAGAAGACAGCATCGATAAGCACGCATTGTTAGGCTGGCTTGCCAGTGAAGAAGGCTCGATTGCAACGCCGCATAGCCAGCGCTCTTATGCCTACATAGACGCCACCTTTGAGAGTGAACAATTGCCTGATCTTTCGCATTTTATACAAACATGTGAACACGCAATTGGTACTCCCGTGCAAACCGCGGTTAAGCGTGAAGATGAGCAAGCATTTGCAGCCCTTAATGCAGAAAACTTATTATTTTGTGAGGATGCAGCAAGGCGATTAAAGGCATGTTTAGAGGCAATGAATGGGCTTGCTGACTATCAGTTTAAAATTGAACATCAAGAAAGTTTGCATGCGCATAATGCAGTGGTTTACGAGGCTAAGTAGGCTTAAATGTTTACAAACTTTGACAATCGTAGTCGCAAATTATTGCTATTGTACAAAACAAGGTGAATGATACGACCGCTAAAAATGATTAACAAAATAATATAAAGGTATTCTATGCGTTTTAAATTTATTGCAGCTGCAGTGGGTCTCGCTGTTGCAAATGTTGCTGTTGCAGACGAAGGTATGTGGCAACCTCACCAATTGCCAGAACTTGAATCAATTTTGAAAGCGAAAGGCTTGAACATCGACGTACAGTCAATCTCAAAATTGACAGAGTTTCCAATGAATGCAGTTATCAGCCTTGGGGGGTGTACCGCTTCGTTTGTTTCACCTAAAGGGTTAGTGGTAACAAATCATCACTGTGCGTATGGCTCAATTCAGTACAACTCAACAACCGAGAACAACATTCTTGAAAACGGCTTTCTTGCTAAAAATCATGCCGAAGAAGTGCCTGCCGCACCAGGTTCACGCGTGTACGTGACTGAAGACGTCGTTGAAGTCACAGATAAAGTAAATCAAGGCACCGATACCCTAACCGGTAAAGCGCGTTTTGATGCCATTGAAGCAAACCGAAAAGCATTGGTAAGCGAGTGTGAGCAAGATGATAGCTACCGCTGTAATGTGTATACTTTTCATGGTGGCTTAGAGTATTACTTAATTAAGTCACTTGAAATTAAAGATGTGCGTTTAGCGTATGCCCCAGCCATGGGCGTGGGTAAATATGGCGGCGACATTGATAACTGGATGTGGCCGCGCCACACGGGGGACTTTTCATTCTACCGTGCTTATGTGGGCAAGGATGGCAAGCCCGCTGAGTTCTCTAAAGACAATGTTCCTTACCAAAGCGATGCGTTTTTAAAAGTCAGTGCCAAGGGCGTACAAGAGGGTGACTTTGTAATGGTAACGGGCTACCCAGGTAGCACTAACCGCTACCGTATTTCACCTGAGGTTGATTACGTGTTTAACACGGCTTATCCACTGGCACGCAAATACAATTCAAAATATGTTTCATTGATTGAAGAAAATGCCCCAGAGGGTTCCGCGGCGCGTATTGCTTACGAAAGCACAATCGCTGGCTATAACAATTACATTAAAAATTATGGCTCAATGATAGAGAGCTTTAATAAAGGTTCAATGTATACCCGCAAACAGCAATTCGAGAAAGATCTAGCAGCGTGGATTAATAAAGACAGTCAACGTAAAGCTAAATACGGCAGCGTGTTGGCAGATTTAACCGCGTTAGTCGATGAGTCGCAGCAGCATAATCAACGCGACCGCATGTTAGGGTATGTGCATCGTTCGCAAATGATGTCATCAGCGCGCATGCTGTATCGTTTAGCCTATGAAAAGCAAAAGCCAGACGCAGAACGTGAAAGCGGCTACCAAGAGCGTGATATTCCACGTATTAAATCTCGCCTAGAAAGCATGAGCCGCCGTTACGACGAAACGGTTGATAAAGCTATTTTACTGTACTTTATTGAGCAGTATGCAGCGCTACCAAGCGACGAGCGTGTTGCAGAAGTTGATAAAGCACTTGGTTTAAGCGCTGGTTTTGATAAGCAAAAGCAACAGGCTTTGCTTGATGATATGTATGCTAACTCAGTGCTAAGCGATGAAACAAAGCGTCTATGGATGACTGATTTAGACCTTGCACAATTAAAGCAAAGCAGCGATCCATTTATTCAATACGCACACGCTATTTTTAACGTGATGAAAGACATTGAAGATGCGAAAAAAGAGCTTGAAGGTAAGCAACAAGCTGCGCGCCCAGCTCTAATGGAAGCCATTATTGCTTACAACAAAGCGATGAACAAACCTGTTTATGCTGATGCTAACAGCACATTACGTGTGACGTATGGCACGGTAGGCGGCTATTCACCGCAGGATGGCTTAGTGGCAACCCCCTTTACATCTTTAGAAGGATTGCTTGCAAAGAACACCGGCGTTGAACCATTCAACTCTCCTGAAAAGCAAAATGAGTTGATTAAACAAAAGCTTTACGGCGACTACACGGGCGGCATGAATACGGTGCCAGTTAACTTTTTATCGAATGTTGATACCACAGGTGGTAACTCAGGTTCACCTACTTTAAACGGCAATGCCGAGCTGGTTGGTTTACTGTTTGACGGTGTGTACGAGAGTATTATTGGTGATTGGGATTACGATGCTAATCTAAATCGCTCTATCCATGTTGATTCACGCTACATGCTGTGGGTGATGGATAAGGTCGACAATGCCCAAAACTTATTAAAAGAAATGAGCATCGTTAAATAACTCGGTTAAATAGCTTTATTATCTGAGCGATAAAATGCCAGTCCTTGCGACTGGCATTTTTGTTTTTTAATGAACATAAACGCATTTCAATTCAAGGAAATAAAAATATTTTATAAAAATAAATATTTCTTAAGTTTTATTTAAGTTTCGCTCGATAAATTTTACACATAACCTATGTGGAGCGAACGATAATGCTTTCAGTTAAACACTCACAATATACGCAAGTAAACGATCCCACTTTTGTTTGTGTACGCGAAGGGGGACACGACCGTGACCGCCTCGAGAATACTATTAAGCAAGGTTTTGCTGCTGCCTATAATGCGAAAATCACGCAATTTATGCCGTTACTTTGCGAGCTCAATATTGATGGTGAAGTGTGTACGCTAGGGCTTCGTTCTGCATCATATCCTTTGTTTATTGAACAGTACCTGCCAGCGCCTATTGAGCATTTCGTGAATGCCAAGCGTGAGCAGATTTTTGAGCTAGGTAATTTGTGCTCAACGCATCGAAAAGCCACCTTGGCGCATTTTGTGTTAATGAACGAAGCGCTTTATCAAGCAGGGGCAAGCCATTTAGTGTTTTGCGCCACTCGTAAAGTACGTGCTTTATTAAAAATGCTGGGTGTTCATTGCAATGAAATTGGTGTTGCGAATGCCTATGCACTTCAAGACCCTGCTAGTTGGGGCAGCTATTACGATAACCAACCGACCCTTTGTGTCGTTGACTTAAATGAAGCGCATCAATGCATCATAAACACTCCCGCTTTATTCAATATCAAACAACAGTGTTTGTTGTCATCGCTTGAGCTTGCTGTGTTTTTGGAGGCGCTATGAATTGGTTTGCACAGTTACCGCACCGCGATAGCGACGTTTTATTGATGTGCCAGCACCCTGATGGTGTGCGTTCTTTAACTAAGCATGGCTTTCTTGAAGAGGTCGCGCGTTTATTACCAACATTGGCTGAATTTTCAGGCCAAGGCGTTGCTTTCCAACTTGATAACACACCAGCATGGTGTGTGCTTGAAGCCGCAATTACTGAACTTGAAAGGGTCGCAATTCCGCTTCCAACGTTTTTTACCGCACAGCAAATTGCGCTGAGTCTAGAAAATAGTGGGGCTGAGTTGTTTGTATGTGATCGTGTTTTCGAAGGCGAAAATGCAACATTAGTGGCCTTGGTTGACGTATGTAAACGCTACCCTTTATATGTATATCAGTTATCTGATACACAGCCGATTACATATTTCGAAAATACGCAAAAAATAACCTTTACGTCGGGCTCAACAGGTACGCCAAAAGGGGTGTGTTTATCGCTTGAAAGCCAAATCAAGGTAGCAACGTCACTTTATAAACGTATTGGTTTAGAAAAACCAAACCATCTGTGTCTTTTACCTTTACCTGTACTTCTTGAGAACTTAGCCGGTGTATATGCGCCTTTGTTAGCGGGTGGGAGTGTTAATGTAGTGCCATTGGCTGAACTTGGTTTTTCGGGTGCTCAGTTACGTGAACCGCAAAAACTCATTGCTGCAATAGAGCGCACTGAGCCTAATACCCTCATTTTAGTGCCAGAACTTCTCAGCTGCTTAGTGGCCTTTGCAAAGCAGGGATGGCAAGTCCCGACTAGCTTACAATTTATTGCTGTGGGGGGAGCTGTGGTGAGTAGCAAACTGATCAAGCAAGCCCGTGAATATGGCTTACCGGTTTATCAGGGTTATGGCTTATCTGAGTCTTCATCGGTGGTGAGCTTAAATACCCCAGCTGATGATGATATTGAAACGGCGGGGCGCGCGCTCAATCACATTCAATACAAAATTGAAAACAACCAACTGTTTATTAAAGGCTCATTATTTTTAGGTTACTTAGGGCAAGCCGCACATAAGAGCGATGATTGGTATGCAACAGGCGACTTGGTCGCTGAGCACGAGGGTCGCATAGTGATCCAGGGGCGCTTAAAAAATCAGCTAATCACGAGCGTTGGCCGCAATATCAGCGCTGAGTGGCCTGAGTCGTTATTACTTAGTCACAGTCATGTACAGCAAGCGGTCGTTGTTGGTGAAGGCCACGCGTTTTTATCGGCGCTAATATTTGCCAACCCAGTAATGACTGATGATGAACTTGCCGCGCATGTTGCTGCCCAAAACGCGCAGCTGCCAGAGTACGCACACATCCTAAAATGGCACCGTTTGGCAGAGCCAATGAGCCACACACAAGGTTTATTAACGAGCAATAATCGTCCTAAGCGCGAGTTGATTAACTCATTTTTTGCTAGCGAGATTTCAGCATTCTATCAAGAGGCGACGAACATGAGTCAATTTTTCAATACATTACAAGCCGAAACACAAAAAGAGCGTGATTACCTATTAGCAGCACCAATCATTGGTCGTGTGTTTAAAGGTGAGGTAAACCTTGCAGAATATGCGTCGTTTTTATCGCAAGCGTATCACCATGTTAAGCACACCGTACCGCTTTTAATGGCGCTGGGTGCAAAGCTCAGCGATAAACAAGAGTGGCTACGTGAAGCCGTTGCAGAATACATCGAAGAAGAGTTGGGCCATCAAGAGTGGGTGTTAAACGATATTGCTGCCTGCGGTTTTGATAAAGAGCGGGTACGCAATTCGCGTCCGCAGTTTTCAACAGAGCTGATGGTGTCATACGCGTACGATTTAATAAATCGTGGTAATCCAGTGGCATTTTTTGGCATGGTGCATGTGCTCGAAGGCACTTCAATTGCCCTGGCAGATAACGCAGCAGGGCAAATTCGTGACGTCATTGGTTTACCTAAAAAGGCGTTTACTTACCTTACGTCACACGGTGCACTTGATATTGAACATGTGAAGTTCTTCGAAAGTTTAATGAATCAAATCGATAACGAAGACGATCAACACGCCATAATCCACGCTGCTAAATGCTTTTATAAACTTTACGGCAATATTTTCCGTGATCTTGATACTGAGCCTTTCTTTCGTGAGTCAGGTTTGGAGCAAAGCGCATGAGTAGCCCCGTTTGTGTTCTAACCGGTGCAACGGGGGGCATTGGTCGTGCTATTGCGCTTCGTCTTGCAAAAGAAGGCTGGCGTGTGGTGTTGGTAGGGCGCAACATTAAGCAACTTGCTGCACTGCAATTAGAATGTGGCAACGACGCTGAATATTTTCAGGCCGACCTAAATAACAGTGAATCACGCGATGAGCTCGCTAAATTTGCGAAGCAAATAGGGGGGGCAAGTTTACTTATAAACAATGCGGGTGTGAACGTTATGCAAGGCTTTAGTGAAATGAGTGAGCAGCAAATAGATCATCTATTGAATATTAATCTCACTGTACCTATTAAATTATGCCAGCTGTTTTTGCCTCAAATTACTCGTAATAAAGGCACCATAGTCAACATAGGTTCGTCGTTTGGAAGTATCGGGTATCCGTATCAAACGGTGTACTGTGCCAGCAAATTTGGCCTGCGAGGTATGACAGAAGCACTTGCTAGAGAGCTTAGCCACAGCGAGGTTAAGGTGTTGTATTTAGCACCTCGTGCAACCGACACCGCCATTAACTCGCCACAAGTACGCGCCATGAACAAAGAACTTGGTAACACGATGGATCCGCCAGAAAAAGTAGCTGATGCATTGGTTGAGTTAATTAAATCAAAAAAACGTCGCCGCTTTATCGGCTTCCCTGAAACATTATTTGCCCGTATTAACGGTGCATTTCCATCACTAGTTGATAACGCAATTGCAAAACAACTTCCTAAAATTAAAAGTTTTTTTGCGAACTAAATTGATTAAGGTGAACGATTATGACTAAACTAAATTTAAAAGCCCTGATGATGTTAGGCGTTATTATGGCAGCCCCAGCAAAAGCCGACTTTAATAGTGATTTAAGCTCGGTGCAAAAGCAGTGGGCAGTGGTTAATTACGAATTAGTTGATGATGCACAGTTAAATGCGTTTGAAAAGCTGGCCAGTGAAACGGCTGAATTTACAAAAGCAAATGACGCACAAGCGGCAAGCCATATTTGGTATGGCATTGTGTTATCGAGCTATGCAGGTGCAAAAGGCGGGCTAGGGGCGTTAGGTCTGGCTAAAGATGCCAAGGCGCAATTTGAAAAAGCGCTCAAACTTGACCCAAATGCACTTGATGGCTCGGCATACACAAGCCTAGCAACCTTATACGGAAAAGTACCCGGTTGGCCCATCGGTTTTGGTGACGATGATGAAGCGAAAAAACTATTTAAACAGGCGCTTGAGCTAAATCCTCGTGGCATCGACAGCAACTATTTATATGCCGCGTTTTTATATGATGAGCATAAATACAAATCAGCGAAAGAATTTTTATTGGTTGCTCAACAAGCACCTGCGCGCCCTGACAGAGTAAAAGCAGATCTTTATCGCCAACAAGAAATCACGCAATTATTGGCGAAGGTCGAGAAAAAATTAAAGAGATAACTCATGCATTTATTGCTCGTTGAAGACGATCATTTAGTCGCAGAAGGCCTGTGTCGCTCTTTACGTCAACAAGGTTATAGTGTTGAACACAGTGCGACCGTTAAGTCTGCGATGCAATGGTTGCAAAGCGATGAAATTGAACTGGTAGTTCTTGATTTAGGGCTACCAGATGGTGATGGCATCGATATTCTTAAGCACATAAAAAAGAATCGTAAACAGCTTCCTGTGGTGATTTTAACAGCCCGTGGCAGCATTGATGATAAAGTGATGGGGCTTGATTTAGGTGCTGATGATTATTTGGCTAAACCGTTTGATCCAGCCGAGTTATTTGCTCGCCTTAGAGTGGCAAGCCGGCGTTTAACGCAAGCGCAAACGAGCATACTGCAAGTGGGCGATGTCGAAATGGATACCGCAGCTTTTACCGTGAGGTATCAAGGCGAGCCTGTCAATTTACCTCGTAAAGAGTTTATGTTGCTTAAAGCCTTGTTAGAAAACCAAGGTCGGGTGCAGTCCAAACAGCAGTTAGAAAGTAAACTCTATGAATGGGGTGAAGAAGTGGGTTCAAACACCATCGAAGTGCACATTCATCATTTGCGTAAAAAATTCCCTAAGGAATTTATTAAAACCTTGCGTGGTATCGGCTATGTGGTGGGTAAACGCTAGTGTCAATTCGTAAGCGACTCACCTTTTTAATACTCTCAATGGTGATTTTGACCTGCTTTTTGGCTTTCACCAAAGGTTACCGCGAAAGTATGAATCAGGCTGAAGCATTACTCGATAATGAGTTGGTGACGCTTGCACATGTGCTAATTGAACAACCGCTAAGCAAAGAAACACCCACATATAGCACTGATTTGCCCCAGCTGTTGTTTCAGGTTTGGGTTGATGACAAAGTGGTCTCAAGTTCAACGTCATTGCACAATAACCCTATTAATCAAAGCCAATGGCAGCCAGGTTTTAGTGTCGAAAACTTAGCGGGGCAACGGGTCAAGGTTTACCGTTTAAGCGAAGCTAATAAGCGGGTATTAATTGCAGAGCCGTTAAGTAAGCGCGTAGCGCTCACCGAAACCGTTATTCTGTCAGCAATGACCCCATTGCTGTGGAGTGTGCCCATTTTGGCTGTTCTAATCAGTGTCTTTGTAAAACAAGGGCTTGCACCGCTAACACGTCTTTCTAATCAGCTTCAGCATCGCCAAGCAAATGACTTTACCGCAATACCATGGCAAACCCCAGAGCAAGAAATTAAACCGGTTATTAATCGCTTAAACGACTTGTTTAAGCGTGTTGAGAGTGCCTATTTACGGGAGCGTTTTTTTGCTTCAGATGCTGCCCATGAGCTGCGAACTCCACTCAGCAGTTTAAAAATCAATGTACATAATTTACTTGCCCAAGGGGGTGATAATATTGAACTTGATGCGATGGAAAAAGGGCTCGATAAACTCAGTAACATTGTTGAGCAAATGTTGATTTTAGGGCGAACTTACCCCGAGCAATGGCAGGCGCAATTTAGCCCCATTTCAGTGCTCGAAATTAGCCAGCAAGTGGTGTCGCAACTTTATGATCGCATTGATGAAAAAGAGCACACAATCAGCATAGAAGGAGATGATTTTATCATCGACGGAGACGAATTCACGCTCGTCACTTTATTTGGCAACTTACTCAGTAACGCCATAAAATACACCCCCGCTCAGGGAGAACTGAGCATTACCCTGAAAACCGACAATAGTCGGTATATCTGGCAAATTGATGATTCAGGCCCCGGTATTGATGAAGCCCAAAAACAGCGTATTTTTAACCGTTTTTATCGGGTGGGCGGCGATAAACACCCATCAGGAGAGCAAGGGGCAGGGCTTGGTATGGCGATTGTTGAACACATTGTATCGATTTATAACGCTGATATTGCGCTTGCCGATAGCCACTTAGGTGGCTTACGTGTGAGCGTGTCCTTTATACAAGGAGACAGGAGTGAATAAATGGATTTTTGCGTTCACTATGATGTTGTGTCTGCCTTCTTGGCTCGCTTATGGCAAAGAGTACACACTCATATTAAAAGATCATTTATTTTATCCTGCCGAAATTAAAGTGCCGGCAAACAAAAAACTACGTTTACTGATCGACAATCAAGATAACACCCCCGAAGAGTTCGATAGTTTTGATCTAAACCGCGAAAAAGTACTTTACCCAGGTCGCACCAGCGTTATTTATATTGGCCCGCTAAGCCCCGGCCGCTACGATTTTTTCGGTGAATTTTCACCTAATACTGCACGCGGCACCGTAATTGCGACGGAGGATAAAAATGCTGATCACTAGTTTATTAATGAGCATAAATCAGTTGTTGCCAGTGGTAATTTTAGCCGTTTTATTAAGTTTGATTGTGCCCCTTAGCCAACGACAAGTACTGATACACAGCATGGTAGGTATTGCGGTTAGTTTACTGTTTGTTCAAGGTGCGGCGTGGGTCAGTCAGCTTTTTCAGCACCGAGGGTTAGAGTTTATTCAAATGCTACTGTGTGTGGTGATATTTGTTGCCGCGGTACTAAGCTGTCGGCACAGTAAAATGGCAGCAGCAGTGGCATTAGTAGCGACTATGGCGTTGTATTTAAGTCACTACATGATTTATTTGGTGAGCTTTTGGCACAGTAAAGACGCGGCCGAACCACTACTATTAGGAACCTTTCTAGGGGTCGGTATTTGCATTAGTTTTGGCGTGCTGTTGTTTTTTTTACTCGAGAGCATTGTCAGGCGTGCAGGATACCAGCCATTAATAGTGTTATTGGCATTAAATGCGACGGCGAAATTACTCATATTGCTTGATTTAGCGAGTCAAATCGACGTACTCGATATAACATCAAACTATTTAGACTGGCGCGGGTTTGTGGTTGAAAACTCCGAGCTGGGTCGGGTTTTAAAAGCGTTGTTAGGCTACGAAGCAACGCCCAGTAAAACGGCGCTATGGGTTTATGCAATTGCCACAATTGTATTTTTAGTCCTCGCCCGTGTTTTAAACGTTAAACACACTAAGGAGCCTGTATGCGGTTCTTAATTATTAGCTTTAGTTGCTTGTTATTGGCAAGTATGGCGCATGTTGCGCACGCCGATGGCATGGTGGTTGATAAAGTCTATCACCCCTATGTTATGCCGTTTGAGCGTGAGGTTGAATGGCGGCTCGTTTCAAGGCAAACCGACCAAGGCAACGTACTTGCTCAGCGTGCAGGTTTTGGCGGAGCCATTAACGATACCATGAGCCTTGAGGGGTATATGGTTGGCGAAAGAGACGATAATGGCGATTTCGGTTTAGCGTCTTATGAGGTTGAACTGCGCTGGCAGCTTGTTGAGCAAGGGCGGTTATGGGCTGACTGGGGTGCCTTATTCGAGCTTGAAAAACAACATACAATTGATGCTTACGAGGCCACGACAGGCTTTTTATGGGAAAAAGAATTTGGTCGTACAAGCTTAACCATGAATGCGTTTTTAGTGTACGAGTGGGGCGCAGACATAGAAAGTGAGTGGGAAACCGAGTTCCGCTTACAATACCGTTATCGTTATCGCGCTGAGTTTCAGCCATCGATAGAGGTGTATTCGGGTGAAGACTTTTTCGGTGTAGGACCTGGTTTTATCGGTTTGCACCGCTTTAGCCCTAAACACCAGCTTAAATGGGAAGCCGGCTTTATAAGTGAATTAAGTCAATCGGGTAAAGACCACAGCTTTCGTTTAGCGCTTGAATTTGAATTTTAATTGTCGATAGTGTTTGACTTATCGCTTTAACTCTATATAGTGGGCGTCAGCTAGAAAGAAAGCGTGTAATTAATAAATCTTTATTTCGTTGTTGTATAAGTAATACTTGTAGTACCGTCCTGAAGTTTTTAAGTACCATCTCATTTTTTGCTACACCCGCCCACATGGGCATTTTTAATTTTTTAATATCAGGAATAATACTATGTCTAACATCGTATCAGGTACAGTTAAGTGGTTTAACGAGTCTAAAGGTTTTGGTTTCATCGAGCAAGAAAATGGCCCAGACGTGTTTGCACACTTCAGCGCTATCAAAAGCGACGGTTTCAAAACTTTAGCTGAAGGCCAACGTGTAGAGTTCACTCTTTCACAAGGTCAAAAAGGTCCTCAAGCGGATAACATCACTCCGTTATAATTTTTACTGAAAAGTAAAAGTTAAAAAGAAGCAAGCTACGGCTTGCTTTTTTAATGCCTAAAAATTGACTGGCATGATGAATATTCCTATATTTAATGCAGTAATTTTATCTGAGTGCATTAGCTATTTTAAAATATTTAATATTAGTATGCCTATGTTTTACCCCTGTCGCGTTAGCAAAACAAACGCTCACGATTTACACTGAGCAGTTTCCGCCATATAACTTTTCTAATAAAGGGCACTTAGAAGGCATTAATCTCGAGTTTGTAAGTGCAATGTGCATTGATGCAGGCATTGAGTGTCACTTCGAACTATTACCCTGGGCAAGATCCTACCATTTAGCACAGCAGCATCCTATGTCTGGGCTTATATCAGCTGCGCGTATTAGCGAGCGTGAAGCATTGTTTAAGTGGGTTGGGCCATTGGCATCATCGCGTAATTACTTTTACCGCTTAAAATCGAATACCCATGTTAATCCCCGTGACTTATCAGAAGTGAAAGACTACACCTTAGGTGTTGTACGAGATGGCATTTACGAAAAATTTGTCGAAAGTATTGGCTTCGAAAATAATAAAAACTTACTCAAATTCGGCCATCATTATGAGTGCATCAACCTCTTTTTCAAAAATAAACTCGACTTGATAATTGGCTCTGAGTTGTCATTTCATTACCAGCTTACGCAATATGGTTATGTTGGAAAAGAAGTGGTAAAACTTATTGAGTTGCCAATAAATGAAACAGTGGGTAACTTTTTGGCGCTTAACAAAAACATGCCTCAAGAGTTTGTTGAGCGTTTGCAAGCGAGCTACAACAAGTTAAGTCGCCAAGGGCTACTTGATAAATATATTGCTAAGTACGCCCCACCCAATAATTAATGTTGCTTGTTAAGCATCATTATTTCTTTATACCGTTGCGTTTTTGATACTTCATTGAATGCGGCTTTTAAGGCCATTATGTAGCGTGGATTGGTGTGTTTATTGGCAGCTAAATAGCCATTCATGCTTAAAAAATCGATGGCATGAACAAAGGTAAAACGTGACTCATCCTGTGCCAGTTGATCGGCCATCGCAGTAAGATAGTTTTTATCATCGATAATTAAATCAACTTTACCCGAAATTAATAACTGATACGACTTTGTAATATCCGTCGTATAGACCAGAATATAGCCACGCTCGGTCAATTGCTTCGCAGCAAGATCATCACGTTGTACCGCTATTTTATAGCGTTTTGCTTGTTCGTTTGAGCTGATTTTAATGTCTTTACGGGAGGTGAGTTTAACAAACCCCATATGGTACGTCGCTACTTCACCAATCCATTCAAATTGATTTAATCGCTCAGGCGTTTTTGCAATGCTGTAAATAAAGGTATTAGGTTTTTTTTGCGCCATATTAAAGGCACGTGCCCAAGGGTAAAGTTCAATATTTGCTTGTAAGTCAGCTTTGTCAAAAATAGCTTTCACTAACTCAGTGCTTACACCCGTAACCTGATTGTTGATGAGCGTTTGATTAGGAGGAGAGAGCTCAGTCACGACCGTGAGTGATGGTGCGGCGAATACAGACCAACTCATACATAAGAATAAAGATATAAGTAGAGAAGATTTCATTTATGTACTTAAAAAGACTTAGTAAATAAATATTAGCACATAAAAACGATAAAAGGGCCTTTCGGCCCTTGGTGAAGTATCGTTCAAGTCAGATAGACCTTTAACCCCTTAAAGTCCTATCCTATTGTTTTGCAACTACGGCTCATCTCATTAAGTTTCTAAGCTAGCGAGAGGAAAAAACCTGCAATTGCTGCGCTCATTAGGTTAGCCATAGATCCTGCTAACACTGCTCTGAGCCCTAAGCGTGCGATATCCTTTCGCCGACCAGGCGCCATACCGCCTAATCCACCTAGTAAAATTGCTATCGATGATAAGTTAGCAAACCCACATAACGCGAATGTGACAATCGCTTGTGTGTGCGCACTTAACGTATCGCGATAATTTATAAAGTCGAGGTAAGCAACGAATTCGTTAACTACAACCTTTTGACCTATAAAACTGCCTGCGATTACGGCTTCGCTCCACGGTACACCTAATAACCAGGCAACTGGGGCAAATACATAACCTAAAATTTCTTGTAGCGTTAATGTTGGGTGATCAAACCAACCACCAATACCGCCTAATAAACCATTTAGAAGTGCAATAAGCGCCACAAAAGCAAGTAACATTGCACCCACATTGAGCGCTAAATGCATCCCGTTTGCGGCACCTGACGCCGCAGCATCGATGACATTAACGGGCTTTTCTTCTTGCACGTCTAAATCGGCTAAATCTTCTTTAGGGGTCTCAGTCTCTGGCACAATCATTTTTGCCATTAAGAAACCACCCGGTGCAGCCATAAAGCTGGCCGCAATTAAGTATTTGAGCTCTACACCAATTGTCACATAACCCGCCATAACAGAACCTGCTACGGTTGCTAGGCCACCCACCATTACTGCAAACAGCTCTGACTTAGTCATACTGGCAATAAACGGTTTAACAATTAGTGGTGCCTCTGTTTGGCCAACGAAAATATTGGCGGTTGCAGAAAGCGATTCTGGACGCGAGGTTTTCAATAGTTTTTGTAAACCACCGCCAAGAATTTTAATTATCCAATCCATCACCCCTATGTGGTACAACACAGCGACCAGCGCTGAGAAGAACACAATAACGGGCAATACTTGAATCGCAAAAATAAACCCTAAGGTATCTTGCGATGCGAGTGAGCCAAATAAAAAGCTGATCCCGTCATTTGCATAGCCAATGACTGAAGAAACGGCTTTAGACATACTTGCCAGTAAGTTTTTACCCACTTCAAAGAACAAGACAAAGCCACCAATTAATACTTGTAGCAAGAAGGCAATGCCGACTGTTCTTAAATTTATTGCTTTACGGTTTGTTGACGCCGCAAATGCAATGGCTAGTAGCACAACAATGCCTACTAAGCTCATAAATGTTGTCATACTGACTGTTTCCCGTTGTTATTGTTGCAGTAAATATTTTATTTTACTTTTAATTATATCAATCGCAACGCGATTCATACCGCCGCGTGTGACCACTAAATCAGCCTTGTGCTTTGATGGCTCAATAAACTGATAAAACATAGGTCGCACTGTCGCTTGATATTGTTCAACAACGGACTGTAATGTTCTGCCACGCTGCTCCATATCTCGTTGCATACGGCGCATAAGGCAGATATCTAACGGTGTATCAATGAACACCTTAATATCAAATTCTTTTCGAAGTGCCGGATCACTCAATAATAAAATACCTTCGACTATGAGCACTTTTGCAGGTGCAACACGACGTGTTTCATCACTGCGTGTATGCATTGCATAATCGTAAGTAGGTACTTCTACAGAGTTACCAGCGCGTAATTGAAGCAAGTGCTCATGTAAAAGTTCATGCTCGAAAGCATCAGGATGGTCGTAATTAGTTTGCGTTCGATGGTCGAACGGTAAATGCGACTGGTCCTTGTAATAAGCATCTTCTTCGATCACTGCGATCGCGCCCGGTTCAAGCTCACTGACTAATTCGTTATAAATTGTCTTGCTAAAAAGAGACTTGCCCGACGCAGATGCGCCAGCAATAGCTATAATTGTTCGTGTCACTAAAGTTCTCGCCCACACAGAAGGAAACATTGTTAGGTAGATCACAATAGCAAAAAAGACACGATTAATCTCTTTTGCTTCGCTTAAGGACGCAAATTTATAATGTTTCCGTTTAATGAAACAGGACTTATGTCCTGTACCAAAAATTCAAAGAGCATATAAAGTATTCACACATTGATAACGAGGTACCCATGGCAAGAGCAATCATCTTAATGGCAGATAGCCTAGGAATTGGCGCAGCACCTGACGCAGAGAAGTTTGGTGATGTAGGCGCGAATACCTTTGCTCATCTATTGAAAGCCTATGCAGACGAAACGGGTGAGCATTTAGCGTTGCCTAATTTAACGCGTTTAGGGTTAGCCGATGCATGTGAAGCTGCAGGTAAAGAGCCTTGTTTAGTCAGTGACCGTCAAGCGCCAACAGGTGCGTGGGGTTATGCTAAAGAGTTATCAAGCGGTAAAGATACACCGTCTGGCCATTGGGAAATGGCGGGCGTTCCTGTGTTATTTGATTGGGGTTATTTCCCTAATACACAGCCGTGTTTTCCGCAAGAATTTGTTGACGAGCTAATTGCTCGTTCGGGTATTCCTGGCATATTAGGTAACTGTTATGCCTCAGGAACCACCATTTTAGAACAACTGGGTGAAGAGCATATGAAAACCGGCATGCCGATTTGCTACACCTCAGTTGATAGCGTGTTTCAAATAGCCGCGCACGAAGAATCATTTGGACTGGAGAAACTTTATCAGGTTTGCGAAATCGCACGGGCGCTGCTTGATGAAATGAACATAGGAAGAGTGATTGCGCGGCCATTTTTGGGTTCTAACCGCGATGATTTTGCCCGCACAGGTAATCGTCGTGATTATTCGGTGTTACCACCGTCGCCAACCTTGCTTGATAAATTATCGCAAGACGGCGGTGAAGTGATCAGTATTGGCAAAATTGCCGATATCTATGCACACCAAGGCATTACCCAAAAACACAAAGCGCCGGGCCTGATGAACCTACTTGAGAAAACCTCAGAAGTGATAGCATCGGCTCCGGACCATAGTTTGATTTTTACAAACTTAGTTGATTTTGATGAAAAGTACGGTCATCGCCGTAATGCAGTGGGTTATGCCACAGCGTTAAAAGAGTTTGATGATTACTTACCGACTATTTTAAATCAGCTACAGAGTGATGATGTACTTATCATTACCGCTGATCACGGTTGTGATCCAACCGCAGCGGGTACTGACCACACACGTGAATATGTGCCAGTACTTGCCTACCAACCGGGAATGACAAACACCCCGCTTGGTGAAAGAGCTAGCTTTGCAGACATAGGTCAAACCCTTGCCCAGTGGTTTAATCTGCCTGCACTTGAATACGGTGATGGCTTTAAAGATGAGCTATTAGCGAACAAAAAAGGAAACCAATAATGAGTACTCCTCATATCAGTGCCAATGTAGGCGAATTTGCAGAAACGGTATTAATGCCGGGTGATCCACTGCGCGCGCAGTACATTGCTGAAAACTTTTTAGATGACGCAAAACAAGTAACAGGCGTTCGTAATATGTATGGCTTTACCGGTACCTACAAAGGTAAGCCAGTGAGTATTATGGGTTCTGGGATGGGTATTCCATCGATGTCAATTTATGCCCGTGAATTGATTGTTAGTTATGGCGTTAAAAATCTAATTCGAATTGGTACCTGTGGCGGTATTGGTAGCGATATTAAAATTCGCGACGTTATCTTTGCACAAGGTGCAAGCACTGACTCAAACGTAAACCGTGCACGTGTGCGTGGTTACGATTTTGCCGCTATTGCTGATTTTGGTTTACTACTTAATGGCGTAAACGCTGCGAAAGAGCTAGGTATCGAAGCAAAAGTAGGTAATGTATTCACAACAGATACATTCTACCAAGCAGATAACACATTCTATCAAGAGCTCGACAAACTAGGCGTACTCGCCGTTGATATGGAAACAGCAGGCATGTACGGCGTAGCAGCCGAGTATGGCGCAAAAGCTATGGCACTATTTACCGTAAGTGATCACGTGATCACCGGAGAAGCAACGCCGAGTGAAGAGCGTCAAAGCACCTTTAACGAAATGGTTAAAATTGCTTTAGAATCAATTTAATTACATTAAAAAAGTTCCTTGGTAACGTATTCACTGAAATTTGGAGACACGCCCAAAGTGAAGTGAGACTAACCTCAAAGCCGCATTTATGCGGCTTTTTTTATGCGTGTGTAATGTATTAATTTAAAAGGGATAGCCAGCAAATAATCAACAAAAACTAGTCAGCTGTGAAACGGTCGCAGCGAGTTTACCTAGCCTATTAACGTGTATTATCTTTTTCGTATCGCGTATTTTAAAACTTCTTACTATGCCCATTGACACCACTACCAATTCTTGCCACCTTTAATAAAGAAACATAACTTGAGGGTGCGTATGTCTAATTGGATTGAGGCGAATGTTAAAGAGGTTAAGTGGTGGACTGATACGCTATTTAGCTTAATTGTAAATGCAGATGTAGAGCCATTTACTGCGGGCCAGTTTACTAAATTAGCAATGCAAGTGGGTGATAAACGGGTAGCACGCGCTTATTCGTATGTGAATGCACCAGACAACCCTGATCTTGAGTTTTATTTAATAAATGTTGAAGACGGTCAACTGTCTCAGCAGTTAGCGCAATTAAAACCGGGGGATTCGGTGACCATTGAACGCCGCGCTACGGGCTTTTTTACACTGGACGAAGTACCGAGTAGCGAGCAACTGTATATGCTTAGTACGGGCACCGCGCTTGGGCCATTTATTTCAATTTTAGAGCAAGGCGATGTGTGGCAAAAGTTTGAGCACGTGCATTTAGTGCATGGTGTGCGTTTAAACGAAGACCTAAGCTATCAACAGCGCATTGCCGCTTTGCAAAAGCAAAACCCTAATCTTCACTATTCGCCCGTAGTCAGCAGAGAGTCAGCATCGGTCGGGTTTAATGGCCGGATCACTGACGTTATAAAAGATCATCGTTTATTTGAGGTCACTGGCAAACACGTTAATCCAGACACGGCTCAATTTATGATTTGCGGTAACCCCGAAATGGTAAAAGACACCACGGCAATTTTGTTAGAGCTTGGCTTTAGTCGCAACCGTCGCCGCGAGCCTGGGCAGATAACCGTTGAGCAGTATTGGTAAAAGACTATGCCTAACAGCGAGAATTTGCTACTTTAGCGCCTCAAATCAGGAATGATGCATTTAGGAAAAGTATGAAACCGTTATTTTTTGCAATTAGTTTATTATTCACATGGCAGTCTATTGCAAGTGACGAAACTGCCCAAAAAGCCGAGCCACAAACAAAAGCTGAACAAGAAACGAAAAGCGAGCAAAAAACAGAAAAATCAGTGCCAGCCTTAGAATTTATTGAAGGCAACACAACAGCAACCCACACAGACACCCGCGCCTTAAAGACAGACCAGCAAACGACAACAGAGCAAGCCGTTAATAACCCGCAAGAGCCTGTAACAACAGAAACAGCGCAACCTAAAGTTGTTGCTGAAGAACAAAAAGCAGCAGCTCAGGTTGATGACAGCAAAGTGCTTGGTACACAAACGCCAGTACCAGCAGAAAAACCAAAAACAGCACAAGCAAAGCAAGAAGCTGTCGCAGAGGCCGAAAAAGCAGTTAATCAAGCTAAAGAAGCGTTAACGGCTAAACAGCAAGAGAAAGCGCGTCAATCTCGCGAGTCTATGGCGGTTATTGAGCAAGTGATAGCGGCTTATAATGCGCGTAATATTGAAGCATTTATTAAAATGTACGATGAGAATGTTGAGTTTTATGCGTTTCCTAATGAGTTAATGTTCACAGGCAAGGAAAAACTGATTGCGCGTTACGGCATTATGTTTAAAAAATTGAAGTGTATTAAGTCATCGCCTATCAAACGTATTGTGCTTGGCAACATTGTTATTGATCACGAATTATCAGAAACCTGCACACAAGACCCTAACGTAGTGGATAAACGTTCTGAGTTTGTGACCAGTTACCAAATTGAGAATGGCAAAATAACCAAGGTGTTATTCTTCCGTTAAGTAAAAAAGAGCAGCTGAGCTGCTCTTTTTTGTTGAATGGTAGGCGTAAAATTTATTTAGTATAAAAGTGAATCGCGCTGCTCGAACCTCGCTACTCGAACCTCTTTGCTCGAACCTCTTTGCTCGAACCTCGAACCTGCTTAAGCCGTTTCATTTAATAACGAATTAAAGCTTTCGTTATCGTGTAAGCTTGCAAATGCACTTTCGTGTAATAACTCATTACGCAAGTTTGGCGAGTATTCAAGGGCCATACGAATATCAGCCATCGCATCAGCATGTTTGTGTAACAGCGCGTAAGCACAGGCACGTTGCCAATAGGCATACCCATAGTCACTGTCCATTTCGAGCGCTTGATTACACAATTCAATCGCTTCACCTGTTTGATTAATTTCTAATAGTGCATCGGCTTTATACGCGATTGCTTCTACATCTTCAGGTTTACGTTTTAAAATCTCATCAAAAATTTCAATCTTGTTAGCCACATCACTTTCTAAATTCGCACGCATCCACAGAGAGTGTACTTCGTTGGTGATCGAGATTTTTTTCTGGTTCGTTAAAATTTCTTCAGAGCGCTCTCGTAGCTTTTCTTCTAGTACTTTTAAGCGTTCTTCGTATTCTTTAGTAATTGCACTCACTCGCGTATTTACAATGTCTTCTACTTTATTTTTTACATCGCGTAATGAGTTCCAACCAACTAACACTAAAATAGATGCCGTAATAGTAATAATGAAAAACACATTGTTAATGGTGTCGGTGGTATAAGTTAATGCACGGTCGGCAGTATCTAACTGGGTATGAGTAACTTGTTTTGTTACATCTTCACGCAGCTTTTGTTGATCTTGGCGTACCGCTTTAAGCTCATCAAGAATATAGCGCTCTAACAAAGGCTTATACATAGGCTCTTGCAGTTTATCGAGTGCCTGTTGTTGCTCTGCTTCGGTTAAGGCAGGGCTGTTTTCTTGTGCTGTTTGAGCCTTGGCAAAGTGACTAAAGCTCATTAAAAAGGTGAATAAAATTAAGGTATAACGCATGACATATTCATTGTTTAGTGAATTCTAAAGTAACTTTAACATGCGAGGCCTGTGTGGACTAGGCAAAAAAAAACCAGCTCAAAATAGAGCTGGTCAAACTGCTTAAACAACATAACGTTGTAGGGGGTATCAACAGGAGTTAGGTACAATATAGCCACTTTAATCTGAACAACTACTTAATACTAAAAGAGTTTCTAAAAAGTAATTTTTGATATCTCAGATTTTCTATGTTCGTCTAGACTTAAGGTGTCCTGCAACTAAAAGGTGAGTGTAATGCGCCAACAACTAGTCCAACTGCTTTACGGCGTATCAATGTCTTCGGATCTTGATAGTGGTAATGTTGAATTAGCTGAACGCTTAATTCTAAATGCTGTACTTGATGGCCTTGAAATTGGTCGGGCAGGAATATGGTTACTAAATAAAGAAAACACCGCGATTGAATGTCGTTTGCTACTCGACAGAGAAAACGGCAAAGAGATCCAAATGATCGTATTGCCTCGTGATGCTTATCCTGCTTATTTTAAAGCCCTCGATACCCAGCGCACGATTACCGCTGTTGATGCTCACACAGACCCTGCAACATCGGAATTTAGCGAAAGTTACCTTGCTCCCCTCAATATTGGTGCGATGCTTGATGCTCCCATTCGTTATAAAGGCAAAATGATAGGTATTTTTTGTTGTGAACACATTGGCGGACAACGGCAATGGTCAGAAGATGAGTGTTCATTTATCGGGGCATTAGCCGATTTATATGGTCGAGCGCTATCGGCGCAAGAAAATGAACGCATCAACGCTGAACTAGAGCGCTCAAATCAACTATTAGAGCAACGGGTTGCAGAACGAACTCGTACACTCGAAAAAACCTTAACAGAGCTTACAGACACCCAAGAAAAACTCATAGAATCCGAAAAAATGGCATCGCTAGGTAATCTTGTTGCCGGCATTGCGCATGAGGTTAATACGCCTATTGGCATCGCCGTCACGGCAAATAGCTCTGCAAAAGATAAACTCACCGAACTCGATAAGCTTGTCCAGTCAAACACCTTAACAAAGGCTGCGCTTATTGATGGTATGAACCATTTAAATGAATGCTTTAAAATATCTTTCACTAACCTTGAGCGCGCTGCAAAGCTGATTAGTGACTTTAAACAGACCGCCGTTGATCAGTCTTCACTTAACTTACTTGAAACAAACATTAAGCATTACCTCGAAAACATAGTGCACAGTTTAATGCCGCTGACCCGCGGTCATAACGTTACAGTGACCATAAAGTGCGACGATGATCTTAATCTGATCACCGTGCCCGGGGCTTTAAGTCAAATAATATTAAACTTGGTGAATAATAGTTGTGTGCATGGGTTTACGGGCCGTCAGCAAAATCACATTGATATAGTAGTGACCGTTAACCACGAAAACGACACATACACACTGTGCTATAAAGATAACGGTCACGGCATGAGCGCAGAGGTAATACATAAAGTGTTTGAACCCTTTTTCACCACCAAACGTGGTACAGGAGGCAGTGGGCTTGGTATGTCAATTGTTTATAACCTTGCAACCCAAGCATTGCAAGGCGAGGTAAGTATAGCGAGCGAGCTAGACCAAGGTGTTGCTGTAACCTTTAAATTACCGATGAAAATAGCCTAACTAACTAAAAAATAGACTAAATGGAGTGAAAATAATCTGGTGACAGGGTAATAAAATTAAAATTTAATCAGTGTGTTTACCAAGACACGACACATCATCGCAGCGGTTGTCTTTACAAAATTGTTTGATACGTTTTTTTGAATATAAATAATTAATACTGAATGGCGTAACAATAAGCACCAGCCAAAATAGCAATGGGCTTCTAAAAGCCAGTCCTGCGATAGAGGCAGCGATGATCCCCGTTAATACCAATAGTGGCAAATTGGCGATGAAAAAGTTAATACTTAATTGTTTAGCAACATCAGGATTAATGGTTTTCATATGGGACTCACTGTTAATTAATACCCTTTTAAAATGGTCGACTTTCGCTTTTAACACAAATCAGATTTTTCTATCAGAGCAATCGATTTAAAGTCGCGTTTGGGGTCTGGCATTATTTTTATACAACTCCTATAGTTCTAAATAACGGGAACTTCTAACTGATTAGTGATTCATAACTAACAGAAAATCCCTTTTATGGCGAAACTGCATTTAATTGAGATTTAAAATATTTCGTCAC
This sequence comes from Pseudoalteromonas sp. MBR-15, assembly GCF_053628915.1. Classification (NCBI taxonomy): domain Bacteria; kingdom Pseudomonadati; phylum Pseudomonadota; class Gammaproteobacteria; order Alteromonadales; family Pseudoalteromonadaceae; genus Pseudoalteromonas; species Pseudoalteromonas sp. MBR-15. The sequence goes on from NZ_JBRJHH010000001.1 coordinate 711,311, forward strand.
ATTTTAGCTTATAAGGAGCAAAAAATGAGTAATGGAAAAACGGGTCAATGCCCGGTAATGCATGGTAGTAACACGGTCACCGCTCAATCAAACACAAATTGGTGGCCTAACGCGCTAAACTTCGACATTCTTCATCAACACGACAGCAAAACAAGCCCATACGGCAAAGACTTTAATTATGCCGAAGCATTTAAATCTCTCGACCTTGAAGCTGTAAAAACCGATTTAAAAAACCTCATGACCGAAAGCCAACCGTGGTGGCCAGCTGATTGGGGCCATTATGGTGGCTTAATGATCCGCATGGCATGGCACTCTGCTGGTTCGTATCGTTTAGAAGATGGTCGTGGTGGCGGTGGCACAGGTAACCAACGTTTTGCACCTTTAAATTCATGGCCCGATAACGCCAACCTAGACAAAGCACGCCGCTTACTTTGGCCTATTAAGAAAAAATACGGTAACAAATTATCTTGGGCAGATTTAATGATTCTAGCCGGTAACATGGCGTACGAATCAATGGGCTTAAAAACCTTTGGTTTTGCCGGCGGCCGCGAAGATATTTGGCATCCAGAGAAAGACATCTACTGGGGAGCCGAAAAAGAATGGCTCGCTCCGAGTGATGAACGTTACAGCAATGTAGAAAAACCAAACACCATGGAAAACCCATTGGCCGCGGTACAAATGGGCTTAATTTACGTAAACCCAGAGGGTGTAAACGGTAACCCCGATCCACTTAAAACGGCAGAGCAAGTGCGCGAAACATTCGCTCGTATGGCAATGAACGACGAAGAAACCGCAGCGCTTACCGTCGGTGGTCACACGGTGGGTAAAACGCATGGTAATGGCAGCGAAGCAAATGTAGGTCCAGAGCCAGAAGCCGCTGATGTATATGAACAAGGCTTAGGGTGGAACAACCATACCTCGCGTGGCATTGGCCGCGATACCATGACATCGGGTATCGAAGGCGCATGGACAACGCACCCAACTAAGTGGGATAACGGGTATTGTTATTTGCTACTTAACTACGACTGGGAACTTAAAAAGAGCCCAGCAGGTGCGTGGCAGTGGGAACCTATTAACATTAAAGAAGAAGACAAACCGGTTGATGTTGAAGATCCCTCTATTCGTTTAAACCCAATTATGACCGACGCCGATATGGCGATGAAAATGGACCCAACGTATCGCAAGATCATCGAGCGTTTTAACGACGACTTTGAATACTTCAGCGATGTGTTTGCGCGTGCATGGTTTAAGTTAACGCACCGTGATTTAGGGCCTAAGTCTCGTTATTTAGGGGCCGATGTACCGAACGAAGATCTGATCTGGCAAGATCCGATCCCAGCGGTCGATTACACGCTAACAGACAGCGAAATTAGCGAGCTTAAAACCAAGTTACTGAATTGTGGTGTAAGCCAAGCCGATCTCATTACTACCGCGTGGGATAGTGCCCGCACCTATCGTTGTTCAGATCACCGAGGTGGCGCAAACGGAGCACGTATTCGCCTAGCACCGCAAAAAGATTGGCAAGGCAACGAGCCAAAACGTTTAGCCAACGTACTTAGCGCGCTCGAGTCGGTTCAAGCAGATTTAAGCAAGCCAGTAAGCCTTGCCGATTTAATCGTGCTAGGTGGCAGTGCAGCAATAGAACAAGCAGCAAAAGCTGCAGGGGTCGATGTAACCGTACCATTTGCACCAGGGCGAGGTGATGCAACTGACGACATGACCGACGCCGAGTCGTTCGACGTGCTTGAGCCAATACACGATGGTTTCCGTAACTGGCTTAAAGAAGAGTATGCAGTATCAGCAGAAGAGCTCATGTTAGGGCGCACGCAATTAATGGGCTTAACGGCACCAGAAATGACTGCACTTGTGGGTGGTATGCGTGTACTTGGCACTAATTATGAGGGGACTTTGCACGGTGTATTCACCGATAACGTAGGCACACTCAGCACCGACTTTTTCGTAAACCTAACCGACATGGCCTTCACGTGGAAACCACTAGGCAAAGGTTATTACGACATAATTGAGCGCAGCACAGGCGTTACTAAATGGACTGCAACACGGGTTGATTTAGTCTTTGGTTCAAACTCAATCTTACGCGCATACGCCGAGTTTTATGCACAAGACGATAACAAAGCACGTTTTGTACACGACTTTGTCGACGCATGGGTGAAAGTAATGAACGCCGACCGTTTTGATCTATAATTTAAGTTAATAAATATCAAAAGGCTACAGCATTGCTGTAGCCTTTTTTATAGCAATATTATTAAAGCGTAAGCATCGCTTGCTTATCAAAAATACGCACATTATGAGCGTTATTCTTTAAAGGCTAACGCTTTATTCATCGCCTTTTTAAATAGCTCAAAATTTTCAATATGAGGCAAGTGACCAATGTCTTTTAGTTCAATTAAGTGTGCAGTAGGAATGATATTAGCGGCCGTTTTACCTAGCTTGTCATAGCGACCAAGTTGGTATTCTACACCCGGCTTTTTCCAGTTACGGCCAGGACCTGTTCTATCGCGAGTACCAATAATTAAAGCAACAGGCATTTTAAATTGGTCGAACTCAGTAATAACCGGCTGAGTAAAAATCATGTCATAGGTTTTAGCATTAACCCATGCCATTAACTCATGATCAGGCCCCTGAATTTGGCCACTCAAAAAGTGCGTAAGTTGCTCATAGTGTTGATTCCATTTCCCGTCATAATAGTTTTGTTTTTGATAGGCAATGATCTTTTCGGGTGTTTTACCAAGCTCAAGGTCATAGAAAAAATCAGTGTCTTTGTATTGAACATAGCTAAGGTAGTTTTCAAGCCCAATCGGGTTCAATAAAATAAGTTTTCGCACTTGCTCAGGAAACATTAATGCATAGCGGCTTGCCAGCATTCCACCCATAGAGTGCCCCAAAACAATTGGGCGTTTTATACCTAACGAGGTAATTAATTGATGCGTATTATTGGCAAGGGCAGGGAACGAAAACTGATAATCTTTAGGCTTTGATGACTTACCAAAACCAATTTGATCGGGGATTAAAACACCATAGCCCGCTTCATTTAAATACTTCGCTGTCGATGTCCAGTAATGACCATTAAAGTTTTTACCATGCATAAGCACAACGGTAGGCTTATCATCCTTAGGTTTTAAATACGAGTAAGCCATTTTTAAAGAAGATTGTTGAGAAGACAGGTTAAAAAACTTAACAGGGTAGTCGTACGAGTACGAACTCAACTCAGCGTCGTAACTGAGTTTTTCATTATTTGCTAGCACCGAACTTACGTTAAACAGCGCTACTGCTGAGATTAATATTACGCGTAATAATACCATTATCCTTTCCCACCATTTTTTAAAAAAGTGTCTCCAGCGTATCATTCCTGCTTTAAATTTATAATATAAATACCACGAAAAAATACCGCGCAATGCAGCCATGAAACTTATCTCGCGCGCTTTTTTACGATTTTATAATGCGTATTCAGCGCTAAGCTCTCATCTCTAAGCTCGCACCTCGCACCTCTAAGCTCGCACCTCGTAGCTCTTATCTCGCACCTCTAAGCTCGCACCTCGTAGCTCTTATCTCGCACCTCGTAGCTCGAAACTCGCATCTCGCACCTCGTAACCCGTACTTGTAGGCGTGAAATTTATTTCGCGCGCCATCGCGCCATAGTGTGTAACCACATCATGAAACAATTGACGCGCGCAGGTTAAAAACAAAAACCTAAACCTCTTTGCTTATTGCTGACCCATCCAATAACTATGTTGATATACGTTTTCTTTATAAACTTGATCGCTGTAATCATATAAACGTTGCCATATTAAGCGGTCGAAAATGTATTTATCACCGTCTTTATAAAGCATTTTAAAGTTAGCTAATGACAAATAACTGCCAGTTTCATTGGCTAATATTTCGTTTTTACAGCTTACAAACTCATCAGCGTTTGGACACAAAGACATTAATGCAAACGTAATGCTATTGTCGCTTTCGAGTTGCCAGTATGCGTTTGGTGTGAAATAAGCAGCGTCTGTTTCCCCAAAACTAGAGTTGAAATAGTAGCTGCCCTTTCCATCGTCGTTAATAAACCAAAATACTTTATTATTTCCGATGATAAAGTCTTGGCGTAAGTAGCTGAATACCTCTTTGTAATCAGCTAATGTGATATTGGTTTCGTCTATGACTTCTAATAGCTCGTAGGCTAGGCGTGCTTGGCGCTCTTCTTTATTACGTTCAAGCGCATAAAGCATTTTACCTGTGTGCATTGTAAAAAATTGCAATGATGTATCTGAGCCATTGCCTGTTAACTTTATGGTTTCGCCATTATTATCTAAGGTGTAATGCCACTTAAATGAATCGTCGTTTTTTGGTGTGTTAAACGTGACAGTCGCTTGGTTAGCAGCTGTTATAGCAAAGTGTGTAGGCACATAGCGTAATGTTAAACCCTCGCCAGTGTCTGCAATCTTATTATCTAAACGGCCTGTATAACGTGTGCCAATTTCAAGGTTGGGTACTGCGGTTGGTGTAATACGGCGAAATGTGCCGATCGATGTTTGCGTTTGCATTGCGGCAACAAGCTCTGCTGACTCAGCAATTTGGCTTGGGGTTATTTCATCGTGATAAGTTAAATTGTGGCTTACTTTTACGACCAAAAAGTCATCAAATTGCGCAATAATTTCTGCATCTATTAAGTTTAAGTCAAATGCAACATTAAACTCGTAGCCATCTTTGTGTAATTGCGACGTGTTATACGTATTAACAAGCGTGTCGCTAGTAATTGTAAGTTGTGTGCCATTAAGCATCGCCGAAAAGTCGGCATAAGGTTGGAATAGTGTTTTTCCTGAGGGAGTCGGCACTGAGCTGGCTAACACAAACTCAAAGTAGCTTTCTTCTGCTTCTGTATTCAAATGATTTACAGTGTGAAATGTACTCACACGGGTATCAACATAATAGTGTGAGCGTAATTCAGGCTGTGTTTTATACAAAGTAACTACGTCGCCTTTGTCTTCAGATACATTAAAAAACTCAACACGCAGTGCATCATCACGCTTAGCCAAAACATCAATTTCAATCAATGCTTTTTGAGAACAGTCCAAAACACAGTCAATAGCGTGTGTGTTTAACGCTACCACGTCAGGATTTGACCATTTAAAAGCACTTAGCTCACCATTGTGTGATAGAACGCCGCTATCTTTCGAGGCAAAAATGAGTTGAATGCTCGCATCCTTAGTGTGCCAATTACCGATTATATCGTCATCGCTTAACGTTATAGATTGCCATGCTTCGCGATTTTCAGCGACATTCACAATGAGCGTATACTGATTAGTCGCTTTGCCATCCGACACCTCAACCGTAAATGTATGGTTCGCAATATCGAACAAACTGGGTTCAATTTGAAAGGTGACTTGGTTATTTTTGCTAGAGAGGTTCAACCATTCTGGCTTATCAATGATTGTTGCAGTGATTGTATCGTTTTGCTCATCTTTTACATCAACCACTAAGGTTGCAGGCTCAAGTGCTTTTGTATTTATTGTTAATGAGCCAGACAATGTAGGTGCGGTATTTTGTACTACTTTATCATCTGGTTTTTTATCTGTTGATGAGCCGCCACAGGCCGTGAGCGCAAGCGTCAGTGCCGATACGCCAAGGAACTTTTTCATTTACATCCTAAAAATTTATTATGTTTTGTAAGGGAGATGTAAATTACCTAAAGTGGGTAAGTAGGTCAAAGGTATTATGTAACTGAACGTAAACAAAAAGGTGAGCTAAATAGCTCACCTGTATAAAAAGGGGTTATGACTCTTGTTGTGCAACATGGTCCATATATTCGTCAAATGTGCCCTGAAAATCGATGATCTGTTTGTCCTTAATATCGATAATGCGGGTTGCCAATGACGAAACAAACTCACGGTCGTGGCTCACAAAAATAAGCGTGCCTTCGTAATCTTTTAACGCATTGTTAAGCGCTTCGATGGCTTCCATATCCATGTGGTTCGTGGGTTCATCCATTACCAGTACATTAATGTCTTGCATCATTAATTTACCAAATAACAAACGGTTTTTCTCACCACCAGAGCAGTTGCGCGCCTTTTTGTTGGCATCGTCTGCGGTAAATAACAAACGCCCTAGCATGCCACGCACCATTAAATCGTTATGCTTGGCTGTGCGCCACTGCGACATCCAGTCGAATAGGGTTAAGTCGTTATCAAAGTCTTTAGTGCTGTCTTGTGGGCAGTAACCAATGCTTGCATTTTCTGACCATTTAACAACCCCTTCGTTACTTTGAAGTTCGTTCACTAAGCAGCGTAAAAAGGTCGTTTTACCCACGCCGTTCTCACCAATAACAGCCAGTTTTGCACCCGCTTCAAGTAATAAGTCGCCGCCGCTGAATAAGGTTTCGCCGTCAAAGCCATGACCTAACTTAGTGAGTTCAAGTGCTTGGCGGTACATTTTTTTGCCTTCGTCAAAGTACAAAGACGGGCTCATACGGCTTGATGATTTAACTTCATCTAGCTTAATTTTATCCATACGTTTAGCACGCGAACTCGCTTGCTTTGCTTTAGAGGCGTTAGCGCCAAAGCGGTTTACAAAGTCTTGAAGCTCATCGATTTCAGCGCTTTTCTTCGCATTTTCGGCCAGTAATTGTTCGCGTTGAAGGCTAGATGCCTCAATAAACTTTTCGTAGTTACCCGGGTAAATGCGCAGTTCGCCATAATCAATGTCGGCCATGTGCGTACAAACCGAGTTTAAAAAGTGACGGTCATGCGAAATAATAATCATCGTACACTTACGTTGGTTAAGCTCATTAGCTAACCAGTTAATGGTGTAAATGTCTAAGTTATTGGTTGGCTCATCAAGAAGCAAAATATCAGGATTAGCAAACAGCGCTTGTGCTAATAACACACGCAGTTTCCAACCCGGTGCTACATTGGCCATTAACCCGTAATGAAACGCTTGTTCAATACCAGCTTGAATTAAAATTTCTTCAGCGCGGCTTTCTGCCGTGTAACCATCCATTTCGGCAAAGATACTTTCAAGCTCAGCGACCTTCATGCCGTCTTCTTCGCTCATTTCTGGTAATGAGTAAATGCGGTCACGCTCTTGCTTTACTTTCCAAAGCTCTGTATCGCCCATTATTACCGCATCAACCACTGTGTATTGCTCAAACGCAAATTGGTCTTGGCTTAGCGTACCGACTTTTAAGCCTGGCGTAATCGACACATTGCCTGAAGAAGGGGTAAGTGCACCACTTAAAATTTTCATAAAGGTTGACTTGCCGCAACCATTTGCGCCAATTAAACCATAGCGGTTACCGTTACCAAATTTGGCTGAAATGTTTTCGAACAACGGCTCTGCGCCAAATTGCATGGTGATATTTGCGGTTGAGATCAACGAATTATTCCTAGAAAAATACTGACAGGGTTATGGTGCAAAACTGCGAAAATAAACAAGCAATAGGGTAAATAATAGGCCGCGGATTATACAGATCCACCCACCGGAAGGCTATTAAATTTATATGAATACTAACGAGGAAAGATTAGAGCTAATAAAACAGACTTTATTGCCCTATTTGCACCCTACACAGTTTAAACAGTGTAGGCGTGAAATTTATTTCGTGCGAAAAGTTCAATCGGTAGCAATGGCTCTACATCGCGTATTTAGTCCGCACCTCGCACCTCGCACCTCGTATCTCGCACCTCGTACCTCGCATCACGATTTTAGCATTTCGAATTTCGTGCCTCGCACCTCGCAGCTCGAATTTCGTAGCTCGAATTTCGCAGCTTATGCTAGTTCAACAAACTAAAATCGACCTCTGGTAGGCATTCAAATCCTGGGCGAGCAAATAAATACCCTTGCATTAAACTGACGCCGGCACTGCGCAGCCATTGGTATTCTTCAATACATTCAATGCCCTCGGCAAGAGGCGTTATATTAAGCTCTTCGAACATTGCAATACAGTGGCTAACAATTGTTTGGCGTGCTTTATCAAGGTGAATATCGCGAACTAACTCCATATCAAGCTTAATAATATTACTTTGGAAATCGGCTAATAAATTTAACCCTGAGTAACCAGAGCCAAAATCGTCGGTCGCAGTAATAAATCCAAGTGATTGATAATATTCAACAACGCGTTTTATATGAGCGGTGTCTTCGACTTGTTCAACTTCGGTAAACTCGAACATTATTTGCTTAACAGGAAAGTTGTATTTTTGGGCGGCTGCTAGTGTCGTTTTAATACAACGCTCAGGTTGATAAATCGCATTAGGTAAAAAGTTAATACTTAAAATAGACGGTAACGCTAGCTTTGCAGCAAGAGAAATGGCTTTAACACGGCACAGTTGGTCAAATGTGTAACGGTTATCGTCATTAACCTGAGAAATAACAGAATAAGCCGACTCATTATTAGGGCCTCTCACTAAAGCTTCGTAACCAAAAATATTCTTTGCGGAGCAGTCAATAATAGGTTGAAAAGCCATGGTGAAGTCAAAGCCTAGTTCTAAGTTGTCTTCACACAGTTTACAGCTTACTTGCTGGCAATTAGTTTGGTTAGTGCGCATTTTTTACCTATTTATTAAGTACTCTCTTATATAATAGTGCTAGTAAATTCGTAAATGTGCAATGTTCTCGTCTGTTTTGTTTTACATAGGTTGTTGTAATCTTTTAGTTCTGTGTGGTGTGGCTCGCTTAAGTACATTGCTACAAGCCTTTAACTAGCAGAACACACTGACAATAAAAAACTGACAAAAGAACAATTGATAATAAAGCTGCTGATAACAGATCAATCGATAAAAAAATGTTTCTCACAGTGAACCTTTAACAGTGCACTTAAAACGTCATGCAGCTTAAAAAGTCGTTTTTAAAAATAGCTTACTTGCTGTGCTCATGCTAGAAATAACGTGGCTTTTAGCCTTAAACGCACCGTATTTTTTATACTCAGGCATGATTTATTTTACGCATTGATTAAAAAATAACTTGCAAGCCTACCTACTGGTAGGTAATATCCTCAGCATGAACACGACATATACAAACATACTGCAACACGCCGATGCGCTTATTCAAAGCAATGGTTTCCATGGTTTTAGCTATGCAGACCTTGCTAAAGAGCTCGATATTCGCAAAGCGAGTATCCACCATCATTTTGCAACCAAAGCCGATTTGGGCATTGCGTTTTGTCAGTTAAAATGCGAGCAGCTAAAGCAGCTAGAATCACACTTAAAAACGTTGCCATCAGCCAAAGCACGTTTACAAGGTTATTTTGCTGTGTTTCAAAGTTGTGCGAACGATGGGCAAATGTGTGGTATTTACGCCATGCAAACCGACTTGCGACTCATGGCCGAACCGCTGCAAAAGCAGGTATTAAAAATGGCTGATCTTGAGCTAAATATACTCAGTGATATTTTGCAAGTCGGACTTGATAACGGTGAGTTTAATTTTAAATCTACTGCTTATCAGCAAGCGGTCATTATATGTTGCGCAATAAAAGGCGCACTTATGCTAAACCGAAGTGAGCATCATGCTGGTTTGTTTAATCAAACGTGTGATGCATGGATTGAGATGCTGGCCTAGTTCAGCACTCAAAAAATTTTACCTAGTAAACCTACCTACTAGTAGGTTAAATAAAGGAGAGCTGTCATGGCTTTTACGAATACACAATTAACAACGTTTAACGCCCTTGGTGAAAAGCTAGAAAAAGCAGGTGTGCCGCTTATCTACATTACACTCGGTATCATCTATATTTGGTTTGGTGGTATTAAGTTTTCTGCGGGGCAGGCTGAGGGCATGTACGGCATGATAGCTAATAACCCACTGGTTTCGTGGATGTATGCCCTTTTCTCAAAGCAAGGCCTGGTAAACTTTTTAGGCTCGCTTGAAATTATCATCGGCTTATTATTTTTCGCACGCTTTATTAACCCCGCTTTATCGGTGCTTGGTGGGCTGTTATCCATGGCGTTATTTACAGTTACTATTAGCATGATGGTGTTTTTATCAGGTATTACGAGCGATGCCGGTTTTCCTGTATTGAGCTTTGTGGGTGAGTTTTTATTAAAAGATATAGGGTTGTTTGCAGCGTCGTTGTTTGTTGCTGGTAACAGCTTAAAAGCGTTAGTTGCAAAGCAAAACGCCCAGTAATGCCCGTGTAACATAAAGGTCCGAAAGGGCCTTTTTTCGTTTCAACGTGATTATTATGCTAGTTAGTTGCTTAACACGTAAGGTGTGCAGCGAATAAACAGCCAGCAAACATACTTTACAAGCCTTAAGTTAAGGCTGGGGGTATAAAGTAGGGGCATGCCTTATAAACATGGCCTAGTGTTGTTGCCCTAAATGTAACCTTTCCCCCAAAATTAACACCGGTTTTCTGTTCGAAATAATCTGCTAACTTAGCGAAAATAAATGAATTACAGCTAAAAATACTGACACCAAAAAGCGTGTCTATTTAGATAACTGCTATACTAGAAAAATCACACAAGTTAAGCCTATATCATGATGATACTACACTTTATTTATACGAATAAAGTCTGAAAATGAAAATATAATTAATACTTTAGGGAAAACAGGCGATAATACTAGGTAACAAGACAGCAAAGGTGGATTCAATGTCTGCAGGTATTTCATTTAAAAATCTAAGTATTACAAAAAAAATTCATGCCATAACATGCATTGCAGTCATTGCATTTGTCATTATTGTGCTAACCAACTATATCGCGATGAGCGATAATAGAGGCTCACTTGATGAGCTAGAAAAGTCATCTTATCAAGTCGTTAAACTCACCTCGGCAAATGTGGCCTTACTCGAAAAGCTCGATGAGCTATACACACAAGCGGTCACCTTTGGCGAGTCAGACTTAGTCGATAGCGCAGCACAAACGTACAAAGTAATTAACGAAAACCTGCAAAATATTATTGCTATCAATAACAGCTATGTGAACGCAGAAACAAAAGAAAAACTACAACAATACGCAAAAACCTCTTCTGCTATTGCCAGCTCCATGATCGACGGCACAGCCGACTTTAGTAAAATTCAGCAACAGGCACAGCAAAAAACAAAGCTATATGAAGCCGTACTCACCGGTTTTAAAGGGGCTCAGGCGCGCGCTGATGACCGCTTTTTTGAATTAGTACAAGCCACTAAAGCGCGTTCTGACAACGCATTGCATTTAATGCTCGTTGTGTCGATTATATCGTTAGTTTTATTGGTGATTACCTCAATTTGGATTGCCCGTGGTATTGGCTCGTCTGCAAGTGCGGCTGCCGACAACTTACGCTTACTTGCAGATGGCAAAGGCTCTTTAAGCACGCAGCTGGCTGTGCATGCTAAAGACGAAATTGGTCATGTATCCATTAACTTTAATGCCTTTATAAAGCTATTAAAGGCCGCAGTACTTGAAGTAATTGCAGTGTGCGAGCCGCTAATGGAAAACTCAACCCGATTAGTACAAGGTATGGAACGCGCCGAAAAAGCCACAACCAAACAAACGACCGATGCAGAAATAGTGAAGCAATCAATGGAAGAAATGCGCCAAAGCGTGGCCGACATCTCTCATTCTGCAGCAAGTGCATCTGAAGCAGCGCAAACAGCAGAGCGCGAAGTAGAGCAAAGCCGCACGCAAATTCAGCGCTCAGTGATAGAGTCGCGCACCTTAAGCGACGAAATAAACCAAGCTGCCTCAACAATCAACCAATTGGCAAGCGACACTAAAAACGTAACGCAAATTTTGAACGTGATAACTTCAATTGCAGAGCAAACCAACTTATTAGCGCTGAATGCTGCAATTGAAGCCGCGCGCGCTGGTGAGCAAGGTCGAGGCTTTGCCGTGGTAGCCGACGAAGTAAGAGAACTGGCTTCACGTACATCGCAATCGACAAATGAAATCAGAGAGCTGCTTTCAACACTTACCACCGCAGCCAGTGAATCGGTAAATGCAATGAACTCAGCGCGCGACATGGCAATGAACAACGCCGAAGCCGCAGAGAATACAGGCCTATCGATTGAGAAAATCTCTGAGCAAATTTTAGAAATTAACGGCATGAACTCGCAAATTGCCGCCGCAACCGAAGAGCAAACCTCTGTTGCCAGCATGGTTGTAGAAAATGTGTCTAACATGCACATGTCGTTCGAAGAGACTATGGATTCGCTTTCGGCAGTACGCGATGTTGCTAAAAACTTACATTACCTGTCTGACTCACTGTTAGACGCCACAGCAAAATTTAAAGTTGAATAAGCTAAAAACGACACGCTAAAATTAAAAAAGCCACTTCATATTGAAGTGGCTTTTTACTACGTAAACAAATACCGATTAAAACGTCGCAACAACTTTTACTTTGTCGGTCACTTTCGCAGCATCAATATAGCCAATCGCGTCGTTATTAGAGGCAACAAAGTCAATAACGGCTTGATCATTCGCCAGCTTTTCAGGAGGCGTGCCCTTACCGGTAAAAACCAGCTTAGACCAATACGCATTAAGCTGGCTGCTCGACTTACCAACCACCTTGTCGTTAAACTCATCGCTCACGCTGTTACCATCTTGGTTTACAGGGTTTACTTTAGTGCCATCGTCGAACGACTTTGCTTTACCAAGGTAGATCTTTTTAATGGTGCCTTCATCAATTGCATTGCCATTGGCCGGATTAACAATCACGGCAACGTCTGCAAAAGCGGTGCTCGATAAAAGCGTTACCGCTGTAGCTAATAGTAATTTTTTCATTATGAACTCCAATTAAAAAACTAAATCAACAGCAACAGCAACGACATCAGTTTCTGTATCAGTGATGTCATCTTTAAAGCGACTAAAGTCAACTTTTAAAGCGGCAGACGGGTGGAAGTCATAACGAGTACCAATGGTGTAAACGTTACTTTTTGCTTTAACGCCCTCTAATACCTGGTTAATACCCGCGTTTAATGGCGGTACAGCAGGTAACGCGTTATAGCGATTACTATCGTGTTTGTCGTCGTTGTTTTCGTAAGTTAAGTGAACGGTCCACTCATTCATTCGATAACCAACCGACGTGTAATATTGTGTTTGTTTCGCCAGCGCACTGTTTTCTACTTCAAACTCAGTGTACTCAGCGTCAAATAAAATGTTGTTGTAATCAATCGAAAAACCAAGCGCAAAGAACGAGCCATCATCTTCATTTGCAGCAATATCATTGGCTTGATCAACAAAGCCTGCACCACGTAATGCTTGCTCTAAGCCATTAAGTGCAATACCTGCGTCGGTATCGTTTGCAATATCAATGGTTGTTTCGGCAACAAAGTAGGCAGCGCGAGCGCTAAACCAGTCGTAGGCTAGAGTCCAGTTAATACCCGCAATGTCGTTTAACTCAGTGTCGCCATTAACAGATACAACCGCAATATCACCATCGAAACTGCCGTAAATAACTTGCAAGGTAGAGTCCCAATCGCCTAATTGGGTATTGTGCAATAAGCTTAAACCTTCATAGGTCGAAAACGGTAAGTTATACACTGATTGCGGTGGACGAACCCAGCGGTACGTGTAACCCACATCTAAAAAGTCTGAGTAGCGGTAAAACGGCGCACGCATTTTACCTGCGCTTAGTTGCAGCTCGTCGGTAAACTCATAGGTTAAATAAGCCCACTCAAACTCAGCGTCAAAGTCGTTATCGCCACGGGCAACAATTTGTGCTGTCGCGCTTAATTTCTCTTGTAAATCAGCTGAAAGCTGCAAAGCAAACATGCTCTCATTCTTAAAAGAGATATCGTTATCGTAGCCGTATAAAGTTGTGTCGTCGTCGAGAGTTTTACCCCCCACAATTGAAGCAAAGCCATTTATGCGAACTTCTGCAAGCGTGTTTGCAGACACGAAAGCAGCACATAGCGCCAATGCGATAGGAAGTTTTTTCATTGTGTATCCCTAGAACGTGTTGATCTTTACGGTATAAAAAGCAAACAGCATTTGGGTTGGTTATAATACTTTCGCCAAAAAACAAACAACTTCCCCCAAATGCC